>DATGFC010000069.1:0-156871 GCA_035309485.1 Candidatus Sulfotelmatobacter sp.
CTGCTCAAGGCAGGCATCGTCGGTCGGAAAGTCTTGGTCGAATTGCCGGAAGGTGTAGCGGAGTTCGGCAGGAATCGTTTGTCGGCGGTTCATGCCCTCACTTTGCCATATCTTCTCCTTGTTGTCAAGGGATAATTACCATCTGACCTTGCGCTCCACAGCCTCGAAGTTCCATCATGCGAAGAGCGCAAAAGCGCGAATGTTCCGGTCTTTGACAACTGACCAATAAGTCCTGTGATTTGAATAATTTAGGTGTAAGTCCTAAAGGCTCAAGATTTTGCAAGGCATGGCCCGTCGGCACTCTTTGCAACCCGTTGAAAAGAGGTATTTTACCGGGAAAGATCAAAAAAGAAGTGCAGCGCTCTTAGGGTAAATCCCCTTTGGAATCAAGATTTTGCCCGCAAAATATTGAAAGCAATAGATTATTCAGAGTTTTCCCGGCAAGTCGATGATTCAAATAGATCAAGGGGGAGGGGAGGGGTATCAAATCGGCGGGGCGACGGCATTGAAGTTGAGCCTTTGAAACGCGAAACTCGAAACTCGAAACTCGAAACTTCACTCACACTGGACACTGATCACTGGTCACTGGTCACTGGTCACTGATCACTTCTCACTTTCCCTTCTTGGCCCGAAGCGCCAGCGAGAGCTTCTGCTCCTTCATTCCTTCTTCGTTGTGCCCTGAACGGCGCAGCGCAGTTCCGAGCACAAAGTGAGCCTCCGCATCCTCCGGATCGAGTTGGATCGCCTTCCGCAGCGGCGGAATCGCTTTCTCGGGATGGTCCAACCCGAGCTCGGTCTTGCCCAGCCACAACAAAGCCTCTCCGTAGCGCGGGTTCGACTTGAGCGCTTGCTCGAAACGCGAACGTGCATCTTCCAGTTGCGAGTTGTTATAAAGAATCTCTCCCAGAATGCAGTTCGCCACCGGGTCTGTCGGATAGTTCTTCAATTCGGCGCGCATTTCTTTTTCCGCGTCCTCGAATTTTCCTTCCCGCCAGTACAGGTATCCCAGCCCCGAATGCGCCCCCATGAAATTCGGATCGGCCGCAACCGCCGCCTGGTATTCCTTGATGGCATTGGCACGGTCCGACATGTCATCGTAAGCATTCCCCATCATCACGTGCGCCGAAGCCGAGTTCGGATTGATCTTCATGATCCGCTCGAACACGCTGGGAAGCGCTTTGTAGTTCTTGGTCTTCAGATAAGCCTTGCCCAGAATGTCGAGCGTCGCCATGTCCGACGGATCCGCCTGATTGGCGCGCTCCAGGTATTCCGCCGCCTCTTTGTAGCGGTCCAGAGCAAACAGGCTCAGGCCGGAGAGATCGAGCAACTGGAAATCCTTCGGATGCTTGCTGGTCATCGGCTGCAGCAAACGCCAGGCTGCCCGATAGCGTTGCATCTTGAAATACGCCACCGCAAGATTGCGCTCGGTGGTTTCATCGCCGGGACGGACTTTGAGCGCGTGCTCGTAAAGCGGAATCGCCTCCGCAGGCTTGCCTTCGTGCGAGAGCACAATGCCCAGATTGTTCAGCGCCGCCATGGAATCAGGATCAATCGCCAACGCCTGCCTCAGCGACTCAGACGCTGTGGCAAGATCTCCCTTGTGCATGGCTTCAGCCGCCTGTTGCAACACGGCACGCAGTTGCTCTGCCTTCTGCGTCGCTGCTGCGCTGGGCGCCGACGTTTGCGCCCGAATTGCCGGCGCAAACGCCGCCAATCCCGCCAGCAGCGCGCAAATGGACCAACGCAACTTCATCATTCCGATTCTACCCTGCGGGTCGCGAGCCCGACGGCCAGATGACACAGCTTCTCGTGCGTGCGATGCTGTTGTCAGAAGAAAGGCTTCTCCATGAACGTGCTGGTGCTGAACTCGGGAAGCTCGAGCTTGAAGTTCCAGGTGATCGCCACCGACCTTGAGCAGATCAAGCAGTACAAAGACGATCGAATCTGCCGCGGCGAAGTGGAGGGAATCGGCGGCGAAGCCATTCTCCGCATCCGGCATCGCGACGATCCTGACCAGACTCTGACCGCGCCTCTTCGCGACATGGCCGCGGCGCTGGATTATATCGTCCGCTACATCGCCTCTGACCGCTCGCGTGTCTCCGAGATCAAGAGCACCGCTGACGTTCACGGCGTTGGACACAGAGTTGTCCATGGAGGCGAGTTGTTCAAGGAATCCACCTTGATCGATGATCGCGTTATCAAGGGCATCGAAGACTGCATCGACCTCGCGCCGCTGCACAATCCCAATAACGTGAAGGGGATTCTCGCCGCTCGCGATCTGTTCGGCAAAGATGTGCCGCAGGTCGCGGTCTTCGACACCTCATTCCATCATTCCATCCCCGAGCAGGCTTACCTATACGCGATTCCGTATCACCTGTATCGCCGCCATCGCATTCGGCGCTACGGATTTCACGGAACGTCGCATCGTTACGTGGCATTCCGCTACCGCGCCCTGCGCGGCTTGACCCGCGAGCAGACCAATATCATCACGCTGCATCTCGGCAACGGCTGCTCCGCCGCCGCAGTCAAGAACGGCTCTTCCGTAGACACGTCCATGGGCATGACCCCTCTCGAAGGCCTGGTCATGGGCACTCGTTCCGGCGATCTCGATCCCGCCATCGTCAGCGTGATCGCGCGGAAAGAGGGACTGTCTTCATCGGAAGTGGACACGCTGCTCAACACGCAATCAGGCCTGCTGGGAATCTCCGGGTTGACCAACGACATGCGCGAGCTACAGGCAGAACTCAAAGAACACGACGACCGCCGCGTCCGGCTTGCCATCGAAGTGTTCTGCTACCGCGCCCGCAAATACATTGGCGCGTATCTGGCCGCGATGGGAGGAGCCGATGCTATCGTGTTCACCGGCGGCATCGGAGAGAATTCGTCCGACGTTCGCTCCCGCATTTGCTCGAACATGGAATGGGCTGGACTTCATGTTGACGCCGCGAAGAATGAGCAGACCATCGGCCGCGAAGGCATGATCTCGACTGAAGATTCCAAGCTGCTCGCCTACGCCATCCCTACCGACGAGGAACTGCTGATCGCACGCGACACCGTGCGCGTCATTCGCGGCGAGCCGCACCCATCGTAGCGCGACGCCACAGCCGGCAAGATGCCCGCCCTACTTAGTAAGGCCAAGTCCAATCCGTTGCGTCCGGTTTGTCGATGCCGTACTGGTGCGCGTAATTGCGGCACTCGATCTGCTGGTTCAGGAACCGCTCCTTGGCGTGCCCGCCGATCTTCTGCAGGCGAGGCACGCGGTCGACCACATCCATTGCGAGGCTGAAGCGGTCCACATTGTTGTTGATGGCCAGTTCCAGCGGCGTGTTGATGTTGCCTTGTTCCTTGTAGCCGCGAACATGGATGTTGGGATGGTTCGTCCGGCGATACGCGAGCCGGTGAATCAGCTGCGGATATCCGTGGAAGTTGAACATCACCGGCTTATCGGTCGTGAACAGCGAATCGAAGTCGCGGTCGGGCAAGCCATGCGGATGCTCGCTCGTCGGCTGCAGCTTTAAGAGGTCGACCACGTTGATGAAGCGGATCTTCAGGTCGGGAAACTCCTTGCGCAGTAGCGCGGTCGCAGCCAATGCTTCCTGGGTGGGAATATCGCCGGCCGAAGCCATGACCACATCCGGTTCGCCCGATTCGTCGTTGCTGGCCCAATCCCAGATGCCGATTCCCTTGGTGCAATGCGTGATCGCTGCATCCATATTCAGAAATTGCAAGTGTTTCTGCTTGTCAGAGACGATCACGTTCACATAGTTCTGGCTGCGCAGGCAGTGGTCGGCGACTGAGAGCAGGCAGTTCACATCGGGCGGAAGATAGATGCGCGTGACGTTGGCGCTCTTGTTTACGACTACATCGAGAAAACCGGGGTCCTGGTGCGTGAAGCCATTGTGATCTTGCCGCCACACCGTGGAGGTGATGAGCAGGTTGAGCGAAGCGATGGAATCTCTCCACGACAGGTGGTTGCAGATTTCCAGCCACTTGGCGTACTGGTTGAACATCGAGTCGATGATGTGGACAAAGGCTTCGTAGGTGGAGAAGAATCCGTGACGGCCTGTGAGTAGATACCCTTCCAGCATTCCTTCCAGCGTGTGCTCGCTGAGCATTTCCATTACTCGGCCGTCGTTGGCTAGATTGCCGCCGTCGTTGTCCTCGGGGAAGCGTTCTTCGATCCAGAATTTCTTGCTCACCGTATATACGTCATCGAGTTTGTTCGAAGTAGTTTCGTCGGGACCAAAGAGGCGGAAATTGTGAGGATTCAACTTCATCACGTCGGCCAGCATGTGCCCCAAAGGACGCGTGTTTTCTGCCATGCTCTTGCCGGGCTTCTGGGTCGGATTGGCGTAATCGCGAAAATCGGGCAAGCGCAGCGATTTCTTCAAACGTCCGCCATTGGCGTGAGGATTAGCGCTCATGCGCCGCCTGCCTTGCGGCGCGAGGTCGCGAAATACCGGAGCGAGATTCCCCTCGCCATCGAAAAACTGGTCCGGCTTCTGCGAGCGCATCCAGTCCTCGAGAATGCGAAGTTGAACCGCATCTTTCTTGGCTGCAGGCAGAGGCACCTGATGAGAGCGCCAGAACCCTTCAAGATAATGCCCTTCGACCTCGCGCGGCGCGGTCCAACCCTTGGGCGAGCGCAGCACGATCATCGGCCAGCGCGGACGGGTGGAAAAGCCCTGCTGTCGCGCTGTCTGCTGATATTGACGAATTTCTCGAATGCAATGTTCGGTTGTGGCCGCCATCGCCTGGTGCATGCTTCCGGTATCGGAGCCTTCGACGAAGTAAGGCGTCCAGCCGTAGCCACGGAACAGGCTTTCGAGTTCCTCATGCGAGATTCGGGCCGGCAGCGTGGGATTGTCGATCTTGTAGCCGTTCAGATGCAGGATGGGCAGAACCGCTCCATCGCGCGCGGGATTCAGAAACTTGTTGATGTGCCACGAAGTGGCCAGCGGTCCAGTTTCAGATTCGCCGTCGCCCACCACCGCGGCAACGATCAACTCAGGATTGTCGAAGGCCGCGCCGCACGCATGCGAGAGAACGTAGCCGAGTTCTCCACCTTCATGAATCGAGCCTGGAGTTTCCGGCGTGCAGTGGCTGCCGATGCCTCCGGGAAACGAGAACTGCCTGAAGAATTCGCGCAGACCCTCGGGATCGAGGCTCTTCTCGGGATAGATCTCAGAATATGTTCCTTCCAGGTAGGTCGGCCCCAGAACTCCAGGCGCTCCGTGGCCTGGGCCCGCGAGGAAGATCATGTCCAGGTCGTATTTCTTAATCAGCCGATTCAGATGAATGTAGATCAGGGACAGCCCGGGACTGGTTCCCCAATGCCCGAGCAGTCGGTTCTTGATGTGCTCGGGACGCAGCGGTTCGGCCAGCAGGGGATTCTCCTGCAGGTAGATCATGCCGAGGCTGAGATAGTTGCAGGCGCGCCAATAGGTTTCGGTCTTGAGCAACTCATCGGGGCTGAGAGGCTGCTCGTCGATCGTGGCACGGGTAGGAGCATAAGGGCTGAGTTCAAGTATTTCGGCTGGTGTGCTGACTTCGATCGTGCTCATAGAAGACTCCTGCGTACTAGCGTATGCCTGCAGATTGTGGGATGACAAATGCCAGATTATGGATTGCGGTCGACGCGCAAAGAGGACGGACGAATGCGTCCGTCTCTACGTGGCTGATTCTGGCTTCGAAAAGGCGACGCGACCTCGTAGCCAAAGTGCGTTCATGTAAAATCGCGGCTTATGTCTGAACCTTTGATCAGGCTTTACCGCACGGATTCTGGGTGCGTGGCGGAGCGCGAGGAGAAGAGCTATCTGCTCTCCAATTGCACCTGGGATGAATTGATCGCGCGGGATGACCTTCAAACCCATCTAAACGAAATCATGCGAGACTCCCTGCGAGAGGTGCGGTTGGAAGATTTGCACATTCACGCGCCGATTGGCTCGCAGGAAGTGTGGGCGGCGGGGGTTACGTATTTTCGAAGCCGCGATGCGCGAATGGAGGAATCGAAATCGGCCGGCGGCGGCGATTTTTATGACCGCGTCTATTCGGCAGAGCGGCCTGAACTATTTTTCAAGGGCACTCCCAGCAGGGTAGTGGGGCATCGCGGAAGGGTCGGGATCCGGCGGGATGCAACCTGGTCGGTGCCGGAACCGGAGTTGGCGTTGCTGATCAACCCGGCGGGAAAGATCGTAGGATATACGATCGGCAATGACATGAGCTCGCGCGATATTGAAGGAGAGAACCCGCTTTATCTGCCGCAAGCGAAGGTTTACTACCGAAGTTGCGCTCTCGGGCCGGGCGTGGTGATTTCTTCAAGTCCTCCGCCGCCGTCAACGAAAATCGAGTTGGAGATTGTGCGAGATGGCGCGACGAGCTTTGCCGGGTCTACCGCGCTTAGCGCGATGAAACGCGATTGCGCGACACTGGTGGAATATCTCTATCGCGACAATGTCTTTCCCCAAGGATGCTTTCTGCTTACGGGAACCGGCATTGTTCCGCCGGACTCTTTTACTTTAAGGCAGGGCGACCAGATTCGGATTTCGATTACGGGTGTGGGGACGCTGGTGAACGTTGTGGGCTAGAGAAGTTTCACAACTCGAAACGATGGCGGAATATTCATTTTTCCAAGGTGAAGATTCGTTCCATCAGCAGCCATTTTTCTCCGGGCTTTGCCTGGGGCAAGGCCTGCTGGAACCTCCACATGAGCTGTTCCCATTCCTGGACCTTGGGATTGAGTTGATCCGCTTTGCTCTTGGCTTCGAACGAAAACGTTTCGTTCACTTCCATGATCATGAACATGCGCGTTCCCAGCAGATAAATCTCCATGTCGTCTATGCCGGAGTCTTTGATGCTGCGCGTGATCTCGGGCCAGATTTTCTGGTGGTAGCGCTTGTATTCCGCAATGAGCTTGGGATCGTCTTGCAAGTTGAGGGTAAGGCAGTAGCGTCGTTTCATTCGACCTCTGTGGCGGGAATGGGCAAGGTTGGGGCAGCGTCCGTGGTTGCAGCGGGACGGTATCCCCACACTGCGAAGTAAAACACGTAAGCGTGGCAAATCAGCGGGATGATGAACGCGTGCTGGATATTCCACGCATCGGAGATTCGTCCCATAATGGCGGGGCAGGCGGCGCCGCCGATGATGGACATGACCAGCAGAGACGATCCGAGCTTGGTGTAAGGGCCGAGACTCTTGATGCTGAGCGCAAAAATGGTGGGAAACATGATGGAGTGAAAGAATCCGATCAGCACAATCGCCCAGGCGGGTGCGGTGCCGGCAGCAAACAGAACTACTAGAAGACTAAGCAGCGATCCTGCGGCAAACACGCTCAGCAAGCGCGGGGCTGCGACTTTCTTCATGATGGCTGAGCCGCTGAACCGCCCAATCATGAAGCCCGCCAAATGCAGTTGCAAATAATGAGCGGCTACCTTCTCGTGCGTTCCGGGCAACGTGAATTCGATGAAGCGAATGATGAAGCTGGCAACGCCGACCTGCGCCCCAACATATAAAAATTGAGCGAGCACTCCTTTGATCAGGTGAGGGAAGGCAACGGTGCCGCTGAGGCGTGGGCGGGAAGGATCTGCGCGATCGAGCGAAGTTTCGCGGATCTCGGGAAGCTTCGTCAGGAAAATCAGCACGGCAACGAAAAGAAATAATCCGCTGATAAAGAGATACGGTGTCTTCACCATGTTGGCTTCAGACACGCGATAGGCGGTCAGCTGCGCCGGGGTCATGGCGCCAATCTCGGCTGGAGTGTGCTCAATGCCGGAGAGAATAAAGCGGGAACCGAGAAGCGCAACGAGCACCGCGCCGGTGGCATTGAAAGACTGCGCCAGGTTGAGACGCCGTTCGGAGCTTTGCTCGGGGCCGAGCGTAGTCACGTAAGGATTGGCGGCAACTTCGAGGACCGACTGTCCGCAAGCCATCACAAAAAGGGCGAAGAGAAAGAACGCGTAGACGCGAATGGAGGCTGCAGGAATAAAGAGAGCCGCGCCCGTTGCGCAGACCAGCAGGCCAATCAAAATGCCTCGCTTATAGCCGAGCCTCTGCATCAGCCATCCTGCGGGCAGGGCAGCCAGAAAATATCCGCCAAAGAAAGCGGCCTGAATCCACGAGGACTGAAAGTCGGTGAGACCGAACGCCTTCCTGAAGTGCTGGATGAGAATGTCGTTGATGTTCACGCCGATGGCCCAGAGAAAGAACAGGCTGGTTACCAGAACCAGCGGGACCACGTAACGGCGCTCGGTGATCGGTGCGGATGAACTCATTCAGTCCTCAGGTTAGGGCGCGATCGAGATGCGTGTAACCACCGTCGACGAAGAGGTGCTGCCCGGTTGTGTGGCTGGACTTGGAGGAGATCAGAAACACGACCATTGCGGCAATTTCCTCGGAAGTAGTCATACGTTTTTCCAGGGGGATTTTCGAAAGAATGTTTTTCAATTTCTCTTCTGGATGGGGAAAGGTATCGAGCCAACTGCGATACAGGGGAGTCATGACTTCGGCGGGAATGACGGTGTTGACGCGAATGCCGTAGGGCAAGAGTTCTGCCGCCCATTCGCGGGTGAGGGCCATGATTGCGCCCTTAGAGGAGGCGTACCCGGAGGTGCTCCCCTGTCCGGTGACGGCAGTTTTGGAACCGATATTGACGATCGATCCGCGCGATTTTTTCAGATGAGGCAGAGCATAGTGGGCCATGGCATAGTAATGCACGAGATTCCGATTGAGCGATGCGACGTACTCGGCCGGATTGCCGTGCTCGAGGCCTACCTTGTCGTTGCGGCCTGCATTATTGACCAGTCCGTCGATGCGGCCCAAGCTTTTTAAAGTTTTGTCGATGGATTGAGCACATGCTTCGGGAGTGGAGAGATCGACGGTGATGAGTTCACACCTGGATCCTTGTTTCTGCAGATCGGTTTGCACTTGCTTGCCGGCTTCGGCGTCGCGGCCGACGATGACGGGAATCGCCCCTTCGGCAGCACAGGCGCGCACGATGGCTGCGCCGATTCCTTTGGCGCCGCCGGTGACGATAATTACTTTGTCTTTCAGGTCCAGGTCCATGCGCTAACCTCGCAGGTTGATGAAGCCTCCATCGAGCGGGTAGTCCACTCCAGTAATGAAGGCCGCCTCGTCGGAGCACAAAAACAGCGCAAGAGAGGCCACCTCCTCGGGGATGCCCATGCGTCCGATGGGCTGCGCCTTCGATAGCTTGTCGAACATTTCTTTCTCGCGGCCGGGATAATTTTTCTGAAGGTAGTCGTCCACGAAGGGAGTGTGAACCCGCGCGGGCGAGATGCAGTTGCAGCGAATGTTATGGGCGAGGTAGTCGCGGGCCACAGAGTACGTCATGGCGATTACGGCGCCCTTGCTCATGGAGTAGGCGAAGCGGTCGGGCAGGCCGGCAGATCCGGCAATGGACGCCATGTTCAGGATTACTCCGCCGCCGGAGTCCTTCATGTGACCGACAGTTGCGTGCATGCAGTTGTAATAGCCTTTTACGTTGATGGCGAGGACGCGGTCGAAATCCTCAGGCGTCGTGCTCTCGACGGTGCCAATATGCGAGATGCCGGCGTTGTTGACGAGGATGTGGATGCGTTGCCGGCGAGAGATCTCTTGCAAAAGCGTTTTGACTGAGGGGTGATCGGTAACATCGCAGCGGTAAGCGGAGGCAATGCCGCCGTGTGCATTGATTTGATGGCAGGTTTCATTTGCCGCGTTTTCGTTGATGTCGAGAACGTGAATGGCCGCGCCCTGCTCCGCAAATTTCGATGCGATAGCGCGACCGATGCCGCTGCCCGCACCAGTGACAACGGCAACTTTACCGTCCAGCTGAAACGACCGCGGAATGGAGGCCGGCTCGGTCAGAGCGAGACGCCTCGTTTCCAGGGAATGAAATCTTCCTGCGCCTTCTGCTCGGCTTTGATCCGGACCTCTCCGCTGGCGACTTGAATCGTGAAATCCAGAATGGCCTCTCCCATCTGCTGAATGGTTCTTTCGCCCGCGATGACTGCTCCTGTGTCGATGTCGATGATGTCGGCCATGCGGCGAGCAAGATCGGAATTGGTGGAAAGCTTCACGACGGGCGCGATTGGATTGCCGGTGGGCGTGCCGAGGCCGGTGGTGAACAACACGACCGAAGCGCCGGCTCCGACTTGCGCTGTGACGCATTCGACGTCGTTGCCGGGAGTGCACTGCAGATTCAGGCCAGGTTCGGTGGAATACTCAGGGTAGTCGAGCACGGCGGTGACGGGAGAGGTGCCACCCTTTTTGGCAGCTCCGGCGGACTTCATGGCATCGGTTAGAAGACCGTCACGCATGTTGCCTGGGGAAGGATTCATGTCGAAGCCCGATCGGACAGCAGCGGCGCGCGCGGCGTAGTCGCGCATCAACTGAATAAAGCGATTGCCCACGGCCTGGCTCCGGCTGCGGTTGATGAGTTCTTGCTCGACACCGCAAAGTTCCGGGAACTCCGAGAGGATGGAGCGGGCGCCGAGAGCGGCGAGCAGGTCGGAAGTGTGACCGATGGCGGGATTCGCCGAAAGGCCCGAAAAACCATCCGAGCCGCCGCACTTGAGGCCAACACACAATGCGGACAAGGGAGAAGCGGTGCGCCGGGCCTGATTGGCTTCGACGAGACCGGAAAAAGTCTGGCGGATCGCTTCTGACATCATGGCCGCTTCGGATCCGCTGCGTTGCTGTTCGAGGATGAACAGGGGCTTGTCGAAGTTCGGATTGCGCTTGCGAATTTCTTCGCGAAGGATCCCGATCTGCGCGTGCTGGCAGCCCAGGCTTAGCACGGTGGCGCCGGCGACATTCGGATGATGAATGTAGCCCGCGATGAGGCCGCAAAGATTGTTGGAATCTTCCCGGGTGCCGCCGCAGCCGCCTTCGTGAAGCAGAAAACGGATACCATCCACGTTTTCGAATAATCGATCGCGGGCAGGAGGAGGCGCTGCCGTCACGAGTTCAGGAGCTTGAGTTCCGCCGTGTCGGTATGCGCTCACCAGTTCGGCTACCTGGCGGCGGTAGGGTTGCGGCGCGGCGAAGCCAAGCTCTTCTTCCAGGGATTGCTTCAGGACCTGGATGTTCTTGTTCTCGCAAAATACGAGCGGCACGACCAGCCAGTAATTGCGGGTGCCCACCTGGCCGTCAGAGCGGCGGTATCCGAGAAAGGTTTGCTGCCTCCACGTCGAGATGTCGGGCGGCTGCCAGCGATATTCACCCGACTGCTCATGAAAGGGCGCGGCCTGATGCTGAATGTTGCCTGTGGTCAGAAGTTCTCCGGCAGCGATGGGTTTGGCTGCTTTGCCGACCAGGACTCCGTACATGATGACTTCATCGCCGACGGCAAGATTCTGCGTGGCGAATTTGTGCTTGGCGGGGACGCTCTTGGAGAGAGTGTATTGGCGGCCGCTGAAGGCGACGGGCTCGCCGGCTTTCAGGTCGCTGAGAGCGATCAACACATTGTCGTGCGGGTCGAGTTGGAGAACATTGGCCTGCATCATTCGTGGGGTATTGTAAAGCATTGCGCTCGGAATGGCGGGATGCTTTACTGAGCGCTGATGCGGTAGAAACGGGTGGCATTCCCGCCCATCACGGCGGCCTGCGATTCGGACGAGAGCGGGAGAATGTAGTCGGTCACGATTTTGACCACACGGGTGTATGAGGCCGCGACGAGGCAGACGGGCCAGTCGGATCCAATCATGAGGCGCTCGAGCCCGAACGATTCAAATGCTACGTCGAGATAGGGTGTTATGTCCGACGGTTTCCAATGCTGCCAGTCGGCCTCGGTGACTAGTCCGGACACTTTGCAGAACACGTTGGAAGATGCGGCCAGAGCGCGAATACCTTTCGCCCAGGAGTCGATTTCCTGATTTTTGATCGGAGGCTTGGCGAGATGATCGAGAACGAAGCGCTGGCGCGGGAAACGCTGCACAAAGTCGACTGCGACGGGCAGATGTTTGGAATAAATCAGGATGTCATAGGCGAGATCGAATTCTTCAAGGGTCGCAATGCCCCGGAGAAAGTCTGGTTGCAGCAGGAAGCGGTCATCGGCCTCGCTTTGAACGATGTGGCGCAGGCCTACCAGCTTGGTATTGCGCGCGAGAGCCTTTAGCTGCGAGTGGAGGTCGGGAGAGCGCAAATCGGCCCAGCCGACAACGCCGAGGATGGATGGATTGTGCTCTGCCAGGCGGAGAAGCCAGCTAGTTTCTTCCAAGGTCTGACGCGTTTGCACTACGACCGAGCCGCCGAAGGAGTTGGCATTGAGCTCGGGCTGCAGATCTTGCGGCAGGAAGTTGCGCCGGATCACGGCCATGGAATCGTCGATCCAGTCAAACTCTTTCGAGTTGTAAATCCAGAAGTGCTGGTGGGCGTCGATGTTCATGGAGAGCCCTGAGCCGAAAGGGCGGCCGGCCGGCACATTATTTTCTCAGATATGAGTCAGGGCGGCTGGTGCGTCGTAGAATCTGTGTCTATAAAGGCTTTTGGCCGCTGATTCGGCAGGGAGGATTAACCATGGACGCGCGAACGAGCGAAAAGATTTTTGCTGCGCTGGACGGGTTTCGGATCGAGCTTCCGTCCTGGGGCTTCGCGAACACCGGTACGCGCTTCGGGAAATTTATTCAACCCGCGGCAGCAACTACGACCGAAGAAAAATTCAGCGATGCCGGACAAGTGCATCGGTTGACCGGGGTGTGTCCGACGGTGGCTCTGCATGTGCTGTGGGATTGTCCGGAAGGCGTGCAAAGCAGCAATGAGATCAAGAAGTTTTCCGCGCAGTATGGAGTTTCGCCGGGGTCGATTAATCCGAACCTGTTTCAGGACCAGGAATATAAGTACGGGTCATTTGGAAATCCCGAGCCAGCAGTGCGGCGGCGCGCATTACAGCATACGAAAGACAGCATCGAAATCGGGCAGCGCCTGAATAGCCGCGATATTTCCATGTGGTTCGCGGACGGGTCGAATTATCCGGGGACGGCTAACATCCGGCAACGGAAGCTGTGGTTCCAGGAAGCGCTGAAGGAATCGCATGGCGCATTGTCGCCGCAACAGCGGCTGTTGATCGAGTACAAACCGTTTGAGCCGGCGTTTTACCACACCGACATTGGGGATTGGGGCATGGCGCTGCTGCTGGCCCGCGCCGCGGGTCCGCAGGCTAAGGTGCTGGTCGACACCGGACATCATTATGCGGCGCAAAATATCGAGCAAATTGTGACCTGGCTTTTGTCAGAGGACATGCTGGGTGGATTTCATTTTAACGATCGCCGCTATGCCGATGATGATTTGACGCTGGGCTCGATTGATCCGTACCAGATCTTCCGGATTTTTCACGAGATCGGCTACTTCGAATGGGAGACGGGAAAGAAGGCGGACATCGCGTACATGGTGGACCAGAGCCATAATCTGAAAGGGAAGATTGAGGCGATGATTCAAACCGTGATCATGGCGCAGCAGCTATTCGCGAAGGCCGCCCTGGTCGACTATGCGGAGCTTGCCGTGGTCCAGAGGAAATGCGAATTAGTCCGAGCGGAAAGCTTGCTGCAGGATGCCTTCGCGACAGACGTTCGGCCGGCGCTCGAACAATGGCGAAATTCGAAAGGATTGCCAAAGGATCCTTTGGAAGCGTTCCGGGAGAGCGGTTATCTGGAGCGCATCACGAAAGAACGCGCGGCGAAAAATTCCAGTAACGTGTCTTCTTACGCCTAAATCTGCGATGCCCGAATCTGCCCAGTCCTATTTGGCTTTCGATTTCGGCGCGGAGAGTGGACGCGCAGTCCTGGCGCGTCTGCAATCGGGAATTCTGACGGCGCAGGAGGTGCACCGGTTCACGAATGTGCCGCTGAACGATGCGGGGTCGCTACGTTGGGATGTGGGGAGACTCTGGAGCGAAGTGAAAAATGCCCTGGCCAGTTTGGGGAATGTCAAACTTACCAGCATCGGCGTAGACACCTGGGGCGTCGATTACGCACTGCTCGCGGCAAATGGACAGTTGCTGCACAATCCTTACCATTACCGCGACCGGCGCACCGAAGGAGTGATGCAGGAAGTTCACAGGCGAGTCCCGAAAGAAGATATCTATCGCGCGACCGGCATTCAGTTCATGCCGATTAATACCCTTTACCAGCTCTATGCGGAATGTCGTGACGATCCTGCGGCGATCGAGCGCGCGAAGCATCTGATCACCATCCCAGATTTGTTCAATTATTGGCTCACCGGAAACATGTTTTGCGAATTTACGAACGCAACGACGACGCAGATGGTTGATCCGCTGCGCCGAAACTGGGCGTTTGAACTAATGAAGAGGCTGGATTTGCCCATTGAGCTGCCCGCGCCGATTGTGGAACCGGGATCGACGGTGGGTGCGCTCTTGCCCGACCTGGGGCCGAGTTCATTGACTGGAACTACGGTCATAGCTCCGGCCTGTCACGATACAGGATCGGCCGTTGCAGCAGTTTCGGCGCGCGACGGTACGACGTTCCTGAGTTCAGGCACATGGTCGCTGTTGGGTACGGAACTCGACACCCCGGTCATCACAGCCGATTCGTTGCGCCTGAACTTCACCAATGAAGGAGGCGTCAGCGGCACTACACGGCTGCTGAAAAATGTGATGGGTTTGTGGCTGCTGCAAGGATGCCGCCAATCGTGGACGAAGCAAGGCCGCAGTTATGCCTATAGCGAATTGATCGAAATGGCTGAGCAGCAGAGGGCTTTTCAACACTTCGTCGATCCCGACGATGAATCTTTTCTCCGGGCCACAGACATGCCCGGAGCAATTCGCGCTTTCTGCCAGAAGACTCGTCAGGAGATTCCGGAGGAGCCTGCTGCATGCGCGCGCACGGTTCTCGAGAGCCTGGCATTCAAGTACAGGTTGGTTTTACTGAGCCTGGAACACGTTACCGGAAGGCGAATGGACCAGATTCGCGTGATTGGCGGAGGATCGAAGAATCGCATGCTCAATCAATTGACCGCGAATGCAACCGGGAAAAGAGTTATCGCGGGTCCAGCCGAAGCCACAGCGCTGGGCAATGTCGGCATGCAGATCCTGGCCACGGGCGGCGCATCGTCCTTGCAGGAGGTCCGCGGGATTGTAGAGCGCTCGTTTCCGACCGAGACCTTCGAGCCAAGAGAAACTGATCAATGGGATCGCAATGCCGATCGATTCGAACACTACTGCGAGAGCATTTATGCCTGAGATTAAAGAGATGGTTCGGCTCAAGGATTTGTGGGATGACAAGAAGGCGCAATCCCTTGGCGGAGGCTCGGTGGCTTTGCTGCGCTATCGATCGAATCTGCTGGGAGCGGATTTGCGGATCACCAATTTCGGCGGAGGAAATACCAGCTCGAAGATCGAACTGCCCGACCCATTCACGGGTCAGCCCACGCGAGTGCTGGCGGTGAAAGGGAGCGGCGGCGACCTGGGGTCGATCACGGAATCCGGCTTTGCGCTGCTGTATCTGAAGCGGCTTGAACATCTGAAAACACTGTATCGCGGGGAGCAGCACGAAGATGATATGGTCCGCTACTATCCGCTTTCGGCATTTGGAGAGAACCGGGTTGCGGCTTCGATTGATACTCCCTTGCACGCTTTCCTGCCATTTGCTCACGTTGACCACCTGCATCCTGACTGGGCGATTGCGCTGGCGGCGAGCGCCAATGGAAAGCAGAAGCTGGACGAGTTCAACAAGGAGTTTTCCCGGACCATCGTGTGGCTGCCGTGGCAGCGTCCGGGATTTGAACTGGCGATGTTGATTGAACAAGCGGTAAAAGATCATCCTCAAGCCGAAGGGCTCGTCCTGGGAGGACATGGGCTGTTCACCTGGGGAATGACGCAACGCGAGTGCTATCTCAATAGCATTCAGACCATCGACCAGATGGGCGAATTCATTGCCAAGCATCAGGCGAGGAACGCCTCAATGTTTGGTGGCGTTTTTCACCCGCCCCATCTTGATCGAAAAGAGATTGCGGTGCAGATTCTGCCGGCACTGCGGGGAGCCGTCTCCTCGAATCGCCGGGTGATTGCGCATTATTGCGATGACGAAGACGCCCTAACGTTTGCGGGATCCCAATGGGCAAGGGAATTAAGCTCGTTGGGCACGAGTTGTCCGGATCATTTTTTACGGACGCGGGTGTGTCCGATGTTTCTCCCGTGGAACCCTGCGCAGGAAGATGCGAAGGCGCTGAAGGAGCGGATCGCGAGTACGGTCGCAGGATATCGTGACGCTTACCGCCAGTATTACAAGGAATGGGCGACGAGCGATTCGCCCCAATTGCGCGATGCCAATCCTTCGGTGGTCGTGGTCCCCGGGCTCGGTTTGTTCGGCTTCGGCAAGAACAAAAAAGAAGCCAAGATTACCACCGAGTTCTTCATAAATGCGATTCATGTGATGGCCGGGGCGAATGCGTTAGAAGATAACGGGGCTCCGCATCCGCTGCCGCAAGCACGTCGCGTGGAGCAGTCCCAGCAGTTTATCCAGTTCCATAATTATGTGGCGCTTCCCCGGTCGGAGGCGTTTCGCATCGAATATTGGGCGTTGGAAGAGGCCAAGCTTCAGCGCATGCCCGCCGAAGCGGAATTCAGCCGCAAGATTGCCCTGGTGATTGGAGGGGCAAGCGGGATCGGGCGGGAAACGGCATTGTTGCTCGGACGAGGCGGCGCACACCTTGTGGTCGCGGACGTGGACGCAGAGGGTGCGAGCAGCGTAGCCGATGAACTCAGGGAAATTGTGCCGCGTGAGTTTGTGGCACATACCGGGGTCGATCTCGGTTCGGCTGCCTCGCTCGGTGAGGCGATGAAGTTCACCGTTGCGCAGTTTGGCGGACTGGATGTCATCATTAATACTGCGGCCATTTATCCTGTGGCCGGCCCTGACGGAGAACTTACGCCAGAGCAGTGGTCCCGAACGTTTCAGATCAACGTGACCGGAAACTATTTGCTGGCGCAGCAAGCGGAGTGGGTCTTCAAGGATCAGCAGCTACCGGCGGCGATGGTGCTGACGGGGTCGGCGAACGCGGTCGTACCAAAGCAGGGAAGCGAAGCTTACGACACCAGCAAGGCTGCCCTGAATCATCTGATCCGAGAGTTGGCCATCAAGCTTAGTCCGCTGGTGCGGGTGAATGGAATTGCGCCGGCGACGGTCGTCGCGGGATCAACCATGTTTCCGCGTGAGCGCGTTATGCATTCGCTAAGAAAATACAAGATCGAATTCTCGGAATCGGATACGACGGAAGACTTGCGTTCCAAACTTGCCGATTTTTATGCGCAACGCACGCTCACGAAACGCGCGATTCTGCCGCAGGATTGTGCCCAGGCGATTCTGTGGCTTGCCGGCGAGCACAGCGGCAAGACTACGGGGCATGTGATTCCTGTGGACGGCGGGCTGCCGGAGGCGTTCCTGCGATAGGGCTGATGCCCCAAATTCAAAGTCCCCAAGCAGAAACAAATGATCCTCTTCCTAGCGCAGAATCACTCTGAGCTGGAGTCCGTTAAGAATGCCGGACGGGAGCGGCTGCAGATGATCCATGTCTTGCGGCACGAAACGCTCGCCATATCGGTCGTTCAGAAGGCGATAGTCGGGGAGAGCGCGGCCTGCCAGGGAATTGATCGCGGTATTGCCCACAACGATTCGTAATTCGTTTCTTCCTGGCTTCAGTGAAGAGGTCACATCGAGCGTGTATGGTGGGTGCCACACCACGCCTGTGCGCCGGCCATTCACGTAGACCTCCGCTGCCTCACGAACCGGAGACTCGAGGTACGCACGCATATTGAATTCAGGAAGAGGGGCCGGAATGGGTACGGGCGTGCCTTCGCCGAAATCAAGCATGAGGCGCGAACGAGAGAGGCTATCGGCGGGAAGATCGATTATCTTCTCGTACGTGACTTGACCGGAATAGTACTTGAATGGCTCATCATCGGCCCACGAATGAAGCGTTGCCATGGGAATCTTCTGATTCAGGCCGTTGAAAGTGACGCTCCAGTCGGAGGAGAGATCAATCGTTTCTGCCGACGCGGTTGGAAGGAATGGCGGTTTGCCACCATCGAGCGGCGAATCAGTGAAGAAGATGAATCGCGACTCGTAGGGCTGGAGTGAAAGATTGATCTCGCTCACCTTGTCGATCGGCGAAGTATCCCCGGTGAAGGGGTCCCACCATTCCGCGTATTTCCTGTGTCCGCGGAATTGTGCGCGCGCATGAACCGGCCGGTTGGCGGTATTGGAAATGAAATACAGTTCGCCGATGCTTAGATGGCGCTGGACGAATCCTATGTCAGAGCTGTTCGGCGTCAGAGAGAGTTCCGGTTTGATGAGGCTCGCGATTGTGCTGCCGAGTTGGTCTTCATTCTGTACGAAGCGTCCTTTGCCTTGAGGCCCGAACAAGCGTTGCGAAATTTGCAGAATCTCTTGTGATTCCTGGGGAGCATTCAAAAAACCTGGAGCGCTGGAAGGCAGGCGACGGGTGGCAATGACGAACCCTCCGTGCAGCGCGTACTCCTCAATTTTGCGATATGTGGCGAGGGGCAGGCGTTCTATGCCGGGAAGGACCAGCACCGGATATGAGATGCCCATAGTGTCAATCGCATCCGCGTCGATGAAATCGAAGTTGAAGCCGGCATCCAGGATCTGAGGAATGAGATTGTTCCCGAGCAGGTCCGGCATGGAGTCGTCGATACTCGGGGAGAAATCTTTTCCCGAGCGGAAACGAGCCCACGCGTCGTCATTAGGCAACAGCAGAGCAATGTCGTGAACAGGCTTGCCTTGGCGAAGCGCGAAGCTGACACGCTGAAGGTACCGTGCCAACTCTGGCATAGCGAACCACCAGGGATTATGCGAATTGAAGGCTCCGGCGGCATACATGCGCCATCCCGGATCGCCGGCAACTTCGGGGGAGTAAGGCCATCCGTGTCCGACCAGTTGATTGATGCCTTGCAGAAAATGCAAATCCGCTTCTGCTTTCATGTCCAGCGGAGTGGCGCGGAATGCCGGGGAATGCAGCCAAGTCCAGGTCTCGGATGAGATCACGGGCTTACCGAATAAGTGACCGGCAGACGCGGCCCAGCGCGTATCCGAGAACTGACGCCACATCAGCAGCGTCGCCTTGCCCTCGCCTTCGGGAAGATCGACGTACTGATTGCTGGAAAGCGTTACCGGCGGTGTGCCGTAGGTCTGAGAACGTAACAGGGTGTGGTGTTGCTGCGCCCACGCATGCAGCGGAGCCAGATAATTTTCGTTCGCAAGCTCGGTGAGAGTCTTTCCCCAATCATGACGGATCGTTGCGGTATCAGGGCCTGCGTCGCCAATCAGGGCGGGCAGATGCGGAGTGAGGTCATAGCCGCGGCGCTGACGGAACTGTTCGAGAAAATCCGGAGTCCAGTCGGAACCTTCGTCTTCAAGGCTGTCGCTGAAAACTGCGTAAGGAGGATGGTCGCCGAAGGCCTGCAACAGGCGATCGCCGACCGCATGCAGATGAGTCGCAATCGCGTGGGCGTCGTAGTGGTCGAGAACGAATCCTTCAGCACCGAGCGCCGGGCGCCGCACGGTCATGCCGGTTCGACTGGAAATGAAAAATAGTACGTCGGACGGCTCGCCGAGTTTCGACAATAGGGGGAGGCGCGCGTTTTCAATGCCGGAAACGGGCAACTGCTGCGCTCGCTGGTAGTCAGGTGGGCTAGCAGAGCCGCGGATCAGAAAGATTGCGAGCAGCTTTTCGCCGGAGGTGATACTGGGAACCGGAATTGAGTCAACATCGGGCGCGACGGGAACGGTCTCGACGCGCAATTTCCCGGCCGCTTGGGTAACAGGTATGTGTGGACCGCCATAGGGCCATCCGCTGGTCAGGGTGAAGTCGAAGCGCAGGCCCAGTTTTCTGGCATGGTCGGCCGCAAATCGCAAGGCTTCGATGTGATCGTCCGAAAGGAACGGCAGATTCCGAAAACCCGTTTGCGGGTCATCCAGAGCCAGCGGGTAGAGCGTGGCGATTTCGACGCCGCCGATGCCGGCAGCTTTCATCTGGTCGAGTTCGTGCTCGATTTCAGCTTTCGAGACAGCCGGACCGAACCACCACCAGCGCATCATGATCTGGCAGTCGACGGGAGGATTGGCAAATGCGCTCCGCAACTCCGTAACGCTCGGCTGCGATTGCGGAAAGCTAGGCGATGCCAGCAAGCAGACGAGCGCAATGCTGCAAACCAGAGCTCTGATCAAAGAGCCTGTGCATCGCGCCACAGAGTTGAATCGCATCATGGTTGCGTCGGCGGAGCGAGCCCGATGATCGGAATCGTCTTTTCCTGCGCTAACCGGTTATAAGACGCCAGGTCTGTCTTGACGATCTCGTTCCACTTTGCAAGTTGCTCGTCGGCTTGTTTGCTGAGGTCGTCCCACATTTCGTAGTCCTGCTTGGTGGGAGCGGCATCGGCACTCGATACGACGCCACCGAGCGCGACTAAAAGGTTGTTGAGTTGAATCGGATAGTTGAGCACGTCCTGACCGCTCTTGGCTTTCGTCTGGATCAGGGCTTCTTCGACAACTTTCATTTTCTTGTCGAGCGCTTCTCCGGCATCGGCGAGCGCCTTAGCATTCGGATTCTTCTCTTGTTTCAGGCGCTTGTTGAGTTCGGTCAACTGCGCGCGAATGTCGCGAATCTGGCGGACCGCGTCGTGCACCTGAGTGACCTTCCCGAGAATCGACTGCATCAGGTCGAACTGCTTTTTCAGATCCTCAGCGGTGACTTGCAGGCGGGGATCGGGGACAATCTTGAATGGTTGGGTCTGCGCTTTGCCGTCGACCGTGAGCCGAATTTGATAGTCGCCGGGAAGTGCCAAGGGTCCATCTGTCGAACCTCCCCAGAGCGGAGAATTGGGAATCCGCGGAGTACCCTCGTAATGCAAGTCCCAGACGAAGCGATTGATGCCGGCTTCCGAGGGGATTTCCTCCGGTTTGTTGCGCCCAAAACCTTCGTCGCTTTCAGATTCGGGCTTGTTCTTGGGAGGATAGGTGCGAATTACTTTTCCGGCAGAGTCGAGAATTTCGATCTTGATGCGGGATTCTTTTTTCTTGTCTTCCGACTCAGAGTCGGACTTGGCTTCAGGTGAGGCTGCGGTTGTGGCTGCCGAACCCGATTGTGGGGTTACTGATGCCGGGCTTGCAGCCTGAGTATCGTCCTTCTTCTCGTCTTTTTTCTTTTCTTCTTCCGGCTTTTTGATCTCCGTCTTCAGAAAGTAATAGATCACCGCGCCCGGAGGGGGATTCTGTCCGGCATTGCCTCCGCCGAAGAAGGACTCGGGGAACGTGGTGTGGTTGGCATCGGCGGGCGTAAATAAATGCACATCGTCTGACTTGATTGAGTCGTTCCATTGCCGAACGGGCGAGAGATCATCCAGGATCCAGAATGAGCGCCCGTGGGTTGCGATGGCGAGGTCGTTATTCTTGACGATGAGATCGTTCACGGGGGCAATGGGCAAGTTCATCTGCAGGGGTTGCCAGTTCGCCCCATCGTTAAAGCTGACGTACACGCCGCGCTCCGTGCCGGCGTAGAGCATGCCTTTGCCTTTGGGATCGATGCGAACGGCGTGAACGTAGACATCTTTGGGGATGCCGTTGACGATCGACGTCCAGGTTTTGCCGAAATCGCTGGTCTTGAGAATATAAGGCGTGAAGTCATCCATTTTATGCCGTTCGATGGCGACGTACGCCGTTCCTGCCTCGGTCGGAGACGCTTCGATCATGCTCACCGTTCCCCACTCGGGCATGGCTTTCGGCGTAACGTCCTCCCAGTTCGTGCCGCCGTTGCGGGTGAGATGGATCAGGCCGTCATCGCTGCCCGCCCAGATCAGGCCCGCTTGCACGGGAGATTCGACCACGGAAAAGATCGTGTCATAAACCTCGACGCCGGTATTGTCTTTGGTAATGGGGCCGCCGGAGGACTGTTGCTTCGACTTGTCGTTGCGGGTCAGATCGGGAGAGATAATGGTCCAACTCTTGCCCTCATCTGTGGTCTTGAACAACACTTCGCCGGCGTAATAAAGGGTATGGAGATCGTGCGGCGAAAAAACAATCGGTTCCGTCCATTGGAAGCGGTGCTTCAAGTCTGCCATACCCCAGCCGATGGGATTGCGCGGCCAGGGATTGATGGCTTGGGTTTCCCCAGTGCGATGGTCGTAGCGGGAAATATCGCCGCCATAAGATCCGGCGTAAACAATTTCCGGGTTCTTGGGATCTGGAGCAATGTATCCGCTCTCGCCGCCGCCGACGTCGTAGTAATCGGAGCGGTCAATGCCGCCATTAGGGCTGGCACTGGCGATCGCGACCGTGGAGTTGTCCTGCTGGGCTCCATAAATCCAGTAAGGAAAACGATCGTCACTGGTGATGTGGTAGAACTGCGCCGTGGGCTGGTTGTAGAGCGTCGACCAGGTAGCGCCGCCGTCAATGGAAATGGTAGCGCCGCCGTCGTTTCCATTGATCAGGCGCTTGGGATTCTCGGGATCAATCCAGAACCCATGGTTGTCGCCGTGCGGCGAATGTATGGGCGAAAATGTTTTTCCTCCATCGATGGAGCGGTAAGTCCCGGTATTGAGGATGTAGACGACTTCGGGGTTCTTGGGATCGGCAAAAACGTGAGTGTAGTACCAGGCGCGCTGCCGGTAGCGGCGATCGTCATTGACCATTTGCCATTTTTCGCCGGCATCATCGGAGCGAAACAAGCCGCCTTTTTCCGCTTCAATCAGCGCGTAAATGCGGTTCGGATTCGACGTGGTCGCGACCCCGATGCGCCCGATTGTGCCGTCGGGAAGACCGTGGCCGCTCAACTTTGTCCAAGTGTCGCCGCCGTCGGCCGAGCGATATAAGCCGCTTCCCGGGCCGCCGGACTCCATCGTCCATGGCTTACGCACTGTCTGCCACATGCCGGCAAAGAGGATGCTGGGATTGGAGAGATCGAACTGGATGTCGATGCCGCCCGTCTTGTCGTCAACGTAGAGAACGCGTTGCCAGGTCTTGCCACCGTCGCGGGAACGGAAGATGCCACGGGTTGTGTTCGGTCCAAAGGGATGGCCGAGTGCCGCGACGTAAACGGTATTCGGATCCTTGGGATGAACGATCATGCGGCCGATGGAGTGCGTGTCGCGGAGGCCTGTGTACTTCCACGTTTTGCCGGCATCGGTGGACTTGTAAACACCATTACCCATCACGATGTTGCCGCGGATGCAGGCTTCGCCGGTGCCGACATAGATCACGTTTGGATCTGAAGGCGCGATGGCGATTGCACCAACCGAGGGCGAGGCTTCGGAGAATTTGTCCCACAGCGGTTTCCAGTTCAGGCCGCCGTCAGTTGTCTTCCACATGCCGCCGGCGACAGCTCCGAAGTAATAGGTGTTGTCCTCGCCGGGCACACCGGCGACGGCAAGAGCCCGGCCGCCCCGAAAGGGGCCGACGAGCCGGTACTTCATACCCTCAAAGGGAGACTTGGGCGCCTCCGGTTTGGGAGGGGGCACGACGCCCGCTTCTGGCGGAAACTTTTCCTCACTCGGTTCACCCGTCGGTGTAGGCGGGACGTTCGGTTCCGACGGCTTATTCGGCTGGCGCCGCTGGGCGAATGCCGGCGTGCACAGGAGCAAAAAAATGACGACGAAGCGGAATCGGCTCATTATCCAGTTTCCTCCCGAATAAAACGGAAATACGTAATGTACTCTTGCTGGAAAATTCTGACACTTATTTTTTTAGGCTTTTCGCGGGGCACTTCTCAGAAAAAACACCGAGATCAGCGCCAGGAAAAGCAGGAACACTGGCACCGACCACTGGAGTCCCTCGACAAAGAAGGTGGTCGCGGAAACCGCAAGTACCAGCAAAATGCCGGTCACAGTAAAAAAGGGATGAGCCGGCAGGCGCATGGGCAAGCCCAGCAGGCGCTCGCGCGCAATCGAAGCGCGAAAGCGGAGATGCGAATGCAGAATCACCAGCCAGACAAAAAGCATTCCGGCGACTGCGCTGCCATAGAGTTTCAGGAAAGCGTTCTTCGGCGCGAAAATGGCCAGCAGAATTGCGGCCACGATCCCAGCGGTCGAAGCCAGCAGAGCGCGGTGGGGGACTCCGGTCCGGCTCACTTTACCAATCCACTGTGGCGCATAGCCGCCCCGGCCTAAAGAGAAGAGCATTCGGGTGGAGAGATACAAGTTCGTATTCACGCTTGATAGAGCGGCGGTCAGCACGACGAAGTTCATCACGGCCGCGGCAAAGGGAATATGCGCGGCGGCAAAAACGGTCACGAAGGGACTGCCGGAGAGCGTTGAAGAGTTGCCGGCCTGGTTCCATGGAACCATCGCGACCATGATTGCGATGGCCAGCACATAGAAGAGAATGAGCCGCCATACGATATTGCGCATCGCGCGCGGAATCGTGACTTCCGGGCGCTCCGCTTCTCCGGCGGTCACTGCGATGATCTCCACTCCCATGTAGCTGGTCAGGGTGATGGTGAGTGAAAACCAGACGCCTTTCCATCCCGTGGGGAAGAATCCCCCGTGCTGCGTTAAGTTCGCCCAGCCGGTGGCACCGCGCGAACCGTCGCCAAAGATCAGCGTCAATCCGACAATGATGAAAAGAATGATGGCAGAGACTTTGATCATCGCGAACCAATACTCAAATTCGCCAAGACGATTTACCTGCAGAGCATTCAGCGCCACCAGAGCCGCCGATACCAGGACGACCCAGATCCACTGCGGCACATGCGGAAACCAAAACGAAATGTAGATGCCCGCTGCCGTAACTTCGGCGCCAATGGCGATGATCTGGGCAGCGCCGTAGGTAGCGCGGACAGAGAAGCCCGCCCAGGGATTGAGATACTTTTCCGCGTAGATGCCGAAGGCTCCAGCCACAGGGTGGACGACCGCCATCTCCGCCAGCACATAAGACATGATCAGAGCGATCCCCGCACCCAACAAATACGAAATGATCACCGCGGGTCCGGCGAGATGAATGGTGACACTGCTGCCCAGAAAAAGGCCGACGCCGATCGCGCCTCCGATTGCCATCATGGTCAATTGCCGTTGACCTAAGCCACGATGCAAGCCTTCCTGCGGCGCCGGAGGAGTGTCAGGAGCGATTGTCACTCCAACGTCGGAAAGTTGCGGATCAGTCATAGCTGCCGACACCGGCAGAAGCCAGGACCATCAAATTGAGATTATCTTTCAGAAGATCGGCAACGGCGGTTACGTCGTCCATTGTGTTGTATACGTGAAACGAGATTCGCAAGCCGTCGTGACGGTTCGACGCAATTACGTTGCGTTCCGCGAGTTTCTGCACTAACAAGGCGGAGTCCTTCGCTTGCAGCACGACCAGCGGTCCGACGGTGTCAGCGGGCGTTTTCGCGAGGATGCCGAAGCTGTTCGCATGCCGTAGGAGCGCCTGGGTCAATGTTCTGATGTGGCCTGCGACATTCTCCATGCCGATTTCCTGCAGCAATTGAAATCCGGGTAATGCGCCGTATACGTTGGGGACCGATGGCGTCCCCGACTCGAACCTGCGTGCGGTAGGCGAGAGTTCGAAGTGCTGAGGATCATAGGCAAATGGATTGGCCTGGGCAAACCAGCCTGTGATGGTGGGAACGAGAGACGCGATCAGTTCCTTGCGAACATAGAGGAAGGCGAGTCCGGGCGGACCGAGCAGATACTTGAGCGTTCCTGCCACGTAAAAATCGAGATCCATGGCTTTGACGTCAATGGGTCGAGTTCCGCAATCCTGATAATCGTCAAGCATGACCAGAGCGCCGGAGTTGTGGGCGATCTGGGCAATGGCCCCGACCTCCGAACGGAATCCATTTTTGAAACAAACGTGCGTGAGCGGGACGATGCAGGTATTGCGGTCGACGATTTTTTCGTAGTTCACCCCCGGAATGCGATTGCCCTGTGCTCTTACGAAGTGGACGTCAGCCCCTCGAGATTGTTGTCCCAGCCAGACGTGACCCATGGTGGGGAACTCGAACTCGCCCATGACCACCTTGTTTCTCTCGTGGAAATTCAGAGCGCTGGCGATGGCGTTGATGCCCGCGGATACGCTGGTCACGATCGCGACTTCATCGGGGCTGGCGTGAATGAACTGTGCGAATGCGGTTCGAGCGGCGTCGTAGTGCTCGACCCATCGCTCCCAAGGGGAGCCCTGCTCGTGCCAGCTCGCAAGGTAATCCCCCAGTCCGGTTTCTACTGCATCCGACAGCGCACCTTGCGAACACGTGTTCAGGTAGATTTTGCGTTGAAAAATCTTGAACCGGGAACGAATCTTTTGGACTTGATCGTCAGTCATCATGAGATCTGGAATGCCGGCCAGCAGGGTAGGATTTGAGACCTAAAACCTGTAGAAACGCCGCCGAGCCTTGCTCTGGAAGCTGCGCCCAACCTATACTGCGCTGCATCCCTCGTCAAGGGTGAGTCGCGGAATATGCCAGTCTCCCTCGCCAATTCGAGGCTGATTTACGAGACGCTGAAGGAGTGCGACATTCGGCTGGTCTCGGCTCTGCCGGAAACCTGGCTGGTCCATCTGATTCGCATGACGGACGAGGATCCGGAGATGACACTGGTGCGGCTGGCCAAAGAAGAGGAGGCGGTCGGCGTCTCAGCGGGCGCGCATTTTGCCGGGGTGAAGTCGGCGATGCTGATGCAGAACCATGGTTTTCTAGCGTCCATCAATGGCATCGTGTCGTTCGCCCACTTGTACAAGATTCCTTTGCTGATGCTGATCAGCTATCGCGGATCTTTTGGAGAGCGCGACCCGTGGCAGACGCAGGGCGGCAATGTCACCGAACCGGTGCTGCGCGCATTGGGAATTCCGTATTTTTTCCTGGATGGGGTCGACACAGCGAAAAAGCGCATTCGCCAGGCACAGACCCTCGCGGAAAGCAGCTTGCAGCCGGTTGCCGTTCTATTGACCCGAGACCTGATGTGGGAGGAATGATGCTCCGCCTCGATTGTCTGCGGACCGTGTACTCGGAACTCGAGAACCACCTTGTCGTTACTATTATGGGGGCGGTTGCGGCCGAACTCCATTCCTTGGGGCATCGTCCGAATTTTTTTTACCTGCAACACGCCATGGGCCTGGCGTCTTCTACGGGTCTGGGACTCGCTTTATGTCTGCCGGAGCAAAAGGTAATCGTCTTCGATGGGGACGGTTCGCTGCTGATGAATCTTGGGAGTCTGAGCACCATGGCGCGCTATCGTCCGAAGAACCTGGTGCACGTCGTTTTCGACAATGAAAGCTTGCTGTCGGTCGGCGGCTTTCCAACCGCGACCAGCACCGGTACGGACTTGGAAGGAATCGCCCGAGCTTCGGGAATTCCCCGCGCGCTGACGGTGCGCACCTGCGAAGCGTTCAAAGCTGCTGTGAAAGATGCCATTCACGGCCACGAATTGACGACCATCATCGCGAAGGTTGAGGCCAGCGGTCCGAGCGGATACATCACGGACCTGTCGTTGCTGGAGAATCGATTTCAGTTCCGGCGGCATATTCAGTCCCTCAGGAAGCACTGAAAAATGGGGTGCGCCAATGAGTAGCGTGCTTACACAACTGATTCAAGAGCTCAATGCTAGACGGTTGAGGATCGTCGATTTGACTCAGCCATTAAGCGCGGAAACGCCACTCCTGCCGCTGCCCTCGCAGTGGAATAACACTCCGGCGTTCAAGATTTGGGAACTGTCGCGCTATGACGACCGCGGACCGGCCTGGTACTGGAATGGATTTGAAACCGGCGAGCACACAGGCACGCATTTTGACGCTCCGGTCCACTGGGTCTCGGGGAGAGATCTTGCCAACAATACCGTGGATCGCATTCCGACGAATAAATTTGTGGGTCCGGCGTGCGTGATCGATGTAAGTACGGATTGCGCCAGGGATCCGGACTTTCTGTTGACTCCGGAAAGGATCCGTCAGTGGGAACAAACGCACGGAAACATCCCGCCGGGTGCATGGGTTCTGTTGCGGACGGACTGGTCAAAGAGAAAAGATCCGAAAGATTACATCAACGCGAAGGAGAACGGGCCGCACACGCCCGGTTTCGCGAAAGAAACCTCGGCCTTTCTTGCCAAAGAGAGAGACGTGCTGGGCGTTGGTGTGGAGACGGTCGGCACCGACGCCGGTCAGGCTGCCACGTTCGATCCGCCATTTCCAAACCATTACTTGATGCACGGCAGCGGCAAGTTTGGATTAGCAAGCCTTTGCAACCTGGATCAGCTTCCGCCGGTGGGAGCGATCGTCATTGCCGCGCCGCTGAAAATTGTGGGCGGGTCCGGAAGTCCTTTGCGGGTTATTGCCATCACGCCCTGATTCGGCTTTTCGCATATTAATCGCGCATTAATAAGGACTCGCGGACGCTCGCTGACCGATTTACTTTTTCGCTCCAACGCTGGTTTCTTTGGTAATCGTTTGTCCTCTTGAGAGCCCGACGCCACACTTCTAAAGAAATCCACCTCGAACTCTGAATCCTTTCTGCGCTTGGTGAAATCTATTCGAAAACAACCGGTTTTTGCTGCAAGTGGGAACCCGGGACAATTCAGAACTGTTTTGTTTCGAGCCTGGAGATTGTTATGGCAAAGCGGATGTTTGCGATGTTGGTGGTTCTGGCCGTTGTTTTGGGCGGCCTGGGCTTCGTGAAATACCGGCAGGTGGAGGCGGCAATCGCGCAAGGAGCGCATTTTCAGCTGCCGCCCACTGCGGTTACCACGGTAGTTGCAAAAAAAGAGACGTGGCCTTCCACGCTGTCGGTGATTGGCACAGCGGAGGCGATTCAAGGCGTTACGGTCAGCGCCGACTTGCCGGGGACCATCGACAAAATTCATTTCGAGTCTGGTCAGTGGGTACATGAGGGAGACATTCTGGTTGAACTCGATACCCGGCAAGAACGGGCGCAGTTGGCCAGCCTGGAGGCGCAGCGCGACCTGGCTCGCATCAACTTCGATCGTGCTCAGGAACTGGTGAAAGCCGGCGTGATCTCGCGTTCGGAGTACGACAACGCCACAGCGCAGCAAAAGGCGACTGAAGCGCAGGTCGGCGACACCCGCGCCGCAATCGCGCGAAAAACGATTCGTGCGCCATTCACCGGGGCTCTGGGAATTCGCCAAGTGAGCCTGGGCCAGTATCTGGCGGCCGGGCAGGCCATCGTTTCGCTGCAATCGCTGAGCCCGATTTACGTGAACTTCGGAGTGCCCCAGCAAGATACGCCCAAGATTGTGCCCGGCCATGTTCTGCGGGTCACGAACAGCGATTTGCCGGGAATGTCGTTTGTGGGGCGCATCACCGCACTCGACTCGGTGATCAACGAACAAACGCGAAATATTCAGGTGCAGTCGGTCGTCACTAACAAAGAAAACAAGCTGCGTCCGGGAATGTTCGTGCAGGTCGAACTGCCGGTAGACAAGCCGATCGAGGTTGTGCCGGTGCCCGCGTCGGCGATCAATTACGCGCCTTATGGCGACTCCGTGTTCGTTGTCACTGAGATGAAAGATGAGAAAGGGAACTCCTATCGCGGCGTGCGCCAGCAGGTGGTGAAGATCGAGGCGTCTCGAGGCGATCAGGTTGCCATTACTTCGGGTATCAATCCCGGTGACGAGGTTGTGAGTTCCGGAGTGTTCCGGGTTCGCAACGGCGCGCCCGTGCTGGTGAATAACACAGTCAAACCATCCAACAGTGCCAGTCCCAAACCGCAGGACAGTTAAGCCGGGCAGCCCTACGGAGGAGCGTGCATGAAGTTCACGGACTTATTTGTCAAGCGCCCGGTCCTGGCGATCGTGGTCAATGTGGTGATCCTGATTGCCGGCCTGCAGGCCATTCGCTCGCTGAGCGTGCGGCAGTATCCGCGAAGCGACATCGCCGTGGTGCAGATTACTACCGTCTATGTCGGCGCTAATGCGGATCTGGTTCGCGGTTTCGTCACCACTCCCATCGAGCGCGTGGTCGCCAGTGCGGACGGCATCGACTACATGGAGTCGACGAGCGCGCAGAGCCTGAGCACGATTCAGGTGCACCTGAAGATCAACTACGACACCACTGCGGCTTTGACCCAGATCCAGGCGAAAGTCGCGCAGGTGCGCAACGATCTTCCTCCCGACGCGCAGATTCCAGTTATCGATCTGCAAACTGCCGATACGCAGTTCGCCGCGATCTATCTTGGGTTCTCTTCCAAGGACCTGGACCAAAACCAGATCACGGACTATTTGACGCGGGTGGTGCAACCGAAACTCAGCGCCATCAGCGGCGTTCAGCGCGCCGATATTTTAGGGGACCGCACGTTCGCGATGCGTCTCTGGCTAAAGCCACAAGAGATGGCGGCGCGGGGTGTATCTCCTTCCGACGTGCGAGATGCGCTCGCCAAGAACAACTATCTTTCCGCCTTGGGAAGCACCAAGGGCTCCATGGTTTCAGTGAACCTGGTGGCGAATACGGACCTGCGCACGCCCAACGAATTCAAGCAAATGGTGGTGAAGCAGGATAAAGGCGTGGTGGTGCGTCTCGGCGAAATCGCCGATGTCGTGCTTGGCGCCGAGAACTACGACCAGGATGTGCGGTTCAACGGTGAAACCGCGACTTTCATGGGCATCTGGGTCTTGCCCACGGCAAACTCTCTCGACGTGATTCGCAATGTGCGCAAGGAATTGCCTGCCATCCAGCAGCAATTGCCGGCGGGCATGAAGTTGGGAGTTCCTTACGATTCGACGGAATACATTCAAGACGCGATCAATGAAGTTTTGCACACGCTGATTGAGACGCTCTTGATTGTGGTCGTGGTCATTTTTCTGTTCCTGGGCTCGTTCCGTTCCGTACTCATTCCGGTCATTGCAATTCCGATCTCCTTGATCGGAGCGGTTTTCCTTATGCTGCTGGCGGGTTTCACGATCAACCTTCTGACGCTTTTGGCGATTGTGCTTTCGGTCGGACTAGTTGTGGATGATGCGATCGTGATGGTGGAGAATGTCGAGCGCCACTTGCAACTGGGCAGCTCGCCATTTCAAGCCGCGAAGGACGCGGCTCGAGAGCTGGTCGGCCCCATCATTGCCATGACGATCACGCTGGCGGCGGTGTATGCCCCTATCGGAATTCAAGGCGGGCTTACCGGAGCGCTGTTCCGCGAATTTGCTTTTACCCTGGCGGGCGCCGTGGTCGTGTCGGGAATTGTGGCGCTCACGTTGTCGCCCATGATGGGTTCCAAGTTACTGCGCGCTGGCGATACGGATCGCGGTTTTTCCGGCATTGTGAACCGGCAGTTTGAGCGCGTTCGCGGTTTCTACACGCGCTTGCTTTCCGGGACATTGCAGTATCGCCCAGTGGTGCTGACGTTGTGGGCGGTTGTCGCCGTGCTTATGATTCCGTTTTACATGTTCTCGCAGCGCGAACTGGCCCCAGCAGAAGATCAGGGAGTGGTGTTCGGAGTAATTCAGTCGGCACCCAATGCGACCATTGACCAGACAAACCTGTTCACCACACAGGTCTATAACGTCTACAAGTCGTTTCCGGAAAGCGGGAGCGTTTTCCAGATCACGAACCCGAGCGGCGGTTTCGGAGGGATGGTCACGAAGCCATGGAGCCAGCGCAAGAAGACAACGCAACAATTGCTGGTGGAGTCGACGGGGCCGCTGTCAAAGATCGCCGGCGTTCGCGTGATTCCGCTTACTCCACCGCCATTGCCTGGAGGCGGTAATTTTCCGGTCGACTTCGTGATCGCATCCGCGGCGGAGCCGCAGCAAGTTAGCCAGATGGCCGAACAGATCGTCAAGAAAGCGATGGCCAGCGGAATCTTCATCTTCGCCGATACGGATGTGAAGTTCGATCAGCCACAGACCGAGGTGGTGTTCGATCGCGATAAACTTCGCTCGCAGGGAGTCGATTTGAGCCAGGCGGGCGCGGACTTATCCACGATGCTCGGGGGCAATTACGTCAACCGCTTCAGTATTCAAGGACGCAGTTATAAAGTCATTCCGCAGATCAAACGAGTGGAGCGGCTCACGCCCGATCAGCTTTCGCAGATTTATGTGAAAGGCTCGGCGGACAAACTCGTGCCTCTGTCGACGTTTGCGACGCTGCGCACGACGACCGAGCCGAGGTCGCTGAATAAGTTTCAACAGCTGAACGCGGTCCGCATTCAAGGCGTGATTCCGCCGCCCGTACCTCTGGATCAGGCGCTCACATTCCTGGAAAACGAAGCCAAGCAAGTATTGCCGCAGGGATTCACGGTCGACTACGCTGGAGAGTCTCGGCAGTTGCGCGTGGAGGGCAGCAAGTTCCTGGGGACGTTCCTGCTGTCGGCGGTTTTGATTTATCTGGTGCTTGCGGCGCAATTCGAGAGCTTTCGGGATCCGTTTATTATTCTCGCAGGTTCCGTGCCGCTGGCCATTTCCGGCGCATTAGTGTTCTCGTTCCTCGGATTCACCACTCTGAACATTTACAGCCAGGTAGGATTGATTACGCTGGTGGGACTAATCGCGAAGAACGGAATTCTTATCGTCGAATTTGCCAACCATCTACAGGAAACGGGGCTGTCGAAGCTGGAAGCAATTATCGGAGCGGCCAACACGCGGCTCAGACCGATTCTCATGACCACCGCTGCCACTGTGTTTGGGCATTTCCCGCTGGTCTTGGCCAAAGGGCCCGGCGCCGGGGCGCGAAACAGCATCGGCATCATGCTAGTGAGCGGGATGATCATCGGTACGGCATTCACCTTATTCGTGGTGCCATCGATTTACATGCTGGTTGCCAAGACGCATGCTCCGGTTCGCGACGAGGAAGAGGACAGGATCAGCCTAGGCGAGCCGGCAGAGACAGCGGCATGAGGTAGTTTCCGTCTCCATTTGTTCCATCGTTTGCGCGTCGATCACTAGCCTTATACTTGGTGCTGAGTTGAACTAGTGAATAAGGCTCCAATTCTGTTTTGCTTCCCTTAATCCTCAGGAGCCAGGTCCCTCACAAGTTTCGCCCGGTCCGCCAGCCTTTTCTCCTGCGCCTGATTCATGATGAGATAGCGTGCCTCACCGCTTGATTAAGCTCTGATCAAGCTGCGGTTACTTTCTACTATGTATACCGTTCTAGCTCTTGTGAGGCACATTGATGCAACAATGTCGGCTCCCGACTAGACTTTGGTGGTGCCGGAGTGGCTAACGACTTAGAATTACCCCTCGACCTCGCCGATCCCAGTTGGTGGCGTGTGTCAACCGAGTTGGTGTTGAACCTGTCACAATTAAAGCTGTCAAATACGGGCGTTGCCGATGTGTGTTTGTGGCGCGCGGTGGCGTGGATCTTCCAGCACCAGATTCAGCGTCTCAATCCAACCGCTGGCTGGATTCCGGAGCAGGTTGCACTTCTCGCCGAGTCCAGTTCTCGCAATGTGCAACGATGCTGAAACGGTTCGGAGCCCCGACCTTGCGAAGGATGTGGTGAATGTGATTTTTTACCGTTTGCTCGGAAAGGCTTAAGCGCAACGCCATCTCTTTATTCGTGAGCCGCAGGCGGAGCAGTTCCACCATTTCCATTTCCCTTCGGCTAAGGCCCAGTTCTGAACTCCAGGTGATCGCTGGTGCAACGGGGATTTGCTGCGCGATGCCACGGAACAAGGTCATGCAAAGCGAGGGAGGACACACCGCCTGGCCGGCCGCAACCGCGCTTATGGTGGACGCGACTTCCATGGCCGTTGCATCTTTGAGCACGTAACCGACAACGCCCGCCCGAACCGCACCCAAAAACAGGTTCTCATCGGGGTCCATGTCCACCATTACGATACGCAGGTTCTTAATTGCACTGCGAAGAGTGCAGATGAATGTGGCATTGGAAAAGACCATGCCATTGGAATCCAACAGAAGGATCTGAGGACGAGCGGCAATAATTTCGTGGTGGACCTGGGGCGAGTAGGAGTTGGCTCCCACCACGCGCACTTCGCTTCTCTTGCTGAGAAGCCGAATCAATGCTTCGCGCAGCAGTCGATTCTCTGCCAGCAGAAAAACTTCAGCGACCTTCCGCATAAGCCTCTCTCACAATACGGCGGATGACTACTGGCACGCCCCCTCACGCACCATGTCTTGTATGAGTGAATTTGATGAAAGGTAAAGGGCGCAAGGAACTGCGGCTCGGCCTCCCATCCACACAACGCCAACGTACTGAATAACTGGGACCCGTGGAACAACTTGCCCTTGCTTGGAACGATTAAACTAACATCTTTGCAAAAAGTTGTTCAAGTATTAAAAAAAGTTCACAAAGCTGAAATTCGCAATTTTTCTCGAATTGAGACTCGGCCCAGGACGGCAACGCATTTGAGTGCGAATGCGTTCCGCCTTTGCACACCTGGCTGTGCAGTGTTTTTCCAACAGAGTGTTGGGTTAGAGGCACGGGCCGACCTGCCAGGGCACGCACACACAGTACGAAACCAGTACTAAAAGATGGTGCTTCGGTACTGCCAGCCATCCGCGCCGGCAGTACGAAAAGAGCGACGAACGTCACGCATAGCTCCCATTTGAATCTTGTGGTTACGGATCGCGCACCCTATCTTCATTTAGATACTCAGGGCGATTGGAGCACTATGAAGCGAATCCGTGTCCTCGTCGCGAATCAGCCGCGATTAATGCGGGAACTCATCATGGCCACAATTGCGGACCAGCCGGATATAGAAATGGTCGGCGAGGTTGGCAAACAGCAGGATCTGGTGGACGCAGTCGCGCAATCTCGTCCCGACGTGCTCATTCTTGGAATGGATGATCAGGACAAGAACCGTGCCCAGTGCGGCTTCCTGCTAGGACGCTATCCGGAAATGAAGATCATCGCCTTGGCGGCGGATCAGAACCGGGCGCTGTTCTATTGGGCGATTGTCGATATCCGCAGTACAGCGTTGGAGAGCTCGGAAGAGGGCATTCTGAAGGCGATGCGACAGCACGCGCCGTTGGTTGGTCTAGCTCCGGTTTAAGTCCCGCGTTTTTGAGCAGAACTGCGGTAAACAACTGGTAACAAAGGTCTTATCTCACAATGACCATGTAAGTGAGGGGGCGAAGCTGTAGGTAGGTGCTTGACATGAGCCTGGAATCGAAAGCGCAGTCGCTAGCTAGTTCGAATCAAGAAGATAACTGGTACGCCCTCTACACTTGTGCGCGTCATGAGAAGCGGGTGGCAGAACAGATCGAGCGGCGCAGTTTCTCCTGCTTTCTGCCAATGTACCGGTCGGTGCGGCGATGGAAAGATCGCCGTAAAGAACTGGAGCTCGCGCTGTTTCCGGGGTACGTCTTTGTCCAGATGCCTCTGGAAAACAAGCTGCAAGTTCTGCAAGTGCCGGGCGTAGTTCGATTGGTGTCCTTCAACGGAAAACCTGCGGTGCTGCCGCGCCATGAGATCGAAACCTTGCAGAGCCGACTCTCCGATACATCCAAAGTTGAACCTCACCCTTACCTGCGTGCCGGGCGCCGGGTGCGTGTGTGCCGGGGCGCGATGGAAGGACTGGAAGGGATTGTGGTCCGCCGGAAAGACCGCTGCCGGATTGTGTTCTCCATCGACCTGATCCAGCGTTCGGTGGCCGTGGAAGTAGATGAGAACGATCTGGAGTGCGCCTGAGAGGCATTGCACGGCGCTCGATTCGAGGGCAAAAACATGCTCATTTCCTCTGAACTCATTTCCAAGAAACATCTCCTGACTCTCGTTGTGGCTGTTTTGTTCTGCCCATTGATTTATGGGCAGACAGAGGAGCGGGTTCGTCCGCAGCAGCAGGGCATGTCCCAAGGGACTCGGAGCAACCCCGGTTTGTCGGAGCTTGCGAAGGATAACCTCAGCCGCGTGGCGGCATCTTCCCCTCAGATTCGGGCGGTCCTGGTCAAGGACGCGGGGCTGCTGGTCGAGTTGAAACGGTGGGTCGCGAAAGAAGCTGCCGATAACGGGCAGGTAGTCGAAGATTCCGATCTGACCGATCAGGCCATTTTTGACCGGCTTGATCGCGACGTGGCTTTCCGCTCAATTGCGACCCGACTGCTGCAGCGATACGGCTACCTGCAGCCGTCTGCGAATCCGGACTCCAGCTTTGGGAAAGAGCAAGAGCTGGTTTTGAAAGAACGCGCGCGCCGCCTCGTGCAAATCGAAGAGCAGGAGAATAATGGTGCACCCCAGGGGCAGAAGAACGATCAACGAGAGGAACTAGGACGCACGAGCGCTTGCAATTCGCAAGAGGAGGATGACTGCGGGCAACCCACCCAACGCAGGCGCAAGGTTGGTGTTCCAACTGAAAATCAGCCTTCCGTTCCAGAAACAAATCCGCAGCAATATCCTCCGGAGATGCAGGCGAACCCGGCGGAACCGGGTACGCTCCGCACGGAACTTCCCAACGAGGACTTTGCCCCGAGAGATCAGTTCTCAACGCCGCCGATCGAGTTGGCATCGAGCTCGATGAAACCCGACGCCGATCCTTCCATCAGCCCACGAACTCAATTTCCCTCCTCGCGCGACGACGGGAATGGTCTGCTAAACAATTCCTATTCAGGAGAGCGAGACCGGGGAAGTTCCCGCGACGGCATGGCAAGGAATGACGTTCCTTCGCTTTCAAATCGATCGAACTGGAAGCGGCCCAGACCTTTGGAGCGCCGCGAGGATGCATCTCAGAAGATGGTTCGCCCGCCCAATCCCTATTCCGATGTGCCTTCGCTCTACGACATGTACGTGCAAGCGGCATTCCGCCAGCGGCCGGCAGAGCGCTTTGGTATGGATGTATTTCGGAATACCGACAACGAACCCGATGTCATTCCGATGGACCTTCCGGTAGGACCGGATTACGTGGTCGGGCCCGGCGATAGCTTGTCCGTCGATCTCTGGGGCAGCGTTTCTCAGAGGCTGGTGCGATTGGTCGATCGACAGGGCCGCATCGCGCTGCCTGAGACAAGTCCTCTGCTGGTCACTGGAAAGAGTCTGGCAGAAGTACAAGCGGACATACAGCACGCGATGCGCTCGGCATTCAGGGATGTTTCGGCGGATGTTTCGGTTTCGCGGCTAAGGACGGTGCGGGTGTATGTAGTCGGCGAAGTGGCGCGTGCGGGAGCCTACGACATCAGTTCGCTCTCCACTCCGCTCAACGCGTTGTTTGCAGCCGGCGGCGTCACGGCGGGCGGATCGCTGCGCGCTCTGAAACACTACCGTGGTAAGGAAATGATCGAGCAGGTGGATGCTTACGACCTCCTGCTGCACGGGATCCGTTCCGATCTCAAGCGACTGGAGAACGGGGATACGCTTCTGGTTCCGCCCATCGGGCCGCAGGCAACTGTCGATGGAATGGTTCGCCGTCCGGCAGTGTACGAATTGTTGGACGAAACCTCGCTCGGGCAAGTTTTAGAGTTGGCTGGCGGCATTCTACCGACAGCGGCATTGCGCCACATCGAGGTGCAACGGCTGGAAGCGCACGAGAAGCGGACCATGCTCTCGCTGGATCTGTCGACAAGCACTGATCCGAGTGATCTGAACAAGCAACTCGAAACATTCAAGGTGAAAGATGGCGATCAGGTGCACATCTTTCCGATGGCTCAATACAACGAGGACGCCATCTATCTCCAGGGCCACGTGCTCAGGCCGGGCCGCTACTCCTACAAACAAGGCATGAAGCTGACCGATTTGATCTCGTCGTATGGCGATCTGCTGCCCGAGCCCGCGCCTCACTATGCGGAGATTATCCGGCTGAATGCTCCCGATTTTCACCCCACGATTGAAAGTTTTGATATTTCAGCCGCGCTGGCTAATCCGGCAGCAGCGCCGATTCTGAAGCCCCTCGATACGGTAAGAATCTTCAGCCGGTACGATTTTGAGCGCCCGCCGGAGGTGTGGGTGGGAGGCGAGGTACATAATCCCGGATCGTATCGCACATCGGGTCAAGGTCACCTGCGGGATGCCATCTATTTGGCCGGCGGACTCACCTTGGACGCGGCTCTCGATTCTGCACAACTGTTCCGCACGCAGGCCGACGGGACAATGAAAATTCTGAGCGTAGATCTCGGTCAAGCGCTCGCGGGAAATCCCGTGGACAACATCATTCTCCAGCCGCGCGATCGTTTGCTGATCCATCGCGCATTAGCCAAGGTGGATGCGCCCACGGTTGACATCAGGGGTGAGGTGGCAAAACCCGGACATTATCCGCTGACCTCCAATATGCGGGTGGAAGACCTGGTGCGGGTGGCGGGAGGGCTCAAGCGCAGCGCCTTTGCCGATAACGCGGATCTGACGCGGTTTGCGGCGGGTAACGGAACGAGTGAACGTCTTCAGGTGAAACTTGCAGCCGCGTTGTCAGGGGATGTGAACGAAAACGTTCCGCTGCAAAACGGAGACGTACTGGCCATTCGCCAGATTCCGCAGTGGAATGATTTGGGTGCGTCGGTAACCGTCAATGGAGAAGTCCAGCATCCGGCTTCGTATGGGATTGAGCCCGGGGAGAGACTCAGTTCCGTGCTGAAGCGCTGCAACGGGTTCACACCAGAAGCTTATCCCTATGGCGCGGTGCTGCTGCGCCGCGAAGTGCGCGACATCGAAATGAAGTCGCACCTCGAATTGGTGAATCGCCTGAAAGCGGAGCAGGACTACTTGAAGGTCATGCCGGAAGCGGAGCCCGATCAGAAGCAGGCCAAACTCACAGCCATCGCGCAAACCGACACGACCTTGCAGCAACTGGAAGCAACACCGCCGGTTGGGCGATTGGTCATTCACATCCCTTCCGACCTCAAGCACCTGGCCAAAACATCGGCGGATATCCCTCTGCGAGACGGAGACGTGCTCTTCATCCCCAAGAAGGCAAATTATGTCGTGGTGAGCGGACAGGTCTTCAATCCGACAGCCGTCAGCTATATCTCGGGCAAGAGCGCGAAATGGTACCTCAGCCAATCCGGTGGTCTGACACAGATTGCGGATAAGGGCGCGATTTTCGTGCTGCGCGCAGACGGGTCGGTGCTTTCGGCCAAGAATAATTCCGGGTTTTGGTTTGGGGATCCGATGAGCGCGGTTCTCAAGCCGGGCGACTCAATCATCGTGCCGGAAAAAGCGCCGAAACTCGCTCCGCGCAATTGGGCGCTGATCATGCAAGCGGCACAGGTTGCCTCTTCGGCGGCAATCGCGGTCGCATATATCCATCCATAAGGGCAGGGTGTCCTAAGTTTGCGGAGAACGATGAGATTTGTTGGGCTCGTTCTGGTTGCGGTGATGCCATTGTGGCTCGTTCCTGCATCTCAGTCGCAGTCTAGTGTCGAGCACCCATCGATGCTTACACCAACAACTGAAACGACACCTACTACTTCGGCAAAACCTGTCGTGATTGGGACGCAGGAAGGAGAGTCGAAGAAAGGTTCCGGGGCAGATTTTACCGCTCATATCAAAGACTTCGTCGAAGATCAGAAACAGATCTGGACCAGCCCGGCTCATGTTCGAGGATCGGACTCCAGCTGGCTGGTACCGATCGGTGGTCTCGCCGCCGGGCTTTTCGTGACCGATCGCGAGTACAGTGCATCGCTGTCACAGGTCCCAAGCACGATCAACCACTACAAGACCTTTTCCGATTATGGAGTCGCGAGCCTGATCGGGGCAGGCGCTGGAATGTATCTGATGAGCTTCCCTGCTCACCGAGAGCGCTGGCGGGAAACCGGGTTCCTGGCGGGAGAAGCGGCTCTGAACAGCCTGGTGACCGTCGAAGCTCTCAAGTACTCATTCGGGCGTGAGCGGCCTTATCAGGGCAGCGGCAGCGGAGCATTCTTTCAAGGTGGCAGTTCTTTTCCCTCCGAACATGCGGCCGCAGCGTGGTCGATTGCCGGAGTATTCGCGCACGAGTATCCGGGAACCATTCCTTCGTTATTTGCCTATGGCATGGCTTCAGCTGTGAGCTTTTCGAGAATTCATGCGCATCAGCACTTTCCTTCCGACGTTCTGATTGGCAGCGTACTCGGATACCTGATATCGCAAAACATCTACCGCCGGCATCACGATGTCGAACTGGGAGGTTCAGCATTCGAATCGCCGCGCGAACGGGTAAGCGACGACAAGATGCGGACACCATCGTACATGGGTTCTCCCTATGTGCCGCTGGATAGCTGGATCTACCCTGCGCTGGAGCGACTGGCAGCATTGGGATATGTGAAAACGGCAATTCTCGGACTACGTCCATGGACACGTCTGGAGTGCGCTCGGCTTGTCGCCGAGGCGTCGGAACTCGGGCCTGACGCAGACGCACCGCCGCAAGTTCAAGAACTGTACGATTCTCTCGCTCAAGAGTTCGCGAGCGATATGACGGCCAGCGAGGGCGGACCGAATGTGCACGCGCAACTTGAATCCGTTTATGCCCGCGCGCTGGGCATATCGGGCAAACCGCTGACCGATAATGAACACTTCGGCCAAAGCATCGTGAATGATTATGGCAGGCCGTATCAAGAAGGCTTCAACAGCATTGTCGGTACTTCGGGTTGGGCAACGGTGGGCCCGTTTGTGATGTATGCGCGCAGCGAATACCAATCCAGTCCGTCCGCGCCGTCGTTATCGCCCGCGGCGCTGAGCTTCATCACCACTGCGGATGCCCTGCCCCCGAATCCTCCCCTCATGCCGATTAATGCCATCAGCCGAGTTCGGCTACTGGATGCGTATGTAGGAATGAATCTCGCTAATTGGCAGATCTCGTTTGGGAGGCAGAGTCTGTGGTGGGGCCCGGGTGACCAAGGCGCGATGCTATTCACGAATGATGCCGAGCCTCTCAATAAAATGTTCCGTATTAACCGCGTCAGCCCTTTTCGCCTCCCTTCTATTCTGGGGCTTTTGGGTGACATTCGAATGGAATTCTTCCTGGGACAGCTCGCCGGGCACGAGTTCATCAACAATGGTCAAGGCGAAGGAATCGTCAACTCGGGTTTCCAGGGCCAGTATGGGACAAGCCTGGCGTTGCAACCTTATCTGAGTGGCGGAAAAGCCAGTTTGAAGTTCACTCCGAATTTTGAGCTTAGCGTATCCAAAACGACCATCTATGGAGGACCGGGAAACCCCCTGACTCCGACGACGCTATTGAAAAGCTCTTTTGGTTTTGGTCGCGGGAATTCGCCGCTGGGGGATGGTCGAGCCGGCTTGGATTTCACCTACCGGATTCCGAAGTTTCGGGAGTGGCTAAGCGTATATGGCGACGCATTTCAAGAGGACGAGATTTCTCCGATCAACCGCCCATACAAGTCGACGTTTCAAGCGGGAACATATCTCGCCAGATTGCCCAAACTTTCCAAGCTCGATTTACGCATCGAAGGTGGTACCACGAGTCCGATCAACTTTCGAACCTGCAACGGGTGTTACTACGGAAACGAACAATACCTCAACGGATATACGAACTATGGCAAGCTAATGGGGACATGGCTGGGACGCGCAGCGCAGGGTGAATCGATCCGAAGTACTTACTGGCTGAATTCTCAGATGAGGATTGGGGTAGAGGCAAGGCATCGGAAGGTCGACCGACAGTTCCTTCCAGAGGGCGGAACGCAGAACGACGTCGCCTTGAACGCGGATTTCTTGCTGAAGTCGGGGTTTCGGTTCACAGGCATGATGCAATATGAGCGATGGCAGATCCCAATGCTGGCCACGGGCTTGCAGTCGAACATAAGCGCGTCATTCCAAGTAGGCTACTGGCCGCGAGTGCGATAACCAAACCGCTCGGACGAACTCCGGGAACATCGTATTGACTACATCACTAGCCCCACTCAATGTCAGCGTTGCAAGCCGGCACGTGCAGAAGGCCAGGGTAGCTCATCTGACCTCGGTGCATCCTGCTTTTGATGTACGCATCTTTCACAAGGAATGCAAATCGCTGGCCGCGGCGGGGTATGAAGTAGTTCTGATTGTTGCGCATGAACGGTCCGAAACAGTCGGCGGCGTTCACATCAGACCGCTGCCACAAAACGGCGCACGCAGCCATCGCATGACCAATACTGTGTGGCAGGTCTATCGCCAAGCGATGGAAAGCAGCGCTGCTTTATTTCATTTTCACGATCCGGAGCTCCTGCCGATCGGTGTGCTCCTGAAGCTGAATGGCAAGCGGGTCATTTACGATGCCCACGAACATCTCCCGAGTGACATTCTGACCAAAGATTGGATTCCGCGCAGCATGCGGAGGCTGGTTTCTGGTGTCGCCGGCCTGGTGGAGGCCTGCTCCGTCGCAACGTTCGACGCCGTGATCGGTGCTACTCCCGCCATCGCAAAGAGCTTCCCGGCACGCAAGACAGAACTCATCCAGAACTATCCCATTCTAGGGGAACTGGAAAGCAATGGTGAGGCGCCGTATCGCCACCGAGCGGCTGTGGTGCTGTATGTGGGCGGAATTAATGAGATGAAGGGCGCTAGCCAGATGGTGGAGGCAATGCACCACGTTCCGGAGCGCTTGTCAGCGCGACTGCTGATGTTAGGGAATGCGGAACCGCCTGAACTGACTTCCCAACTGTCCAATTTAAAGGGATGGAACCGGGTGGAACTCCTGGGATTTCAGACCCGCCGTAAGCTGCGAGACTTCGCGCTCTGCGCGCGTCTGGGGTTGGTTCTTTTTCAGCCGCTACCCAACTACGTGGACTCTCAACCCAATAAGCTTTTCGAATATATGTCGGCGGGCCTGCCGGTAGTCGCCTCGAATTTCCCGCATTGGAAGGCTGTGATTGAGGAAGCGGGTTGCGGCCTGGTGGTAGATCCTCAAAAACCGGATGAGATTGCCGATGCGATCACATGGCTTCTCGATCATCCCGTGGAAGCCGAAGCAATGGGCAGGCGTGGCCAGGAGGCAGTTCGATCCACCTACAACTGGGACACGCAAGCGGAGAAGCTTTTGAATCTTTACGAGCGAGTCCTTCAATGAAAGTAGTGAGCGTAGTCGGAGCCCGGCCGCAATTCGTGAAAGCAGCTGTCGTGAACCGCGCGCTGGGTCAGCGATCGGAAATCGAGGCATTGTTGATCCATACGGGACAGCATTACGACGCGGAAATGTCCAAAATCTTCTTCGAAGACCTGGATATCGCTGCGCCGGACTACGATCTGGGAATCGGATCCGGTTCTCATGGCAGCCAAACCGGGAAGATGTTGATCGCTATTGACCAAGTATTTTCACAAATCCACCCTGATGCGGTAGTGGTGTACGGCGACACAAACTCTACTCTTGCTGGGGCGCTGGCCGCAGCCAAATTGCATTTTCCGGTTCTGCACGTGGAAGCGGGCCTACGTTCGTTCAATCGTGAGATGCCCGAAGAAATCAATCGCGTCCTTACCGACCACCTATCTGACATGTTGTTTGCCCCAACCGATGGTGCGGTGACAAACTTGGTTCGCGAGGGAATCGACCGAGATCAGATTTATAAAGTCGGCGATGTAATGTACGACGCGGCCCTCCTCTATGCGAAACGAGCAGAGGAAAAATCGGACATCCTCAGCCAGTTACTTGTTAACCCTGTTTCCTACATTCTCGTCACGGTTCACCGGGCGCAGAACACGGATTGCACCGAGCGTCTGCAGGTGATTTGCGAGACGCTTCGCCGCTTGGCAGGGCAAATGCCAGTCATATTTCCCATGCATCCACGAACGCGCAAAGTTCTTGAGCGCAGTGGACTCTTGAGCAGGTTAGAGAATGTCCGATTGATTGACCCACTGGGATACCTCGACATGGTGATGTTGGAGAAGAATGCTCGTCTGGTTTTGACGGATTCGGGCGGCGTGCAGAAGGAAGCGTTCTTTTATCGCGTTCCCTGTGTCACATTGCGGGAAGAAACGGAATGGGTAGAACTGGTGGAACTGGGTTGGAATCGTCTCGCTCCGCCAACATCGGCAGACGTGCAGTGGAACGCTGTCGAGCGGGCTTTGTCCTGCCCGCCAGCGCAAGAAGCCCACCCTTATGGGCTAGGCGATGCGGGAGAAAAGATCGCCGCTTTAATCGTCGACCAATACTGTGAACAATCATCGGCCTTAAGTTTTGTAAACAAGTCGTCATATTACTGAGTAACACCCATTTTTTTTATCGAGGGAATCATGCCAACCGTGGCTACACCAAAACAAAACTCCGTCAAGCCATTTCCGTTTCTCGATCTCAAAGCCCAGTACCGGAGCATCAAGCCGGAAATTGATGCGGCGATACAGCGGGTTATGGAGTCACAACACTTCATTCTGGGACCGGAAGTCGAGAGCCTGGAGAAAGAAATCGCCGCTTACTCTCATTCGCAGTTCGGTATCGGATGCGCGTCCGGCTCCGATGCTCTTCTGCTGGCGCTGATGGCGCTCGAGATTGGGCCTGGCGATGAAGTCATCACAACTCCGTTTACCTTCGTCGCGACCGCGGGTGCGATTGCGCGCTTGCGCGCGCGGCCCGTATTCGTCGATATCGATCCAGAAACGTATAACATCCATCCGCTAAAGATCGATGCGGCGGTGACATCCAACACCAAAGCAATCATACCGGTGCATTTGTTCGGCATGGCGGCGGATATGGACGCGATCATGAAGATCGCAAAGGCGAAGAATATTCCTGTCGTCGAGGATGCGGCTCAAGCTATAGGCGCAAGTTACGCAGGGAAGCCCGTGGGCAGCATCGGCCTTTGCGGTTGCTTCAGTTTCTTTCCTTCGAAAAATCTGGGCGGCGCCGGCGATGGCGGCATGCTCACCACCAACGACAGTGCGCTGGCAGCGAAGCTACGTGTTTTACGTACACACGGAAGCCTTACGAAGTATGACTATGAGTTGATTGGCATGAACAGCCGTCTCGACGCGCTCCAGGCCGCCATTTTGCGGGTCAAGCTGAGTCATCTTGATACCTGGGCCCGGGGACGCCAGAGCAATGCTGAGCGCTATTCAGAGCTATTCAAGAGCCGCAGACTCGATAGCATCATCAAACTGCCGAAGACACAGCCCAAGTGCAACCACATCTACAACCAATACGTAATCCGCGCTCCGAAGCGTGACGAGTTGAAGAGCTACCTGAGGGAATGCGGCGTCCCAAGCGAGATTTACTATCCCATCCCGCTCCACGTGCAACGCGCGTTCGCCTATCTCGATTACAAGCAGGGTGAGTTGCCGGAATCAGAGGCTGCCTGCAAAGAGGTACTCGCGCTGCCGGTGTTCCCCGAGATGACGGCAGAACAACTGGAGTTGGTGGTGGAATCGATCGCATCGTTCTATTCCGAGTAACGCTGTTGATAGTGCCAAATCTGAGGAGGTTCAGGTGAAATCTGCCTTGCCGAGAGTGGCGGTCGTAGGAAACGGATATTGGGGGAAGAACCTGGTTCGGGTTTTTCATGAACTGGGCAGCCTGGAGCTGGTTTGCGAGTCGAGGCACGAATCTCGGCTGGAGGTCGAGCAGAAGTACGGCGTTCGTACGACTCCTGATTTTTCGGTCGTCTTAGCCCATGATGAGGTTGATGCAGTGGTGATCGCCGCGCCTGCTGTACAGCACTATCAGCTCGCCAAGCAAGCGCTGCTCGCAGGCAAAGACGTCTACGTGGAAAAGCCACTGGCCCTTAGCAGCGGCGAAGGCCGGGAATTAAATGAGCTGGCAGCCAAGAACGAGCGCATCGTGATGGTCGGTCATATTCTGGAATACCATCCGGCCATACTGGAATTGAAACGGCTGATTCGAAGCGGCGAACTCGGCCGCATTCGTTATATCTATTCGTCCCGCCTTAATCTCGGGAAGCTCCGCACCGAAGAGAACATCTTGTGGAGCTTTGCTCCGCACGACATCTCGGTAATCTGTTCACTTCTCGACGAGACGCCGGAATCCGTCTCGTCTCATGGCGGCAGCTACGTGAATCCCAAAATCTTCGATACCACCATGACGACCTGCAGTTTCCGCAGCGGAGTTCAGGCCCACATCTTCGTAAGCTGGATCCATCCTTTCAAAGAGCAGAAGCTGGCGGTCATCGGCGACAAGCGGATGGCAGTATTCGATGACGTCGAACGGGAGCGAAAGCTGACCTTGTTCTCGCATCGCATCGATTGGTTTGACCGCATGCCGGTGGCGGTTAAGGATGGCGGCGAAGCGATTCCGCTGGACAAGTCAGAGCCGCTCAAGAACGAATGCGAGCACTTCCTCAGCTGTGTAGCCGAACGGACGGCACCGAAAACTGACGGACGGAATGGTATTCAGGTTTTGGAGATACTTGAGGCTTGTGAACAGTCTCTGAGAAAAGAAGGAACGCCGGTCAAAGTTGATGCGCGGGGCGCAAAGCCAAAGTATTCGGCGCATGAGACCGCGGTCATCGACTCGCCGTGCAACATCGGCGAAGGCACGCGGATCTGGCACTTCTCGCATGTTATGGCCAACAGCACCATCGGCAAGAACTGTAACCTCGGCCAGAACGTGGTCATCAGCCCGGATGTCACCATCGGCAATAATGTCAAGATTCAGAACAACGTCTCGGTATATACAGGGGTGATTCTCGAGGACGACGTGTTCTGCGGACCGTCCATGGTATTCACCAACGTGGTGAACCCGCGCAGCCACATCGTCCGCCGGCACGAATACAAAACAACGCGGGTTAAGAAAGGCGCCAGCATCGGCGCGAACAGCACCATCGTTTGCGGCGTCACGATCGGAGAGTATGCATTCATTGCGGCAGGCGCAGTAGTCACTAAAGACGTGCCTCCCTACGCCCTTATGATCGGCGTGCCCGCCAGGGTAGCGGGTTGGATGTGCTACTGCGGTACGAGGCTGGAAGAAGGTACAGGTAGCCAGACCTGTAGCGCTTGTGGACGTCAATACACGGTCGAAGATGGATGTTGTGCCGAATTGGCCAGTACTCAACCCGTGCTGGCATAAGGAAGCAAGAAACCGGGCCGTACCGAGTGGGGCCCGCATCTGGAAACCGAGCCCAATCAAAAATGTGCGGAATTTTTGGAGCCGTCGACCTCGAAGGTTTCTTCTCTCCTTCGGATTACAATCGATTCGTCACATTGACGGATCTGGTCTCCTATCGTGGTCCGGATGCCGCCGGCTACAGATCTCTCAGAGTCAAGCCACCATCGACGGGTAGTTCAGAACGATGGGACGTCTTTCTCGGCCATCGCCGGCTCTCAATCATCGATCTCTCTGACGCTGGGCGGCAGCCCATGACGGATGGCCAGGGTCGATGGCTGATCTTTAACGGCGAAATTTTTAACTTTGTCGAGCTGCGCAAAGAGTTGGAGCAACTCGGGGATATCTTCGAAACTCAAACGGACAGCGAGGTTATTCTTCGGGTCTATGGCCGCTATGGTCTGGACGGCTTTGCGAAATTCAACGGGATGTGGGCATTCGCTCTGGTGGATTTGCCACAGAGAAAGGTGATCCTCAGCCGCGACCGTTTTTCTATTAAGCCGCTCTACTATACACGGCAAGGGAGCCGGATTTACTTTGCGAGTGAGATCAAGCAACTCTTACCTCTGGTTCCGCTGAAGACAGTCAACAGCGATGCGGTGATCGCTTTCCTTTCGCAGTGTCTGCACAACCATACGGGGGAAACATTTTTCGGAGGTGTGACCAAAATCGCGCCGAAAACCTCTATGGTGATCTCATTGCAGTATGGCAGCGTTTCCTCGCACCAATATTGGGATTACTCTTCAGAGCCGGCCACGGATTTTGCGAGTTCGGCGGAGAAGTTTTCCGAACTGCTTGAAGACAGTGTCAGAATTCGCTTGCGCAGCGATGTCAAAGTAGGATGTCTCTTGAGCGGCGGCCTTGATTCCTCCGCAATTGCGGTAGCTTCTCATGAATTCGCGCCGAACGGCATCGAAACATTCTCGGTGGTCTCGGATGACAAGCAATACAGCGAGGAGAAATTTATCGACATGGTGGCTTCGGCCACGGGAGTGACGAATCGCAAACTGGTTTTCCAATGTCCCGACCTTCTCCCTACTCTGAATACAGTGCTGCGTCACTCGGACGAGCCGGTAGTGAGTTTCAGTTTGGTGGCGCAGTACAAAATCTTCCAATTGATCAAAGAGCAGACTGACGTGACAGTCCTGCTAAGTGGCCAAGGCGGGGATGAAGTTTTAATGGGGTATTCCAAATTTTTCTTCCTCTACGTACGAGCCCTGTTGCAGCAACACAGATTTGTGGATGCGGGACGCGAGTTGCTGGCCAGTTTGATTCACGGTACAGTAGTGCGCCAATTCCAATTTTCGGAGGCACGGCGTTATGTTCCGTGGCTGAGTTCAAAGGCGTACGGCGGGGCTTTACGTCCTACCGAGACTTACGCGCCTTTCCCCGTATGGCAGATGAGTGACCTTAAGCTTCGGCAAATCGCCGATCTCGATCAGTATTCAGTTCCCGCCCTGGCGCACTATGAAGATCGTAACTCCATGGCCCATTCGCTCGAAGTCCGGCACCCTTTTCTTGATCACCGACTGGTGAATTATCTTGTTAACCTGCCAGCAAACTACAAAATCAGAAATGGCTGGACAAAGTTCATCTTGCGTTCGCGGTTTGCTGGCCTGCCGAACGCAATTCGTTGGCGGACTGACAAGCAAGGTTTTTTGACCGCCGAAGAAAAATGGTTGCGAGGAGAGTTGCGTCCTACAATTCGGCGAGTCTTCGAAAATAGCGAGCTTGAAAAATTGGGCTTACTCGACGGCCGAAAGTTTCTCGACCATTACGAAAAGTTCCTGGTCCGACCCTCTGGTGCATTCCTGGACATATGTCGTGCCCTTATTGCTGAATTATGGCTGCGTTCGATCGTGAAGGCGGAAGATGAGTTTCCGAATTTACCCCTTGCCGAAGCGAGTGCTTGTGCGCGGTCGTGACCACTCCATCACTGAATGTTGTAATCCAATCAGACAATGAAGCATTGCAGCAAAAACTCCTGCGTGCCGCATTCGAACTTTTTGTCAGAGTCGGAATTCCATTTTCATTACACCGGAGCTGGCAATCGGTTGATTCGGATGCAACGGTTATCTACCACGGTCCGCCGGAACTCACACGCAAGCGAGCCATTCAGAACCGATGTGTAGTGACACTCCCAGTATCGACTTGCGGGTTGGAAGACTGCCAGCTTTTGTGGGGCGCCGATGGTTCTGCGTTATGGGGCGGCGGGGTCGAGGCTGGAGTGGACCTATTAGCGGGTGCAGCAGCACTGCTGACCTTCTCGCACGAAGAGCGAGTATCGATTGAGGAACGCGACCAACTCGGTCGAATACCGGCTAAGAGCCACCCTTTTGGCCGGTTGGAGGTTCTTGAGGAACCGCTTTTAGAGAACGCTGCCATTCAGATGCGGCAGGTGTGTGCGAAGCATGGAATCAATGTACAGAACGTATTGAAGCCATGGCCGAACAAGGTCCCGGTGATCATCACGCACGATGTTGACGGTCCATACCTGCACAGCTTCTTTGCTCTTGCTCGAAGTGCCTGGTACGCGCTGTTTCGCAAAGACAAGAAGGAGCGGGATGCTTTGGAATTTGGATTGATCAGCCTCATGAGTAAAGGAGACGATCCATATTTTGGCTTTTCAGACTGGAGACGATTCGAGCGACAGGTCGGTGCGGTCTCTACATTTTTTGTCTATCCGAAGGGCGCCGCCGGCGTTGATGTCTCGCCGAGAGATCCACGCTACAAGATTACGAATGCCAAATTACGCGAGGAGTTTGGTCGCGCTTTGAATGAAGGTTGGTCGGTTGGTCTGCACTCAGGAATTCGTGCTCAGAATTCGCAAGATTACCTGTCATCAGCACAACATCTCGGCAGGGTGCTAGGAACCGAAGTGAAGTTTGTACGAGAGCACTATTGGTCAATTCACTGGAAGGACCCATATAAGACCTGGCAGGAAATGTCTCGAGCGGGCTTAGTTGCCGACACGAGCTTAAACCCCCTTGCAGTGGGTTTACGGAACGGAACCTGCCTACCGATCACGGCGTCGACCGCGTGGAGTCAATTTGCGGATTGCAGCTTCCTGGCGATTCCGACTGCGGTTATGGATCAGTACGAGGTAGAAGCGGAGCCGAGATGTGAAAAATGGGCGATCTCTTCCTCGCTGCGACGACTCCTGGACCATATCGCCAGAGTGAATGGTTGCGTCGTTCTCGACTGGCATGAACGAACCATGTCTAATACCGGCCCCTGGAAAGGATATTTCAGTCGCATGTTGAATTTAACGCGCTATCTTTCAGCCTGTGGCCAGTACGAGTTCATGTCGCTCTCAGAGGTATACCGCCTATGGACCTCCTTCGTGCATGCCGTGTTTCTCGGCGTCCGGCCTTGAATGACAGATCCCAAATCTATTGCGATTATCTCTGATACGCCCAGCTTATACGTCCGCTGGCTAGTTGAGGATCTGGTGCAGCGTGATAGCGCCGCGCGCTGGGTGTTCATCGGGTCTACGACAGAACATCGGCTCTTTGTCTATCAATCCTTCCTGCGAATTCTGCGCCGACATGGTTGGCGCGAGGTCATATGGCGTGCGATGGATCGGACCCATGCCGACGATTCGCGCTCGCTGACTCGTCCGCAGAGCTTGGAGTGCTTGCAATTGCGCACGGGTTTCGAAGTAGTGAGATACGATCACATAGACAGCGGAAAAATGCTCTTAGATTTGATGCAACGAGATCCTGCCCTGGTGCTCTTGGCCGGATGTGGCATTGTAAGCAGCGCCTTGCTTGGGATCGCGTCGCTGGGTGTTTTGAATGGCCACCCCGCCATGCTTCCAGGAGTGAGAGGCGTGGATGTCATCGATTGGAGCATCCTTTACGATGCCCCGATAGGCGTTACTGCGCATTTCGCGGCGCCGAACGTAGACGCGGGAGACATAGTGGCACAGCGCCGAGTCGAACCGGAACCTGGCGAGTCTTGGATCAACTTTAAGGATCGTATAGTCCGTAACCAGGCGGATTGCCTGGCCGAGGCAGCAGTGCAGGTCCTAGCGGGAAAGACTCGGTGCAAAACGAACGACGTTTCTAAGTCTCGACTGTGCTTCGCTACTCGACGAAGTGATCGGCGAATGGCGGAAGCTAAATTCTCACAATTGATGCAGACTTCTTCTCGCGAAGCCGTACACGTAACTTATCCCGAATGAAGATATTGCTGATTACGCAGTACTTTCCTCCTGAGACGGGCGCGGTCCAGAATCGCCTCTCCGACTTGGCGGAGAACCTGGCATCGTCCGGCCACTCGGTTACCGTCCTGACCGCGATGCCCAACTACCCTACCGGGAAGATTTTTAAAGAATATAGGGGACAGTGGCTTGTAGAGGAGCATTTTGGCCGGGTAAAAGTCATCAGGACGTGGGTTGTTACAACCACGAGCAGAGCATTTGTCCCGCGCTTGACCAATTATCTTTCGTTTGCCTTTGGCTCCGTACTGGCTGCGCTGTTCAAAATTGGATCTCAGGACATTGTATTCACGGAATCTCCTCCGCTCTTTCTGGGGCTTTCCGGATTGTTCGTTAGTTGGTTATGGGGTGCCAAGTTCGTATTTAATGTTTCGGACCTCTGGCCCCAATCAGCTGTTGATCTCGGAATATTACAAAACAGGTATCTTATAAGGCTTTCATCGGTCATTGAAGAATTTACCTATAGGCATGCCGATCTGGTCACTGTGCAAACTCAGGGCATTTTGGCAAATATCAGGTGTAGAGTACAAACCGAAGTGCTGCTGTACACGAATGGATTTGACTCCTCAACTCCGCGAGGTGAGTTCGAGCGCAAAGAGATTACGCGGAGACTTGGTTTTTCATCCAATACCTTCATCGTCGGTTACGCCGGTCTACACGGGCTTGCGCAAGCCTTGGAGTCGGTATTGTTTGCCGCAGAGAAACTGATCGATCAAACAGACATTGCATTTCTGTTCTTTGGAGATGGCCCTGCTAAGACATCGTTGCAGCAATGTGCTCGCGAGAGATCATTGACCAACGTCCATTTCTTTGCTCCCGAGCCAAGTGCACGGATGCGCGAGATCATCTCCAGTTGGGATGCCTCTCTCGTACCGCTCAAGAAGCTGGAATTGTTTAAGGGCGCGCTCCCAAGCAAACTGTTTGAATCGATGGGTATCGGTGTGCCCGTCATCCTAGCGGCCAGCGGAGAAGCTCAGGCACTTGTCGAGAATGCGGGTGCCGGCATTTGCGTCCCCCCCGAAGATCCCGCGGCGATGGTCAGAGCGATTCTTTTCCTTAAGGATCATCCTGACTTGTGCGTTGAAATGGGACGAAACGCGAGGCACTTCATAGCAGCGCACTACGATCGCCGCGCAATAGCAGCCCGGGTCGAGCAAGCGTTAATCGGGCTGGTACCAAGAGTCGTCGGCACGAGTGTTGTTTCCTCCGTTGGCAAAGAGTCTTAAACTGGACAAACGCGAGTTCCCACTTGAGCAATTGAACACGTAGACGTTCGAGGAAAAACGGCTTGATTATCCCATTTCATAAAGCAGATGTTGGGGAAGCGGAGGCTCAAGCAGTCGCTGCGGCTGTGCGTTCAGGATGGCTCACCATGGGGCCAGTTACGATTGAGTTTGAACAACAGTTCGCGAGGCACATCGGTACACGGCACGCGATCGCCGTATCATCCTGTACAGCCGGACTTCACCTATCGCTCGATGCTATCGGTATCGAGGCGGGTGATGAAGTAATTGTTCCAACGACTACGTTCACGGCCACCGCTGAGGTAGTTGCCTATTCCGGCGCGCGTCCGGTTTTGGCCGATATAGATCCAGTGTCTCTCAATATTGATCCAGCAGAAATCGAAAGGCGGATTACGCCACGGACCAAGGCCACGATTCCCGTACACTACGGTGGGCAGCCCTGCGATATGGCGTCCATACTCGCGATAAGTAAGCCCCACAGCGTGCATGTCATCGAGGACGCCGCGCATTCTTTGCCCGCAAGTTATCGTGGAACTTGTGTCGGCGCAATTGGCGAGATGACGGTGTTCAGTTTCTATGCCACAAAGACATTGACAACCGGGGAAGGAGGCATGATCACCACAAATAATGATGAGTATGCCAGCCGAATGCGGCTGATGCGCCTCCATGGCATCGGACGCGACGCATGGAAGAGATATACGGCAGAGGGTTCGTGGTACTACGAGGTCCTCGAAGCCGGTTACAAATACAACATGACCGATATCCAGGCGGCCATGGGATTGGTGCAGTTGGGGAAGTTGCAGCAGATGGCCTCAGCTCGTTCCAGGATTGCATCGAGGTATAACGAAGCATTTGGCCAGATGGAACAACTCGAGATTCCATCGGTCAGGCAGGACAGTGAATCTGCATGGCACTTGTATCCGCTGCGGATACGGAACGAATTGCTCACGATTTCGCGCGATGAATTCATTTCGGCTTTGAAGGAAGAGGGCATTGGAACGAGCGTTCACTTCATTCCGCTCCACCTTCAGCCGTATTATCAGAAGAAGTATGGGTATCGGGCGGGCGATCTGCCACGCGCAGAAGCGGAATACCGGCGTTATATTTCTCTGCCCATTTTTCCCACCATGCAGGATCGAGAGATCGAGTATGTCGTCGAAAAAGTCAAGCAGATCGTGACCGCGAACTCAAGAACCACCGTTTTTGCAGGGAGAGCTACCGATTAGCGGCCTTTCCGTCTCCGATCGGAATGCCTATGCAGCGGTGGGAAAACGGGTTTTCGATCTGGTGGTTTCGGTCATCGGATTACTTCTGTCCTTTCCGTTTCTTCTCGTCATCGCGCTGGCGGTCAAGCTCAATTCGCCCGGTCCCGTGTTATTTCGACAGACACGGGTCGGAAAGCTTGGCCGCGAATTTGAAATCTTTAAATTTCGATCGATGACGGTAGACGCTGAAAAGCATGGCGCTGCGATTACCAGCGCTCGGGACCCCCGCGTAACATCGGTGGGCGCGCTCTTAAGGCGGACCAAAGTTGACGAAATTCCCCAACTGTGGAATGTCGTGAGAGGCGAAATGAGCCTGGTCGGCCCCAGGCCCGAGCATCCGAAATATGTTGCCTTTTATACGCCTGAGCAACGAGCGGTATTGTCCGTTGCGCCAGGAATTACGAGTCCAACTTCTCTTAAATTTAGACATGAGGAAGAGCTACTCAGCAGGCAACCTGATCCGGAGCGATTCTATGTGGAACAACTCATGCCTGAGAAGTTGAGTATCGATCTGAAGTACGTCGAGAATTTGTCGATGCGAAACGATTTGAGTCTGATATTTTCGTCGGTAGTCGCTATGTTCAAGACTCAACCGGAGACAAAGTAGTATGGCCGTCACACGTATAACCGCGGAACCGCCGGATCTCGATCCTCAACTCCGGCTTCCACAGGATCCCGGCCAGTTTCCCGCTACGGCGAGTGAGAGCTTCTTTGGAAAGCTGCGCTTACTTTGGGACCGCCGCCGGACTCTTGCAACCGCTGGAGTGGTTGGCCTGGTGTGCGCAACGTTGCTTGCGTTTCTGATCCCAAAACGTTATGAGTCACAGGCACGACTGATGCCGCCGGACTCCAATTCGGGCGGCGCACTGGCAGTGATGTCGGCGTTATCGAGCGGTGCGGCTGGGGGTGGATCGTTCGGAGCCTTGGCGGGAGATTTGATGGGAATGAAGAGCACGACTGGGTTGTTCATTGGCGTGCTCCGCAGCCGGACGCTGGAAGATGCAATCATCGCACGCTTCGATTTGAAGCAGGTCTATCGCATTCGCTTTCAGGATGGCGCTCGCCTGAGATTGGAGCAGAACACAGAAATCGTCGAGGACCGGAAAAGCGGCATTATCACCGTGACGGTGACGGACACGGACCCTAAACGGGCAGCGGCCATCGCGACCGCCTACGTGGAAGAGCTTGACTCGGTCATCGCTCGAGTGAGCACCTCATCGGCCAGACGCGAAAGAATCTTCCTGGAAGAACGGCTGGCCAAGGTTAAGCAGGATCTCGAGTCGGCAGAAAACAGCTTCAGCCACTTCGCCAGCAAGAACGGCGCCATTGACATCCCAGCACAAGGCAAAGCTATGGTCGAAGCCGCTGCCCGGATGGAGGGTGAACTGGTGGCGGCACAGTCGCAACTGGAAGGGCTGAAGCAGATTTTTAGCGATGACAATTATCGCGTGAAGTCGACCCAGGCACGCATTACGGAGTTGAGGCGTCAACTGAATCAATTGAGCGGCCCGGTTGGAAGCGCCGGGGGAGAGCAGGCTGCTCCCGTCGCCGAGTCGTATCCCCGTCTGCGGCAACTCCCGGCTTTAGGTGTGCCTTGGGCAGATCTATTTCGAGAAGTGAAAATCGAGGAGGCCGTAGTTGAGGTCTTGACCAAGCAATACGAGCTGGCAAAGGTTGAAGAGGCCAAGGAAATTCCCACCGTGAAAGTGCTGGATGTGCCGCAAGTACCGGAACACAAGTCCTTCCCGCCTCGGCTTCTCATTATGTTCATCGGAACGTGTCTCGCTCTGGGCTTGACGGGGATATGGATTCTGGCCGCAGAACACTGGTACGCCACCGCCGAGCACGATCCGGGCAAACGCCTGGCCCAGGAAATTTTTCAGACCACGCGCAGCACCATCCGGGAAGGGGTACGGAAAGTTCCATGGTTCTCGCGCAATGGGTCGCGCGCGCATGCAGAGGAAGAAGACCCGCAGTTCCGGGAGACCGGTGAGCCTCGCAATTAGCTTGAACTTCACAATTCATCGTTGGCTCCAGATCCAGAATTTGCGCCTCGCGGGGCTGTCCCGATGGCAATAGGGCAACGAGCGCTAGCATTTTTCCGCGCGCGGTCGTTTTCGGCCAGCACGTTCGTAGTGTTGGGATCGCAGGTGCTCCGTTCCGCTTTCGTTCTTCTCACCTGGGCGGTAATTGGGCGGTTCTTGGGGGCGCAGGCCCTGGGCAGAATACAAATCGCCTATTTGTTGCCGTTATCCATTGCGATCTTTCTGAACCTGGGCTTGCCGGTTGCCAATGCATACCTCATCGGCAAGCGACAGTATCCCATCGAAAACATCTTCGGAAACAATCTTCTACTGTCGGTCGCAGGCTCTTCGGTGGCGGTAGTGATTTTGCTCGCAACCAAGCCGGCCGCCATAAGATATTCTTCCATCCCGTCAGAGTTGTTCATCGCGGCCGTCGTCTGGATTCCCTTGCAACAGCTGTATTCGGTTCTTCTCTCGTTGCTTCTCGGGGAGCAACGTTTCGCGGAACAGTCCTGGATTGGCGTTCTGAATGGGATCTGTATGGCGTTGGGCACCCTGCTGACCGCAGTGGTGTTGAAACTGGGGGTGCCTGGAGTTACCTGGACTCTCGTCGGTTCGACGGCAATCTTTGTCGGCTACATGTGCTGGCTCTATTGGCCGGCGCACATTTCGTTGCTGTGGCCCTCGAAGCCGCTTGTAACTGACTCGCTGCGCCTGGGGCTGAAAGCCTATTTTGGCAACATGCTGCAGTTCTTCAATTATCGTTTCGACTCGTTCATCGTCGCGTACTTCGCCGGCGCCACGGCGCTAGGAGTTTATGCCGTCGCGTACAGCGTGGCGGAGTTGCTCTGGTACATTCCGCAGGCAGTCGCCACCGTGCTCTTGCCGGTCACCTCCAGTTCGGAGGCGGACGTCGCGACCCTTCGTACTTCGCGAATCTGCCGATTGTCGATCGGGCTTGGCGTGATGACCGGGCTGGCGATCGCCCTCGCGACGCCTTTGCTGATCCCGCGGTTCATGGGTCTTGAATATCGAAAATCGGTCAGCTTGATCTGGATTCTGCTGCCTGGTGCGGTGCTTTTCGTCTGCGCCAAGATTCTCGCTGCGGATCTCAGCGGCCGAGGGCGGCCGGAATTCGGCAGCTACGCGGCTCTTGGAGGATTGCTGGCGACGATACCGCTGAACCTGGTCTTCGTGCCGATCTATGGCGCGAGCGCTTCGGCGGCCATTTCCAGTGTCGTGTACTTCGCGGAAGCCGTGTACTTGCTGATCTGCTACAGCCGCATGACCACGGTCTCGGTTTCCTCGCTGCTTTGGCCTCGGCGGCAAGACTTAGTCTTTCCTTCCTGGCAATGGAGTTCTTCGTTGAAAGCGGCTGCTTCGAAGTGAAAAACAGGGCGAGGTCGGTGATGAGAGTTTGCGTTTCAGGGTTGTTCCTTTCGGTCGCCGCGACCATTGCGGCGCTGGCTTCTCCGCATGTCGCGCTTACGCAGAATGTGGTTGAGAATCCAACTTCAAATCAGCCCATTCAGCAGCCAACAACTCCATCGCTTACGACGCTCAGCGTAAATAACTTCAACAAGATTTTTTACGTGGACGGCACGAAGTACGCGGCCTCGATCGCGGGGATTAACTCGGCGGCGAACGACGCCAGCAGCAACGGCGGGAAGGTTATTGTGCCGGTTGGAACCTACTCAGGAAGCGCTACCCTCACGATACCGGCAAACGTGACGGTAGAGTGCGACGGTTGGGATGCGGTGCTGCAGTTTACGAGCGGAACGTTGAGTCCAGCCGTGAATCTTTCGGGAAACGGCGCTGTTCTGAGAGGCTGCAAGGTCGACGGCAGCGGGGTATCAGGACTGGCCGATGTGATCGACGTGAATGGGGCAGGCACTCCGTGCCCCACAAATTTTAACCAGCCGCCCCCTCCGCCCTGCTTTGTGCTGCTCGATCATAACTGGATAAAGGGAAAAGCAACCGACGGTGGCAGCACATTCGCCGTTCGGTTGCTCGGCGCCGGCGCCGTCAGCCAGTTCAATTTGTACGACACCGTATTGGAAGTTACGCTCCAGGCGGTCAGCCAGAAGAGCATTCAGGATACATTTGTCAACTACCTCACCGGTGTATTCGTGAGCAATGCCTCTGAGTTCGTCGTGGACCATCCGCACTGCGTTTCCACAAATGGTACCGGCGTTACAGCTGGCGATGACTGTGTCAACGTAACGGCTAGCCAACATGGCGAGATCGATTCGCCTTGGATCGAGGCAGCCAGGGAGCACGGGGTTTACATCGGGGCGAAAGCGGCGGGAACGTACCAGCCCTATGATGTCAAAGTAATTGGCGGGCTCTGTGCTAATCAGGGCGGCGCCTGCTTTAAGGTCCGGGGGGACAGCCCGGCCCACCCAGACTACGACATTGTTTTTGATGGCCTATCGGCCGTAGGCAGCTCAGCCTCCGGCGCTGAGGGCTTTCTTGCGGGAAACGTTCAGCATCTTGTTATCTCGAACTCCCTTGCGAGTCTGCAAAGCGCACATGGATTCGAGATCGACGGCGGTTCCTTTATCGAACTAAGCTCTAACATAGCCGAGTTCAACAACCTGGACGGTCTTCGTCTTCGCGACTATGACGGCCCGATCACCCATCTTTCGGTACGTGGCGGTAAATACGACAACAACAGCCAGAGTCCGACAAAGCAATACAGCGGCATCGAGCTTATTTGTGATGGAGCAACCGGTGGTTCCCAAGGAGCCGAGAACAATAGTGACATCGCCGTAGAAGGAGTCGAAGCAAGCGACACGCAAGGGGCGAGTCAGACGCAGACTTGGGGCGCGGCGCTCGACGCATGCACGATGAACATGAGCAACCATACGCAGTCGACAGTAACCCGGCTTTTTCTGTCGAACGTTCGCGGCCAGGGTAACAGCAGCGGCCTGATCAACTCACTGCCGATCTCCGGTTATTCCACAGTGATTGAGACTTTCCCCAATATCGCCACTGGTTCGACGGATACGACCATCCAGTTCCCCACCGGCTTGACTGTCGGATCCGGCAACAGCATGGCCCGTTACGCACGCTACACCGCGACGGAATCCCCCGCGGCGATAACCGCACACACCTGTACCGCTCGGAGTTTCACCAATGTCACAGGGGTCCTGTCAAGCGACGTGCTGATCGCGGTCAGCAAGCCGACGGAACAGGCCGGCCTCGCTGTAATGCCGGGGGCACGTCACGGGAGCTAACACCGTCACTGCAAACTTCTGCAATGATACCTCCAGTTCGATAACACCCACTGCGAACGAGAGCTACAACTTCGTCGTGGTTGAATAGCTGACTATGTCATTTTCCGATTCTGTAGCGCGGGTTTCGAGGAACCTAGCCCGGACCCGCGCCCGTAAAATATCCGAGGCCCTGCGGCGCTACTACCCAACCCCAATCGGCGTGGCCACTATCCGTGATTTTGATGGGGATCTATCGATTTCATTAGACAGGTCGAACTATATCAGCAGAGCGATTTACTGGAGGGGGAGTCACTCGACCCACATTGTAGGATTTCTGAAGGAGTACCTCCAGCCGCAGATGACCTTTGCCGATATCGGCGCCAACCAGGGCGAGCTAACCCTGATTGCTGCAAAAAGCTTATCTAGCGGGACGGTGCTGGCCTTCGAGCCGATGCCGAACATTTTCGCGAAGCTCGCCCATAACGTGGAACTCAACGGCTTCTCCAATGTCAGGCTGTTCAACATGGGATTGTTCGACTCTGAAAGTTCCCTTCCGATGTACGTAAAAAATGACAGCGCCTTCGGAGCCGTTAACGAAGGAGTCCCCAGCCTCTTTTCAACCGGAAGCGACCGGAAGGAAGTGAGCGTCCCTCTCCGAAGGTTCGACGATGTGGCTCGCGAGTCCGGCTTGACGCGACTCGACGTCATGAAGATTGACGTTGAAGGAGCAGAAATGATGGCGCTGCGCGGGGCAGAAGGTTCCATACGGCAGTTTCGCCCGGTCATTATTATTGAGATTTCTGAAGTAAATTTTCGCAATGCGGGATACAGCACGCACGATCTCGTTGTGTATCTCAAATCCTTGGAGTACGACATTCGTTCTCTGGATGATCGTACCGGAGCCCTTGCCTCCCAGTGCGATGCAGTTTGTTTTCCGCACGCAAGAGCCGGAAAGCATTCCGAATTGCGGCCCGGTTCGCCTCCTGTCCCAGCGCTCCAAGTTGACTGAGATATTCATATGGGCTTTCGTCGAGTGCGCGGAGACGCCCAGTTTGGGGTGTCCTTCATAGTCACAGCGCTTTTGTTCGTGGGCCAGCTCCTTGCCCAGTCCGGCGGCGTGCCTTTTATCAATCAGCCCCTGGCGCCGGGTGCCGCAGTTCCGGGCAGCGCGGGTTTTACTCTCACCGTGAATGGATGTAATTTCGTCTCAGGCGCGACCGTTAAGTGGAATGGAACAGCGCTGGCAACAACTTTCGTGAGCTCGATACAACTGACTGCGGCGGTGCCGGCCTCCGATGTCGCCACGGCTGGTACTGCTTCAGTCACGGTCAGCAACCCGGGCGGGCCAGCTTCCTCTCCCATGTTCTTTGAAATTACGACGCCGACTACTACGCTCGCCTTCGCACAGAACGAGGTCGCCACGATAACCGGCTACGTAACAGGCCTCGTGGAAGGCGATTTCAACGGCGACGGCAAGCCTGACCTCGCCGTCAGCGTCAGCGAGGGACAAGTCACGGTTTTGCTCAACAACGGGGATGGCACGTTCAAAACTCTGCCATCGTTCAACCTCACAGGGCTGACCGATCCGTCGCTCCTGCTCGCTGCCGACATTAATAACGACGGCAAGGTTGATTTGCTCGCGTATGGGCAAAGCGGGTCTTTGATCGTGCTGATGCCTTTGTTGGGAAATGGCGACGGAACGTTCACGCTGCAACCCACCGAGGTGTATGACGGCGCTAGCGGAAAGGACTTCGCGATAGCGGCGGACTTCAATCACGATGGCAACCTTGACCTGGTCTATGGGAATCCCAATTTGGACGACTTCGTCCTCCAGTTCGGCAATGGTGATGGGACCTTTCAGAATCCGGTCCAAACGACATTTTCGGATATCGGGGGGGGCATCGCAGCCGGTGACTTCAATCGTGACGGCACACTTGACCTCGAGCTTAACGGTACCGCGGTCGCGCTCGGAAAGGGGGACGGCACCTTTGGGACTCCGGCAGCCTTCGCCACCACCGTCGGTCCGACGAGCGTGGCCGACCTTAATAACGACGGATTCCTCGACATCCTCGGAAACGATCAGAGTGACGTTTATCTCGGCCACGGCGACGGAACCTTCGGTTCACCGATTCCCACTAGCCTGAGAGGCCCGACCCTCTCCGACATGAGCGGCGACGGCATTCCCGATACCGTGACCGGGAACGGATTTTACGGCACAGAAGTTGCCATTGGCAATGGGGACGGCACCTTCCAACCGACTCTGAACTTCCCATACGTCGTCCCTGCTTCCCTCCAGTTCAACCTGCGGCTTGCCGATTTCACTGGTGACGGCCGCATGGATATGGCGATGATTGGGTGCCAGCCCGTTACTTGTCCCTATGGTTCACCAGGAACTGTGACTCTTCTCCTGCAGACCACGGCACAGGTCTCGACATGGGGCGAGGACTTCGGCGACCAGGATGTAGGTACAAGCAGTGCTACCCGGAGCGTTGACTTCACCAATGTTGGCAGTTCGAATCTGACGATCAATTCTGTCAGTCTGGGAGGGACAAATCCGGGGGATTTTGAAATCGTCTCGAATACCTGCGGAGCAACTCTCGCACCCAACACCACGTGCACTGTGGGCGTGGCGTTTGCTCCGGCGGGGATCGTATACCGCTATGCGAGTTTGCTGTTCAATGACGGAGCTGCCGCCAGTCCGCAGACAGTCTTACTTTCCGGCTTCGGGGTGGGCACGACGCCGGCGCTCCAGATTTCGCCTGCCAGTCTCAGCTTCGGCTCTCAAGCCGTGGGAACAACAAGTGCGTATCAAACGATAACGGTCAGCAACACCGGGAACGCCGGCGTGACGTTCAGCGGCATCGGGTTTGTCGGGACCAATCCCGCGGACTTTACTTTAATGAACGGTTGCTACCCTGCCATAGGCGTGGGAAACAGCTGCAAGCTGACAGTCACGTTCACTCCTACTGCCGCAGGAACCCGGGGTGCGACTCTTTCGATTAATGACAATGTCGCCGGCAGCCCGCAAAGCGTGACAGTCAGCGGAACCGGTGCTACGGCTAGCATAGGCTTGGGTGTACCGTCTGGAGGCTCTTCTTCACAGACAATTACCGCCGGATCGACCGCAAGTTACACCCTCGCGATCGGCGGTGCTGGCATCAGCGGAACCGCGTCTTTCAGTTGCTCCGGCGCGCCGACAGGTGCGACGTGTTCGGTCCCCTCCAGCGAGAGTGTCAGTGCCACGACTGCCGGCACATTTAAGGTGAGCGTCTCGACTTCGCCGCGCACCAGTGCAGCGCTGCTTGGATCCTCGCTGAAGATGTGGGCAGTGGCCCTGATTGGGCTGGTCATGCTGCCCCATGGTCGTTGGAAAACGCGCCGCACCCAGCCGTGCGGTGCATGGCTGCCGATTCTGCTGATCATGTTTCTCGGAGCCTGCGGAGGAGGGAGTAGCAGCGGAGGGGGATCGGGCGGTGGTGGGACTCCGGCCGGAACCTATACGCTGACGGTGGCCGCTACGGTGAGCGGCACTTCCCAGTCACAGGCCCTCACACTGATCGTGCAGTAGCGGGTCGTGCAATAGGAAGATCTCCACGAGGCTTCAGGAACATACCTTGCGAGTCGAGATGGAAACGTCGTCAGATCTAGTCCTCAGCCGAGAACACGGTATGTGTGCAGAGCCGGCTGGATCGCACGAGGCCGGCAGCTGCTCTCTTCATGTCATAGTTCTTCCGTCTTCGTATCCGACATTCCACAGCCCGGTGGATGGCATCTTCGTTCAGGCTCAGGCGGCAGCGCTAAAGAACGCGGCTCTCCGCGTCGGAGTTGTCTATCCCGACATGAGAAGCCTGCGCACATTGCCGACGGGTCGCCTTCTGAGATCACGCTTTCAGATGGGAGTGCAGAGGGAGCAGGAAGTGGAGACGATCCGGATTCATGCATGGAATATTCCATTCCGTACTGTAGCCCCTAGGCTGTGGCAATCGCTCGCGCTGCGTGGCTTCGCCGCCTACGTGAAGCGGTTCGGCCACCCGGATTTGATTCATGCCCATAATTCCCTTTGGGCGGGAGCCGCGGCAAGAGAGATCAAGAACCGATTCGGAGTGCAATACGTGTTAACCGAACACTCCTCTGCCTATGCTCGCCAGCTAGTCAGCAAGGACGACGAGGAATTGACGCGGCGCGTCTTTGCGGAAGCTTCCGCGGTAATGGCAGTCAGCCGCTGGCTGAGCGCGGGCTTGCAGCCTTGCGGCGAACGAGAGATCCGAGTAATCCCCAATATTGTGGACACGGACTTTTTCACTCTGCCTCCGACTCCGCGCAGGGCAAAACCCCTCCGCTTCCTGACCGTTGGCCTGCTTACGCCGGTGAAGGGCATCGATCTGCTCCTCCGAGCCTTCAGTGAGGCGTTCTCCGATTCGGCGGATGTCGAACTGGAGGTTGCAGGCGATGGTCCGGAACGGCCTCGGCTGCAGGAACTCGCGCGCAGCTTGAAAATTTCCGATCGAGTCATTTTCTCCGGGCTGCGCACCCGAGAGCAGGTCCGAGAATCGATGTGGAGGTCGAATGCATTCGTCACAGCGAGTCACGTCGAGACGTTTGGCATTGTTCTCGCCGAGGCTCTGGCTACGGGGCTGCCTCTCATCTCCACCAAATGCGGTGGCCCGGAGGAGATCGTAACCGGAGATGTGGGAGTGCTTGTTGAGCCCGGATCGGTCAATGCATTGGCTGGGGCTTTGAAGGAAATTTTGCTGAAGGCTGCGAGCTATGATCCGTTGCTTCAGCGGGGAAGTGCAGTACAACGCTACGCGGGGCCTGCCGTCGTGAGCCGGCTGCAGGATGTATATCAGGGCGTGTTATGCGGCTGAGCGAGCGCAAATTCGGAGTGCCGGAATGGGTCATCATTGCCCTGCCAGTGACGGCGGCCCTGGGCACATATCTTTTGCCAATTCAGTTGGGCGTCAGTTTTTTTGCGTTCCGGATTCTGGTGATTTTCGTGGCTATTTTTCTGGTCGTCACTGGCAGAGGAATAGTCCTGAATTTTGGCTCTCTGAGCCGGTGGTTTTTCTATTCCGGATTGATTTGGGTGATCTGGGGTGCATTCGCTCTGATCTGGTCGTCCCTCCTCTGGGGTACAGATATCCAAAATGGCCTGATTGAGGTGCTGGCGGTAATTTTCGGATTCTTACCGGCCGCCGTGTTGCTCAATCTTGTATTTCGGGCCCGGAATGGGTTGGAGGCCCTTCGCCTGGGCTGGACGCTAGCCTTTGTGGCCACCGCACTGGTGGCGCTATGGGAGGTCGTCACCGGATCTCATCTTCCCGGGTTTCAGGAAGAGCTTTTGGCTCCGAGTGTAGGACTTATCGCCATGAGCACCTTCGGCAATCCGAACAACTATGCTGCGTTCTTGAGCCTGTGTTTTCCGTTCCTGATCTGGTCGCTGCGCGTGGCGACAGGTTGGCGCAGGGCGATTTACCTCTTTTTGAGTCTGCTGCTGCTGGTGGCATTGGTAGCAACCGGTGGCCGTTTGGCCTTGGTTGCTATAGGGCTGGAATGTCTTCTGCTGATTCTGTTCGTTTCCTTTCCCTGGAAACGACTGGTTCTGGCAGCAGCAGTCACGGTGGGCGTATTGGCGACCGTGGCGTTCCCCGGTTTCATGGCGGATAATGAATCCGTTAAGCTGTTTCGGCTCTATAGCGAGCTCACTACCGGAGGGTCCGCAACGATCCGGCTTAACCTATTGAAAGACAGTGTAGCTCTTGTGCAGCAGTCGTGGGGCTCGGGTATCGGACCGGCAAATTTCTCGCACATGTTGATGGCGGGACAAGGGCCGTATCCTACAGAGGGTTACGTAAATCCACATAATTTTTGGGCCGAGATCGCAACTCAGTATGGGCTGCTGGTGTTCGTTGTTTTTGTAGGTTGGCTCACCCTAGCCCTTTGGAGTGCCTGGAAATCGAGGAAAGACGCACTGGCCTGCAATGATCACAGATCGCGTTTGGCCGCGGAGACAGCGATTCTAGGGATCGTCGGGTACTTTCTAGCGGCAGCAGAAAACAGTTCTTACATTACACAGCAGACAAACTGGATGTTCCTGGCATCAATTTTGGTAGTGGGCTGTTCACTCTCTGGAGCCTGTCCCAGAATCGCCGCAGAGCCACAATAGGCACTTCGCAATGGTAGCGGGGCGGTATTAAACTTATCGCGGGAAAATGATCCGCGTTGGAGGGATTTTCGACATGCGAGGTCGGGTTTTAATAACTGGCGTATTTATCGCAGCAGTAGTGTTGTCAGGTATGTGTCAGCTAACGTTCGCTGCCACGAGCGGCGATCTGTATGTGTCTCCTCAAGGAAACGACAAGAACGACGGATCACAGGCTCACCCCTGGGCGACAATTTCCCACGCCGGTTCTGTGGCGGCACCGGGTGCTAGAGTGCACGTCGCGCCGGGGACCTACAGGGAAACGGTAGTCACAACCGCGAGCGGCTCGCCATCCGCCAGGATCTCATATGTATCCGACAAAAAGTGGGGAGCGATCATAACTCCGGAGGGTCGACCGACATTCGCATGGAAGAACACAGGCAAATACACTGACATCATCGGTTTTGATATCAGCGGCGATAGCTGCGTGGGCATCGGCCTGGGTGGCGCGTTTCAGACTGCCCAAGGGAATAACGTGCACAATCGGGCGGTTGGCTGTAATCTCGATCCCGCCGCCGGCGCGGGGATCGACAGCTACGATTATGATGGTCATGATAATGACATCTTAGAAAATTCCATTCACGATGTCGGCATTGGCGATAACGTACATTGTGGAGAAGCGAAATATCGTTTTGTTCACGGAATATATGTCGCCACACGAGGTGGACGCGTCAGCAGCAATCTCGTGGTCGACAATTGTGGATACGGGATTCATTTGTGGCATGCGGCGTCGCACGTGACGATTACCAACAACAGTGTCCTCCGGAACCGTTCTGGCGGAATCATCGTCGGCTCTGGAGATAAACCGTGCAGCACCACCGGTTGCGAAGGGAATGACTATACCGTGGTGCGGAATAACATAATCGCGTATAACGGCAATCGCAACCTGACCGTACCCAGTCACGGAATCATAGAAGAGGCTGCGTCCGGAGGCCGCATTGGCAGTCACAACGAATACAGCAATAACCTCAGCTACCAGAACCAGGGCGAAGATTTCTTGCTCCATGAAAAACGCTGCCAGAATTGCATCACGGGCCGCGATCCGGGATTTGTTTCCATTCCCACCGGCGATTTCCATTTAAGAAAAGATAGTCCGGCGAGAACTGCCGGTACAACACGCGATGCGCCGGAGCGCAATTACGAGGGTAAGAAAATTACGGCAAGCGGGCAGGTACATATTGGTGCGTTCGGAGAGAATCAGTAAGCAGGTTCTCTTTGCTCTCTTTTATTGTTGCAGCCAGGCGATAAAGTCGCTGTAATTGCCTTGCGTGAGACCGATGTGCCAAATCTCACCGCCCCGCGCCGAGTACCACACCGATAGCTGATCGCTGGATGGATCGTACAAAAAGACTGAGCGATAGATTTGATCCCGGTCCCAGGTTCCCCCTCGGTCCAGGGCAATCCGGCCATACGATGTCCAATGCACACCATCTGGACTTCTCGAGAAAAACAGCACTGTACTGGCGCAATTCAGCCCCACGGGGAAAGCGGCAATCGCTGCCCAGTATTCCTGTTTCGACGGAATCGGCGTAATGTTGATATGCCATATCGAATAGCCGTTCTGTGCCATGTCAGTGGCTTGCGGAACCGACCAGTTGACTCCGTCGGTCGACGTCCGATATTCGACCGTTGCAGTAGTTTTTGTGTAGCAGCCAGCAGTTCCCCCATTGACAGTCCACAGATAATAGGTGTCACCCACTTTGGTGACCGTCGGTGACAAAATCTCCTGCCCCGGCGTGGTAAAAAGGACACCGTCGTTGTTCCAGATGACGCCGTCCGAGGAACTGAGACGCAGCAAGTTCATGCTGGACGCAAACACATCCAGGTAATACACCCAAAGTTGATCGGAGGACGAATCGTAGAAAATGCTCGCGTCTGCAAGTTCCAGGTCCCCGGCGGAAGGCAGGGCGAGTGGATTCGACACTCCGGAGGGAATGGACCAGTTCAGACCGTCATTGGAAGCAAGGATGGATGGGTTTTCGTCACGAGCATTCCCGTTGGGGTAAGGACTGTAAGCCATCCAATATTGGTATCCACGCCATGCGGAGGCGAAAAAAGCTACATCTGGCTCGACTGATTGGCCGGAACCGTCATAGGTCGGCGTGATCAACGGCGTCTTGGCATTTGCCAGGGGAATAGGGCGGGGTGGATTCGATGCAGCACAGCCACCCAGTGCGAGAACAAGAGGGTATACACAGAATAACTGGAAGAAGGATACGCCCCTTGACCTTTGCGCCATAATGGTTGCTCCACTAGGAGTAATGTTCGGCATCTTAACAGGGCTGAGCAGACGTCGTGAATTGTCGAGCCCTGACCGCAACTCTTGGTTCGTGAAAGTGTTTGACTGACCAGCTTTTGTTGTGAGAACGAGAAATTCTTTGGCTTTCGTGCTCTCTCGGCCGTCGGAGTCCCACAGCTAGTTTCCGGCGGGTCCTGAGCAAGCCCGATCGCAGCTACCCACAATTCATGGCTGTCCTGTTTTGGATGATTCGTGTGGCAACCCGCGCCATAGACGCTTTTAATTTCTATTTTCGAGAACGATGAAAGCGAAATGAAAATCATCAATCTGGCACGAGCTCTTTTGAGCAAGAACTCTTGGTTCGTGGGCATTTTCCAGGCTCTGCTGATATTCGTCTCCCTCACTCTGGCCTGGTTCTTGAGATTTGATTTCACGCTGCCCGATCGAAGGCTGTTGTTTTCCGCAGCCTGCCTCCTCATTGTGATTCGAATGGCCGCCATCGCCGGTTTCGGTCTGCTGCACGGCTGGTGGCGATACACAGGCCTGAGCGACGCTGTCGATGTCGCTAAAGCTGTGTCGTCCGGCTCTGTGGTATTTGTCCTCGTCATGCGTTACGTTTTGGGCCTGACGAACTTTCCCAGAGCTGTTTATGTGCTTGAGCCCATTTTGACCGCGGGGCTCCTGCTTGGAGTGCGCATCTTCTCCCGCGTCTTGGCGGAATCGGTCCGCCAGGATTTGGCGCTCTGCAAAAAAGTGCTCCTCATTGGAGCCGGCATCGGGGCCCAGACTGTCGTGCGAGAGATCAAGCGACCGAGCAGCGAATATGCTCCGGTCGGGTATGTGGATGACGACCGCTCAAAATTGGGGTTGAAAATCGAAGGCATCCCCGTTTTGGGGACAGTCGACCAGATCCCAGTGATATTGGGCGATTGCCCGATCGACGAGGTGCTCATTGCCGTGCCCTCGGCCTCATCCAAGCAGATGCAACGCTTCGTGGACATCTGCGAGCGCGCAGAGGTGAAGTTTCGTACGGTTCCCGCGTTGCGCGACGTCATTGCACACCATGCTAGCGTCAGCGATTTTCGAGAGGTGAACGTCGAGGATCTCCTTGGAAGGGATCCGGTTGAGATCGATCTGGAGTCAGTCAGAACTGCAATTTGTGGCAAGTCGATTGTGGTCACAGGGGCAGCAGGATCCATCGGATCCGAACTTTGCCGTCAGATTCTCGAGCATGAGCCGCGAACCCTGGTGTGTGTGGACCAGAACGAAACCGCAATGTTTTATCTGGACCGGGAACTTTTGCCGCGGCGGGGCAGGACAGTTCTGCAGTCCCACGTAGCGGACGTTGGAGATCGCAAGCGGATTGAGCGCATTTTCCAGGATAGCCGGCCAGACACTGTCTTCCACGCCGCAGCATACAAGCACGTGCCGCTGATGGAAGTGAACGTGACTGAGGCCGTCCAAAACAACATTTTCGGACTAATGACTTTGCTCGATGTGGCTTGCGAGAGTGAATGCGGGACTTTCATCCTCATTTCCTCGGATAAAGCCGTCAATCCATGCAACGTAATGGGCGCCACCAAGCGGATTGGCGAACTGATCATTGCCCATCGCCCCACTAACGGAATGCGCTGTCTGGCCGTGCGATTCGGAAACGTTTTGGGATCGAACGGAAGCGTCATCCCGGTCCTCCAGCAGCAACTGCGCAGCAATGAACCTCTCACCGTCACTCACCCCGACATGAAGCGCTTCTTCATGACGATCCGTGAGGCGATTTCGCTGGTCCTGCAGGCGTCGGTCATCGGCGAGAAGGGCGAGACGCTAGTGCTCGATATGGGACGCCCGCTCTCCATCCTGGAATTGGCACGAACCCTTATCAGACTCTCAGGCCGAAATGAGAAGCAAGTGCCGATTCATTTTACGGGACTACGAGAAGGCGAAAGGCTGAACGAGGAGCTCTTTTACGACAATGAAGACGTCCGCCGAACGTCATTCCCCAAGATCAATGTAGCGCGCGGCCTCTTGCAAGAATGGGTCGTCCTTGCAACTAAGCTGGAGGAGCTCGAGGCCACCCTGTTTCTGAACGGATCAGATACCATTCGCGCAAAAATCAAAGAGATTGTGCCCGAATATTGTTACTTGTCCCAACGGGAGTCCCTCACCACCGAAGACGAAGAAACGTGTGCGACAGTGCTGCCCTCTGAAAAATGAATCACATCGGGGGAACTGCGGTGCTTACTGACGGACTATCAGCGATATCACTTGAGTGAGCTTCATAGCGGCGCTGCTTCCTGAAGGCGTGGCTAGCCCTCTCGCTGTAATCGTCACTTGGTAAGTCTGAGCAATCGGCTGTGAGGAAGATGACGAACTGCCGCAAGCCAGCATCATGGGCAACAGCAATATGACATTTGCGAGTAATGAATGTCTCAAGACCCATGTACCTGGCTTCCGCTGTGCCAGCCGGAATAAGGCGCCAATTGCGATTGGCATGCAGCCATAAAGCCAGAAAGCATTTCCAGAACCGGTATTTCCAACCTTAACCTTCGCTGCCGGTTGTGCTCCTGAGATCGTCAGCAACGTACTTGCCGGACTGGCGCCTGGTATTACGGGCTGAGCAGAGCAGGTCGCAGAAGATGATGGCGAGAATTTACATGAAAAGCTGATCTCGCTCGTATAGGAACCGCTCGGCATCAGCGTCAGCGTATATGATGCTGAGGCTCCGCTGAAGATCGTTTGACTAGTTGGGGACACAGTGAAGGTGAAAATCGCCGGATTTACGCTGATACCTGCAGGACTTGATGCGCTCCCAAGATAAGTGGTATTTCCAGCGTAGATGGCGGAAATCGAATGTGCTCCTGGAATGGTCAGGGTCGTCGTCAGGGTCGCGACTCCAGACGCATCCACAGCTTGGTTGCCCAATACGTTGGAGCCGTCGTTGAACTGAACAGCACCTGTTACGGTGCTTGTAGTCGCACCCTTGACTACCGCCTTGAGGGTGACAGCTTCGCCCGAAAATATGGAAGTGACGCTGGCACTCAAGGTTGTGCTTGTCGGGCTTTGCGGCACAATAGCGCTAACGGATGTCGTACCTGACAACGAAGCCCCTCCGAGGTCGGTAATCGTATACCGCAATGTGTAGGTTCCACCAACGAAGTAAGTGTGCGAGAGAGAAAAAGAGGAACTGGTTTGAATAAAGCCGGGTGGCCAGTTGTCGCCCCAGTCCACAGTTACTGTGAACGTGTCTTTCGTACCCGCGTCGGAAATGATGCCTGAAATCATCATGGTCTCGGCGCCCACTATTACCGTCGGAGTAGTGACTAGATTTTCGAGAGACGGCGGCGAGTTCGTTTGAACCAGGGCGGTTGAAATCGAAGCTGTATGCGTACCGGAGTTAAAGAATGCTTCGATCGTACCAGTACCGGAGGCTGCTTCAAGTATAAAGTCCTGCGCGAACCGTATATTTGCCTGCGCGGGTAGCGGCTGTGAAGTAGCGCTAAGGGTCGCTTGCGGCATGGTAATGAGTGGGGCGGGGTCAGCGACCAATTGGGTTAGGGTCCCCGATAACGTGAACAGCCCTCCTTCCGCCACTTCGCTCGGAGCAGCCGCAACGCCGGTAAAGGCAGCCCTAAAGGTTGATATACCCGAGGAACCGTCAGCTGCATTGAAAACAAAATCTATGCCGTCGCTCTTGCCGGCAATGCCTATCCCGTTTATTCCTATTGCGTACGGAACCAGTGCGCCTCCTTCATCGAAGCGTAGCAGGTCGAGAGCAGAATCGGCGAACCAAACGGATCCGTCGGGTCCAATAATCATCTGCCCACGATTGCTGACATCGCGGGTGCCGGCAGGTAAGGCTGACTCAGAGAGCAGCTTGCCGCTGGAGTCTATGCATCCAGCATAATTCGGATTTGAACCTAAATAGCACACTTGAGCAGCGGTTGCTTTGAGCGCATAGGGATGGGTGGTCGAAGGGAGAGGCGTAGTGGAAGTCAACGTTCCAGTCGTCGGATCAAAATGAGCCAGGGCGGCACTCCCATACAGAGCGATCCACAGGTTTCCGTCGGGTGCCAAGGCAACACCCTTGGGTTGCGAGCCATTTGGCAACGCGAATTGATCGATGACGTTTCCTCTGAGATCGAGATGCAACAGGGAATTGGTGCCACCTGCCGTGACCCAGAGCAGGCCGTCATTGCCAGCCACAATGGAATCGGGCGAACTTCCTGACGGCATAGGAAATGCGACGATCGTGGCTCCCGTTGGATCTGTTGTCTGTGCCTGGCACACAGCGTTGCTGCTGGGTGAAGTCGCCCAAACCGCATGGTCCGGCGCCTCTACCATGTCCTGGATTTGACAGGAATCTCCGCCGGGACTTTTCAAGAAATCCACTGCGGTCCAGTATTGAAGCACGCCTCCGCTCATCAGCCAGTAAGGGTTTCCAACGCCGGTGCCCACGAGAACTGACGCAGTAGGGAACGAGCACGTTAAGACCGTGCCCGGCGGGTATCCTGGCGGATCGTAAACGGGGGTACACAAAGTTGCTTTATCCACCCATGCGCTCTGCGAGAAAGCGGGCAAGGCGCACAGTAGCACCACGAAAAGACAAGCTTCTAAGCGCTGCATACAGCACGTTCAGTATTCAGACTCAAAGCTGATTCGATCTGAAACACGTCCTTGTGGATTGGCGGCCGCCGCGACAAGAGTGTCAAAATGATTAATACCGCCAGAACCGACGAACGGCTGTGACCCTCGGCACCTTTTGCCGTGATCCTTGTCACTCTTCGCCCCTACGCTGGCAGCTCGATGAAAGCTGTTGCTCGTCCATTGTTTCGTTGTTTGATTCATCGGTAGTTAAGTTAACGGTATGTGACGTCAATGTGGGAGCCAACAAGAGGAGGGCTAGCCTACCTTCATGAAGATCGGCACATCTGCTTCGGCTACTGGGATTGTTTACGAGAGACAACTAAAACTTGTCGTCAGTCGCGTTGGTTTATTGATAGCGATTTTTTTCGTCGGGTTGCAGATCGGCTGTTCAGATGCGGCGCCTCCGCCGGCAAGCGCCGTCATAGCTTGCGCACAAATCTCTCCCAAGCCTGCCGCTCAACTTAGCGGCGCGCTGCCATACTATGACGCTGCTGTGGCACAACTGCTCGACACGGACACCAGTCATCCGACCTCGAATATTGACGGCGACATCGTTTGGGGAACTCGTTATTACATGGAATCTCTGCTACTTGCCTATCAGACTACCGGAGATCTCAAGTACATCAGTTCGTTCATAGATACCGGGACCACCGTTCTCGGCCTGGCTCAGACGCTCCAGGTACCTGATGTGCCCGATCCGAGTTCTCTCGATCCTGAGCACGCAGCTGCTGCTCCACAGCGAACGGTCACCGGATGGCCAACCCATATCGGGACACTGGGACAGCTTATTCCCATACCCACAGCTACCGGCGAGATATCGATGTACGCGCAGACACTCTGGCCAAGACCGACGGGTACCGCGGGGTACCTCTCGATTTCAGCGTCTTCGTCCGGTGGGGTGGTTTTGAATTTCGAACTGGGCAACAATGTGTGGCAGTCGTACACGGCTACGACGGTCGACAATTTAAACTCCATTGCTTCGGAACCGGTGGTCTATGGCGGTACGTTGGGGAGAATCATACCAACGGGTTTAGGTCTCCCCTCTCCCGGGTTATATGCACTTGACTCTCCATTACAAGCAATTTGGCACGGAGAGCAGACCGGCGGCATCCTTCTGCCGTTTGCGCGTTTTCTGCTATTGGCCAAGGAGCAACCCTTCATCGCGGATCCAAACACCGTCGCAGCCTGGCAGAATCAAGTTCTCGCGATCGCTCACTCATATGAAGATGAATTTGTGCCGGACGGGCAGGGGGGGCTAGTTCTTACCAACGCGTACTGGATGCCAAGCCCCTACGCGGGCCTGCCGGTGGAAACGGACTACATCAACGCCGAAATTTCATTGAGGCTGCTGTTGGGCGTGCTAACGTCAGATCCTCATGAAACTGGGCTCGCGCGTGGCTTATTTGTGCATGAGATGTCCAAGATTCCAATATCGAGCTCTGGTTGGCTCCTGATTAAGGAGTCTGCGGACGCTCCCTCATGGTCACAACAACAGGAGGCGCCTTACGGTAGCATTTGGGCGTCCTACAAAGGGGATATTACAACTCCTGAATCCACCACAGAAGGTGGCTTTTTTGTCGAAGCGCTACAAATTGCCTCTGATTATGGCCTCGCACAGCAGATTGGACTCACACAATCAGTGTGCGACAGTGAGGCAGCAACTTTCCAACAATACTTGCGGATTCCAGCACCCGGAGTGGGAAATTCCCTGATTCGCGCTGGATATCCTACGGCTACATCTCAGGCGTCTGATACCCCAGTGCCCTCCAATGATCCGGAAGACGCTGCAAGATATGTCCAACCGATCACTCAAGACCCGTCTTTCGTTTGTGACAATTGGAACTGGATGCTCAAGAGTGGCATAACTAGGGACGAGGGCGTTGGTCATGTGCTGCTTGGCTGGGCGCGCTCGGAAGCTGCATGGCAACAGCTCAGCCCAGGGCAGTGCACCAGCCAGTAAGAGTCAAACTGCATTGCCGTACCGCCTTCAGGTCATCAATGGAGTCCTTCGACTGAACTATCCGAACAAACTAGCGCATCTCGGTCACGGATGAGATCACATTCAGCGTATCAGGGCGTGTACGCCAGCGCCAAGACTCATGAGTTCAACCCTGAAGAAGTAGTTCGATGTGCACGAAAGTTCGCCGGACAAATTGGCTCCGCAGTTGTTTGCATGTGATCCGTTAATTATGGCTTACAAGCACGATTACTTTTTCTGGGTCTCCCGGCCACAGAGAGCGGGAATGACTCTCCTGGCGCTGCTGGCGATGACCGTAGCGCTTCAAGCGCAGACTGGCACCGAACTCAGAACCGGGATTGAAGAACCCGGTGTGAATCTGAACGTCGGAAGCGATTCTATTCCGGCAATCTCGGCTCCTCCATTAAGATTGGAAACCCCCGCGGCCGAAACAGCGGAAGTACTTGACAGTACACGCCCGGCAACTGAGACCCAATGCAACTTGCATCCGTTGCCGCTGATTGTGAACGCCTGCGCTCAGATTTCTGGCTCGGATGGATTGTCCCAGCCCAAATTCGTCGCACAATTCGAATTCTCAGGCAGTCAACCACATATCGTCCCTGGCAGCAACTCAGACCAGCCGACCGTCGAAATATCACACAACTCAAATTCGACGGACTTCAATCGAGACATATACTACAAAAATAAACTGGAATTCTCATTGGAGGGGGGCTGGCTGCCGATCAACATCCCGTGGCCCTTCGATGTGTTCATGGGTGATGGGTACACCACGTCGGGAGTTAACTACACGTTGGTCCCCATCATGGCGTCTCTTCGGTGGCACATGGATGACGTGGGAGGCCCCTGGATCTTCCGAGGCAATTGGGATTGCACTTTCAGTGCATCGGTGACTGCGATTCCCAGGGGACCGGAAACACGTTATTTCTCTTACATAATGGGATTTCGACGAAATTTCGTCCGGCCCAGATGGCGGGCCGTTCCTTACTTTAACGCCATGGGCGGCCTCGGTCAGATTGACGCTAAGGGACCACTCGGCGTCTATGGAGCGCAAGGGCAGAATTTCACATTTACTCTTAACATGGGCAGTGGAGTGCGGTACAACTTCAATCCTCGCTATGCAGTCTCGGCGGGCATCAATTATATGCACATATCAAATTTTTACCTGTCGGAACCCAAGTTTTTAAACTACGGCATTAATGTTTATGGGCCGATGGTCGGCATAGATGTCCAACTCAACTCCAAGGGGCATCACTCTGAGTGACGTTGCCCTCGGAACGACCACTTGCACATCCTTCGTCCTCTCATTCCGTTCCGCTAGAGACACTGATGTTTGTACTCCCGTTTATGGATGGCGCATAGATCATGGTGGCGGTGAGACTCTGTTTTCCTGGAGTCATCATGGTGACTGCGTTCGTAAAGGTGTGGGAACCTGAATCGGCAGCGGTAAACTGGTAGTCGCCTGGAAGGAGAGCGGCGCTGTCGGAACTGCTAAACCGTACGTAGCTGTCAAAAACCGCGTCCCGTTCTCCATTATCTACTGCGGTAACTGTGATCGTAAAGCGTGTACCTGCGGTTACACTGGACGGAGCCGTGATTTGAAGCTTCGTCACCGGGGTGGCGCAGCCGAGCGTCATCAATGCCGCCAGCGCTGTACTCAACAGCCAGAAAAGTGGCAACTTGTCTGAAAATCTCGCCTCAAGATGAACTGAACGCCCAAGGGTGTTGAACACTTTCTCCTCCCCCATACCCTTCCCGTTGCCTTGCGGTAGCCTAGCTTCCGCACGCCATGAAGTGTTCCCCATCATTACCGCCCGAGGCCAGGCCCTGAATTCTAAAGAGATGTATTGGTAGTTCGCACCGAAGCAACCCAGCACCAACCAAACCTCCTTGGCGGAAAATGGTTGCGAAACCTCTGACTGGAAATAAATGATAAACGATCGAGCCTGCGAATCATGCGGACGAACAGACGAATACAGCCGGGCCGTTTAGGTCTGGACCCGAACGGCGCTGCTAGTAAAGATGTTCCTTACGATCATTAATCGTGATGCGCGGCGAATGCAAAATTCAGTTGCAGAGCCATTTTCCATTTAATCTCTTCGCAATCGAGCCACTCCCGCCGCCCACGCAGGCGTGGCCCGCGACAGCACCGTCGGGAACATTCTTGCAATCGGTACAATACCTTTCAGTTCCATTGTCTGGGGTCAGCTTCGATATCGTATGAAATGCGAGCCCTCCGGACAATAACACGGACTGGGTGGCCAGTAGGCTTGGCCCTTGCGTGTTAGCCGGGTTGCCGATGAAGACGGTGTCTTGTGACACGCTTTTATCCGCCACTGGCATAGCTACGTTATCGAAGTGGGGATGAAGAAAGATGTTTCCGGCGACACCGCTATCGAGATACAGGCCAAGTGTTGAGCTACCCGTTCCTAACTCCAAGGCATCGTCGATGCTCAAGTTGTAGACCGAAGCACCTGTCATGTAGAAACCGATCCATCCGTCGCTGGCCGAAGAAATGTCATTTCCCTCGGAAGTATTCCATTCTACGCCCGTCCCCGTATATTCCATTCCTACCGCGTCGCTGGAGCCGCTGTTGAAAGTGATGTGATTCTGGTTTACGCCTCCAGTCCCAACGCTATACAGTTCAATACACTTTGCCATGTAGCGGCATGTGTTGTGGCGTATTTCATTGTAGTAGCTACCCACGGTCTGACTCGCGGATACATAAACATCCTGCAGCATGAATGCCGCGGTGTTGGGTGTGTCGCTGCCGAGGCAGTGGTTCCTCTCTATAACACCATGCCAACTTCCGATGAGCATCACGCAACTTGAATAGGCGGAATCTAATCCTCCTTCGCTTCCCGATCCTTTGATAAACAGACCCTCAACTCTAGGGCGCATGATCGCTCGCGTGGGCGAGAGACTGTCTCGCGCGGCCACAATTCCACCTTGTGTGCCGGAGGGTGCACCTGACATACGTAGAATAGTGCCGGTGGTGCTTTCCTGATCAGTGTCGTCCCCGTATCCGATCAGGCTTATGTTATTGTTCAGCATTTCAATGTTGCCAGAGATCGTGGTCACGCCTGGAGCAAAGTTTATGGCAATGTTCGCTTGGGAAATAACTATTGACGATTCAGCTGTGGGAGAGAGCTGATAAATCGAGCAGCCAACCGCGGGACAAACCGATAGCGCCCCAGTGGCTCCTCCAATGGTTGCTTTAGGGGTGGCTGTGCTCTGACCGTTGTTCGAATTGCTGCCACCAGCGGAGACGTATACAAGTGCAGAACTCACTTGTGCGGTGGACCTTAAGCAACACGCAAACCATACCAGAAAAAATGCGAACAAGGTCGCTTGGATGTTTTTCACAACTCCAACTCCTTTTGACAGGCAACCGAGCCAAACCGCTTTCTTCGAACACCCTTTGAGCTGAGGCATCTCAGGGCAGGATGGTCTGGTACAAAGACATCAGCGGTCATTCGCATACGCTTCCCGCGCACTGATAACTTCGTTGCAGTTACACTTGTCGCGCCGGAAGTATGGGGTGGCTCGGCTCCCGTCCGGAATCGTCGGCCTCCCAGGCCAGGAGGCGCACCGACCACAGTTAGTTCACGGATGCCAGGGAGCGGATTCCTGGATTTGACCGCGTTGAAGATCACGTCCTTCATTCCGGGACGTGTCCAAATACGGGAGCACAAACTGCTAATGTACTAGCGCTTTTGGTTATAACCCTTCCACAGCGGCGGAGAGTTTGAGTCAGAATGGGCGATTTCAGTTGCCTAGGAAAATGGAGGGGCGCGCGGTCCTGGCCAGTCCGGCACTAAAGCCAAAGGTGATTCTGGGGAAACCTACAAATCAAAAATGACTCACTATGGGAGATTCTGAAACTGTAGATTTTGTCGGCCGAAAAACCAAAGCTCGATTCCGAGCACCGCACTAGATGAGCACAAACTTTGGGTCCGCTTTTCTGTGAGCAGAGGAAGGATTGGTATAAACCTCAACGCACTCTGGTTCATTGAAGTCAATGCTGGTCAAAGACGATATGCCCACCTTGCAGAAACAAGATTGCAGCGGAATGTGCCCTTGAGCGGGATGCACTCCTAAATCGCGATGCGTTTACACCTTAGGATAAAACCGGCTGTGCCGCCGCCCAAACGGGCCTACAGGTGACCTGCCCATTCTTTCGGTCACGTAAGAGTGGGCCCATCGATCAATGGCGAAGTTTTACCTGAGAACTCCGAAGGATCTTTCATCTACAATGATTTGCCTCGTGACATATGGAACAAAGCGTGATCAGATTTGACTTCAAATCTGCGCCTCCGTGGCTTCGGAACTCCTGATGGTGGACTTCCAAGTTCGACCTAGCGCCGCAAGACTGACAGCGCCAGCCATCCCGCCGCAGCACTTCCTGGCGCAAGTTCTCGTAGGCGATGGGATCCAGTCGTAAACGTGGGGTCTTTGGGCGGATCTCGTTCACGATACTTTCTCGCCGAGGTTGTCGAGGAAAGTCTGCTTCTGCACTTCCGGTAGGAGGCGGAAGAACCGTGTCATCGAGAACAACAGCGTGTCCGGATCTCCATTGTCCAGGTTTGCGCCCGCGAGAAAGTCGGCACAGATCATTTCCAAGCAATATCCACGAGACTTGTCTGATCCGAGCATCAGTGCCGCCGTTTCAATGGCCCGTTCGATGACCGGAATCTGGCTTTTGTACAGTTTGAAGTAGACCAGTTCCGACGCCTCCGTTTCCTTCCCCGTCAGTTCCTTCTCTACCTCCCGCCGGAACTGATCCTTCGGCATCCCACGGGCTTTGTGCAACCAGGTTGCACAATCGAAGTCCTGCCCGTCCCTCCGCGCCACTTTCGCCAACTCCAATCCCTTGGTCCATCCCACCTCCCTCAGTTCCTTTCGGGCCTGAGGCGGAAGGTGCTCGTGTATCGACATCAGGTAGTACGCCTTCCTTCGCGATTCCGGGAACCTTCTCTCCAGAAATTCGTCAAACGATTTCAGATTCTCCAGCCTCCAGTACTGTCCCGAGCGTACCTCGCATAGGTAGCGTCCCAGTTCCACGAATTTGGTGTCGCGCTCCGCCTCTTTCCGCTGTTCCCACGCCAGAATCTCGTCAATCTTGGTCAGCACAAAAAGCGCGCGTTGACGATTGAGTTTCGGCGGCATCGGCGGATCCTTAGTGAGTAAGCTCGTCAAGCCAACCAAGGTCTTCTGCTCCTGGACGCCGCACCAGAGCGGACGCGGCGAGATCCTGACGTCCCAGACAAAACCCCACATAAGGACACGTGCTGCAGGGATTCTGCGGGAACCGTACGCCGCTGTGGGGCAAGAACTGAGCGGATTCGATGCGGCGGATCGTGTCGTCGACCAACTGACCAAACTCGTGGCGCTGCTCTTCGGTGATTGCGGTTCTGAGGTATTGCACTTCCGCGAGCCGCTTGCGGACGAAAACGACCTGTGCGACTTCGGAGATGCCAGTCATCCAGGAGTAGCAGACCAGTTGGGGATCGAGAGCCAGTAAGCCGTCTGGTTCCTCAGGGTAGCGGCAAGAACTGGTCTTCCACTCGAGCAGGCAGCGCGTCCCGTCCAGATGGCCAATGGCATCGATGTAGGCGAGGAAGTTGTTGGTGCCGGAAAGTCGCTTAGTTACCTTGATCTGCAGGTTGCGTCGCGGCTGGCGGATACGGATGCGGTCATTCTGGCAGAAGCGGGTGAGGAGCAAGATGCCTTGCTCGAGCATCCGATCCCAAGTGTCGTTGCCTGAAAACTGTAGATCGTGATCCTTGCAGCCCGACCATTCGCGAAACAGGACATCTCCGGGATCTTCTCTGCGGAAAAGTGCACCTAGCGCCTGCTCGAAGGCACGTCCGAACAGCATGGCTGCCCGATTGTCCTTCTGCTTCCAGCCATCGAGATATCGATAGCGGTAACGGCGAGGGCAGGTCAGGTACTGGCTGATCTGGGTGTAACTGTAGTTCACCAGGCGGCCTCCGGTCCGCTCGCACGTTCAGAGGAAACGCCCGACATTTCTTCCCACTGGCTTGCCGGCGCGAAGCCGTCGAGGTTGAGCAGTGTGGTGCCGTTCACAACGGTGTGGCTGACCTTGACAATGCCGCGCAGACCGACGAGGTTCTTGTCATCAACCTCATCGCGGCCAAACAACTCGGTGTCATAGCCAAAGTCCCGCAGGAACCAGGTCAGCTTCCATAACGCTTTCGGGGAGCAATAGACGCGTCCTGTGAAAGTCTTGCCTTCGAAATCTCGAGGTTCAAGGACGATGAAACGGACGAGGTAAAACGGCTTCTGTGCGTGCCACCGACATGGGGCTCGCTGCACGCGGAGAGGAAAAGCCCATCGGGAAACATCGACCGCAGATGGATTTCCGTCGAAGGGCACCGTTCAAAACATTATTGAGCGCGACTGTCCGTCACCATTGCCAATGGCGCTATGGACTTCAACTGGTCCAGCGAAATCAGGACGCTCTGCCAACGAGCGGGGTCGCCTTTCGTCGCGATTGCAGCCGACGCATCGGAATAAAACTGCAAGATGTTGTCGCGCAGCTCCGGCGATGTCAGATTGAACTTCCGGTCGGATAATTGGGCCAGCAATTTTGCGTACGCATCGTCGGTGAGCGAGTATTCTGCGGGTTTGGTGGGCTGGCCGCTATCGAGATCGCAATTGGGGAGCGCCACCGTGTCGCTGCGCACCTCTTCGAGAAACGCACGGTAGTGGTCGACTGTCGTGTTGATGCTTTTAAAATACAGATCTTCAGTTTGCGGCGTCGGGTTGTTGAATGCCAGTCCTTTGAAGGGACCGATTTTCGGCATGTATCGCAAGAGCGTGGATAATATCCGGGTGCCCACACCCGGCTTCACATAGTCCTTTCCCCACTGCTTTTCATAATCAGAACGAGAAAGACGATATAGAAACTTCTTTTTCGCGAAATTCGGCGTCTCGCGCATCAAGTCTTTCTTATGAGTCTGCAGCGCCACTTGGGTCATTCGCGGAATCATCCGGCTGACCGCGAAGCGATACGAGCCCACCGCCATGTCTTCGTGCGTCAGCACGTCTTTCAACTGCATTCCATAGACGACTGGAAAGACCCGTTCCAGCAACGGTTTCGAAACCTGGAACCCGATGAAATTATGGTACTGCTGTGAAGCATAACGATTCTTGGCGACCTGCACGGTGTCGAAGCCGAATTCGGTTTTCAAGTGAGCCGTCTTGTCCTGGGCATAACGGACGGACTTGCCGTATTTGGCGCGCAGTTTCGGATACTCGATCGCGACCGCCAGGTTGACCGCCGGATGGCCGGCGATGTCCGACGCATAGTGCGAGAGTGCGCCCAGCGCGAATGCGTATTCGTTCACGTCCTGACTTTCGAGCAGCAACTCGCGGACAAAGTCGCCGCTGCGGACGTAGTGCACCAGGTCGCTGAATTCTCGGCTGCCGAACGGGTAGTAGCCAAGATCCTGGATGACTGCCCCGCCGTAGGCGTAGGCGTGAGCCTCGGTTATCTGCTGCTCCGTCAGTTCCGGATAACGCTTGAGCAGGAGAGGCCGGATCTGATCAGTCCAGAGCAAGTCCACGATTTCTTCGTGAGTGAGCACGGAGTATGCGGACGAGCCGACGCCACACATCAAAACGATGAGAACAATCGCAGCAATGCGAGCTGAAAGCAGGTACCACCCCGTGAAGATGGCACCTCCCGATGTTGACCGCTTTTCCATGGTTTAAATCCGGCCGAGAACCAGCAGAATGACAACGACGACCAGGATCAGTCCGAGACCGCCGGTTGGGGCGTATCCCCAACTTCGACTGTGGGACCACCGAGGCAGAGCTCCAAGAAGTGCCAGAATCAGGACCACGATCAATATCGTTCCAAGCATGGTTGCTCCTTTGAGTGTGAAGGGTGCACCTCTGTCCAGAGATGCACCCTCACCGCTGTTGCGCGATTGGCTAGCGCAAGCTTCCCGTGGTCGCGTTCACCGAGTTGCCAATAGCTTCACCGGAGACGAGGAGTTCAACTCTGCGGTTCTGCTGGCGCCCAGCGGAATTGTCGTTAGAGGAGACCGGCAAAGTATTACCGAAGCCTCTGGAAGAAACAGACTGGCTAGATACTCCTTCTTGCACCAGGTAGTCGCGCACAGAGCGGGCCCGATTTTCCGACAGTGTTTGGTTCATTGCATCGCCGCCGACGTTGTCCGTATAACCGCCGACTTCGACGTTAAGCCCCGGGTAAGCCAGCAGGATACCTGCAACTTTCGCCAGCTTCTCGCGCGCCCCCGGCTTCAAGGAATACTTCCCGGTGTCAAACAAGACATCAGACATGCTGACGATGAGTCCGCGTGCCGTATCGCGAGTCTGAAGAATAGAATTCAGCTGCTCGGATAACTTTGCACGCATCGCTGCCTTGTCGGTTTCCGCTTGTTGTGCGGCCTGCTGTGCCTTTAGCGTATCCGCCCGCGATTGGTCGGCATCCGCTTGCGCTGCTGAGAGTGCGGTTGCGGATGAAGCCTGGTTGGCCGCCATGTCGGATTGGGCCTTCGCTGTTGCCGCCTGCGCATCGGCAGCGTCATTCCGGGCCTTAGCCGAATCAGCTTCTGCCTGAGTCCTGGCAGCTTGCGCATTCAGGGTGTCAGATTCCGCCTGAGCTGTGGCCGCCTGAGCTTTCGCTGTATCGGACTCGGCTTGCTCCTTGCGCCGCGTCGCTTCGTCCGCTTCTCCTTGCGTTCGCGCCTGTGCGTCGGCTGACGCCTGGCGTTCGTTGGCCAGACGGACGTCGTCCATTTTCTTGACTGCGATCGCGCGTGCATCTTCCGCAGTCTGCACTGCCTCGCGGCTGATGGCGATCAGCGGCTTTTTGTCGATGTGCTTGTCGGTCGCTTCTCCATCCGCCTTGTTCATCAACTGAACGGCGTGCTGATAACTGTCGGGCGCGTACTGCTCGGCTCCCTCCGATTGTGCGATGCGCAATGCGTTCCTTGCCTCGAAAAATTCCAACGGCAGCTTGGCATTCAAGACCACGGGGTCGAACTTGTAGCCGGTCGGAATATAGCCACCACGCTCCAGCAGTTCGTACTTTGCGTTGACCGTTTCTGTGGTTCCTTTGGTGTCTTCGCGAACCACATTCTCGATCACAACAACGTTGCTCGGTTGGCGCACGGCGTAGTAAGGCTCCGCGGTAACGATCAGCGCGAAAGCCTGCAGATCCGTTGTTACGTCGACTTTGCTGCGATGATTGTCGCCGACCAGAATTTCTCCAAGATTGATGGCGCGGCCTTCGGGCGAGATCGACCAGAGGATGTAGGTCAGGTATTCGTTCCCGAAGGTAGTCGGCTTTTGTAGGTTGCCAAATTCCACTTCGATTTCGGTGTAGCCCTTCTTGCTTTCCACTTTCGCTTGGCCATTCGCCGCAGGCATAAGGTCCGTGCCCGCGAAATCGAGTTTGGAGGCTCCGCTGCGGTGCTTGTAGTTGACCGCTTGCACACTGCGACTGGTAACGGTCACGTGGAAGGTGGGCGTCGGGCTCATGGGTTCGACGGCTAAAGTTGTTTGCGAATTGGTCTGAGCAAATGCGCTCAAACTGAGGGTGATTCCTACTGCTAACAGCAGCTTACTTTTCAAGATTTTCTCCTTGCGGCAGATGGCTGCCACATTGCTTGCTACGAATCTCGGGTGGTGCGTCAGCTTTAGGGGCCTGTTCGCTTAGGGGAACAGCAACGTGCCCACATGGATTCGGGACAACGAATGGAACAGTCCAAAAACATTCAACAGCCACAAGACCACGGCGATAACGACTACCCCGTTCAAGATGGACTTGATTGATCCCTGCATCGGGATGAAGTGATTCACCAGCCACAGCAGAACACCCACCACGACGAGAACTTCCAGAATTTGTAGTAAAGGCATGTTCTTTGACCTTCCTTGTTTTGGGAGTCAACCCTCAGCCGTCTGAAGGGGTTGCCCATTCGATTTTCGAGAGTCTTTAGGGTCGAATCGTGTTCCGCCGCAAGGTTTTGTCGGCAGCCGCACGGATGAAGAGCGCTGATTCGCTGGATGTGGCCGCCTCGCGTGACCCGATCAGGACACGAACCCGGCGACCTGGACGTAGGAGCTGCTATTCAGCTTTGCGGCTCCCTCTACACACTCAGAAGATAATCAAGAATGACACTTGTGGCCTGCAGCGTCTGAGCAAGATAGCTCACATGCGAAGAATCATTGTTGCGTGCCAGGACTGGATCAAGGCACCGCCGTTTTCACGGGCAAAGTCAGAATTCGCCGCTAAGCGGCCGACCGAGAGCTAGCGGACCCTACAGGTACGTCTGCATCGGGCAAGTCGAATTCCCGGCCGCAGTCAAAGCAGACCTTGTATGTTCGGTGTTTAATCGTGAACACACGGCTCACGTGCCGGTGCCGACAGCCGAAAATAAACTGGAAGATCTCCGACAACAGCTTCATAAGTCCTACGCGCGTTGGCGGCGTTCGCAGCTTCCGTTAACGTCGAGCCAACCGACTAACGATTTTACACTGGCGCGAGCCAGGGCAATCGCGCAATCCGCGGCCCCGTAGTAGATGTTGAGCGTATCGCCGTCGGCGTCCATCGTGTATCCACAGGGGAACACCACGTCGTCTACGTCGCCGTGGCGCTCGTACTCGGCTTCTGGCCCGAAAATCCACGAATCTCCCCGTAGCAGGCATTTCTCCGGATTCTCGAGCGCGAAGAGAGCCAGGCCCAACCGATAGAGGCAGCCCGAGGGCGTATGTCTTACTCCGTGGTAGAACACCAGCCATCCTCTGGAAGTCTCGATTGGGGGCGGCGATAGGCCGATTTTGTTTGCATCCCACCAGGCGCCGCGACGCGCCTCCAGCATGAGCCTGTGCCTGCCCCAGTAACGCAGATCGGGAGAGTAGGAGATCCACATATGCGACCCGAGCGTTGTCATGGGTCGGTGAATCAGTGCCCAGCAACCATCGATTCTCCGCGGCAGCAGTGCCGAGTCTTTGTCATCGGGCGGCATTATTACGCCGTATCGCTCGAAGGTGTGGAAGTCTTTGGTCAGAGCCAGCGACACTCCCGGCCCGCCACGCGAATAAGACGTGTAGGTGATGACGTATTGCTGCAGTTCGGGAACAAACGTGATGCGAGGATCTTCAATGCCCCAGATCTCTTCCGGATGGTTCTTCGGGTCTGCCCTCAATGTGGGCTCACTATCGATTTGCCATCCACTTACACCATTGTGGGATCGCGCGGCGCAGAGATGCGACAAGCCACGGCGATCTTCCACGCGGCAGAGCAGTAGGGTGGTGCCGTCCGCGAGTAGCGTGGCACCAGCATTGAACACGCTGTTGATCTCGTATGGCCAATCCTTTTTGCTGAGGATCGGGTTCGTGGGATGACGATGAAGCAGTGGCTCGAAGCGTGTGCTCAGCAGGCTGGCCTGCTTTTCTACGGGAACGGTCATGAGAAGATTTCCTTTTGTTCTGGTTCTTGCAAAGCGCGCATTTCGAGAAGTGCCATCAGGAATGACAGCGTTGATTCTGCCCCCTGATTTTCGTTCGCGCGGTCGGGATGCAGGCCGTCGCGGCAGCCGCCGGTTAGGGAATCATAAAGAGGCAGTTGAAGATCGTTGTCGCCGAGGAACCAGTTGAAAGCTGACCAGCCCTTCTGACGCCAGCGGTTGTCCCCGGTTGTGCGGTACGCCTGCAGACACGCAGAGACGGCGCCGGCGGCCTCAAGCGGCTGTTGATCGAAGCGAGCCTTCTCTCCATTCTGCCGATAGAAGCCCTGCGAACCAATCGGAACAAAGTGGCGGTTAATCTCGCAATGTTGTTCGGTTGATAGCCAATCGAGCGATTCGAGGCCGGCAGAAAGCATGCGGTCATCCGAACAAGCGGAGCCTACCAGCAGCAGCGCTTGGGGCAATCTCGCGTTTCCATAAGCTAGAACGTTCTCAAACCATTTCCAATCCGGCCGACGGATCGAGTCGTACAGCCCAAGCAATCGCAGGCTGAGGGAAGACCGGACCTTCTGCGCATCACGATCTCCCGGATACGAATCGAGGTATTCCTGAATTCCGAGCAGGGTGTACGCCCAGGCACGCGGACTGCTGAATTCCATCGCGGCGGGAAGGGAGAATTCAAACAGCCGCCCGGCGGCGCCCCTGAGTCCATGATCTTGGGATCGGCCTAGAACCGTACCCAGGGCCCACAATGCGCGTCCATGGCAATCTTCGGAGCCGACGGGTTCGTTCCACCGGCGATCGTAGCGGAGAAAATTCTTGAATCTACCCTTCGCCGGGTTGAAGGCATGTTCCAGGAATGCTGAATAACAGAGAGCCAGCTTTTCCGTAGATGGATTGACCTTACCCGAATGATGCCTTTCCTCTTGCCCCAGCAGCACTGCAAAAATGAGAGCCCGCGCATTGTCGTCCGTGGTGTATCCCTCCCGGCGATTCGGGATCGTGAAGATCGAATGCTGCAGCATTCCGGTATCGTCGGTCAGATGATGCAGGTGATTTAATTTCAATTGGGGCAACTGGTCCAAAGACTTGGGAATCATTCTGGCGGCGAACTGTACTTTTGGAGTTTCCATGCGGTCACTGCGGACCCGCGCAAAGCTTTCCATGTAACCTTGCGCCACTCGCTTCCACACCATCTCCCGCGCGAATAGGTAAGCGCGCTTGCGCATGGCGTGACGAATCGCGGGACTGTCCAGAAGTTCGACGGTCTTATGCGCGATCGCCTCAGGATTCTGGAACGGCACGAGCGCACCTCTGCGGTCATCCAGTAACTCGATCGCGTGCCAATACGGAGTCGAGATGATAGCCTTGCCCGCACCCAGCGCGTAGGCGAGCGTACCGGAAACAACCTGAGCTTCGTGGCGATACGGCGTGATGTATATGTCGGCGGCGCCAATGAATTCGACCATTTCTTCGGGACTTACGAAGCGGTTGTGGAAGATCACCTGCGCTTCTACTCCCACATCCTTGGCCAAGGCCTGCAAACTAGCCCGATACTTGTCTCCGTCGCGGCGTAGGATGTGAGGATGAGTCGCGCCCGCGACGATATACGCAACATTCTTGTGCTTGGAAAGAATTTCCGGCAAAGCCTGAATTACGTTTTCGATTCCCTTGTTCGGTGAGAGCAGGCCGAACGTAAGCAGAACTGCTTTTCCCTCGACGCCAAAACGATCCTTGTAGAAGTTGGGGTCCAAAAATGGCAGGTCGGGAACTCCATGCGGCACCGTGTCGATCTTGCTCCCGGGCACCTTAAAGATTTCCTGCAAAAACTGGGACGACAGCTGACTCATGACAATGAGGCGGTCCGAGAGTTCGGCGATCTCTTCCATGACCATCAACTGGCTCGGGTCTGGCTCGCGCAGAACCGTGTGCAACGTTGTCACCACGGGCATCTTCAGGGCACGCAGCAGATGCAAAATGTGACTTCCGGCTGGACCCCCGAAGATTCCATACTCGTGCTGCAGGCAGACCATGTCGATGTTGTTGAAGTTGAGGAAGTCGGCCGCTTCTTGGTACGACCTCACATCGTCCTGAGCCAGCGACCATCGTACGCGCGAAGGGTAGTCATACCCTTCCGCGGTGTCGTTTACTGGAAGGGCCAACAGCCGAGCGGTGCCATACTCCGCGGAAATCGCGCTGCACAAGTCGGTGGTGAACGTGGCGATTCCGCAATGCCGCGGAAGATAATTCCCGATCACCGCGATTCGACTCGGCAGGGATAGCCTCGACGGCGATGGCGCACGCGTAGCTGCAGACCCTTGGCGGACCAGGGGCGGGCGCAGCTCCACAACTTCCAAACGAGCCCGCTGCGGTACGGTGTTGAATGACAAATGTGCTCCTAAACCCTGAGGAGAAAAGCTCCCGAAGGAGTAGATCTTCCGTTTCCGCGCGTGGAACTGGCGGCGCGTCGGGAGCCGGATGGCTACGGCAGGCGCTTCGGCTCAAGCTTGGTGATGCGTCCACCGGTGGATTCTTCTGTTATCAGTATTCAACGGCAATGGACTGGCGGGCTGGTCAAAATTGACCAGTCCGCACTAGTGGGCGGGTCGGCAGCGCCATTTTGAATCTATCTAAGCGCTGACCTGTACCGGCACTATTTCCGGAGTACACCGGGAGTTTTGCATGGACCTCGCAGCATCTTCTGCGGTGAATTTCCCCATGATCAGAGCCAGCTTGCGGTTGTTTGTCATTTGAAATGGAGTCTTACCAATCCGCTGCACGTATGCAGGAGCCCGCGTACCGCTATGGTTCACTCTTACAACAAACTTGATATTGGTCATGATTTCTCCTGTTTGCTCGGCGAAAGCGAGAAAGCTCCTTCTCATTTCCTTCCCCGGAGTAGCGAATATGAATCCCGTGACTATATGCCTTTGTAAGGCTCATAAGGAGCCTCGCGCTCAGGTTTTTCGGCGTAGGGCTTGTAAGGGAGCTCAGGCTGTGCAGGCTTCTCGGAGTAAGGCCTATAGGGAGTTCCGGGTAGCGGTCCCCGTTTGGCACCGTCCGAGTCTGCCGGTTGATCGGGGTGCGCCAGTCGCGGCTCGCAGCATTTACTCGGGTCGGTAGCTAAGGAATTGAACACTCGGATTCCCTCCTGAGAACAGGTTCTAAGGGGCAGACGCAGCCACTCGGACTACCTTCCGGCGATCCCCACACCTAGCTCTAGCCCAATGATGCACCACGCCGGGGTTTTCGCGATGGTCACAATTGACCATTTTATCGACGAGCAACCGTGCATTGTGTATCCATGAAAGCCAAAAAGAAACAAGCATTGTCGGTACGTTGCCCGACGTGTGGCGCAAAACCGGGAGAAAAATGCGAACTGAGCACGGGCCTGCCCCGCACCGAGCCGCATCGAGACCGCCGTTTAGCAAGTTCAGAGAAATGAGTGCTGCGGAGACTTTCAGGCGACCGCAGGCTCTGCGACCGTTGATGGGAGATGGTCGAAGACTTCCTTTATCAGTGCCGCAGCTGCTGTGCTCTCTTCTGCCGTTGGCGTCGAAATCTGAAGCAGCCCCTGGCGGCCGAGGTTCGGGGGAAGCGCGAACGAATTCTGGTGTTGCATCACAAATTCCAAAATATGAGCCAGTCCTTCGGATTCGTATCCGTTGTCGAAGCGCACGCCAGTGCTGTGAAAGGTGTTCTCCGAGGTCCAACACACACACGCGAGAAGCCAATGACCTCGTGCGATGGACGACCAGACCTTCAGGTACTCCAGCATGCCTGTTGGAGCAAATCCGTATTCGACGTGAATCAGGTCAGTTCGGGTGCCATGCGTGAGATCTGACCAGGACACGACAATTGCACACTCCAGTGTTCGGTCGAGACTTGGTTTGGCATCAGCTTCCATACGGGGATTTTCCGTAACGCAATCTGCGCTCATCCTCGAGCCCATTCCGCGTCGTTTTGCAGCGATTGCCGCGCTGCAGCGCTCTCCAGGAAACAATTCTGTTGCATATGGCGAGAATGCGCTGACACGGTCACGTACGGCACTCCGAGGAAATGCCGGCTAACGATGGCGGTAACCTCAAGACCATTGAAGTGCTGCAGCTTTACCTTCTCCAGAATCCGCTTCAAGGCATTTCTTACCTTCGCTGCTCCCAGCGAGCCAAAAAACATCGCCTTGACTTCGGTCGCCATGAAAAAGAAATTCCATCCGGCAGCATGGATTTTGCGATCGACAGCGGAACCGTCCAAAGCCTTGAGCAGAGTCCATTGTCCTGAATAGGGCTCGCTTTCCAGGCCAAGCAGCTTCTTCGTCCCCGGCCAGTCTTTCATGAGAATCGCACCGACTTGAATCGTTGACGGCATCAGTAATGCTTCCTGTTTGCTGCAACAATGTTGGACTAGCGGGAAAACAAAAACTGCTCAAAAGTGAACACTCTCGCTGCCAGATAACAAACTCAGGGCCCAGGTCGATTATGCGGGTGTGCAGTTCATCCTGAGACTATAATCACGGAACGATGCCTCCTTCCACAGCAGTCAAGAAGAACGGCGGATTCGACCCTGGCACTTTTCTCGCCACCATCGGCGAGGGCAGGAAGATTTTGGCGATCACGAAGAAGCAGGCAATCTTTGCGCAGGGCGACGACGCCGACGCTGTCTTCTATGTGCAAAAAGGCAAAGTGAGGCTCACAGTTGTATCCAAGATCGGCAAGGAAGCAACCATCGCGATCGTAAACCAGGGAAACTTTTTTGGCGAAGGATCGCTGGCTGGTCAGCTGTTGCGGATGGGCTCCGCGGCGGCAATGACAGATTGCGAGATTCTCCGCGTAGAGAAGAAGACCATGATGGACGCTCTTCATCGCGAGCCCGCGCTGTCTGAAATGTTCGTGGCGTATTTACTGGCGCGGAATATCCGTTATGAAGAAGATCTTGTCGACCAGCTTTTCAACTCCAGTGAAAAGCGGTTGGCCCGCGTGTTGCTCTTGCTCGCGCATTTCGGCAAGGAAGGCATTCCGGAAACTGTAGTCCCCAAGATCAGCCAGGAAACTTTGGCTGAGATGGTCGGGACAACTCGTTCGCGCGTCAGCTTCTTTATGAACCGATTCCGGAAGCTGGGCTTCATTCACTACGCCGGCGGCTCCGAAGGCGCGCTGCAGGTCCATAGTTCACTGCTCAACGTCGTCCTGCATGATTGAGCAATTTCGCGCACCACTTCTCTCCCCGGTCAGGAAGCGCTACCGTCGTCCTGCGACGGTATTCGTCACAAATGCTGGATCAGCAGACGTGATTTGATAGTCTCGATAGTCGATCGTGAGATCGGCTTGACCTCCCAGGCGAATGACACTGCTGCTTTCGTTAGAGACGGGCAGCCAAAAATCGCCCACCTTCCCATAATGCTGTTTGATCTTCGTCTCTTTCGTCCAGAAAGAAGGATTTTTCGCGGGCGTCGCTTCAATACGCACTACTGCGAAGTCTTGCGCATCGACCCAGATTTGGCCTCGGTAGAGAAGCTTATCTTTTGTTCGGGGTTCCACCGAGAGAACGTAGCACGAATCAGTCAGCGTAGTTTCGAACCCAATCAACGTGAAACGATAGTTCTCGGTATTTAGGGCTACATGAGCCTGATTCTCCTCGGTCAACGCCTCTTTCTCGCTCTGCAACAACTTGTGGAATACCCTGTCGATGATCAAGCGGGAACCGGTCTCAGACCTGATCGTAAATTCTTTGGTCCCGGGCGAACGGTACTTCACGTCTACGATCATTTCTGCGCTTCTGGCGCTCGGAAAGCCATGGTACTCAAGTCGGTAGACTCGGCTTCCCTCATAGGCGGTCAATGCCCGGGCACGCTCGAGATTTCTTTGGACCAGCCGCTCCACAATTTCTTCTGTGCTCAGAAGGTTGTGAGCAGGAACCGACGTTCCCGCTGCCTGGACTGGTGCGGGATGCCACGAGCCCATAACGATCAACACTTGGGCGCTCAACGCCGCGATGCTAAGGTACGTCTTCATTCGTGGTCTGCAGGATACCCGCAGTTTCGTCCTCGAACATGTTCAATATTGAAAACGATGGGATTTTGGCCCCAGGTAATCAACGCTCGTAATCGTTATGATGCCACTTTTGACTGCTCCGCAACCACGGTGATCTGGAAAAGAAGAGGCTCCCTCAGGAAATACAAGGATGCCTCTGAACGATGAGCACATGTCAGTCTGGTCAAAGCGTTGTCTTAGTGAACGTCTTTCGGTTCCGCTTCGATCGTGACGTCTACTTTGTCCCCCGCCCTTAACCGGACAGCATTGCCGTCCACATCGGTGAGGGTGTTTTCGATGCGCAGTTCCTTGTAGAGGTGATCGGCTCCCTCGATTGCGATTTGCGCTTTTTGAGGTTCGGTCGGAGTACGCGATTCGATAATCTTTTCTACCTTGCCCACCAATGTGGTTCGCGGATTTTCTGTCATAGCATGTTTTCCTGGTCCAGCCTGAATGCATTCTGCGTTACTGCGGTTTCTCGTTCTGCTTCGGTTTTTCTTCCGGAGACTTCTTTTCTTCCGCCTTGTTCGGTTCGGGCCGCGCGTGCTGTTGTTGTTGTGCGCGTGGTTCGGACGGAGGGGCCCCACGCTCAGGTTGAGAACGCTCGCCCTGCGGCGGAGTCATCGGCCGCTGAGCTGGCTCATTCCGGTTGGACTCTGGCCGATTATTCGGCTCGGGCTGTCGCTCCGGCCGCGCTGTGGGCTGCCGGTTTGGTTCCGCTCTATTCGGCTCGGGCTGTCGGTTCGGTTCTCTATTCGGCTCCGGCTGGTTTGGTCGGGCTGACGGCGCACGGTTCGACTCCGGTTGATTATTCGCAGCAGGCCGATCCGAGCGGCTTCCATTCGCCGGATGCGCGACTGCTGGCTGAACCGCTGCACGATTCACCGGCGCGTTGTAAGGTGTCCCCGTCTGTTTCGCATGTACTACTGCGCGGTCACTGAACGCCCCCGGCTTCGGAGTAGCAGCAACTGTTGGAGTACCGTGGTTCACGGAGGCCCGCTGCTCTGGATTCGAACGAGCAGCTTGCTCATGCTGCGTCTGAGCGGGCACCGGCGCGATGTGCCTCTCGCGTGCCACTGCCTCTTGTTGCGATGTAGGACGGGCATTGACTCCGCCATTGCCACCGTTATAGCTGACACGGTTGATTGTGGTGGTGTTGTTGATCACCGTCGTGTTGTAGACGTTGTGAATGTTCGTGACATTTACGTTGTTCACCGAACGGTTGTAGTAAAACTGCCCGTTCTGCCAGCGTCCACCTTGATATCCGTCACCGTAATACCCATAGCCGTAACTGACGCCGCCGTAGAAACCGACCTGCTGGCCCCAGTAACCGTTGTTGAAAACATATCCATTGCCGCCCCAGCTCCAATAGGCAGGAGTCCATAGCAGTCCAGGTTCTGGAGCCATAACCCATGTTCCAGGAACCCAGTAATAACCGTCGTCATCCCCCGCGTAAGCCCAGTAGCCGGGTGTCCAGATGTAGCCGTCACCGGGGAGCATCGGTTGCTCGTAGACCGGCAATTCCGGCGGGGCGAATGATACGGAAATGCTGAATTGCGCGAAAGCTGCCGCGGAGATGGCGAGCAGTGCGAGTGCGAACAGCGACGCACGAATGAAGCGAGTGATACTCATGGTGATTCCTTTTGCCCGATGATCCTTCGCGTGCCCGGTGATGCTGTGCTGCTGCGGGCTGCGCCGATGGAGAGGGATGATTCCGGCCGAGACGTACTGTGAACCTGACTCATTGGCAAATGATGCTGATAGACGCGTTCTCACCTTCGAGAGGTCAGGGTCTGAGCAAGATAGCTCAGTTGAAGTCTTTTGCCGTTTTCGCAAGCTGCTTCACTGCAGTTCTGCGAGATTGAGCGCTTCCACGAAAGCACTTTTCAAGCGAGAAGCCAGCACTGCATCCGCCTGCGCCCACTCCATCGGCATCAGGTGACGGGCGCGTGCCGGCTCGGTCGCTGCACGTTGCCGATGGCCGCACGAGAGACAGATCGCTCCCACATGCCGGACATCAGTCTCTTTCGATATTTCGTTCTCGCGCACACCCAGCCAGCCGGCGATGACTGGCCCGGCGCAAGAGTCACAGTGGTATGCGGAGAGATGAAGATACTGTCTTCTCATTGTGAGTCCCTCAAAACGTAAGAGTTGCGGACACGATGCTAAGGTCTCTCGTCATAGATGTCTGCTCACAATTGCTCGGATCATGCGTAGGTCACAAGTAGACCGATCAATATTGATCAGTAATCAAGATGCAAGTGCCCGATACTTGCCTTCGAACAACTTTCCACGGTTCCGTAGACAGACCGGAAATCGCCGGCTGTAGATCTCTTGTGAAGCCGACAGCATAGAGAGCTCTCTTGCATAACCCCCACCGGGCGAGTCTGTCGGAGAAAAACAGGAGAAATTATGAAATTGCTTCAAGCATCAGGTATCGCGCTGTCCCTCGCTGTGATCTGCCTGCTTGCGCCAACCGCATCGGCTGATGACTGGAACCGAAAGACTGTGATCACCTTCAACGAGCCCGTCGAGGTTCCGGGAGTCGGCCAGCACAACTTGCCTGCCGGCACCTACGTCTTCAAGATTCTCGATTCGCAATCCGATCGTCACATCGTCCAGATTTTCAATCAAGACGAAACTCAGGTGCTTACCACAATCCTGGCAATTCCAAATTACCGCCTGAAAACGACTAATAAAACTGTCATCACGTTCCGCGAACGGCCCACTGGACAGCCAGAGGCCCTGAGGGCATGGTTCTATCCAGGACATGAGTGGGGCGAGGAATTTGTCTACGAAAAGCCGAGAGCAGTCGAGTTGGCTAAGGAAGCCAAGACTCCTGTGCTGGCAACCCGGCTGCCGCTTGCCACGGCGCCGATCGAGGCTCTCAAAACGGCCCCCATTGAGGCCGTTGCCCCAACCGGAGAACCCGTCGAATTGACTCAGGTTGTTGAAGCGCCTCCTGCGCCTGCAACGACAGTGGCATCCGCCGAGCCGCTTCCGAAAACTGCCAGTTCGCTCCCTCTGATTGCATTGATGGGGCTGCTGACGATTGCCACCGGTTTTGGACTGTCAGCCTTCTCTAAGCGAGCGCTACGAATCAAGTGAACTTGGGGATCAGCAAAAGATACTGATCCTAGTGAGTTGAGCCAGGCCGGACGGCGCCAACACGGCGCCCGTCCGGTTCCTCTTTTCACAGTCACGCAGGAACGGAATGCAGAGATCAGCGACCATGAGAGCCGAACAGCAGACAACCCCAACGCGCATCGAAGGGTTTCTACGTTGGACCCGGCGCCTGCTTTTCATGACCGGCATACTCGCGCTCGGCTACGTGGGCTTCACTCTGCTCGATGCCCGTCTTTACCAGGTATCTGCAAAGCGGTCGCTGGGAACCCAGATTCAGCTAGCAAAAGCTTCTCAGGAAATTCGCCTTTCACCCGCGGTCAAGCAAGGCGACATGCTCGGACGTTTGGATATCCCGCGGATTGGACTCTCTGTCGCTGTATTACAAGGAACTTCCTCAAGAACATTAGGGCTAGGTGCGGGACATATCGCAGGCACTCCGCTTCCGGGGACGATCGGGAATAGCGCAATCGCCGCGCACCGCGATACATTCTTCCGTGCGCTAAAAGACATTCGGGAGCAAGACGAGATTCAGTTTCAGACGGCAACTGGGCTATTCCGCTACCACGTAGATTGGGTAAAGGTCGTTGACCCGGACGACGTCAGTGTCTTGGCGGCATCCACAGAAACCGAGATCACACTCGTCACCTGTTATCCCTTTTACTTTCTCGGCGCGGCGCCGAAGCGTTTCGTGGTTCGAGCCCACAGGTATGAATTGTCGACACGCTTCTGAGCCAGGGTGTGCAATTTTGCGCAGAATTGGGCAGGCCACGTGCGTATACCTGAGTGTCATGGGTGACAACGCTACTTTGCTTTGTATCCACAGGGATCCGGCTCAACTAAGTCTGCTGGAAGAAAACGGATACGAACTGCTTACCGCAACTAACGGCTCGGAAGCCCTGCGGCTTTTAAGTACGCGCTCCGTGGATGCAATTGTGCTCGAATACCACCTGGGCCTCCTGGATGGTACAGTCGTCGCCAGCGAGATCAAAAAAGCCCAGCCGCAGCTCCCCATCGTCATGCTTGCCGACCACCTGGAATTGCCTGACGGAGCGCTGAAGTCTGTGGATGCCCTCGTGACCAAGGGCGACGGAGCCCACTTTCTATGGGCTACTGTTCACTTTATCTTGAACGTGAAGCGCAACCCAGGCGAACAAGCGATACCGGGCGCGCTAGTGCCGGTACGGCAATCTCGCCCCCGCACAGATCTGCGGAGATCATAGCCGGCAATTCCCCTTAACTGCGCAACACGCCAAGGGATTCTATGCTCCAAGAGTGTCGAGAATAACCGTCAATGGGAGCATGGCTTCTGATCGGACCAAATCTCCTCTACCCTTGTTTTGCTTCTGCTCTCTCGAGGGAAACGGCGCTGATCGACTTCCCGCACTCCAGGCAAACTCGCTTGGCTCGTGGCGTGATCAGCCCGCAAAAAGGACAAATCCTTTGTGATCGAACTTCCCGGCGCCGCGGCTTGAAGATCGTCAGCAACTTTCCGAGGAAAGCCCGCAGGGGAGCGAGGCGCCGGCGCAGGGTAGGACGATAGGATTCCATTCGATTTCACCTCTCCCGGGATACGGGCGGATTACGGTACTCTCCGCCAATTATGACCATGACAGTGTCAGGCCCGGAATTCTGAGCAGGATTGCTCACATTCCCTTGATTTCTTTACCGGCGATTGCACGGAAGTTGATCTGCGCCGCTTGAGAACTGAGCAATTCAGACCAGCTATTGCTCTCCCAACGAGCGATGATGATGGTGAGACGAGTTCTTCCTCTCTCTTTCAGGTCCTCTGAGCTAAGTCAGCTATCTGAAGTTGTCTCCTCTTAGTTCCGAAGCACCTAAAGGAAAACTCTCATGAAGAAAACAATGTCACTGCTGCTGATGAGCGTTCTGGGCATGATTGGAACATACGCGTTTGCTGGTTCGGCACGCGAAGATTCCGTGGACCGCCTGCAGCGGTCCGTAACCGTTCTGCATGCGATCATGTCCACCCCCGACAAAGGCATCCCGGAAGAAGTCCTGAGCAATGCAAAATGCATCCTGGTGGTCCCTGACCTGATTAAGGGCGGCTTCGTCTTTGGTGGCAAGCACGGACGCGGTGTGGCCACGTGCCGCACAGCTGCAGGCTGGAGTGCGCCGGCCTTCGTTTCAGTTGGCGGAGGAAGCTGGGGATTGCAGATCGGAATTGAAGACGTAGATTTGGTCATGCTGGTCATGAATGAGCAGGGCATGCAGCATCTGCTTTCGAGCAAGTTCGAATTGACCGGAGAAGGATCCGTGGCGGCCGGCCCAGTTGGGCGTCATGCCTCCGCCGGAACGGACTGGAAGATGAACACCGAAATGTTGACGTACTCGCGCTCCAAGGGCGTGTTCGCCGGCCTGACTTTGGAAGGTGCAGTGGTCGAGCAGGATAACGACTCGACTCGTGCGATCTACGGCAAGCACATGATGTTCCGCAATATCCTCTCAGGGAAGGCCGTGACTCCGCGCAGCGCTGACGCATTCCTGAAAGCCGTTTCAGAAGCAGGCCAACAGGCCAAGATTGCCGAAGCAAAAGAGACGAAGTAGCTGCAACGGAAAGCTGTAATACGTTTGCGACTGGCTGGAACGCATGCTGGCTCCAGCCAGCCGGCAAAAGGACTCGGTCTCGCTGCTGCAACGAATCTGCCAAGGGCGAAAAACATGAAAACCAAATTCCGGAAACACCTTTGGGCACGAATAGCGTGCCTTAGTCTCTGCCTTTCTCCGATTCTGGCGTTGGCTCAGTCCTCAAATGTCGCTGAGAATCTGGAGGCCTGCAATACAGGCCATGCCTCCTGTGATCAATCCAAGTTAAGCCCTATGCAGTTGGCGGATGCGACTCTCGCCGCTCATGCGCGTAACGTTGCGAACTGCAGAAATGGTTACGATTCCTGTGATCGCTCGAAACTCTCTGAACCCGAGACGATTGCCTTGGCCGTCGCCGACCACCAGAAGAATGTGACCGATTGCAATGACGGAATGCAGTCTTGCAACCGCTCTAAACTCACCCCTTCTGAGTTCCGCGAGATGATGTCAGCAGAGAAACAGCGGAATCTTGTTGCCTGCAAGGATGGGGCCGGTGCTTGCGATCCCTCCCAACTGACTGTGGCGGAGACTACAGAGGTGAACGTCGCCCGGCGACAACTGAACGCATCCAATTGCGAGATCGGTTCCGGGCCGTGTGATCGCGCAGAGTTATCCCTTTCGGAGGCCAAGCAGACAACCGCCGCAGAACTCCAGCGTAACGCGCAGAATTGCAGCACTGGCTGGAACGAATGCGATCACTCCAAACTCACTCCGGTAGAGGCAAGACAAACAGCCCAAGCGGAGCACTTACGCAATTTAGCGGCTTGCAAAGATGGGCAGGAAACTTGTGACTACACAGCGCTGACCGTCGCTGAAGCCAAGACACTATCCGATGCCGAACATAAGCGCAACTACGCAGCGTGCCTGAAGGGGTACGGCTTTTGTGATCCTTCCCGCCTGACCGTTGCGGAGGCTCGGACTATCCATCCTAGTACCCATCCTTCTGAGCGTTAGCAGAAGTTTCCTCTGCGGGAGCCTATGAATCAACGACACTGTCCAGAATGCGGTAGCGAACTGGTAAGAGTTAGACGCTCCGAACAGCCGCTGCCACTAATCGCGCACGCTGCCTCTCCCAGCTGGCGGTGCAGTGTTTGCGGAGGCGAGTTCACTACGGAGCAGATCCGCGACAGCAAGCGTGCGAAAGCTGCCGCGAGTGCGTCGTTACCCTGATGCCCACTCGATCTTCGTGGGCCTGAGACCCCGAAGCTTTTGAGATCACCCGCCGCAGGGAAGAGCGTCTTCCCAGACGCAAGAACGGCTTGCCAGGTCCCTGCCAGCAAGCCATTAGAATTCAATGAGTTGGTTGCGGGGGGTGGATTTGTTCCCCAGACACCAATTGATTCCGCGGAACTTATTGATTCTACAATGGTCCGGAAGGCCGAAAATGGCTACAAAGGCAAGTTCTTCATTCAGTTCTCATTCAGTCTTCCTGGCTCATGGTCTGAGCTGGGTTCTTGCAGAACACGCCTGCTTTGCTCTTGCCCGTTAGCTCTTGTCCAGACATTCTACTGGAAGATCGTTTTCTGGAGCGCCAACTAAAGCCGTTCGGAGGTCATGCAAGGTTGCCATCAAGGGGAAATGTCCACGATGCCCGGAACGGAGCACTGCGATGCGTGCCAGCGCATAGAGGGGCGTATAATGTCCTTGAACGTTGAATGAGCGGAGGTGTGCCCATGGCTTCGCCTCGCGAATCCAAAGGTTCAACGAAAATCGCCGTCCCGGCGCCGATTGAACAGAAATTGCGACGCACCCGGAATTCTACGCGTCCACCCCCAGCCCCCAAGAACGGCCCCAAATTCGACCCTCAGGTGTTCCTCGACACCATTGGCGAAGGCAGGAAAGCTCTGCTCTTTCCGAAAAAGCAAACCATCTTCGCCCAAGGGGATCCCGCAGACGCGGTATTTTATCTTCAGACCGGCAAGGTGAGACTCACCGTTGTTTCCAAGGATGGCAAGGAAGCCACGATCGGCATATTGAGCGATGGGAGTTTCTTCGGCGAAGGTGCGCTTGCGGGCCAACTTCTTCGCATGGGCTCTGCAACCGCAATGACGGATTGTGCTGTTCTGAGAATCGAGAAAAAAGCCATGGTGGACACGCTTCACCGCGAACATGCCCTCTCCGATCTGTTCGTCGCATATTTGTTGACCCGGAACATTCGGTACGAAGAGGATCTGGTTGACCAACTTTTTAATTCCAGCGAGAAAAGGTTAGCCCGTGTCCTTCTCATGCTAGCTCGTTTTGGCAAGGAAGGCACTCCTGAATCCGTGATTCCGAAACTCAGTCAAGAGACGCTGGCTGAGATGGTAGGCACCACTCGGTCTCGGGTGAGCTTTTTCATGAACCGGTTCCGGAAATTGGGATTCATTGACTACGCCGGGGGTCCAGAAGGCGGGTTACAGGTTCACAGTTCACTTCTCAGTGTCGTTCTCCACGACTAGCGGCCCGCGTCATCCCAATTGCAGGACAGCGGCTAGACAATGATCCAGTGCGGGCACCGCCCCCACAGAATCCGATGAAGCAAGCGCACGCCCTATCCGAGCGACTCCCAAACGCGTTACATTAAGCTGAACGTTTCATGTACAGGTGTCACGGGAATTTTGGATCATAACGGAACGGAAATGATGCTTCCTCCTCAGACGCGAGATTTGGCCCTGCGACTTCTTGCTCACGAAAACGCTGCGGGCAAGACCTCCGAGCCGACAGAATTCGCGGCCTTTGGCGTCTGTGAGAGATTGCGCCAGCCCCTAATCACACTCGCGGGACTTGCCGGTTTTCGCTCGCTCCTCTCTCGTGCTCTGACGCTGGCGAGGGCGGAAGCTCCCAGTCTTAGCGTGGTACAAGTCACGGCGGATGGCTCCTTACAGGGTCTAGACGGGCTTCGGACGCAAGTCAATGCGGACGAAGCCGAAGAGGCAGGAATAATTCTCATTACCCAGTTACTCGGGCTGCTTGTCCGAGTTGTTGGCGAAGCTATGACGTTGCAGCTGGTGACATCTGAAATTCTTCCAGACTTTAAGTTCCTCTCGAAGAGCGGTATACCCATAGGTTTTGAAGCGATCGTCAATGAAGTCGATGATCTCCAAGGCGTCAGTGCGCGTCTCGAGAGACTTGCGGAGCAATATCCGCCCGTCACAGAAGCGCTGAGGACGATCTCGGGAAACGTCCTAAACACGGCGACCGTATTGGCGGTAGTGGCGGCAATTAAAAGCCCCAAGCCGAACTGAGTATAGAGTTCGCATCTTGCACCGAAAAGGAAATCGTGAATCTTCCAGAGTCACGACATTTGGTCCAACGCCTTCTTGCTTACGAAGGCGTTGCGGGCGAGAACTCCGAGCCAGCGGAGTCTGCGGCTTTTCGCGTCTGTGCGAAGCTGCGCCGACCTCTGATTACACTCGCTGGAGTTGCCGGTTTTCGCTCGCTCCTTTCTCGCGCTCTAACGCTGGCCAAGGCGGAAGCTCCCAGTCTTAGCGCGGTACAGGTCACGGCGGATGGATCCTTGAAGGGTCTAGACGAACTGGAGCCACAGACTGACAAGGAACAGGCCAGGGAGGGAGGAGCCATTCTAGTTGCACAGTTAATCGGGCTGCTCCTCACTTTCATTGGCGAGGGTTTAACGTTGCGGTTGGTACAGGATGTGTGGCCGGACGTCATCTTCGACGGCCGCGTTTCCGAGAAGAGAGGAAAGCTTGAGCGTACACGATAGAGTGATAATAAAGAAACTGCCGACCGGGGTCCCGGGCCTCGATGAAATCCTGGGCGGCGGTCTTCCGGAATTCTCTTTTAATATCATCGCGGGTGCCCCGGGAAGTGGCAAGACTACGCTGGCCCACCAAATCGTATTCGCTAACGCGACGCCAGAGCGCCCCGCGCTATATTTCACGATCCTCGGCGAACCCGCCATCAAAATGCTGCGCTACCAGCAACAGTACACCTTCTTCGACCCGGCCAAGTTAAACAATGCTGTCCGGTTTATCAACTTGAGCCAGGTTGTGTTGGAGAAGGATCTGGACGCAGTCTTAGACGAGATTACGAAAGAGGTTGAGAAGGCAAGTCCCGGCGTCGTTGTAGTGGACTCCTTTCGCACCGTGGTGCGGAAGGCGCTCGGCGGTACAACCGAAGTGGAACTGCAAGCTTTCATTCAACGGTTGGCCTTGCTACTCACGAGTTGGCAAGCCACGACCTTTCTGGTCGGGGAATATGTCGAAGGTGAGATCCGAGATAATCCCGTATTCACGGTCTCCGATGGCCTTTTTTGGCTCTACCAAACATCGGAGCGAAGTTCAATTGTGCGGAAACTCCAGATCGTGAAACTACGCGGGCAGGTTTCCGTGCCCGGACTGCACACCTTTCGTATTACCAATGCTGGGCTACAAGCCTTCTCGCGTACTCTTGGGCTGGCCGGACTCGCAAGGAAGATCCCCAGTACACGGCGCCTTTCCGTTGGTATTCCGGAATTGGACAAGATGCTCGGGGGCGGCATTCCCGAGGGAGACAGTGTTCTGGTGGCAGGAGCTTCGGGAACGGGAAAGTCAGTCTTGGCAACCCAATTCATTGCTGAGGGCATACGTCAGGGAGATCCGGGAATTGTTGTGGTCTTCGAAGAGCGACCGCAAGAGTATGCGGAGCGGGCCAGCAGCTTCGGTCTGGATTTGAAAACACCGCGACAGGAGAAGAAACTCGAAATTCTCTACCTCCGTCCGCTGGATCTCTCGGTGGATGAAACCATGCACGAGATTCTCGACGCGGTCCAGAAGATTGGAGCCAAGCGCCTGGTGATTGATTCGCTGGCGGGCTTTGAGATGGCGCTGGCACCCGGCTTCCGTGCGGACTTTCGTGAATCGCTCTACCGGATGATCACCGCTTTGACCGGAGTCGGGGTGACGATTCTAAGCACGGTTGAGGTGAACGAGTCCTTCACGGAATTCCCGTTCAGTACCTACTCGATTTCCTTTCTCACCGATGACATTATTCGGCTTCGGTACGTATGCATCGACGGCCAGCTTCGCAAGATCATGGTCATCATCAAGATGCGCGGCGGCAACCATAGCAAGGATATCCGCGAATATGAAATCACTTCCAAGGGCGTGGTCATCATCGGGGACCGCCTCAAGGATTATCAGGGCCTTATCACTGGGATTCCGGAACATCTGAACCGATCCGGCAATAGTCAAGAGCGCTCATCTAAGCCGAAAGCCAAAAGCAAAAGCTAGAAGCAATCTGGGACTAATGTTCAGAGCGATAGCATTCACAACGGGAGTGGCAGGTCTGGATTCCTGGTCGTGTCACGAGCGGCGACCAAAGGGATAACAACGAATTGCAATCCTATCAAGATAGTCGACGCTCTCCGCTTCACTGATGGCCCAACGGAATTGACCTCGATCACCATGCCTAAGGCAGTGGAGCATTACAGCATCCACGAACCTGCCGACTACGCGCACGTCAAGGTGCTGTTCACCGGCATGAAGACGCTTACGCAACGGTTCCAAACAGCGACCCGACTCCCGCAGTCACCGCCATAGCCAGAGCTCCCCAGAACGTGACGCGTAAGGCGCCAACCATCACTCCTGCCCCACCCGCGCGTGCCGCCAACCCACCCAGAAGCGCGAGGAACACCAGCGAAGTGCCAGCGACCAAAGGGATGACCCTTGCTGGCGAGGCCACGATCGTGACCAAGAGAGGCATGACGGCACCTACTGCAAAACTGCCAGCCGATGCCAACGCGGCTTGAATCGGGCGAGCACGAAGGGCTTCGGAGATGCCGAGTTCGTCGCGGGCATGCGCGCCGATCGCATCATGGAGCATCAACTGTTGGGCCACCTGTTTCGCGAGTGCAGGATCGAGACCGCGGGCGACGTAGATTGCCGCGAGTTCCTTGTGCTCGCCTTTGTTGTCTGCTTTTAGTTCCGCTCGCTCAAGCTTGAGGTCGGCTTTTTCGGTGTCTGCCTGTGAGTGGACAGACACATACTCGCCGGCGGCCATCGACATAGCCCCAGCCACCAAGCCGGCAACCCCTGCGACCAACACACTGCCGTGAGTCGCGTGCGCAGATGCGACACCGAGCATCAGACTCGATGTTGAAAGAATGCCGTCGTTCGCGCCTAATACCGCCGCGCGTAGCCAGCCGATACGCTCTGTGCGGTGTCGCTCGTTGTTGCTTGCCGACATTCTCGATGACATTGCTATTCTGGAAACCCTGGTGATCTAGGGCATGAAGGCGTGGTCTGGAACCGATGCTTCATTGTTCATCGTACTCGCGGGGTACATCGTCCCTTGGCACTTCTCTTGTTTTGACTTCGTGAACATCAGGATCGGCGGCATCTTCCACGCCGCTCACCGCCTCGGCTTCGAAAGCTTGCCCGTCTGCCGCCAACTCTTCAACGCTTTCACTGTTCGCCTGCTCGGCTTTTGACAATCCTTGGGTGTCACCCGACTGCACTTCTGTTTCGCGGCTGCTTTGACCAGCTGTTGCGGCGATCATTCGGTTCGTTCTCCTTCTAATGATGTCCTGACTGTTCGCTCCCCACCTTCAAAACTGTAGTCGGCCATCAAAAGCGTACTGTCAGGCCGGAGTAGGAGTCTGAGCAATAGTGCGCATAGGCTGGACCCAATCCCTGGCCGAGATGATCGGCACGACCCGCTCGCGAGTGAGCTTTTTCATGAATCGGTTCAGGAAATTGGGATTCATCCACTACAACGGCGGGCTGCCACAGCCCACTTCTCAACGTCGTTCTCCACGACTAGCCCTCCGCGCCGAAACCCTAAAGCTTAGCTAAAAGGCCGCGATGAAGAATTCAATACGGTGGTATCCAGAGGGGCTCTCGGCCCCTTAGGGGCGAGCCGGCTTGTTGCTTCGTGGATCATCTTCAGGAGTGTGCAAGTTTGACCAGTCGCACATGGTGCGCAAGTCGTACCATCCCGCCTGTGAGGCAACTTCTAAACTCTCTTGGAGGCTAATGATGAATCTCAAGATCGTGACTGGGCTTATTGCGTTGTTCATGTTTGCGAGCGCAGCCGGATTGGCAACGGCGCAGGACACTACAAAAACCACTCACAAGAAAACACGAACGCTCACGGGCTGTCTTCAGAAAGGCGAAGATGCCAATGAATACAATTTTACTGCCAAGGACGGCGGCACATGGGAGATCAAGAGCGACAGCGTCAAACTCGACGAACATGTCGGGCATACGGTGAAGATTGTCGGCGTAGTGTCAAATGCAATGGCACATGGGATGAAGGAAGACACGAAGGAGGAGATGAAAGAGCACGGCATGGATAAACACGCGAAGGAGAGCGGTCACATGACGGTCACGAGTTTGACCATGGTCAGTGACACCTGCCAGAAGTAACCTTGGACCGTGCGTGATAGATATGACGGTGTTCACGGTTATACGACATCCGGTTTTGCAGTTCCTATGATGACGACTAGGTAGGAACCAAGAGAAGGGGGTGGGCTCGTCGATTCGCTCGCGCGGAGGCCAAAAATCAGAGATGGGTCCGCTGTAACTCGTGTCTCGGTGTCAAGCACGAGCGCGTGTTTCTGGCCACGTGGAATCGTTGCCCGCACGAGTGCTACGCTTTCGGACCACCTCTGCCGAGGAAGGTGGGGCGTTCAGCCACCCTCCGAGCATAATGAGCACTGCCCGCCAGCAGCACAGGCTTTGACACAACTAAGAGCGGATCATGGTCAGTACCATTTTGAAGCGTGCAGTCGCCTTAACGGCATGTGGCTCTTCGGCCGGCAGCAGGACGACTTCACCTGCGCGCAACGCTATGGGCTTGCCAGCGACAGTAACTTCGGCTTCCCCTTCGATGGCCTGCACCAAAGCGTCAAATGGCGAGGTGTGTTCGCTTAGTCCCTGTCCTTCGTCGAATGCAAAAACCGTGACGTTCCCTTTATCTCGCTTCAGGATGACTCGGCTTACGACCGATCCCTCCTGATAGTTAACCAAGCCCAGCAAGGGAAAAGCTTGCGCTTCGGAAATTTCCAAACGTCCTGTCGTTGTTGAACTCATCTTGTGCTTCCTCTTCTCCTCAGTTCTGCTGCTACAGAGCGTGTCGCCGGATGCACGGCCGACCCAGACCGTGCTCACCGCACTGGCAGGGAAACGTTGCAGTCAGCAATCTCCACTTTGGTTGGCTTGGGATTGCGCCAACCGCCGTCGCCCGCGATGATCTGATCCGCCTCGCTTGGACCCCAGGTATTCGGTTCGTATTCATGTGCCGGCGTTACGTTCCCCAAAATCGGATCGACAACACGCCAAGAGGCTTCCACGCCGTCTTCACGAACGAACAAGGTAGGGTCGCCTCGGATGGCATCGCCGAGCAGACGCTCGTAGGGCGTCATCTCATCGACTGAGGATTGTCGTACGACGAGTTCCACACCCTCGCCGACCATCGCTTCTCCGGGCATCTTGGCCCGCGCGCCCAGCGAGATGCCTACATTGGGGCTGAGACGAAAGCGAAAGTAGTCCGCCTGACTTTGGGTAATTGTGTCGAACACAGCCTGGGGAGGGCGCTTAAGCTCAACCAATACTTCGGTTGCACTGACAGGCATTCGCTTACCGGCTCGAATGTAGAATGGAACACCTGCCCATCGCCACGTGTCGATGTGTAGCCTGACCGCAGCGAAGGTCTCTACCTTCGAATCCGAAGCGACTCCGTCCTCGTTGCGGTAGCCACGGAACTGGCCGCGGACCACGTCGGTAGGAGCGAGTGGCCGCATGGCTCGCAAAGCCCGTTGCTTCGCGTCACGCATGGCGTCCGGGTCGTGGCCGATTGGTGCCTCCATCGTTAGCAATGACACGATCTCCAACATGTGATTCTGCACGACATCGCGGATCGCACCTACCTCTTCATAGAAGACTCCCCGCCCTTCGACTCCGAGGGTTTCGGCCATAGTTACCTGCACGCACTGTACGTAGTTGCTATTCCAGATTGGCTCCAGGAACGAGTTGGCAAAGCGGAAGTAGAGCAGATTCTGAACCGGTTCCTTGCCAAGGTAATGATCGATTCGAAAAATCGCCGACTCTGAGAAGGACCGATGCAGTGTTTGATTGAGCGCCTGCGCGGAGGCAAGGTCGCGGCCAAAAGGCTTTTCGACGACCACGCGCGCTCCTTTGTCGCAACCAGCACTGGCCAAGCCCTGGGCTACGGTCTCAAACAAGTCCGGCGGAATAGCCAAGTAATAGAGGGGCCGGGACGCGGCGCAGAGTGCTTTTCGTAAATCACGGAATGTCTCGCGCGAGTTGTAATCTCCGTTGACATACTGGAGTTTTGCCGAAAGTTCTGCGAAGGCGCGAGGATCCACTCCGCCGTATTTTTCAAGGCTCTCGTGGGCGCGAGCCCGAAGCCCGTCAAGACCCTTCGCAGACCTCGCCACCCCGATGATCGGCATATCGAGGTGGCCGTGCCGGATCATGGCTTGAAGTGCGGGGAAGATCTGCTTGAACGCCAGATCACCGGTGGCCCCGAAAAAAACAAATGCGTCCGAATCCAGGTTCTTCATTTTGTGACACCTGTCGCGTATAGCTCTTCAGGGGAAGCGAAATCGTAAAACCTCACGATGAAATGGTTTGCGCTACTGCAAGCCCCAAATTGTCGAGCGTGAAGCCGTAGTAGACCGAGCGTCCGGTCGCGGTCAACGATGACTCCAACGTGCCTGTCGACACTATGCCGATCGTCTCAATGTGCTCTGATAATCGGCCACAAATTTCTGTATGCCCTTGGTTGTGAGTTCGTGTGCAAGGTCAAAGCTCTCCCACGGGTGGTCCAAATCCAGTTCTTTATACGGGATAGGTTTCAGGGCCTTGCCCTTCGCGTCGACCGGTTTGTACTTGAAATCCTGGTCTGGCATAGGAAAGCCTGCTGCCGCCCATTCCTGTAAAACCTTGCTCGGCACGGTTGCCAGCTCAGCGCGTAATAAGAAGGAACAAAGCAAATGGTTGATGGTGCGTATGCTTGCGGCCAACACATGCACATGGCCATCGCTGCGTTCGTACATTTTCTTGATATTTCTGACGAGGTCCATTCCGTCTTCGCCGTGATCGTCGAGCCTGCCAATAAATGGCGACACGTACACCGGCTCGTTTGATCCCTTGGTTGCGGCATATACAGCAGCTGCCTGCTCCTGCGAAAAACAGAGCGTCATGTTGACCCGAATACTCTGTTGCACCGACATTTCTGCGGCTCGCAGACCCTCGTGGGTGCACGGATATTTCACATAGGCATTGGGAATCCATGTGAACATTTCCTGCCCCTGGGCGAGCATCTCCTCGGCTCGGCTATCAAGATCTGCGAATACCTCAATGGACACGCCAGCATCTCCCACAAGTGGCGAGATGCTCTGCACGATCTTCTTGTATGCGTCTTTTTCTTCTTGCTCGCTCAACTGGTGACCGGATGCGAGGCGCCTTTGAATCTCCGGGTTTCTTGCGATCAGGGATGGGTTGGTGGTCTGCCCATCAACAAACCCGATTAAGCTCTTAATCCGGAGGGTTTCTTCGGGATCTCCACCGTCTACAAGAAGTTTTGTCTTGGGCTTATTTGTCAGCATGCTGCTCACCTTGAGAAACTCTTCCTTTTTGTTATGCCCGACCAATACCCTCCACCCGGCAAGGACACGCTTCAGTATCCGGCAAAATCTTCCGTTCGGATGTCGTCTTCGTCAACGCGCGCGCTTACAAGCATCGCCCTCATGCCGGCAACCATGTCGGGCGGTCCGGCGCTGTAATAGATGGGGCCCTGCAATGTTGCCAAATGCCTGGACAGCATCTCTTGGTCTATCGGAACTGTCTCGCCTTTCCACTCCTTTGTGGACTTTGACATTTCTGTCATTGTGCAGATCAAGTGGAAGTTGGGATTTGTTTTCTCCAAGGCCTGCAGAGTGTCCAGGAAAGGTGCGTCTTCAGGCCGCCGATTGGAATAAAAAAGATACAACTTGTGCGGAAGGCGGTCGTGATGGGCTTGCTGCACGATGCTGAGAAAAGGCGTGATTCCGATTCCGCCCGCGAGGAACACGGCCGGTTTGGCACGATTCTTGTGTAGGGTGAAAGAGCCTGCGGCTGAGTTTATTTTCACTTCAGTGGCCAGCGGCACTTTCTTCAGCGAGCGCTTGAAAGCGGTGTCTCGCATTCGGGTAGTGAAAACCAACTCATTTTCAAACGGGGGACTCGCGATGGAAAAAGTGCGTGTGTTTCCTTCGCCATCAGTTTCCGGCGGATCGGCGAGTGTCACATCGGCGAACTGCCCTGCTTTGAACTTGAATCCGGATGGCTTCTCGAAGTGAAAGGCCATCGTACCTTCCGCCACCTCAACTCTGCTCGACAACTTGGATTCGTAGCCGACGATCAGGGTTTCTCTAGCAGCCATGCTCTTACCTCCATTATTAGAGTAGGGCGACCCGCCCCTCACGCCTTACGACGTCAGCCGGACGTCGAATTCAATTCTCACTTCGTCTTTGGCTCTGACACCCGCTTTTCCGGGAGGCGTCATCCCGAAATCGGTCTGTTTCACAACGGTCTCGCCGGCGTAACGGCCGTCCTTTAGGGCAACATGCACCGTAACCGGCCGCGTCTGCCCGCGCAGAGTCAGATTCCCATGCAGCGTCCATCGCCCCCGGCCGGCGGGCTCCGCGCCTGTGGATTTGAAAACGATCTCCTGATGATGCTCGCTATCGAGCACCTCCGGCCCTAGCATCGTCTTCTGCACTTCGGCGCGATCGCTCTCGGATTCGCCCTTGTCGATCACGCGCAGCGCCCGCGCATCCACGTGTATTTCAACCGCAGGATGCGAGCCTGTGTCAGCTGTGCCGCTGTGAATCGGCGCGTGCACTTCGTGCTCGTGTCCCAGCCCCGAGAATACTCCCGTCTTGCCGACGTGGATTGTTAACGTGGATTTCTGCGTGTCGATGTTATGTTGTTGGGCGCTCACGCTCAGCACGCACATCAAGCTCATTGCCGCCAGGAAAACGGTTCGCCTCATCGCTCGCCTTTCAAACCCGAGTTTGCGTTTAGCTCCAACAGTGACGGTTCCGGTCGACTGGCCACGTCAGGGGCACCACCTTCATCATCCATACGCGACACAGCCTCTTCGTCTGACAGTCGCTGGGTGGATGAAAAGGATTCAGAGGCGCTCTTCTCTCTTCGCCAAGAGAGGGTCAACAGCAAGGCACTCTCTTCCAGCGCTTCGACGTCATGCAATACTCCGCAGTCGAGCACCAACAAATGGCCCTCCGACACCTCCACCTTTCGATCAGTCAGATGTATACAGACTCGCCCTTTCAGCTGCTGAATCGATATCCTTCCCTCTGCTCTGTGCTGCCGCATTCGTGTACCACTTTTCATCAGAATCAGAACGATTCGGAAGTCCGGATATTTCGCGAGGGTTTTGGAACTCCGCCCAGTCTCCCGCTGCCACGAGTCTTCTCGCCGGAGTTGCTGCAACTCACGATCCAAGTCGATTTGCAGCAGAGGCTCCGCTAATCCGGGCAATCGATTCAATGCTTCAATGCCTTCACCGGGATGGCAAGTGCTGAGATTCGTGGCCATGATGAACACCTTCCTCCTGTGCATCCCCGACGCGAATAGGTACACGCAGTGAGCTAGAATTGCAGGCTGCAGAGCGCATGTCTGAGGGCTCGGGTGACCCTAGAAGACGATGATCGACGATATGTTGCGGCGAAACTGGTCAACATTGCACAGCGCTCTATAGATCTGACGATGAGGCATTCTGCCAAAGCAGCTCGGCGACCAGCGAGTGGAAGGCCAAGGCGTGGGCAATTCTGGATTAGCTCCCGACATGCTTACAGAACTGCGCCTCTGAAGGGTGTGTGGACCCATTCGAAAGGCGGCTTTTATCACGCTGGTCGATTCGCGACGCTGGCCGACGTTGTGACTCACTGCGACACTTGCTTTAGCCTCGGTCTTACAGCCCAGGAACAGAGCGATGTTGTCGAATACATGAAGTCACTGCCGCAGCGTAGGTAAACGCGAGTCCTGCGATTCGTCTGAACACGGAAAGGCAATGCCTTTGCTAACGCATCACAGCTGACCGTTAGCTCACATTGCCACCCGATCAATTCCTGGCGTCGTTTCTTTCGGGTGAACTGCCAAGCCTCGTGAATCAGATCCCGGCCTCCTGGCTGAAATACTGATAATCCTCTCGCCAGCCACCTTGGCCCTGGCCAATGGTTTTGTAATCCTCTATAAACTCGATCGCGCGGATGTACTTCACCATGGTGAACCCAAGCTGCGTTTCGACTCGAAGTCGGAGCGGTGCTCCGTGCAAAATCGGCAGCGGCTGGCCGTTCATTTCGTAGGCAAGTATCGTCTGCGGATCTTTCGCCAACTCCACGCGAATCGTGCCGTAGAAGTACCCCGGCCCCTGAGCGTGTGGCTCCGACGTGGATTTATTGTCGAACGCGTAGAAAACGATGTAGCGAGCGGTTGGAAGCGGATGGCAAAGTCCGACGATGTGATGCAGAGATACGCCGCCCCACTCCGCAATCCCTGACCAGCCCTGGATGCAGCAATGCTTTGTAATTTGAGTTTGTTTCGGCATGGCGCGGAGGTCAGCCAGCGTTAGGCACAGCGACCTTTCGACCAATCCGCTGACATTCAGGTTGTAGTTTGCGAATTGGTCGCGTGCCATTGTCAAATAACTTTCCTCTGTTGGCGGCCGGCCGTTCACCCAGAAGTAAGGCGAGATGTCCCCAGTTGAGTAGCTCTGCGCGGAGATCTCATGGCCGAAAAGAAGCGTGCGCAGCAGATCGGTGATCGACTGAGTGGCTTTCTGGACAAACCGCGGACGGCGTCGCGAACACATGGTTGTTACAACATGGATGACCACCACGCCGGCCAACCCGGTTAGCCAGATCGTCAGAGCACGGCTCAGATGCGGATTGCGCGTCTCCCCCAGGACAATCAGTGCCAACCCGTTTCGGAAGCCGTGAACAGCCACTATGGTGACGTGGCCGAGGAAGAATACGATGAACGTGCAAAGAGCCATGAAATGCAGGCTCCGGGCGCTCTGCCGCCCGTGAAAGATTTTGATATACCAGGGGAAACGAGCGGCAACGGCTGGGGACATCGCTACTCCCGTGGCAATGCTGAGCGGTGCGAGCAAGAATACGACCGCCGCGTAGCTCAACTGTTGTAATGCGTTATATCCCCCCGGTGTTTCCACGACGTGGAAGCTTAGATAGCGAAGCATGGCGTGCCATGCGTCCGGCACAATCTGCCAGGAAGTCGGAATCAGTCGTTGCCACTCCGGCGTAACGAAGAGCATCACGACGTATACCAAACCCGTCAGCAGCCACGCGAAATCCGCAAGAAAGTGCCAGTGCCGTCCCAGACCGAGATTTTCGTGTCCTGGCAGGGCAATCGCGGACGGGAATGAACTTTCCTCGTCACTCGCCGTCCAGAGCCGGTCCCCAGGTCGCTGCTTCTTCGTGAACTTGAGCCATTCGCTGCCCGGTGTGCAGTGATCGTTCCAGTAAAGTCTCGGATGTGCACTCAAGATTTCGAGACCGCTCCGAACGAGAAGCGACAGGAGAAGAAAGTTGAAGAAGTGCGTCGCCCGCAGCCACAATGGATAATCAAGAAGCATCATTGGATCAACATTCCCACACCATGGTTTGTCGGTCTCCTGTAATCTCTCTCGAAAACTAGGAGGGAGGATTATTACTTACCCGACGACGCTCCTCCCGCCTTGTCACCTGATTCGCTCGCCGCCGTCCCCTACGGGGTAGGTAATGCGTTGACCTCGGACACGTGCAAAAGCAATGAGCGAATGAACCTGGGAACGTTTCATGCTCGTGATCTCGTCAACCCGAATCCCGCGTACAGTCAGCGCGTCGGCGATGAGCGAACGGTGGCAACGCCATGGAACCGCTTCTGCACACATGATCGCGCTCCGCTTTTGCCGGGCTAATTTCATCAACCGGTGCAACCCTGCCTCGAATTCGGAGGTCTGCATATAATCGGCGAAACCACGAAATGAGGGATTGCGCCATCCCACATTCGCCGAATCGCGGCGTGCATGGCGCAAGCCTCCGAGCTTTCGCAAATGCACGTAGCCGATCCTCGCGCCTCTCAGCTTCTTCGACAGGGTCTCTCTGTTGAACTGAGGGTTGTGTCTCGATCGCGGGACACTGCGAACGTCGATGACGCGCTTGACGCGGTGCGCCCGCAGAAGTGCGAGGAAATCTTTCCATGTGCGGGTCGAATGCCCAATCGTCAGCACAAGGGGCATTTCGGTCTTGACCTTTCTCACGACGAAGGGTTACCAACTGCTGAATACAGTTCTATTGGGACGTTGTGTCCCTGCAGCCATTGCGTCCGCACGAAACCATCGATGTCCGACGTCTTTTCCATAGTCTCGCAGTGTGTGTCGCTTGCTCGACGTTCGTCACATACGAACAACGGGATGGCCACACTTCTCGGCTTTTGGAGTCGCTATTTCCTTTTTTCAGTCTTCGGATCAACAACGAGCGCTCCAAGACGGTAGCTTAGAACACTGGGAATAAACGCTTCCGGCCAAAAAGGAACACATTTCAGTTTTGGGGCAGAGTCGCTACCGCCCAGACCCGCCGTACCTATCGGTCTTGAACCGCCTTCGAGACTCTCGTCTTGGTTGCCAAGCGTTCTTGTTCAATCACGGAAAGATGCTGATCAGCGAGCAAGTTAGCTGGTGGTGCGTCAGGCGGGAAACTAGAACGGTTTTCACCGAACATGGTGTGAGCAATTGTGAACAGTTTTCTACGCAGAAGTGTTGAAACTTATTTTGAAGGTGAACCATGTCCGCGGCGGTTTCTCCGGCACTCCAAAGCGCAGTCGTCCTTTGCATCGACGACAACGAGGACGTGCTGGAATGTGAGAAATCATTCTTGGAAAGCTTCGGGTATTCTGTGCTTACGGCTGCAAGCGGTGGCAAGGGACTAGAACTGGCTTCCATTCATCCGGTTGACGTTGTAATCGTCGACTATTTCATGCCCGAGATGAACGGGGGCGAGGTCGCCTTCGAAATGAGACGGCTCAGACCTGAGGCGCCAATCATCATGCTATCCGGAGCAGTGGATGTTCCCAAGCAAGCCCTGAAGTTGGTGGACGCCTTCATCGCCAAAGATTGTTTGGCCAGCCAGTTGTTGCCCACGATCGCACAATTGTACGGATACGGATCAACCTCTCAGCCTTCGTGTGACGCATAACGGCGGAGGGCGCTTTATGAAGACCGTGCTGCTCGCAAGCCCGAACCCGCACGGTTGTCCCCAGTCAACCACAACAGCGAGACAAGCAAAGGAGAAACTAAAATGTCAGATCAAGAAACGCAGAAGCCCGTTCCTCCGGAGCAGAAACCGGCAATCCAGCCCAATCAGCCAGTACAACAGAAACCAGTGGTCCCGATCGCACAGCCCAAAGTTCCGCAGTCGGAGCCGGACAAACACGATCAACCGCAGAAGAAGCACGCTTAGGGTGCGGTGGATTTGGAACTGGTGAAATAGAGCTCAGGACGGTTCGATTCACATCGACCGTCCTGATCACCGTGAAAGTGATTCTAGTTTCAAGGCCGCTGGGGTGAACACACCGGATACAAAGGCAACACACTGGCCATCCCGTCATCGCCGTTTGAGACTCCATCTTGAATTCATAAAGGAGAAATATGAAAAAGCTCAGATTGTCCGTGGTTATGGTTGCGTTGCTCGCTGTCGGAATTCTGACCGGATGCTCGCAGACCGCCACGCAGTCACCTGATGTTTCCGACAGTATTCGCAAATCGCTCGATCAAGCTGGCTTCAAAGACGTCACCGTCAGTCAGGATCGCGATAAGGGCATCGTGACCCTGGGGGGGCAAGTCGCCAGCGAGAACGACAAGTCGCACGCCGAGTCGCTCGCAAAGTCTCTGGCGGGAGCTCAGGTTGTGGCAGATCAAATTGCCGTGATTCCCGTAGGATCAGAAAAAGAAGCAAAGGCCGTGAACTCCGATCTGGACCAAGGCATCGAGAAGAATCTGGACGCTGCACTCATCCAGAATAACTTGCATAAGAGCGTGAAATACGAGGTGAAGAACGGCGTAGTCACACTAACCGGAGAAGTAAATTCAGAAGACAAGCGCGCACGCGCCGAGAAAGTGGCAACTGGAGTGCCCAACGTGACGCAGGTCGTGAACAATCTGCAGGTTAAGAATCAGAAAGCCAGCTCTTCGCAATAGGAGCTGCTTGAGTGCGGAAGGGAGTTCGTATCTGAAGGAAGCGAGACTTGAAGAAGAGGGAACTACTTCAGGTGGGCTGAATTGGTTCAGGGAGCCTGAAAAAGGGGTTCGCGAGTTTGTCTCGATATGCGAACCCCCATAAAGCACTCTGCGAACTCGGATTAGGCGGCATAGACCTGTGCTCACCCTGTAATCGCGCTAGCCGCGCCACCGGGAGTATCCCCAGCCTCCGCCACCGAGCAAAAACAGCACCAACAGAACGATCAATATGGTTGACATGTTGTACCTCACTTGCGAGAAGGAAGCAGACGGGCCTTTGTAACGGTCGTCTCACTTCTTCACTACACAACATCATAGAAGCGGCCTAGGGGGATGTCTGATCACATTGGACCACTCTGAACGCTCAGTTCGTACGGCGCGCCATGTAGGATTATGAGCGGTTTCGCTCTGATTCGCGGGAAGGGTACACAGTCCGACTCCGCCGTGCCAACATCTGCCCCATCTCGATGGATGCGATTGCTGTTGAAATCGCTTGGTCCGGGCGTCATCACTGGGGCCGCCGACGATGACCCATCCGGCATTGCCACATATTCGGTTGCGGGCGCACAGCTTGGAACCAAGCTGCTCTGGACTGCGCTCCTGACCTGGCCCTTGATGGCTGCGGTTCAAATGATGTGTGCCCGCATCGGCAAGGTGACGGGACAAGGCTTGGCTGCGAATTTCAAGCGACGATTTCCACGGTGGTTGCTATTCGGGGTTGTCACAGCGCTGCTTGCGGCCAATACGATTAATATCGGAGCGGACCTCGCTGGCATGGCAGATGCGGCGGAAATGCTGTCGGGGATCAATTCGCACCTGTTTGTAGTGGGGTTCGCGCTCCTGATTTCGTGGGCAACGATCCGACTCCACTATCACCAGATAGCGAATGTGCTCAAGTGGTTGGTGCTGGTGCTCTTCGCCTATCCGATCACCGCGTTCGTGGTGGGAGCAGACTGGAGCGGAGTAGCTCGCGCGACCTTCATACCGTCGATGCCACACACCAGAGATGAATGGTCGATGCTGGTGGCGATTCTCGGCACCACGATTAGTCCGTATCTGTTTTTCTGGCAGGCGAGTGAAGAGGTTGAAGAGGAAAAGTCGGCCGGTCAAATTACGCTCGCTCAACGGAGAGGGGCAACACTCAAAGAGCTTGAGCTGAGGAACTTTGATGTGGGCGTGGGTGCATTTTTCTCGAACATGGTCATGTTCTTTATCATTCTGACTACTGCGATCACCCTCAACCGACATGGCATCAAGAATATCGAGACTACTCGCCAGGCGGCCGAAGCCCTCCGGCCTCTTGCGGGCAAGTTCGCTGCGACCCTGTTTACCGTCGGCATTGTCGGTGTCGGGTTTCTTGCCATCCCAACACTGGCCGGATCAGCGGCATACGCCTTCGCGGAAACGCTGGGGTGGCGCCAAGGACTGGACAAGAAATTGAAACAGGCCCGCGCGTTTTACGCGCTCATTCTGGTCTCGACCGGCGTGGGTGTCGGACTGGACTTCGTAGGCATTAACCCTGTGAAGGCACTCTACTGGACAGCGGTGATCAACGGATTGTTGGCTCCCTGTCTTCTGGTCGCAATCCTGGTCGTCGCCTGCGACAAGAAACTGATGCAGGGCCAACCAAGTTCACGCTTGGGATGGACGGTCGTGGCGATCACCACGGTAGCAATGTTCGCCGCGGGCGTGGCTATGTTTGTTGTATAGACTGCCGATCTCGCAGTCGCCGAACTGGTGCTCGCCCGGTTTCGCCAACCTAAATTCTCAGAACTGTGCAGTTTGGACCGGTCGAACCATTCTTTGCATGCCTATGCTGTACCTATCGAGCCGATGAACAGTCGTGCGAGAGTGCGATCCTCCGGCCGTTTGGAAAAAAACTATGACCCATCGCACGAAAGAGCCGATACCCAAACTGCGCAAAGCTCCCCAACCACCCTTGTCACACGCTGGAGCAATCCCTGACTCAGACCGTGCCAAGAGACCACCGCTCTCCGAACCCGCCGCCACTAGCCAGGAGTTGACTCCCGGAGATCGGGTCGAGGGTTTGGGGGACTTCGGAAAGCCAACTGGAGAATTCGGCACAGTTAAGCAAGCGAACGAAGATGACGCGGTCGTCAAGTGGGATGATGACGGTCGTGTGAGGGTTCACCAACCGTCGCTCAAGAAGGTCTAGCCCGTTCGGGCCAGGGCGAGCGTATCAAATGGGAACTGCAGGCATTTGGGTGACTTCGCCGAGCTTGAAGGAATTAAAGGAGGGAAAGCTCAATGCGACAAAAACTCGTGCTCTGGTTTCTGCTGGTGCTTACTGGATTCCTGATTGGGTTCATCCTGCAGTATTCCAGACTCCAGCGGGTACAGCAGGACCTGTTGGCATCGACAAAACAATTGGGATCTTGCCGCTCCAGCCAACAATTGGCTCAGCTTCGCGACACAACCACGATGATGTATCTGGAAGTTGTGCAGAAGAACTACGGAAAGGCCGGTGAGTATTCCGGGGCGGTTTTTGATCAAGCCCAGCAAATTGCCAGTAGCACGGAGGACCCTGCGCTCCGCAACTTTCTTCGTGAAGTCCTGGTAACGCGCGATCAGATCACGGCAGACCTGGCCAAGGGAGATCCCGCCGCACTTTCAGAAATACAGCGACTCCTGTCTAACCTCGAGCACACTGCGAAGCATTGACGGACTGGCTCAAGAAACCTGCGAGACACTTCGGAAGGGTACAAGCGAGAGAGTGTTGATCATTTATTCACTTCACTCCTTTGACACGTTCGACCTGATGCCAAGCGCTGATTTACAACACGATCAATTCTGAACAGTTTTCCGAAGCCCAAAGTTCGATACTGACGCTTCACAAGGTCTGCCAGTTTTGGGGAACGTCGTGGATGACTTTGGCTTTACGAACATTCTTAATGTAGGGAGGTCTCAATGAATCTAAATCTGCTGGATCCGAAGCTGATTGCGCTCGTCGCGGCGGTGATCGTGATCGTCGCAGTTCTTGCTTGGCTGTACGTGCGAAAACGCAGGAGTGCGACGAAAGACCTGCGGCAAAAGTTTGGGCCCGAGTATGACCGGGCGGTGCTTAAGCATGGTTCAGAACGAAAAGCAGAAGCGAAATTAGCCGATCGCGAGAAGCGGGTTGAAAAGCTCAACATTCGCGATCTTGATCCGATGGAACACGAACGCTTTTTGAAACAGTGGGAGTCCGTACAGTCTCGCTTTGTCGATTCCCCCAAAGGGGCGGTCACAGAAGCCGATGACCTAGTCTCCTCTCTAATGAAGACTCGCGGCTATCCCGTATCCGATTTTGATCAACGTGCGGCCGACATTTCTGTCGATCACCCCCGAGTGGTGGCGAACTACCGGTCTGCGCATGAAATTGCGCTTCGGGTTGGGAAAGACCAAGCAACAACGGAAGACCTGAGAACGGCGATGATCCACTACCGCTCTCTATTCGAGGAACTGGTGCAGGTACCGACGATTGTGGAAAGGAAAGAGGTGGCGTAGATGGCTGAACTGAAGAGAAAAGAAGAACTTACGACGGCCGAACTGGCGAGCTACGGCGTTGCACAAAAGCAGCCCGACGGACCGAAGCTGGTGAAAGGCCAAGAGCCGGAAACTCCGGATAAAGCGGCTGCAGCCTCAAAGCCCATGCTCTTGTTTTCTGAATCGGAGATGGGAGATTTCCGATCGCAGTGGAGCAAAGTACAGACTGGCTTCGTGGATGAACCACGCCGGACGGTTGAAGAGGCAGACAAGCTGGTCGCTGCGGTGATGCAGCGACTCGCGGAAGGTTTCGCCAACGAGCGATCCGGCCTGGAAAAGCAGTGGGAGAGCGGTGACAACGTGTCCACGGAGGACCTGCGCCTTGCCTTGCAGCGCTATCGCTCTTTCTTTGACAGACTGCTGAAACTGTAAGGATAAACACACGCTTCAGATGCAGAAACGATGTCTCGACTTGAGGATGCACGGACCTCGATGTGATTCGAGGAGAAGGAGAAAGATAGATGAACCCCAGCACGAAGGATGAGATAAAAGGCACTGTTCATGAGGTGAAAGGTAAAGTCAAGGAGACGGCCGGGAAAGTGACGAACAATCCTAACTTACAGGCCGAAGGCAACGCTGAAAAAAACACCGGAAAAGTCGAGAAGAAGGTCGGACAGATAGAAAAGGTTTTCGAGAACTAGATTTGGGCGCGAGACAAGTGATGTACCGCCGGTCTCAGCTCAGTACTGCTGAGACCGGCGGGCGTCAGCTTGACGCCCGGAGTTCTGTAGTGGGCCGCGTGGCGATAAGCAGGAATGTGCAATTCGGGGCAGACAGCGAGTAGCCGCGCGCATTCAGTCAGGCGGACATGCAGGGGAACCTGAGCGGCCTTCCCGTGCTCACTGCTCGTTCCTATTGGGTGGCGGAGCCCGTCCGCGAACGCGGCTCCGCCCTTTTTGCGCGCACACCCGATCCTCTGAGCGGGCCCTGCTATCATTGCCGCATGTTCAATTTCGGAAAACCGAAAACAGCTAGCGACTGGATAGTTCACATCGCAGGCGCCATCGTTGCGATACTCCTCGTGTGGTGGATGCTGCGGATGTACGTACTGTGAATGCCTAATACCGCTAACTTCGACACTTGGCGCAAGTGCACTCAAAGGCAGGCAAATAGTTCGGCAAGTGAGACACTGTGGGTATGAAGAAACCAGAATTGACCGACATGGGTTGGCTTGGTCCCAAGGACGAGATGGATCGCGCCAGTCATCTCATCGGCAAGTGTTCCGAGTGCCATGAGACTCTCTGTGTCGAAAAGGCCAAAGCCGATAGACAGCAGACGCAACTAGAAACCAGGGAAGTACTCGACCAGGTATTCCGCGCGCACATCAAGCTGAAACACTCTGAAGACTTCAGCCATTCTGGTTAGTGAGCGCAATCGAGAGCGGCTGTCCTATTTCAATAGCTCATCTAACGAGCGTGAATCGATTGGGTCTTGGTCTTGCTGGTACCAGCAACGGATGCGAAATAGCGCACCGTCACGTCTTCTCCCATATCAACGACTTGATATTGCCCGACGGATCCCGGATGCGGTGCGGGCTTCGGTGTGAAATAGCGCACCGTCACGTCGTCTCCGATGTGAACAACTTTGGTCACGAGCGCCACCCGATGGAGGAGGGTGGCAGTCCTCGCGTCTCCTACGGCAGTTGACATGGTCCGAAAACTGGGCGTGCTCTCAGCGTGCACAGTCTTTGCGGGTCCCAGACGAGCCTGCTCCTGGATGTTATCCGTGCGCTGCAGTTCTAAAGATCCCCATAACAAACCTGGGTGACGGTCGCCGTAGGCAATCCAGCAAGCTAACACAAGGATGGTAACAACCGCTGCCAAGTCCCCGTTCCACAGCCGTTTGTGCCAAGGATCACGCTTCCGTGGCTGCATGAGCAATGTCGCAAGCGCTTTGGAATGCCTGGGTCTGTCCTTTGGCATCGTGGCTTGGCGAGGCTGGTAAATTGCATCCTTGTTTGCTGAGGCGGGTATAGGTGCACCGTCTGTGAGAAACTCGGACTCCGAACAAACCTTAAGGACATAGCACTCCTCATGAACGGCCTGGCCGTACTCATCAGTATTGCTGGTCTCCAGGAGAACTGGGCTACTGCAAATACAACAAGCTGGAAGTAACTGCGAGCTTCTCGGGATGGAGGGTACAATCCCTTGCTGGCGATCACTGAGCCGGCCGGACAGAGTTGCTGCGGATTGTGGAACGATGGCCCGCACAGTTGTTCCATGACCATCCGATTCTATTTCCAGTTTGCCGTTCAATTCGTTCATACGCTCGCGCATTCCGGCCAGGCCGACGCCCGTTTCCGCTGTTGTTTCGCTAAGTCGAGCCAACCGCTCTGCCGGGATGCCGGATCCATCATCTCGTATTTCCAGAACTATCTTCTGCAGTTGGTGATAAAAGCAGACGCTCACCTCCGAAGCGCCAGAGTGGCGATGTACATTCGTCAAGCTCTCCTGGAGGACACGGAAGAGAGCAATCTCTATGCCGGTGGGGAGTCGCTCTTGAGCGGTTGCGATATCCAACTTTACGTTGACCCCGGTACGCTTGGCGAAACCCTCGACGTACCACTCCGCTGCACAGGCAAAGCCGGCCTCATCCAGTAGTGGTGGGTGCAGCAGGTAAGACATAGTGCGAATTTCTTGGATGGCCTGATCCGCCAAAGCGGCAACTTCGGAGGCAAGAAGCATGGTGGATGGGTCTTGCTTGCAGCGTTCCTCAAGAAAAGAAACACTGATTTTCAGAGCTGTCAATGTTTGACCCGTGCTGTCGTGCAGGTCACGAGACAACTTCCGTCTCTCCTCATCCTGCACTTTGAGAAGCCGCTGCGACAGGTTCTGCAGTTCGGCCGTGCGTTGCAGAATCACCGATTGAAGTTGGGAATGCTCAAGCGCCATTTGTCGAGAATGATCGGAAAGGGGCCACATAATTCCTCCTGAGCGGCAGCGGCCAATTCGAGAAATTATTCCCTTTGACGCTCTCAGAGTCTGATCAAAATTGCACAACACGGTTCCACGCGGCGAAGCAGTCTGGGAAGTTGAAAACCGAATAGTTGACGAAACGGGGGCGTTTGCACGCAATCACCTTGCCCGTACCCGCGCACCCAAGCGCCCCCACGCGCCCACCACATCGCGGGCCACATCATCCACCCCACCTCCACATGCACGCATGCGCGCTCATATCATCCACAATGTCTCCGGATGTTTTTCATATAATTAACACGATGTGTCATTTAATCATCTCTATCTTCTATCCCGGTTGTGGGGTGTGATGGGTTTACTACTCGCTGTGCCACTGACAGCATTGATCAAGCTGGTTGCAGATTGCATCCCTCCTTGTGTCACTTCTCCAACATTGTGGCGTTGACGCCGCGTCCGGCCCCTCGTTGGACCCACGCTACGGCGAAACAGAGTTGGAACGGGCAATTCCTTCCTTGCGCCCCCGTCCTGGAAGAGTTTCGGCAGCGTGCAGACCCCAGGAACCCGGCACGATGATAGCCGAGCTAGTTTTTCAACGTTTGGCTGACAAACTCCTTTCAAAATACCATTTCTTCGAGGCGATCGCTGAATTGTCACCGAGTGGCCAAAATTGGACAGATTGGAGGGCGTTTGTTCTGCCACACTCTGGCCATGACAACCAAGACGATTCCGGCATACCTTGAGGACGAGCGCACAAAAAGCAAAGAAGAGCTACTGCGGATGGAAGCAGAAGCTGCGCGCATCCAGCCGCTGCGCCATGGCCACCATCGCACGGCGAAACAGCCCGAACTGGAATTGACACCCCCAATTGAAGCGACACCCAAAAAGAGAAAAACCACAGCAGCTCGGAAAAAGCCACGGGTCGCGCGAAAGACGGTAACGAAAGCCCGCAAGGTCGCGTGACTGTGATGGCCGACCAAAGCTGGCCCTAATGCCCTGTCCGTTCCGGATCCGGACAGGCGGGTGCTGGGAGCCAGCACCGGTGAGGGGAATGATTGAAAGCAAGAACTTAGGTAGCGGCTAGGGATGCTAGCGCGGAAACAGCGACCACGTGAATTGATTATGTGCTGGGAGTCGGTGACAGGGCAGCGTTCTAACAGGTCGGAGCGACAACCAACTAACGGAGTCATTGAATGCTTTTGCCACAACCCCGCGAAGAAACGTCACAAGCCCTCTGCGATAGGCTCAGCAGATAAATTCCGGTCTTGCCGAGCGGCCAAAACCCGAGCCGTGACCAGTACGATCTCAACTTCCGAAGGGCCTCGCCTTTGCTTACGTTCGGTAACGCAAGTCTTTTCAACGCTTCTTGATCGTCAGCAACGGACGGCGTGAACTGTAGCGGCCAAGGCTTGCACGCCACCAACCCGCACCCTGCACCAAAAATGTCGATCGTACGGTGAATGGCGGACTCAGCGATCCCTAGTCCCCGAAACTCCGGATAGATCGCGACGTAGTCGATGATCAGTAGATCTAGGTCTACCACTTCGAACTCATTCTGTATTTCTTCTTTGGGATAGCCAGTTTCCACGTCGAAGAGATGTTCCCAGTATTCTGAGATGTCGCCAGAGATGCCATCTCCGAGCCTTTCCGCACTGATGCCGTGGTCCAGCGCCTCGCCGAACTGAACGAGTGAAGCTCCAATATGCCCGGCGTCCTCTTTTCTACCGCTTTCCGGTTCGGCAGTAATCCTTCCAAGAATGGAATGGACGAAGTCAGTCTCAACGGAGTTGTGCAGATCGGCACGGATCATAAACTCAACACTCGCAATGACATTCTCATTGGAGTCGGTTTCTGTACGCCTCTCAGACAATGTTTTAGTCGGTTTCATTTCCCGTTACCCCGCTTTTCTGAGCTTCCTATGCACCCGTTGCACGACGCTTTCCGGGATTCGGAGCGTGGTATAGCCTCGCTTAAACCGTGTTTCACCGTTCTCCCACTTGATCACCCCAGGTTCGTCGGCGAAAATGCGCCGGATCGTTCGTTCGCTTAAGCCCCACAATTCGGCGACTTCACTCACGCAATAGTGCTTTTCAAATGCCACACTTGCCGGCATTGCTGGTTTGCTTGGAGGAGCGTAGCTGGGCTGGAAAGATGGTTCTGTTGCCATGGAACACCGTGTCTGATGTGTGTAGTACAGGATTGAAATCTCGTCAAACGGACGATTCACCAGACGCTAGAGACTTCTGCGTTGGACATGCGAAGGGGAATGGGGCTGTTTTCCGCGATTTTCAGTAATTTAGCCTGGCGGTGATGTCGGTGGGTGCGATTTGCCGGTGCCCACGAAATGGGTGGTGACAGGTACGCACATCAATAGCGTAATTGGAACCCCGGAGAGGGGATTTTGTACTAAGAACGTGCCGCGCGCCTTACCACTCTGCCCGCGCGCCCATCCGCTATATTCACAACCGGGGCGGCACCGTTCAGACCCATCGTGGACCATGCCGTCCTCACACTCGTTGCCAGCCTTTGCTGTCGCTCAAGAACCCAAGGAGCGTAGTGCTTCTGTGTGATCAGCACGCTGGAGTGACCAAGCAAACGGGAAACTTCTTCCAAGGGCATGCCCGCAAGGAGGTACTCGACCGCAAAGGTGTCTCGCAGCATGTGAAGGTGGGCCGATCTAGATCTGCCGTCGGCCTCCAAAAAAAGCTTGGGATGTGTCTCGGTAGCCTTAGCCAGAATCTTTCCAAAGATTTTGATCCAATTAGAAACTTCGCTCTTGCGTTTGCTGCGACCACTCCAAAAGAAATAGCTCGGATGTGTGTAGGCGTTGCGCGGCACGTTGCGTAGCTCCTCGGCCACGTCGTGTGGCAGTAAGCCATAGACGGCGGAACTTGCTTTGCCTTTGACCTTCTTCTGGTACAGGAAAAGGGAATCATCGTCCCGCAGCTTGTCTCTAGACAGACACGCAGCGTCGCCGGCCCGTAGGCCGCTCCAGCGCAAAAGCTTCAAATACGTGCGTGCACGGCGAGCGTTTACCGTATCGCCATTCTTCTTGCCGTCACGACTGTCATAGAGCCACGTTGCTTGAATCAACGCATCATATTGTTCGCGGGTGAAAGGCTGGGTCTCGTCCTGCTCCGGAGCAACTTTCTTGATTCTCTTGGCTGGATTTTCTTTCATCCATCCTTGTTCGACGCAAAAGAAAAAGAACGTAATAACCCGCTGGTGCTGGTTATGCCGGGTTGTGGGTGCACCAGGCCACGAGTGGATCCATCGGCGCATGGTCTCGACGTCCAGCTCGGAAAGGCGAGCAACCGGGGGCTTCTGTTGCGCACACCAGTTCAAGAGTCGATCTTCCAGTGTAAGGCGGTATTTTGCTCGGGTCGCCTCTTCACGGTTCAGACGTTCCACCTCTTTCAAAAAGAGCGCAACAGCATCCGTGATCAGTACCTCGCGTGCCTCGCTCCTTCGGACTCTTGCTTCCAGTTCGCGCTGAAGGGCCTTCACTGGACTCCAGGAATCACGAATTTCCTGTGCCCGCTCTTCCGCTCTTTCCCAACTACGTGTCTTTGCGCTTACCTGCCGAGAAGTATTCTCCCTGTAAACGTAGAGGTACTTCATGCAGTGACACCGTTTCCAGTACGGCTCGCCGTTCTTGGGGCAGGATTCTTGGTGGCGTGTGTAGACGGTAACGGTTTGGGTGGAAAGCGAGGCCGGCGGATTGCTACTGGGCGCTGCTTCTAAACCGATCGGATGGGACCCCATCGATTCAACTCCATGGACTGAGTTTGGAGAGCAGCTTTTTGTAACGCGAAGAGCCGAAACTGACAAACGGCCCATGCGCTCGGGCTAACTCTCTATTGCGGAGAGTCTAGCAGATCGTTTATTCAGTTTTCATTCAGTTTCGGAAGGGAAGGTGAGGAAATACTGAATATATGGAGCTTAAGGTTGGTTGCGGGGGGTGGATTTGAACCACCGACCTTTGGGTTATGAGCCCAACGAGCTACCAGACTGCTCCACCCCGCAGTTCGATCATAGCAACCGCCCCGAGTGCCGTCAAACCTGCTCACTCGGCTCTTAAACAGTTTCAGCGCTACCGTTTGCTCCCGGTCAACCAACGTTTCCTCTAGAGAGCCACAAGACGAACCGTCCTTCATACCTGCCCGCCGGTAAAAGCCGATGAAAAAAGCCCGGCACCTTCTTCAGCCGCGTTGCATCCAAACGCTGTTGCTGCGTTGTCGGAAGCTTCCCCGGGAATGCAAGACGATTGAATTCCACTCTGAAGAGGTGTGTATGGCCAAGAAAGATGCCGCCAGCCGTCAAACCGCTATCAATGCGCAGCCCCGAATTCACCAGCGCGCTCCGGAAATCCAGCGTTACGGAACCGTCTCACACGCCCTGCCGATCGCACTCGACGAGCCTGTGCGCCTGGAGATGACCGAGCAACTGAACCAGGTTCTTGCCGACACCATGACCCTGCGCGATCTCTACAAGAAATCGCATTGGCAGGTTGCCGGTCCCACGTTTTACCAATTGCATTTGCTGTTCGACAAGCATTACGGCGAGCAGGCGGAATTGGTCGACGTGATTGCCGAACGTATTCAGTTGCTGGGTGGAATATCCGTCGCCATGGCCGCCGATGTCGCCGAGACCACACGCATCGGGCGTCCGCCGCGGGGCAGGGAAGAAGTCCCCGTCCAAATCTCCCGCTTGCTCGACGCGCACCAGATCATTATTGAACATTGCCGTACGCTCGGGCCCCGCGCTTCTGACCTCGGTGACGACGGCACCAACGACATGATTGTGAGCCAGGTGCTCCGCACCAATGAATTGCAAGTCTGGTTCTTGAGCGAACACCTCGTCGAAATGCCGCTCGTGCACGCGCTGGAACCTGGTATGCGCAAGACGGGATAACCGTTTTTACCGGGGCGCGCTCGCCTTCTGTCCAGAGGCTGTCTTCTTCACTACGCTTTGCAGCACCGGGATATATTTCTCGGCGGTCCTGGCGCGCGAGAAATTGTGCAGGATGTAATGCCTTCCTCTTTGTCCCATCGCGGCGCCGAGTTCGCGATTGGCGCGCAGTTGCTGGATGGCTGCGCCCAGCGCGTTTGCGTTCTCCGGTTCGATCGCGATCCCTGCTCTCGCGCCCTCGATAATCTGACGCGCTTGGCCATCTACTCCAAGAATCACTGGACGCGCGCACGACATAAATTCCAGCATCTTGGTGGGAATGACCGTCTTGAAAACGTCAGTCTTCTTCAGCAGGACCATGCAGGCGTCGGAGGCGGAGATCAACGCAGGAATCTGGTGGCGTGGTTGCTGATCGAGAAAGCGGATATTCGTCAGATTGCGCGACTGCGCCAGGGACTTGAGACGCTGTTTTTCGGCTCCTTCGCCGATCACTAGCAAGAGCACCTCGGAGTTTTGCAGTTGAGCCGCGGTGTCCAGTAATGTTTCCAGGCCGTGAGCGTTGCCGATTGTGCCGATGTAGCAGACCAGGAATTTGGATTCGGCTCCGAGTTGCTGCCGCAGCGCCAGATTCGATGATGCCGGAGCAGGGGCGAAGAGTTGGGTTTCGACTCCGTTTTCAACGATGTCGATTTTTTCAGCGGGCACTCGCCAGTGCTCCATCAGGTGGTCCTTGAATGCCGGTGTCACTACGACCATCCGATCCGACCGCTGGTACAGGAACTTTGCGATCGCGGCAAGAGTGTTATGCAGCAAAGAATCCTTGTCGCCGATGCCTACCGCGATAAGAGATTCCGGCCACAGGTCGCGGATTTCGAAGACGAAGGGAATTTGTCGCGCGAAGGCCAGCCACCAACCGGAGAGACCAACCAGAAGTTGCGGCGACGAGGCGATGATTACGTCCGGCCGGGGCAAAGTGAGTCCACGGGTAGCGGCAGAGACGCAGAACGAAGCGTAGTTGCGCATCCGCTCGTGCGATTTGCGGTTGGGAAGCGGCCAGAGCCACGTGCGGAATACGTTCACGCCATCTGCACTCTCGTGATACGTCAGGCGACGCAGCAGTGGTTTCCATTCGTGCGGAACAACTCCGGTGGGGTGATTGGGAAATCCGGTGAGTACCGAGACTTCGTGCCCCGACGCAGCCCAGTGGCGAGCGAGTTCGGCGGCGCGCGCGGCGGGCGCGCCCATCTCGGGCGGGAAGTACTGAGAGATATAAAGGATCTTCACGCGAAGTAAGAGGCTATCGCATAACGGGTGTTCGGGGTAGTGGTGAATGGTCTCGGCGTCGAAAAAGTGTCTAGAATGTCAAGAAATAAAACTCCTTATCGATTGAGGCTGCGAATTTGGAGCGGGATGGGGTTAGAAAGTAGGCGAATAAGAATTGTCCACCATTCGGAGGATTGCAAAATCATGCGCGGTACTCATCCTGGGAAGGGACTGCAAACCCCGCAGAGTTCTTCGCGGTTTGGCCTCTGGCTATCGGATGATTGTCTCCCCCACCGATCGTCTTAGTTATCTGGTCGGAACCTATGAACCTCATCTCCAGAAGGCAATCAGGAGGTACGTTCGCCGCGGGGACACTGTGTACGACGTTGGGGCAAACCTGGGGTACATTTCGCTTTCCCTCGCGAAACAGGTTGGACCGAACGGTCGGGTCGCAGCCTTCGAACCCGTTCCGCAAAATGTGGATGTGCTTCGCAAGAACATCGCAAATAACGGGCTTCCGAATGTTCGGGTGTTCGCCGTCGCCGCATCAGACCGAAAGGGAGAGGCCGTGATCAGGATCGCTGACGGCAACTTTGCGACCTCGAGCCTGGTTTGGCATAGAAAGAACTCCTCGGCCGAGGAACTCGTCATTAAGACAGTGGCGATCGATGACCTGGTCAAAAATGGAGAACTCACTGAACCTTCGTTTGTCAAAATCGATGTGGAGGGTGCTGAAGGCCTCGCTCTGAAAGGAATGCTGCGGACGGTTGCACTGTCGCGACCGGTTCTTTTGATTGAATCCTCCGAGGCTGGCCGCGAAACCACGTGGCAATTACTTCGTGAACTCGATTACCGATGCCGGTCCGCAATTACAGGAAAGTGGGTCGAGGGGTTTGAGGAATACCGTCACTCCGACTTTCTCTGGTTTCCTGCGGGGCATCGGGAATTATTGAAGAACGGGAATGTTTAAATTGCGCACGGGCGTCCGCCAAGTTTCAGTAGTAGCAGAGTTTGAATGCGCTCTTGTAACACAGCGCCCGGGTCCGCTTGGCGCGGCTTTTCGCGTAATCTTCCCAGCGACCCGCCACGCGTAGGAAGGCCTCCTCGCCAGTCAGGCGATGCATTACTCGCAACTGCACAATGTGCAACCGGTGATAGAACTGGCTGGCGATCATTGGCAGGCGCGTGCCGGATTGCTCATAAAGCGACCAGAATCCGAGATCGTAGCGGTCGAGATTGTGAAGGAGCGTGCGCACCCCACGGGAGAATAATTTCTCTGCCGTCAGGTCTTGCGTCGCCAGAAAGTAGTCGTAGACTCCCCACAAGGACCATATGAATCCGTTCAGGATGTGCGTGGGCGGATTCACGATGTACTCCTCGAACCAGAGGTCGCCGGATTCATCGGTGAAGGCAACGCCTCCTTCATCGAGCGGCCGCTGGAAACTGGCAAAGGCTCGTTGGGCGGCCTCGAGATAGCGCCATTCGCCGGATTCTTTGTGGGCGCGAACCAGAACCGAGATCCCCTGCCCTTGCGCTAACCCTGAGTACCAGGGAGCCTTCAGCGTGTCGCGATACTCCCAATCGAAGTGATGATTCCACACGGGCAAGCCATGAGCATTCGGCTCGAGGTGTGAGGCGAGCCAGTCCGCGATCACGAAAAACTTGTTGCGCCGTTCGGCATCGCCGGTGCGGCGCCACAGGTTGTAGTTGCCGAGACCGAATTGCGCGATGGCGATGGGATTGTATTGCAGCCCGATGTGGCCGTGATAGTCGAGTTGCGGAAGGCCGGACGGGTCGTAAGACCCACGGTAGTCCGCTTTCTCGGCGAATAGCATGTAGTACTCGCCGAGTTGATCCACACTGGCGTCTGAATTTTCCGTGGGCGTTTCGTGCCAAAACGTGAGATGGCTCTTGCCGCCCAGGAGATAGGCGCTGCAGATGCGGCGATAATAGCCGAGACGCGGCACGGGTGAAATCCATATTACGGTATTCGGGTTGCGGATTCTGTGTCGATGGAAGAGATGCGTCGCAAGGAACACAGAGAGAACAGAACTACGGGACTTCGGCGAACCGATACAGAGAAGTCACCAGATCGTCCTGTCCGACCGCGACAGTGGTCAGCGCCAGGTACGACGTCCTGTTATCTCCATCTGGTAGGAATGCGTTGCCGTACTGGAATAATCCCATTGGCCACGCATCTTTTTTCCATTCCAGCGCCGAGTGCCAGCGCGTCGGCATCCGGCTGTCGGCGGCGTAGATGCGAACCGTGCGCTCTCGATTCACTTCGCTCGGCTCGACCATTGTAGAGAAGAACACATAGTTTCCCACACGACAGCCATAGATCGACGAACTTCCAATCGCGGCTAATTGCGCGAGTGTTCCGTGGCGGTCGAGATGGTAAATGTAATTTTGCTCCAGCGGCGTGTCGGAAGAGAAATAAAGACCATCTTCGGAGGCAATGGCGGCGACGGCCCGGGCCTGCTGCTTGCCTTGCATCACGGTTTCCATCTGGCTCAGGTTGCAGTTGGCGCGCATGATGCGGCATTCGTCGCCGTAGTCGCCGGTGAGGATCCACAGGCAGTTCTGCCATCGATCGTGGACTATGTTGTGGATGTGGCGGATTGCGTCTCGCGGAAACGTATAAACGACGCTCCAGCTCGCGCCGCCGTCGCTGGAGGCATAGATGTGGACTTCGTCGCGCGAGGAGTTGTCGAAGTACTCTCCCCAATAAATGCTGCCATCTGGAACAGCCGTAATGTGCAGCGGGCGCGTGCCCCGCGTGATTGCGTGTGTCTGACGAAACTCGGTTTCGCCGGGACGCAGCGTCACGATCGAGCCGGGAACGGCGGCAATGAGTCCTCCGTCGGGTAGTACTGTCAGGGCGTGAAAGCCATCGCGAAACAGACGGGCGGTCAGTCGATTCGCGACCGACAGACGGCGCTTCCAGCCAGGATGGAAGCGGCCGGCGGATTTCCAATTCATTTCTGCATCGTCAACAATCCGGCCCTGCAGGAGTTCGTATGCGCGGGCGGCGTAGAGAACATCCCCGTCCCAGGCCAATGCCCGCAGGCGCGGAATGCGCGCGATTCGCAATAATAATGTTGGATTTTGGGTTTGAACAGGCATTGGGCCAATGCTAGGACGGCAAAAATGTTTTCATGCAGAAACAGCTTCCCCCGGCTTTTTCGAACTCGGAGGTGTCGACCAGAACTGGGGTCAGTCCTTCGTTTTGCAGAATCGATTCGAGTTGCCGCGTGATGTGCGGCGTGATGTAGCTCTGGTTGACGACAATGGCATTTCCCATGAAGTGGTGGGCTTCCTCGGCGTCGAGAAGATGCAGCCGCTTCCAATGCTTGTGCAAAGCGGCGAGAGCCTTGGCATCGAACGCTCCCGCGAATATGAGAGCGGCTTCGTTGTTGAGCGCGCACAAGCATGTGTCCAGGTGATAGCAGTATGAGTCGATCAGATGCAACGGCACGACCGGGATGCTCATCTGGGACATGGCGGCCTGAAATTTTTCCACACCGCCGAGCGTGCTGCGGAAACCGTATCCCGCGTACACGCAGGATCCGTCGGGATGCCAAAGCAGATCGCCATGCCCTTCGAGGTAGTCTTCCCCAAAGTCAATTTCAATGACGCGATATCCCTTCGAGCGAAACCACTCTGTGTAGAACGGCACTTCGTGCTGGCGCGATTCGTAGACCATGCGGCTGGGAACCACGAACTTTCCGTATCCGGCTTTCTCGCCGACGAAAACCTGATTTGCAGCGAAGACCATGTCCTCAAGATTTTCGACGGGTGCGATAGTTTCAATTTCGCATCCACACTGTTGCAAAACACCACAAAGCTTTTCCCACTGAGTGCGCGCTTTCGCTCGATCTACTGCGGCTTCTCGCGTCATGTAGGGATTTTTTTGATCCACTACATCGAAGTAAGTGGGCGGACAGACGAGCACTCTAGGCATAAAGATGATGTTAGCTGTGCCCATGAAGGAGAGGCAAGGCAGGAAGGACGGTGTATCGGCAGGTTGTGCCGAAGACTCGGCAAACTTCCTCGCAGCGTCAGCCAGGGAAATGACCTTTATCTCAGAGAAGATCAGGTGCCCGCCAGTCTCATCTGTGGCACAGAACGTGCTCTTCAGTTCCCGGCATCAGGCCCGAAAAAAAAATTCTTATAAGAGAAGTGCACGACATGCTCAGTCAATGTGCGAATTCGAAATGCGGCAAGCCCTTCCTCCGATTGCGCGAGGGAAAGTTATTCCTGGTCGAGACCGACCGCATCAGCAAGCCCGGAGAATCGGCGGTGCCGCCGTTTGTTCGCGCTCGGCAATCCCACAGGCTGGTGGAACACTACTGGTTGTGCGACGACTGTGCCGCGCAGTGGACGCTCGTCTATGAGGGCGAGCGCGGAGTTGCGCTCGCGCCGGTGCGCAAGCCGGCACAGAATATCGCTCTGGCAGCCGCGCAGAACGAAGTCGCCTAGCATCTACTTATATCCGTGCTTTTTCCATTCCTTCCAGTCCGCGCGAACCGCTTCCAGCATGGCGGCTGAAGCTTCGTGCAGCCAATTGCTTTTCCGTTTTTGTAGATCCCCGAGGATAAACTTGCTTGCAAATTTTGTGCCCAGGTGAATGTTGGCGGTCTCCCATCCCATGGCATGCAGCAGGCGCAGTTCGGCGCCGTGCGCTTTCAACGTCGCGAGTTCAATACGGGAACAGTGGGGACTGAGCCGGCGCACGATCCAGTGCCCGCGTAACCGAACAAAAGGGTCCGGGCATCGCACGGCGCGCGCAATGATGGTTTGATACAGGATTTCGGCCGGTTCGTGCTGGTCTTCCGCCCAATGACAGGCAGAGGGGACCAGAGCTTTGGCTTCCCGGGTGATACGGCCTCCGTGCCAGTCCGCAATGGCGACGTAGCGGGTATGCCCGAGGCTGCCCAGGCCGGCAACGCGGCGAGCCAGCCGATAAGGCAGATCGCGAGCGGGCATCAGGTGCTCGATCGCGTCCACTGCGCTTACCGGAACATCGCGAGTCACCGTAGGGAGCGCGTCCATCTTGGCCCAGAAGTGAATGGGGTCGCGGAGTTTACTTTCGGCGATGAGCCGCAGCCATTCATTCTTTTCCCCTAAAACGAAGGGTAGACCTGACGCCCGCATGGACTCTGTATAGCCTTCGAGAAGCGCTTCGCAGATCCCTTTGCGTTTGAGCGGAAGATGCCCGGCTTCGGCGGCAAGATGCGCGCTCACCGCAAGCCGAACCAGGTCATTGGCGTAGCAGAGCATGTGGGCTTCGTCGAAATCGTTCACACCCCAGATGAGGCGGCCCTCGATGTCGCGCCAGGTGCCGAAATTTTCTACGTGCAAGTCGCCAACCGCCAGCACGCGCGGGCCCTTGGCCAGATCGGGACATAGCTTCGGCCAGAGTTGCGCCCAGCGGTAATAGGTGGCGCGCAGAAACGGGAACACTCCGTTCGCCATGCTGGCGTGTTTCAGGTGGAGATCTTTTTTCACCAGAACTGTGCGATGAGCGAGCCAGTCTTCGAAGTTCCGAGTGGCTTTTACGACGTTCATAGGGCGAACGATAGCGGCGAGAGCGAGCGGAAGTCAAACTGGGCGCTAGTGCTGCCGGAGTTCAGAAAGCAGTCTTAGATCGCGGACATCGCAGAGAACAGAATCCCAAAAGCGCAGGAGACTGCGCTGTTTTGCAAACAAAATCTCGGGCACCGGACAGGGCTGGTTCACGTGCGTCCGGCACCCGCCAGTGTTACCTTGACCTTCGAATTTTCAGTGCTTAAAGAAGGCGGCGTTTTTTTCGATGAAATCCTTTTTCTCGTCCGGCACATCCTCCAGCGTGTGAATCGAATCGGACGTGCACACAGGAACGCAGGCGCCGCAGTCGATGCAGCCTTCCGGGTCCACGTACATCTGAGTGGCGGCTTCGAAGCCCGGCTCGTCGCTCTTGGGGTGGATGCAGTCGGTGGGGCAGACCTCGACGCACAAAGAATCTTTGATGCAGGTATCAGTAATTACATAAGCCATGATGAATCGTTCTCCTGAGCACTCGCTCAAGAAAGATAGTAAAAAGCGGAGGACGGAACAGCGGTGATCGTGATCACATGCGGATGTGCTTAAAGCGAACCATTCAACCTTTCGTGGTCTCAACGTTCCACCACCTTGCGTGAAAACTTGGGAATTCTGACCTCCGAAGCCTGGAAGCTCTACCCATGATAGGAATCACGCGCAAGGGTGACCACGGTCACAGAAATGACATCTGAATAGGGCTTAAATAGGCACAATTGAACTAGGCCTTCTAGTCATAGGATCGCCCGGCTCCACCCACAGAACCCCACAAGCCGTTACCCCAGACGGCGGGAGCCGGGCGCTTGAAGGCCCTCAGGATTGCGGCCCTCCCCGCCCTCCCCTCAGTCAGCGCCACTTCGTCCCGTCTTGATCTTCATCTCTCCGGTCCCAAGCAGCTCGCCGGGGCCGAAGTGTGTCTGCCGCAACACGTGTGTGGCTTCCGACCCACGTTCCAACCCACGTCCGCTTCCTATAACGAACTTGCTTTCAACAACATAAATCCTGGCCCCCGTCCTGCCATCCAGGAAGTGTCGAACGGGGGCTGAAATGAGCAGAGTCGGTTGCAGCACGGTAAACCGCAGCACAGCCAAGATACTGGCTGTACTAATCATCCTGGCAATCCGCTCGACAGCGCAGACCGCCGAGCGCCCTTCTGCAGGACGATCCGCCCGCACCGTAGTGATCAGCATTCCAGACCGCAAATTGGCGGTGATCGCCGACGGAAGCGTCATCGCGACGTTCCCCATTGCCGTGGGAACCGTCGCAAGCCCGAGTCCCAGCGGCGAATTCCGCATCGTCAATCGCGTCGCGAATCCCACGTACTACCACCCGGGATCGGTGATCCCCGCCGGAAAAGCCAATCCCCTGGGCACGCGCTGGTTGGGCCTCAGCCAGAAAGGCTACGGCATTCACGGAACGAACGCTCCGCGATCGATCGGCCGCGCGGCCTCTCACGGATGCATCCGGCTGCGAAATCGCGATATGGAACGGTTGTTCGGCATGCTCCAGGTCGGAGATGTGGTCCAGATTCGCGGCCAGCGCGATGAGCAGGTTGCCGGGATCTTCGGACCGCCGACCTATGAAAGCGTCGTAGCCGAAGTGCAGGCCCCGGCACAGCCAGCCGGTCAGTAACGCAGGGTAAGTCCGAAGAACGAAATTCAGGAGGAATTTATGCAAATGGCGATCACATTCATGGCAGTCGTGGCAGGAATGGTTTTTTCATTAGCGGTGGCTCTGTTGGCCGAAGAGTTGATCTTCGGGCAAGTGTTCCGCCTGTTCTTTGCCCGGCAGGCGGCCGAGTTAAAGGCAGGGCAGAAGCGCTAACGCGCAAGGAGAACGACCATGCTGGCATTGAAGTATTTGCTGATGAGCGGCGGCCTCGCGATGATTCTCGCGGCTGTGACCATTTTGTTATACGACTTGTATCGGGAACTGCTGTATCGTCGGGCCCTGGCAGAGCCGGAGGGGACCGTGGTTGTCCCTCCCCGTCCCGAGTGGCGCTGGCGCACTTCGCTGGCCCTCGCGTTGCTCGCCTGGGGACCGATTCTGCTCGCCTTCAGCATTGTGGTGGTCCCAAGCGGAATGGCTGGCGTGCGGGTGAGCCAAACCAGCGGGACCTTGCCGGGAACCCTTTACCCAGGCGTGCATTTCGTGATGCCGCTGGTCGAGGACGTCGCGTTATTCGACACCCGTGACCAGGTCTTCACTACCGGAGTGTTGGAGGATGGAAAAAACGCCGCCGCAAACGTCTCGGCAAAATCGCAACTGCTCGACGTGCAGGCCAAGGAAGGTCTCACTCTCGGACTGGCGATCACCGTGCGCTACCGGCTCGATTCAAAGCGCCTGGATTACATTCAGAGCAATCTGCCGCGTCCGGTGGAAAAAGAGATCGTGCCTCCGGTCGTCGCCAGCGCCTGGAGAGAATTGGTGCCGAACTACACCGTGCGGGATGTCTTCTCGGCCAAGCGCGAGGAAGTGCGGCAAAGGGCAGCAGGGATGATTACGCAAAAACTGGCGGCGGATGGAATTGTGGTGAAGGAAGTCATGTTGCGCGACATCCAGCTACCCGAGGAATACGCCAAGGGCCTGGAGACGCTGCTTTTGAAGGAGCAGGAAAACGACCGCATGGGCGTGGAGACGGAACTCAAGCAGAAGCAGGTAAAGATTTCAGAACTGGAAGCGGAAGCCACCAAGGTCCAGCAGATCAAGCAGGCTGAGGGCGAAGCCCAAGTTCACGTTCTGCAGGCGAAGGGTGAGGCTGACGCCATGCAGTACACGCTGCCCTTGAAAGAAAAACAGATTCAGCAAAGCAAGCTGGAGGCGCAGGCACGGAAAGAAGCGACATTGCAAAATGCGGAGGCGGAGGCCCAGGCTAAGGTCATCGACAGCAAGGCCGAGACGGAACGGCGAAAGCTGCTGGCTGATGCCGAGGCCAACCGCATTCGCGTGACTGCGGCCGCCGATGCCGAACGCCTGCAGAGCGAGGCGGCGATCTTGAAGCAGAATCCGCTCCTGATCAATAAGATTGTCGCCGAGCGGCTATCCGACAAGCTGCAGATCATGATGGTGCCGGCGGATGGAAAATTCTTCTTCGCCAACGATGTCTTGCGCAGCATGAGCGCTGGCGCGCAAGCCGTCCAGAGCGAGCAATCCGAACAACGGTAGTTTCGCCGCAAAGGTCCCATCCGGGCCGCAAAAAACCGCGGCTTGGATGGGGCCACAGTCTATTGATCTTCGAGACGGTGTCCAAACAGTACAGGGGAGCAGGCGGGCGTAATGCGAGAAGCGATTTATAATTTGGCCATTCCAGAGAGCATTGCGAAATCGGCGAACCGCGGCTGGCGCTCCGCTCTGGCCATCTCTCCTGCTCGCTTCGTTCTTCTTTTTCTTGTGTGCGGGCCTGCGATTTCGGCGTCCGCAGCCGACTGGAGTGTGCCCGAGCAGGAACTCGCGCGAAAGATTGTTGCTGTCACTGGCCCCGGAGCAGCCGCCGTAACCATTGAGAATCGTTCTTCTCTCGGGCGCCGCAACAGCGAGATAGTGCAGAACGGCTTGCGCGCGGCCCTCGAGCAGGTGGGAGTCCGCCTCGTGCCGTCGGAGCAAGCAGCGGCGGCTATCACAATTTCTTTGTCGGAGAATCCCGGCTCTTACGTTTGGGTAGCACAGATCCAGCAAGGCCAGGCAGATCCTGCCATAGTCATGGTCTCGGTTGCACGCTCCGGCGGGACGCCGCCAGTGCACGACGCAATGCCGATGAGCTTGCGCAAGACGTTGTTATTTTCGCAGGACACCCCAATTCTTGATGTCGCGGTTCTGCAAGAGGACGCTGCGCCGACGCGCATCGCGACTCTTGATGCGGATCGAGTCTCGATTTATCGGGTGCAGGGCGGAAAGTGGCAGCAAGAGCAGTCCACCGAGATCACTCATGCGAAACCGTGGCCGCGCGATCTGCGCGGACGGCTCGTTCCAGCGAAGGACCATTTGCTTGATGTCTATCTTCCGGGCGTGAGTTGCCACAGCGCCACAGGGGCCCCGCTGGCACTGAATTGCCGCGAGACGGACGATCCTTGGCCTATTGTAGCGGCTGGGCTGGCGGGCGCTTCCAGTCTCCTCGGTGCTGGATCCGAAAATCATGCGGCAATTCCGGCGATCGCCGCATTCTTTTCGCCGGCCCGCAACTTCTTTACGGGCGCGTTGACTCCGGCAGTGGGGAAGTTTACCAACGTCCCCAAGTTTTATTCGGCTGCAGTGCTGCCGCGCGAAAAATACGCCCTGTGGTTCTTCTCCGCAATCGACGGCTTCATTCATATGGTGGACGGGATGAATGATCAGGCCGCCAGGATCGATTGGGGAAGTTCGATCGCAAGTATCAAGACCCCGTGCGGTGCCGGCTGGCAATTGCTGACGACGAGTTCCGGGGATAGAAGCAGCGATTCGGTGCTCGCGTACGAATTTCCGGATCGCGATCCGGTGCCGGTCAGCGCTCCAATCGAATTGCCGGGGACCGTTACCGCGTTGTGGACCGAGCCGCGGGGAGACTCTGTCACTGCGGTGGTCAGAGATCAGGAGACCGGGGACTATGAAGCCTTTCGCCTGGCGATGGCTTGTAGCCAGTAGCCTGTTGCTGGCCGCACTGGCGGCTGCTGCGGACACACGTCCGCAGTACGGGGGCACGCTGCATATCACGATGCATGCAGCTCCCATGACGCTCGATCCCGCAGATCCAGCGCAGGCCGATTCCTTTGCCCGGCGTAATCTAAGCTCATTGTTGTTCGATCGGCTCGTAACCACGGACGAGGCGGGGCGTGCCGCGCCAGGGCTCGCGGAATCGTGGGAGGCTTTGAAGGGAAATCAACGCTGGCTGTTTCGGCTTCGGCATGGTGTGACCTTTCACGACGGAACGCCGCTTTCGGCCGAAATCGCGGCGGCTTCTCTCCGCTACGCAAATCCTTCGTGGGCGGTGATGGCAGAGAACGATACCGTGGTCATTGATTGCAAGACGGCCAATCCGGATTTGCTCGCTCAGTTGTCTCTGTCTCGAAATTCGATTGTGAAGAGAGATTCCGCCGCGCTGGATGGAACGGGTCCATTCTCCGTTGCCGAGTGGCAGCCCGGAAAGAAATTAAAAGTGGCTGCGACGGAGAATTATTGGGGCGGACGGCCTTTCCTGGATGGCATCGAGATCGAAATGGGGCAAGATTATCGCGCCCAGATGACGGCGCTCGGCATTGGCAAGGCCGATTTGACTGAGGTTCCGCCGCAGCAGGCGCGGCGCGTTTCGCAGGAAGGCATTCGTCTCGCCAGTTCGGCTCCCATGCAATTGCTTGCGTTGCTATTTGCCCGCGAACCATCCTCGCCCGAGGAGAAGACGATGCGTGAGGTCCTAGGCCTTAGCGTGGAACGCGGCTCGATTCGCAGCGTTCTGCTGCAGGGCGCTGGACAACCTGCCGCCAGCTTGCTGCCGACGTGGATGAGCGGTTACGGATTCGTCTTCTCCGTGACGGCGAACTTGCCCAAAGCGCGTCAGCTACGGGATCAGGTGCGCGGCACGGCGAATTGGAAGCTCGGCTACGACGCAAGCGATCCGATCGAGCGGCTGGTAGCGGAACGGATCGCCCTCAACGCCAGGGATGCGGGATTGACGCTGCAGCCCACTGCATCACCGAACTCCGAGCTACGGCTGGTGCGCGTGCCGCTTACGTCTCCGGACCCCTGGGTTGCTCTCGAGGATCTCACCGCCCAGACGGGACTACCGCCAGTAAGAAACAAAGGCGCCTCAGTCGATGAGCTCTATGCGTCGGAACAGGCTGCGCTGGCCACCGAGCGCATCATCCCGTTGTTTCATCTGCCCGAGAGCTATGCGGCCGGGCCGCGCTTGCGGAATTGGAGGCTGCGGTCCGATGGCGGCTTGGAGCTAGCCGGTGCGTGGCTGGAGGCGCCCACTCCATGAGCTTTCGCCGAAAACTCCTGGCAGTGTTCGCGCTTACTGTGTTTCTATCAGTCGCGGGCGTTGCCGCGCTCGTGCTGGGAATAACGCGCAACGCCTTCGAAAAGACTGAAAACCAGAGGACGGCTGCGCTGGTCGCCCAGTTTCAGCGCGAATTTAACCGGCGCGGAGAAGAGGTTGCGCGGCGAGTCGACGGAATTGCAGATTCCGACCCGGTTGTCCGCATGGCCACTGCGCTCAACGGCACTTCCACGGATTCGGAGAATTACTTCGATCTTGCGCGGTCGCTGGCAGAGAGCCATCAGCTGGATTTTCTGGAGTTGCTTGACTGGCGGGGAACGATCATTTCTTCGGCGCAGTGGCCGGCGAAGTTTGGATATCCCGACACTGCCTTTGAGATCCTGTCCGCGTCGAACGGGCAACCAGCGTTTTTGAAATTGGAAGAATTGCAGGACTCGATTGCCTTGGGGCTGATGGCCGTGAAAATGGTGCAGATGGGCGAGCGTCCCGTGTACGTCGCGGGAGGGCGTCGTCTCGACAAGAATTTCCTCTCGGGGCTCGACCTGCCGCCCGACATGCGCGCGCTTTTGTATCAAAACCGCGGCGATCGTTTTTCTCCGGATTGGCTCGTCGACCCCTTTGCCCTTGCGAACACGCCCGACACGGCGCACCCACCCGAGCGGCTCGCAACCCTGGTGGATGCGGTACGGCGCTACAACATGGAGATGACCGGCATCGTGAACTGGTCTGCGGATCAGGCGGACCAGGAAGTGTTCCATGCCATTCCACTTCGCGGCGCTGGCAAAGATCATCCCTTGCTCGCGATCTTGCTGATTGGAAATTCACGGCGCCAGTACGTCGAGTTGAAACGGCGCATTCGCGATTCGGCGTTCCTGGTCGGCGGAGGCGGAATCGTTCTGGCAATCCTGCTCAGCAGTTGGGTTGCCGCGCGAGTCACGCGGCCAGTAGTGCAACTTGCGCAGGCGGCACAGGACGTCGCGGCGGGAAACTGGGATGCTCACGTAGAGGTGCACGGCAGGGACGAGGTGGCGCAACTGGCAGAGTCGTTTAATCGCATGACGAGGGAATTGCTGACACAAAAAGAACGGTTGGTGCAGACCGAACGCGTAGCGGCGTGGCGCGAACTGGCGCGGCGCCTGGCGCATGAGCTCAAGAATCCGCTATTCCCCTTGCAGCTTACGGTTGAAAATCTGGTGCGCGCGCGAACCCAGAGTCCAGAACAATTTGAGGAAGTGTTTCGCGAGAGCTCGCGAACGCTGCTGGCGGAGATCTCGAACCTGAAAGCAATCATCGGCCGCTTCAGCGAATTCTCGAAGATGCCGCAACCGCAGTTGCAACCGGTCCAGGTCAATGAAATCCTGCGCGGGATTGCCCAGCTATTTCAGGCGCAGTTGCAGGCGCCAGGGCGCGCAGAGATTGCCTGTAATCTCGATTTGGACGAGAGGCTGCAAGCGATCGAGGCGGATCCGGAGCTGCTGCACCGTGCAATTTCGAATCTGGTGCTGAATGCCATGGACGCGATGCCCAATGGCGGCACGCTCACGCTGAGAAGCCGGCAAAACGATGGCCACGTCGTCATCGAAGTTGCCGACACAGGCACTGGACTGACGCGCGAGGAATGCGAGCGCATCTTTACGCCCTATTACACCAGCAAGCAGCATGGAACCGGGCTGGGGCTGGCGATTGTCCAATCGGTGGTAAGCGATCACGGCGGACGTATCAGCGTACAAAGCGAGCCGGGCAGGGGGACGAAATTCGTCATCGAGCTCCCGAAAGCGGCTCTCAGAAACGAGCCCTCAGCGCTCAGCCGGGGAGCGGAATGAGAGAATGCAGGCTTCAAACGAATGAGGAGGATCGGTGGCATCGAAAGCTCACCTGTTGATCGTCGACGATGAGGCCAATACGCTGGCTTCGTTGTCGCGCGCCTTCCGGCTGGCGGGCCATGACGCCACCGTGTGCGACAACGCTGCGAAAGCACTGGAGTTGGCGAATGGCCAAGCGTTCGACTTAATTCTTTCGGATGTCGTCATGCCTGGAAAGGACGGGCTCACGCTGCTTGAAGAATTGAAGCAGCAGGGCGTGACGACGCCGGTCGTCATGATGTCGGGGCAGGCGCACATCGAAATGGCAGTGCGGGCAACGCGACTGGGCGCGCAGGATTTTCTGGAAAAGCCGATCTCGACCGACAAATTGCTGCTTACCGTCGAGAACGCTCTCAAGCTGCAGCGCCTGGAACGCGAGAATCGGCAGCTGCGGCAGCGGCTCGGGAAGCACGAAATCGTCTGGAAGGGCGAGGCGATGCGCCGCGTGATGGCACAGGTCGAACGCGTGGCTGCGAGCGAATCACGAGTCTGCATTCTCGGCGAAACGGGGACGGGCAAGGAACTCGTCGCCCGCACCATTCACGAAAAAAGTGCGCGCTCCGCAGGTCCTTTTGTCACTCTGAATTGCGCGGCTGTGCCCGCTGAGTTGATCGAGTCGGAGTTGTTCGGCCATGAGAAGGGTTCATTTACTGGCGCCTCAGGACGCCATATCGGCAAATTCGAGCAGGCCGACCAGGGAACGATTTTTCTCGATGAGATCGGCGATATGCCCCTGGCCATGCAGGCCAAACTGCTGCGCGTGCTGGAAGAAGGCGAAGTGGAGCGCATCGGCGGCGATAAGCCGCTTGCAGTAAATGTGCGCGTGGTCGTCGCCACCCACCGCGATCTGGAAGCGCGGGTGCGCGAAGAAAAATTCCGCCAGGACTTGTTCCACCGCATCTATGTGTTTCCCTTGAGTCTTCCGCCGTTGCGCGAGCGGCGCGAGGATATTCCTGCCTTGGTGGAGCACTTCGCTGCCCAAGTCTGCGCCCAGAACGGCTGGAAAACGGTTCCGTTCACTCCGGATGCGACCGAGGCGTTGCAATCGCATGCCTGGCCCGGGAATGTCCGCGAACTGCGCAACATCGTTGAGCGGCTGATGCTGCTCGCGCCCGATGGCCAGGTTGACTTGGAAACGGTGCAGATGGCGATACCGAAAACGTCTACTACCGCAAATGTCAGTCTTGCCGGGTCGGGTCCGCTTGCTGATCGCGTGCAGTCGTTCGAACGTGAAGTGATCCTGTCAGAACTTAAGCGCAGTCACAACAACATGAGCGTGGCCGCGAAAGCGCTTGGCCTGGAGCGCAGTCATCTGTATAAAAAAGCGGAGCAACTCGGGATCGATCTGCGCGCCTTGCGCCGCGAGCAGGGCGCTTCAGACTGATGGGGCAGGCCGTTCCGGATTTGTATCCAGCTAGGTCTCTACGAGCACTGGGGTTGGGGCTTTCAGGTCGGCGGCCAGCAAGCGATGGAACAGTTGCTCTCCGGCCTCACGGCGCACTGAAAGACGCCCGGCGCCGTAGGCGCGCGACTTCAGCCCGCGCTGCACATCTTCACAGATGCCCAGATCTTCATCCTGCACGCGGTTCCCAACGTTCACGGACTCGGTGTTGTACGCGCGCCGCGCTTCGCTTACGTCGCTGAAATAAAAATCGAAGATGACGGTGCAGGCATCGGCGTCCACGGGAATCACATAATTCGTATCCATGTAGCCTTCATAGCAATTGATCATCAGGTTGGGATATTGCCAGAAATACCAGGCGCGGTCGCCTTTGCGCGTCGCTCCCGTCGCCGCGTCTTCATCCGAAGCAACCATGGGGCTGGACTGCAGGCAGTAGCGGTCCTCGTTCTCGATGGTGTACTGCTTGTAATCGAGCACGGAGCTGAGCCCCTTATGCAGGTGCGGCACGTGATATCCGCCGTCGAGATAATTGTCGACGTAGACTTTCCAGTTGCAATGGATGTCGTAGGTGCGGCGATCGAAATAGTGCAGCTTGCTCACGCCGAGCGGCGCTACGCGCTTGACGAGGCCACCAAGAAACTCATGCAGCGGCATGGCGTCGGGATCAAGATTTACGAACACGAAACACTCCCAGCTTTCCACCCGGATCGGAATCAGGCCGTTATCACCCCGATCGAAATTCTCGACGCCCTCAAACTCAGGCATGCCTTTCAGAGAGCCATCGAGCCCGTATTTCCAGCCGTGATACGGGCATTGCAGGATGGAAGCATGACCGCAGGGTTGCGTCACGACAGCGGCGGCATGGTGCCGGCAGACATTGAAGAAGGCGCGCAGCGTGCCCTCAGCGCCGCGGACGACAACGATCGGTTCGCCCGCCAGACGCGTGCTGACGAAGTCTCCAGGATTCTGGAGCTGGTCGGTCCGGGCGACCAGTTGCCAGGTTTTGCTGAAAACGTTCAGCCGCTCCAGTTCTGCGATCCGCGCGTCAACGTACCAGGGAGCGGGGATCGTCGAGGCCTCCGACAGGGGAGCACGGTCGTTGTAGCTGGCGAGAATTTCTTCGATGGATGCTTGCATGTTCACACTCACACGAGTTTTCCTGTTTTCGCAGACTTAAAGATCTCAGTATGATTTTCACGTCCCCGGGACCGCGCCGGCGTGGCAGTTGACGGCGTTCCGATCGCCCGCTGCAAGACTGCCAGAAATTGCTGGATTCGCGCTTCCTTCTTCTCCGCCAATTCTCCCTGGCGGCGGAACAATCCAGGATCCAGTTCCGCCGTGAGCAGCGCATCCTGAAAGCGTTCGACCATCCAGTCGATGATTGACACTATCATTTCGAGATCGAGATCGTTCCGCAGCTCGCCACGCTCCAGGCCGAAGCGCACAAAACTCACCGTGCCGTAAGGATCCTCGGCAATCAGAAAGCGATTGATCTCGCGCTTCAGCACAAGATCTGTTCCATAGTTTCCTAAGAGCGAAATTCGGTAGGGAATCCAATCTTCGTGGACAAGGTGCTCGGTGCGCGACAGCCAATAGCGAAGCACTTCGAAAAATCCACCTGCGCGGACCTCTGCGGGCGCATCGAGATATTTCGCAAACGAGCGCACCGCCCGTTTGTAGACCTCGAAAAACAATCCGTCTTTGCTGCCGAAATGTTGGAAGATCGAACCTTTCGCGATCCCCAGGGCAATAGCAATGTCACCGACGCGGGCCGCGTTGTAGCCGTGCTCGGCGAAATGCCGGGTAGCGGCTTCGACGATGCGGCCGCGCTTGGCCTCCGATCGAGGGCGCACCTTTGCCTGCCTCTGGTAAAGAGGCGGCGCGAGACGGTTGCTGGAGATTCCTGCCATGCGCGTAAACAATGACTGAAAGTCACGACAGCATAGCGCAGGAATTTGTTCCTTTCAACTTCAATTTCGCGCAGTGATGCGGTAAGGTAATTCGACTCTGGCCCAGCATGTGTGACCAGAAGTCATACAAAATTGAAAGCTTCTTCGATCTACGACGCGGTCGTTATTGGCGGAGGCCACAATGGCCTGACCGCCGCCGCCTATCTGGCGCGCGCAGCACTTTCGACTCTCGTCCTCGAGCGCCGCGACATTGTCGGCGGATGCTGCGTCACCGAAGAAATCGCGCCCGGCTGCCGCGTCTCGACTACCTCGTACATCGCGAGCATGCTGCGGCCCGAGGTGATCTCCGAACTAAGGTTGGCGGACCACGGACTGCGAATGATCCCCTGTGATCCCGCGATTCAGGTTCCTTTCCTCGATGGTCAGGTGGTGCCGTGGTGGGCGGATCGCGATCGCGCTCAACAGGAATTCGCCAAAATTTCGCCGAAGGACGCGGCACGTTTCGTGCAGGTTGACGATCAGTTGAAGAAGCTGGCGCGCTACCTGCAGCCGTTCTTTTTAGAACCCCCGCCCGAGATCGATACCTCCACCATAAAAGGATGGAGCGATTTGTTCCGCGTGGGCAAACGATTTCGCGGGATTTCGAACTCAGAGATCGCCCAACTTGTCTCTTTCCTGACGGGAAGCCTCGGCGAATTTCTCGATCAGAATTACGAGTCTGACAAGATCAAGACCATGTTCTTGGCCAACAATGTCTACGGCAAGCATGGAGGCCCCTATCAGCCGGGGACGGCAATCGGCCTGCTGTTTCATCTGCTGAGCGGCGGGGAGCACGAACTCCAAGGCTTTTATGGCCACGTGATGGGCGGGATGGGTTCGATCACCCAGGCGCTGGCCGCGGCTGGAAGGGAACTCGGAGTTGAGATTCGCACCGGAACACCGGTGGCCCAAGTTAAGGTGCACGACGGCCAGGCCTCCGGAGTTGTGCTGGAAGATGGCTCGGAGATTCGCGCCCGCATGGTGCTTTCGAACGCCGATCCCAAGCGCACGTTTCTCCAGATGGTCGAGCCACGCGATCTTCCCCAGGATTTTCTTGCCGCAGTGCGCGCGATCAAAATGGCAGGACCGTGCGCCAAGGTGAATATGGTCCTCGGAGAAGAGCCCCGCTTCACGGGAACTCCCAAAGCCGCGACCGCCCTCGAGCGCACCTTCTACACTCTGGTGCCATCGTTGGAATTCGCGGAGCGCTGCTACGACATCGCGAAGTTCGGCGAGATTCCCGAAGAACTCTGGGTGGATTGCGTGGTGTCGTCGAACGCGGACTCCTCGCTTGCTCCCGAAGGAAAGCACATTCTGACGTGTTTTGTGCAGTACGTGCCCTACCACCTGCGCGAAGGAAATTGGGATCATAAGCGCGAGTTGCTGGGCGACCGCGTCGTGAGAAAGATTGCCCAGTACGCGCCCAATGTTCCCGGCTCGATTCTGGCGCGGCAAGTCTTGACGCCGCTCGATCTGGAGCGCACCTATGGATTGACTGAAGGCAACATCTTTCATGGCGACCTTCGTCTGGAACAACTTTTTTTTATGCGACCCGTCCCGGGATGGTCGCAATACCGCACGCCGATTGACGGATTGTATCTCTGCGGAGCGGGAGCGCATCCGGGTGGCGGAGTCACCGGGGCGCCGGGCCGCAACGCCGCACATCAGGCATTGCGCGATTGGAAAAAAGGACGATTGCGAAAGGCTGCGGCATGAACTTCGAGAGCTCACCCTCAAGCGCGCTTCCTAAAGTAGCCGACATCGTGATTCTGGGGGCCGGGGTCATGGGGACCTCGATCGCGTTCCAACTCGCCAAGCGCACGGCAGGCCGCATCGTGGTCATCGATAAAGATCACGTCGGGCGGGGCGGCAGTGGACGCTCATCAGCCCTGATTCGCATGCATTACACCTTTTCTCCCGAAGTTGAGTTGGCCCTGTTCAGTCTGCGGATGTTTCAGAACTGGCGCGAGATCGTGGGAACTCCGGGAGATTTTCGTAAGACGGGATTCGTACGCATCGTTCATCCCAACGAAACGGCCCGCCTGAAATTGAATGTTGAGATGCAGCGCAAACTTGGGGCCAGAGTCGACCTGATCGACAGCCGTCAATTGCACGAGATGGAGCCGGATTGGAAAGTGGACGAGGTGGAACTTGCTGCCTACGAGCCGGACTCCGGATATGGCGATGGCGCCGGAGTGGCCGGGGATTTTCTGGCTGCGGCGCGCGAGGCGGGCGTCGCCTACTTCCCGCGCCTGCAGGCTGACTCGCTCGCCCTTGAGAATGGCCGCGTCACGGGCGTGGTCACCAATCGTGGAGCAATCTCAGCGGACACAGTAATCGTCGCCATGGGGCCGTGGACGCGGCCTCTGCTGCAGCACGCAGGGTATGACGTGCCTATTGAGTGCGAGTATCACCAGGTCGCGATTCTGCGAAACGCGCCCGACATGAAAGGCGGAGGCTGCGCCTGCATCGATTCTGTCACCGCGACTTACTTCCGCTCCGATGCGCACGACAAATTCCTGGTCGGCGATTTCTACGGCACCCGGCCGGTCGATCCCGACAATTTTCCGCAGCGTGCTTCGGATGAGTCCCTGGAAGAGATCATCGAGCGTGCTTGCCGCCGCGTGCCCAAGCTGGCAGGTGCGGAAGTCATGCGAGGGGTCACGGGAGTCTATGACGTCACTCCGGATTCGCGGCCTCTTCTCGGCGAGATCCCGAACATGAAAGGACTCTTCGTGTGCGCCGGATTCTCTGGGATGGGATTCAAGATTTCTCCAGCGATTGGTGTCGTTATGAGTGAACTGGTGCTCGATGGCCGAGCGAAGACGGTGGATATCATCGCCTTTCATCCCAATCGCTTTGCGGAAAATTGCCCGATCAAACCGCAGTATGAGTACGTCGACGACTAATAAATTCAGGAGCCAACATGACGAAGAAGGGAATTCTCGAACGCCTCAAAGAAGGCCCAGTGCTGGGAGATGGAGGATATCTGCTGGAATTGGAAAAGCGTGGCTGGGTGCGCGCGGGTCCATTTACGCCTGAGGTGGCGCTGATCTATCCCAATGCATTGCGCGAGCTGCACATTGAGTTTCGCGAGGCCGGCGCTGAAGTTCTGCAGGCGCTCACGTTCTACGCCAGCCGCGACAAGCTGGCGACGGTCGGTTTGCAGGATCGGCTCGAGGAACTCAATCGCGCCGCCGTTCGCGTTGCCCGCGAGGTTGCAGGCGATCAGTGTCTCGTCGCCGGCAACCTTAGTCTCACCTGGATGTATGAACCCGGGAGTCCGTCGGCGGCGGATTGCGTCCGCAAGACCTTCGACGAACAGTTGGCGGTGCAGGTGGATGAAGGTGTGGATTTCATTATTGGCGAGACCTTCTCCTGGCTGGGCGAAGCGCTGATCGCAGTTGAGCGGGCAAAGAAGACGGGCCTTCCGGCGATGGTGACGATTTGTTTCGAGAATAAAGATGAAACCGCTGAAGGGATCAATGCCGCCGATGCCGCCAAGGCTCTTTTCGACGCCGGCGCCGACATCGTGGGCATGAACTGCCTTCGTCCTCCACAACATATCCTGGGGCCGATGGAGCAGATGCGCAAAGCTGTATCGGGATTTCTGGCCTGCCAGCCGGTCGCCTATCGCACGCCGAAAGACAAGCCTGATTTCACCAGCCTGCCCGAGTTTCCATACGCGCTGGATCCAGTGCAACTGACGCGCACGGAGATGGCGGATTATGCGGTCCGCGCTCGCGAGATCGGGATCAACTACATCGGCGCATGCTGCGGAACTGTGGCAATGCACATCCGCGAGATGGCGCGCGCCCTGAACAAGCTGCCGGAAGATTCGCGCATTTGGAAGAAAGGCGGCACGAAGCCCATGTCAGCCTACGAGTACTACGATCACGATCACCTCAAGGTGGGGACCACAAAGTAAGCAAGAACTGAGGCGGTAGAGGTCAGTGGGCAGAAGATTCAGTTCAGTCTCTTCGCCGCTGCCTACACACTCCGATCGAGGGGCGGAATCTGCTTCTCGCCCGCAGTGCCGCAAGCTGGCAGCACTTTCCTCTCATTCGCTTTCTATGGATGCAACGTATAAATCGAGACTCCTGTAGCTGCGCTCATGGCAGCCTCAAACGTTCGCCCCGCCACCACGCGCGCGCCGCTGACCGGCACAAAAAGAATGTCATCGGCCTGCAGCATTTGATCCGGACTCTTCGCTTCCAGCATCTTCTTGACTTCCAGCTTGACCTCGGTCATCCCGCTGGGACCTTTGCGAATAATCCGCGCCCCGCCCAATTTCGCCGTGTGATTCACTCCTCCCGCCAGCGCCAGCGCCTGCAGCACCGAGAGCGTCCCGTTGTCCACAAGAAATCCGCTCGGGTGCCCCACGTCACCCACCACATAAACCACCGGTGCGCGCGGAACCGTGATCGTGTCTCCCGGGTTGATCTCGATATTCTTGCTCGGGTCGTCAGCCAGGTTCCGCGGCAGTTCTACGCGGATCGGTTCCTTCTGATTCTGCCGCAGGACCGCGATCTTGCGTGATGCCGCGGGAGTGAATCCTCCAGCCTCAGAAATTAATTCGTACAATTTGTGGTCTGCGATGTCGGGATAAATGCCCGGCTTCAGCACCTCGCCCAGCACCGTTACTCCTTGCGACGCAGCGTCATCCACGAAGATCGTGACGTGCGGATTCTTCACAAATCCGCCATCCTCGTAGCGCTTTTCGATCAACGACTGCGCCTCTTCCTGGGTAAGCCCGTCGACGTGGACGTAGTCGATCAACGGAAGGTAAATGTCACCTCCGTTGCTCACGCGCGCCTTGGTGGCCAACTCGGGAACGTTGTACACGCTCACCTCAACCAGGTCGCCCGCGCCCAAGGTCACAGTCCCCAACTCCGCGTTACTTTCCTTCGCTTTATCGGTTTTTGCGGGAGTCGCCGTGGCGCTTGGTGCGCTTTCTGTGGCCTGCGGGAGAGGCTGCGCCGCTGGAATTGCGGCTGGCGGACTCTGCACCGTCCCGGCCTCTGGTGCCGCCTGTTGGGCGCTCACTCCACTGATGAGAATGAAAAGAAATCCGAACAGAGAAAGGCTGCGGCGGCGAGTGCAATTCACGATCCCGGGCTCCCTGCACAAATCTGAAATGCTGCTGAAATTGAACCAAAGTGTAGCACGGCGATTTTCTTTTCCATCGCGCAATTTGCGTCAGCCATCTAAGTTTTCCACAGCAGGTTCTTCTTTTGTCATTGAACTCTCCTTTTCCCGCTGCTACATTTGCCGAACTTACAACTTCAACAGGACTCAGTTCACATTTTTTCGCGGCTGGTCGCGGCAATACTTTTTTGTGAAGTATCGGGCCGAGCCGGTGGGCTCGCCTGTGCGAGGGTGACTTAGTTTTGACGGGCATCTTCCTCGGGACGTTCCTGTTTGCACTGATCTCAGCCTTCGTGCTGACGCGCTACGTTCGCGATTTCGCGGTTCGCCGTTGCTGGGTTGCAATTCCCAGCCAGGAACGGCATCTGCATTCCAGTCCCTTGCCGCGCCTTGGTGGCGTCGCCATCTTTCTCAGCTTCTCCCTTTGCGCTGCCCTCGCTGCCATCTGGTCCGTTCGCCATCCAGATCCCTTGTCTCCTCACGTCTTGCGCACGATGTTCACCATTCTCGTGCCGGCAGCCCTTGTCTTTGCCTTAGGAGTCTACGACGACCTGCACGGCGTTGGACCTTATTTCAAATTCTCCGTGCAGGCCGTCGCCGCCGTGATGCTATATGCGGGCGGACTGCGCATTGTGAACATCCCTGTTATCTTTGGCGTTCACAATCTGCCCTGGTACCTCGGTCTCGTTTTCACGATTATCTGGGTTCTCGGCATCACCAACGCGTTCAACCTGATTGACGGCCTCGATGGCCTCGCAGCCGGCTCCGCACTGTTCTCTACCATGGTCGCCTTCGTCGTGGCCGTGTTGAACGGGCCGCCTCTGGTCGAGATCATGACCATCGCTCTGGCCGGAGCGATTCTCGGATTCCTGCGCTACAACTTCAATCCCGCCACCATCTTTTTAGGCGATTCAGGAAGTCTCTTCATCGGCTTCGTGCTCAGCGCGCTCGCGCTCTACGGCGCGCAGAAAGCTCCTACCATCGTCGCCGTCGCCATTCCGGTCGTCTCCTTCGGACTTCCGATTCTCGAGACCGCGATTTCGATCCTTCGCCGCCTGATCAGTGGACGTCCGATCTTCACCGCTGACCGCGAGCATATCCATCACAAACTGCTGCAACACGGTCTCTCGCACCGCCAGGTCGTCATTCTTCTTTATGGCGTCTCGGCCGGATTCGCCATGCTGAGCCTCTTCCTGCTCTGGCCCACCGGAAGTTCCCTCGGCCTCGTGCTGGCAGTCCTCGGCATCGGCATCTGGATCGGCGTCCAACACCTCGGATACCTCGAGTTCGGTGAGCTAGCGCGCGTCGCCCAACGCACCCTCGATCAGCCTCAGATTTTTGTGAATAACCTCGCCATCCGCCGCGCCACCGAGGAACTCAAGGTCGCGCAGGATTACGAGCAGATTCGCCGCATTCTTCTCGCGGCTTTTGGCTCTAACGATTTCGACGGGTTCGAGCTGCAGTTGCACTCCAGCGATCACACCGGCGTTGATCGCATTGATACAGCCTCACGCCGTCACGAAAATTCGTTCCGCTGGAACAAGCCCGGATCATCGAAGCTGCCGCAAGCCGGGGCCGCTGTCTGGACCATCGCCCTTGATCTGCTGAGCTCAGCCAATCACCGCAGCGGCACTCTCACCATTCACCGCGTCTACTCGCACCGGCAGCTCCAGATCGACGTCAATCTGCTCACTTCGGCGTTCCCCACCGCGCTCGCCGATGCCCTTGATCGCACGCTTGCACATCCGGCCTATATCATCGCGTTGCCCGATACGCCGCTCATTGCAGCGCAGGCAGGCTAGCCCGCGAGTTAGGGACCAAACACATACGCCACGCCCGGCGTCACTCCCCGAATCGCCCCCGCCACAAACACCAAGTTTCCGATCCCCACCGACAAACCGAACCCGTCATTGCTTTGCCCATCCGACGAAACGAGTTCGGAACCGTGCGCTGGATTCGACCATCCGCCCCTGGGCCTCAAGAATACATAAGCCGCGCCCTGGAACGAATGGCCCCCCGCGTTCGCTGACGGCGCACCGATCATCACGGTATTCCCGCTGATGGCGACAGATTGTCCAAAGCTGTCGCCGGAGGTCGCATTCGCAGCATGCAACTCCGCCGTTTCTGTCATGCTCGTCCACCCGCTCGATGGTTTGGCGAAGACGTACGCCGCGCCTTTCCCGCCCAGCGCGTTCACTGCTCCCACCACAATCGTCTCCACCTGAATTGCCGTCGAGAATCCGAAATCAGCGCTGCCCTTGCCGTCCGACGCGCTCAGTTCCGCGGTCTGCGTCATGTTCGTCCACCCGCTCGACGGTGCTACGAACACGTACGCCACGCCTTCGAAATTGTTGTGCCCATAGGATCCCGCCACTACCGTATTCCCGCTGATCCCGATCGATGCTCCCATGTAATTCAGCAACTGGCTGTCTGACGCCGTGAGTTCCGCAGTCTGCGTCAGATTCCCCGCCCAGCCGTTGGCCGGTCTCACGAATACATAAGCTTTGCCCGCAAATGAGTTCCCCGATTTGTCGGAAGCAAAGAATGCTCCCGCCGCGATAATGTTTTTGCTGATCGCGACGCTGTTCCCGAGCGCATCCCCGGCTTGCCCGTCCGACGCCGTCAGCTTCGCCGTCTCCGTCATATCTGTCCAGCCAGCAGACGGCTCCACGAACACATACACCGCCCCCGGCGACGACGCAGGCCGCGCAAAATTCGAAGTATTCGCCGCCCCTACCACAATCGTGTTCCCGCTGATGGCCACCGACGTCCCAAATCCCTGACCGTTATCCGACGACGTCAGCTTCGCCACCTGCGTCATGTTTGCCCATCCCGTCGCAGGCTTCACGTACACGTACACGGATCCATACTGCTCCGTGTTCATATCGAAAGCGCCCACCACCACTACGTTCTCGCTCACGGCCAATGAGTACCCAAACCAGTCATTGGACGTCGAATCCGACGGCGTGAGTTCAGCCAGTTGCGCCACGGTCGGCGGCTGCGCTGCGAAAGCGAGACATGCGCTCAGCAAGAAGATCAATAACAATGTGTACGCGAAAATCGAACGCACCTTGAATCCCGACATGGTTTCTCCCTGATTCGATCAGCTCTTGCTCTCGACCGCTAACGGCTGGCCCTGACCTCTGGTCCCTGCCTCAAAGCGCCCGAACTATACACCTGATTCGCCGGCTTCGATACTGTGAATAGAGTTGCAACTCGATCTCAGACCATTCGGGATAGAATCTTTTATTCCTATTGCCCGCATGCACATCCTCCACGTCGTTGGCGCCCGTCCCAATTTCATGAAAGCGGCCCCCGTGCTGCGCGCTCTCTCCGCCCATCCGGGTATTGTCCAGACTCTGGTTCACACCGGCCAGCATTACGACGCCGCCATGTCCGATGTTTTCTTTCGGCAACTCGAAATGCCGCAGCCGGATTGCAATCTGGGCGTCGGCCCCGGCACCCACGCGCAGCAAACTGCCTCGGTAATGATCGCTCTCGAAACCGTTCTGCTGGACCGCAAGCCCGATCTTGTCCTCGTCTACGGCGATGTCAACTCCACCCTCGCGGCCGCTCTCGTTTGTTCCAAGCTTGGCATCCGCGTTGGCCATGTCGAAGCCGGACTCCGCTCCCACGACCGCAGCATGCCCGAAGAAATCAATCGCCTGGTCACCGATCAACTTTCCGACCTGCTCTTCACGCCATCCGCCGATGGCGATGAAAATCTCCTGCACGAAGGCATCGCCTCCGCAAAGATCCATCGGGTCGGCAACGTGATGATCGACACTCTCATCCGTCTCCTCCCCCGCGCCGAAGAAAAATTCCCCGCGGATATTCCTTCCCCCTACGTCCTCGTCACTTTGCACCGTCCTTCCAACGTGGACGATCTTCCCTGGCTCACCAGCCTGCTCGACGCACTTGCCGACTTGAGCGCACATCTCCACGTGATCTTTCCTGTGCATCCCCGCACTCGTCAGCGCCTTGAAGCGATCGACTCGCAACATTCCCGCGGCCGCCTCCGCCTCATGGAGCCTCTTCCGTATCTCGAGTTCCTCGCCCTGCAACGCCACGCCGCGCTGGTCATCACCGACTCCGGCGGAATTCAGGAAGAAACCACATTCCTAGGCATTCCATGTCTCACCGTCCGTGAAAACACAGAGCGTCCCATCACGATCACGTTGGGAACGAATCAGCTGGTAGGCAGGGATTTGAAAAAGCTGCTGTCCGCGGCCAAAGAGATTCTTCAGCCTGCAGCAGCTACTAGTAATAGGAGAGAATCAGACACAGCTCGCGTGCCCCTTTGGGATGGACACGCAGCCGAACGCATCGCACAAGTCATCGTGCGAGCCTCGGTCGAGTGAAGTGAGAGGGGGGGAGTGCTTCGGTTACAGTTTCGCGCTGGCGTACGAGTTGATTTCGCAGTTCAGGCAAACTTCTTCAAAAGCGGGTGCGGTCCATTGCATGATAATTTTCCCCCAGCGGTCCAGTCTTGGACCGTGTGAATGCACCAAGAATATCCAATCCTTCGCCGCAACGCAATATCGCCTCAAAAATAATGTCGGCAAACTTTTGCAACCTTCCCGCATCGTCGCCACCTCCAAAATGTTTGCAAGATCTTGCATACAACGCCAAATCCCAGGTTCTAAGCCTCTTTTCCACACCCCGAACCAGTGCCGTCACTTCCGCGCCTATCCCTCTCTATTTACCTTCAACTGCACCTTTGCGGTGAGGACTCGCCATCATGTTTCGCAAGACCCCGTGCAGCACGGAATTTAAGGACGTCAACTTTGTCTCATTGCAGTCCGCCACGTTTTGCGTTCAGTGTGAGCTGATCAGCAACAACAGCAAGCCTTACTGTCTGGCCTGTGGCAGTCATGCCCTCCTCGGGCTTTCGCGCGTGCTTGGCGGATCTCTCCGCAACCAGCAAACGGCGCACCTGATCACTGATTCCGAACTCGATAATCTCGTCCGCGATTTGCTCCGCACGGTTCCCGATCCCACAATTTTGGATTATGCAGATCATTCCCGCATGCCCTCGCTTGCGCAGCGCAGTCAGCTCCGCGTAGCCAATGCCGCCCATCCTGCTTCCGGATTCCAGGCTGTACCGGTTAGCGATGAATTCGAAATTCATCCCGCCGAACTTGATCTCGAGCCCGCCATCAGCGCGATCACCGAGCGTGCCCAGCATCTGACCGGCGCTACCGGCGCTGCGATCGCGCTGCGTGCTGGCGACGAAATTGTCTGCCGCGCTCGCGCTGGACGCACCGCTCCCGATCTCGGCGTTCGCCTGCAGACCGATGCGGGCATCTCCGCCGAGGCCGTGCGCTCCGGCGAAATCATGCTCTGCCACGACGCCGAGCGCAATCCGCGCGTCGATCTCGCCAGCTGCCGCCGTCTCGGTGTGCGCTCCATTCTCGTCTCGCCCCTGCGCCATTACCGCCGCACTCTCGGCGTTTTTGAAGTCCTCTCCTCGTCCCCGGCGGCCTTCGACCAAGGCGACGTTGCCACCATGCAACTCCTCTCCGGAATGATGGTAGCCGCCATCTCCCGTATCTCCAGCCTCCACCACCAATCCCTACGCCGCGCCGGCTAACCATCCCAAAGCCCAAGCCAGCAATCAGGCCAGCGAGACAAGAATGTAGCAAGGTAGCGTCGGCGAACCCCAGCGTAGCGCCGGCGTCCCGCCGGCTGTAGTGGGAGGCGTCCCGCCTGCCACCCATAGCATCTCCCACCCTCTCAATCCGTCTCCCGTATACCGCGTTTTCTCCGCGTCCTCCGCGCCCAAACTCAGCGATCTCTGCGGTTCAAGATTTGTATTGCAGCGCTGAAAAACCGCCGATAGCCAGATCCTGAAGTCCGAGGTCCGAGACCCGGCCCTTATCCCGTCCGCCGTTTTCTCCGCGCACTCCGCGCCCAAACTCAGCGATCTCTGCGGTGTAAGTGTTTGTGTCGTTAATCCACCAGCGCCCATAGTCCAGATCCTGAGGTCCGAAGTCCGAAGCCCGAAGTCCGAGGTCCGGCTCTCCCCCCCGGTCCTACTCATTATTTCTTCCCCGCTTGCTTTTCCCCCGACCCGCGCTAATATGGACCACAAAGGTTTAGGGCCCTCCCCCATGGTTGCCATATCTTCGACGCTGCCCTCGGCTCCACCGAACCGGCGCCGCCGCGTGCGGCACAAGATTCAGACGCCTGCCTACGCCATTTTTACCGGTGAATCGCAAGGCGCGATGCTCGATCTCCACGAGATCGTTGACATCAGCGAAGATGGCATGTCCATCCAATGCCACACTCCACTCGAAGCGGAGAGCCGCCTCAACCTCTGCCTTGATCTCGCCGATTGCCCGCAGCAGATTTACACCACCGGCCAAGTGATCTGGTCCAACGTCTCGGGGCGCGCGGGATTCCGTTTTGCTGACCTTCCTCCCGATTCTCTGGCTCGCCTGCGCGAATGGCTCTTCGTGAATGTCATGGCTGGTGTCGCCAACGGTGAAGCCGAAATCGCCGGCTACAATGCCACCCGCAATGCTCCTCCTCACCCCAATCACACGGATACGCTTGCCGCTATCACTGCCGTGCAGCGCCAGGTGGAAACTCTAGGTTCTGATGTGAAAGCGGCGCTGCAGCTGATTGCGGAGCGTGCGCAAGCCCTGGTCCGCGCTTCCGGAATCGCGATTGCGCTCACCGATTCCGATCCTGATTTCATGGTGTGCCGCGCCAGTTCCGGCAACGCTCCTCCCCTCGGTGCGCGCCTGCAACTCGGCTCCGGGTTATCGGGCGATTGTGTGAAGAACGCGGTTCCGGTTCGCTGTGATGACTCTGAAACCGACGCCCGCGTCGACGCCGAAAGTTGTCGCGCCCTCGATATTCGCTCCGTCCTCGCCGTTCCCGTGCGCGCCGGAGACAAATCCGTTGGTTTGATCGAAGCCTTCTCGCCGCAGCCCGGCAACTTCACCGAAGCCGATGCCAAGACCTTGCAACGCTTCGCCGAAACCGTTTTGGAAGCAGCCAATCGCTCCGCCCGTGCCGACAATTTGCCGCCGCTTGGACCACCCGAGGCTCCGCGCTTTTCTTCTCCGCCTGGCAGCGTGCTTTTTGCCGCCGCCGACAGGGAAGATGAAAAGCCCGCCCCGGAAGAAAAGAATGCGTCCGGCATCACCTTCCCGCGCTCTCATCTTTATCTCCTGGTCTGCGCCGCTGCTACCATCATGTTCGCCTTGGGCTGGGGGCTCGCTCCGTGGATCCAGTCTGATGTCGCCCCTTGGGTGCAAAGCAAGTTGCACACGCACACTGAAACCCAGCTCCCAACCGTGCTCGCTTCCTCCCAGCCGCCAAGACTCGATGCTGCATCCAGTCCTGCAGTCGAAACCGCCAACCTCGATGAACTTCGTCTGCTCGCGGAAAAGGGAGATCCCCTCGCGGAAAACGCCCTCGGTCTTCGCTATGCCACCGGCGAAGGAGTCGTCCTGAACGAAAGCGAAGCCGTTCGCTGGTTCACCAAAGCCGCCGAGCAGGGCAATGTCTCGGCCCAGTCGAAATTGGGCTCCATCTATTACAGCGGACGCGGTGTCCGTAAAGATGCCAACCGCGCCTATTTCTGGATCGTGGTCGCTCGCGCCAGTGGCGACGAAGCCTGTAAAACGCTGGCCCCATTCGTAGCTGCGCTGCTGTCTCGCTCGCAAGCCGCTTCCATCGAACTCGACGCCGATCGCTGGCTCCAGCAACACCGCCCCACCTCCAAACCCGCCGCAGGCCTACTAAAAGCCAAATTCTAAGCCCCACTGCGCACTGACCACCGACCCGTGACCACTGCCCACGAACCACGGCCCGCTACCCACTGCCCGCTTCCCACTGACCACTGGCAACTGACCCCTGACCACTGGCAACTGATCCCTGACCCCTGACCCCTGACCCCTAGGTGTGGTGTATCAACAGGTTGTTCCGGTCGAGACCGGATCGGCTGATGGGTGGAGCGTGGTTCAGACTAGCATGGGGGCGATGCCAGTTGTACTGATGGAGCCAGGGGAGTAGGTGAGAACAGCGT
>DATGFC010000070.1:0-4303 GCA_035309485.1 Candidatus Sulfotelmatobacter sp.
TGCGGTTCCGACCCGCGAATATCAGCTTGATCAATCGTCGCCATTACCTGCCTCGGCTGCTGCTGATCCTGTCCTCGAAAAGACAAATGCAAAAACCACCCCAACGATTCGAAGATGTTGACAGGGTCACACCATATCAGGGAAGAGTTGCCCGTCAACCCGAATCGATAAGCCGAGGCTACCGGGCGGTGTATCTGCCAGAGCCATCGCTAATCCAAGATGTCGCCGCTGCCCGCGAATCAAAGTTATCCAATTGCTGATGCGTTCTACTCTATAATGCCGGCCGTAGCCCATGATTACTCGCCGCGATTTCACAAAACTCGCCAGCATTGTCGCTGGAAGCTTTTTTGTGTCCTCTGGGAAAGAGTCGCAAGAAAAGCAAGCTTCTGTAACTGGAAATCCGGCTACGGTTACGAGCGGCTTTGTTCAAAACGCTGGCGCCGAGATCTACTACGAGCTCACCGGCAGCGGCCCCGCTATTGTTTTTGCTCATGGGCTCGGTGGGAATCATCTCTCGTGGTGGCAGCAGGTCCCATATTTTTCAGCTCACTATACTTGCGTTACCTTTGCTCATCGCGGGTTTTCCCCGTCGCGCATCACGTCCGGGAGCCTTGATCCGGCGTTGTATGAAGACGACCTGCGGGCGCTGGTGGATCATCTTAAACTGGCGGAGGTTTTTCTTGTTGCGCAGTCCATGGGAGGACGAGCATGTCTATCCTTTTCCTTACATTACCCGCAGCGCGTTCGGGCATTGGTGATGGCGTCGACTACAGGCTCGGTTGATCTGAATACCCTTGACGCGGCCGAGCGCAAAACTATTGGAAGCTGGTTTGCAGCACACCGCGGAATGTGGGATGACCTTGGGAAGAGAGGTATTCATCCCGCCGCGGGAGAGCGGATGGCGCGCGAGCAGCCGGCACTGGAATTCCTATATCGCGAAATTGACCGTCTTACTATTGGCCTCGATAAGGACGCGCTCCGCCCAAGGTTACAGGCCGTTACGACTCTCCCCGCATCGGATTTGAAGCGGTTGACGGTCCCGGTATTATTCATCACCGGTGCGGAGGATGTCGGTTCCTCGCCCCCTGCTGCTGCTGCTCTCGCAAAACTTGTTCCGGGAGCCAAACTCGAATCGGTTCCTGAAACCGGGCATTCTGTTTATTTCCAGCGGCCCGAAGTTTTCAACCGCTTGGTAACTAACTTCTTTGAAACTCACCAAGGGCACACCGCGCGGTTTCCACGTCCTGAGTCGCCGCGCGAGTAACGAAACATCTCAATTTGTATCTCCGCTCGGTGCAAGTGCGACGTGATTTGCGAACGTCCGTTTCCACACCGGGTACGACCAAATCTTGGATTGTCGGCAAACCTTACCTTACCGGGTTAGGTAAGAGTCGCCCGTGACCCAGGCACAATCTCAGGAATGCAGCCGCTAATTGGTTGCGAATGGGTCATTCTACTGTAGCTGACTGGAACCTCTTCTCGAGAGCTATTCCCTCATGCCGAGGCCGGGAGGCGCAGGAGGCGTCAGTTCTTGCTGGACGGGACTTTGCGGCGAAGCTCGTCAAAGAAATTGAAGATAAAGGTGACTTTGTCCACCTTGGGGGCTTCTCCTGTGCCGCCGGCCTTGAGCACGGCAAAGCGTTTGCCATCGGGGTGCAAGTCAAAATTGACCGCGAATCCGCTGCAGTAGACTCCACCGAGCGACCAAAGCTGGGGCTTGCCGGCATAGAAAGAATCGCTGGAAGTTGCATACTTGGCGACCATAATTTTGTTGTCCGCTGAGCAATAAAAAAGTTCCTTACCGTTTCGGGACCACCTTGGGTAGTCACCACCTCCGGTGGAAATCTGCCATTTGCCGCCGGGGCCGGGAAACGGCCTCACGTACACTTCGAAGTTGCGCGATTCGTCCGAACTGTAAGCGAGCCAGTGACCGTCCGGGGAGAACGCTGGCATCCGTTCCGCGAACGGAGTACTCAAGAGGGGCTTTGGTTCGCCAACCTTCCAGCCAGATTTTTCATCGCCCTCGACGGTAAGCGTCATGATGTCCCAAGAGGTGTCGGGGTTGAGTTGGCTAAAGGCCAGGATCTTGCCGTCGGGATGCCAGGAATGTGGGTACTTCACAGCCTTACCCGCAGTTAAACGCAGCGGTTCGCCGGAGCCGTCAGCGCGTTTCCAGTAGATGTCAAACTCGCCAGTTTCGTGCGAAGTATACGTAATTCTTTGTCCGTCGGGCGTCCACACAGGGTAGTTGTCGTCATAACCGCTGAAGGTCAAGCGTGTGAGAATATCGCGGCCCCACTCGTACACCCAGACTGCAGCACTCGATTTGCCGTCAAAGATCCCCACAGCCAAACGTTTCCCGTCGGGGGAGAACACCGGCTGAAAGTAGTCGGCGGGAATTTCGCGCAAGGGTGTGAACTTGCCCTCGTGGTTCATCCAGTAGATAGAGACGTTTTGGACACCACCACGACCTGGGGCGTAGACAAGGTTTCCAGCCTCAGAAAAGGAGAACTGCGCCCCACCATTGCCGGGTACCGTGACGACTCCCTCAAGGACCGGCGCGGGCTGGCCGGTCACTTCAAGTCGCTTCAGATCGAACGGCACGGCAAAGAGCGTCCCCTCGTGCAAGTAGACGAGGTGGCCCGAAGGCAGATAGCGCCCATGAAAGCCGCCGTGTTGCAGCGACTTTCGCTTCCCTGAGGCCATCGAGTACAGGGCGATTTCCGCGTCCTCGTAGTTTCCACCGGTCATGCTGGAGGTAAACAGGACAGCCTTGCCGCCGGGTAGTACCTGTGGCCAGCGTTGGGTGATTTCGCCTGTTTGTTTATCGAGACCAGTTAGCGGTTGAGGCGTGCCTCCTGCTGAGGAGACTCTTGATAGGGGCACCCGGACGTCCGGTGCAAACACAATGGTGCCATCTTCGCCCCAGCTTCCGCCGCGGTCGCTCGCAACATCACAAAGCGTAACTGCTGCGCCGCCCTGGACAGGGATTTTCTTCAACTTGCTGTCAGCGAAGAAGCCGAGCCATTGGCCATCGGGTGAAAAAAAGGGATCGCGGGCATTTTCCGTTCCGGAAAGCGCGGTGGCTTGCGATTGATCCATTGAGCGGGAGTAGATGCGGCGCTTCTGATCGGAACCCGTGGCAACAAAAGCCAGCCGCGTGCCATCGGGAGAGAGAATTGCGGCAGGCCCAATGTCAGTGACCAGACTTGCGTCAGCACCGATTTCTGCGGTCAGGCGCATCGACTGCGGCTGCGGTTTCGGGGCGCGCAGCACGAAACCGATGGCGAATGCGATGGCGACCAGCGTCACGATCGCCGCCGCGATCTGGGTCAGTCGCTCGCGCACCCTGGCGCGGGACACCATCGGGGCCGGGACGCCGGCCTGCGATCCGCTTTCTGCGATCCACTTCAGTTGCAGCTTGACGTCATGCACTGTCTGTAACCGCTCCTCCGGGTCTTTCGCGAGGCAGCCCTTGACCACTCGTTCCAACGCCGGAGGTGACATCGGCTGAACCGTTGAGATCGGCGCTGGATCAGCAGCTAGAATGGCCGCCACGATGCTGCCTAGTGTCCTGCCCGTAAACGCCCGTTTGCCAGTGGCCATCTCGTACAACAGCGTGCCCAGCGCGAAAATATCGCTCCGCGCATCGGCTTCCTTGCCTTCAACCTGCTCCGGAGCCATGTATTGGAACGTCCCCACGATCGTGCCCCGCGACGTCAACGGTTGCTCCGCCGATGGACCGGAGAGCGTCATGGTCAGACTCGAAGGCAGCGACCCACCTCCCATCGTCGCCTTGGCCAAACCAAAGTCCATCAGCTTCGCTCCGGTTTTCGTCAACATGACGTTGCCCGGCTTCAGATCGCGGTGGATTACTCCTGTCTTGTGCGCTTTTTCCAGCCCCTCACAAATCTCCATTCCATACTTGAGCATTTGCTCCAGCGGCAATGGACCTTTCATCAGGCGATCGGCCAGAGTCTGCCCTTCCAGACACTCCATGACCAGATAGTCGATCCCGTCTTGACGACCGACGTCATAGAGCGTGCAGATGTTGGGATGGGTCAGCGACGAAATCGCTCGCGCCTCGCGTTCAAAGCGCTGTTTCGCTTCAGAATTGGAAGAAAGATGCTCCGGCAGAATCTTGATTGCAACGGTACGATCCAGCCGCGTGTCGCGCGCCCGATACACCTCTCCCATGCCACCAGCCCCGAGCGGCGATTGGATCTCGTAGGGACCAAGTTTCGTGCCAGAGATGAGAGTCATGGGTCGGCGCAATTATAGCCTGTGCACCACGTTGGAGCAG
>DATGFC010000071.1:0-2329 GCA_035309485.1 Candidatus Sulfotelmatobacter sp.
GCCGGAGCCGACGGCAATCTTCGATTGCAACACCTGATAGCCGGAACCTTTGGCGTCGTCTTCGGGGTGCAGGAACGACGTCACTCTTTCTTTCTGATAGGGCTTCAGGACGCGCCAGCCTACGGGGAGCATCAAAAGCCCAATAAGCGCAATCGCCGCGGCATGTTTCCACTGCAAGCCGGCAAGAAATGCGCCTACGACCAATAAGGGCAACAAAACAAGCGCCGTGCCCAGATCGGGTTGCTTCAAAATTAAACCGAGCGGCAACCCCACGATGAGCCCGGCCTTGATCAAATCCTGAAGCGAAAGCTCATCGGTACGCACTTCCGCAAAGAAGCGCGCCAGTACGATGATTATAATCAATTTGACCAATTCTGACACCTGAAAGAACTCGCCGAGGATAGGAATCCAGCGTTGTGCCCCGAAACGGCGATGACCAAACGCGAGAACGGCGATGAGGGCGGCGATGCCGATGAGATAAAGGATCGGGGCCTGGTCGAGAATCAGGTGATAGTCGAGGCGGGAAAGAGCGAACATCAAGACAAAGCCGACGAGAAGCCAGCGGAGCTGCTTGTTCTGCATTCCGGCGAGGGAACTACCGTGCGTGGCCGAGTAGATCTCGATAACGCCGATAGCGCAGATAGCCGCGAGAATCGCGAGCAGCCACCAATCGTAATCGCGTGTTCCAGGTGCGTCGTTCATGGTAAGAAGTTGACAGTCGCAGCTTACAGCTAACAGACTGGATCCAGATATTCGCCCGTTGCTTGCTTTGCTTTTCTGCCGACTAGCTCTTCACTCCCAAGTATTCCAAACAACTCAAAATCAGCGCTGCGAGTCGGGGCTTGCCGCGTGCGCCGGCAGCGGGACAGATGCAGCTGCGGACTTTAGAACCGGGGACGGCTGAATCGCGGCCGTGGCCGCCGCGCCATGTCCCAAATCATATCCGTTATCGCTGGCAGTAAGTTGCCCTTGTGTCTTTTTGGCCTTCTTGTCGTAATAGGCCTTGACGATGTCGCGCACCACCGGTCCGGCTGCTTCTCCACCGTGCTTGCCGCTTTCCTGGACGAGAACCGAGACGACAATTTCCGGGTCGCGGCGGGGCGCATAACCGACAAACCAGGCGTTGTCGTCAAATTTTTTCTGCTTTGCCATGCGATCGCGCGTGGCGTAACCAATGACCTGGGCAGTTCCGGATTTTCCACTGAACTCAATCCCAGCGAGCTTTAATTGACCGCCAGTGCCGCCAGGTTCGTTGACCACGCCGTACATGGCGTCCGTAATTTTTTGGATGGTCGACTGCGAGATTGGAAACCGCTCCTCACCAATATTCTGGGCATCTTTCAACATGTGCGGCTGTTTGAAAACGCCGCCAGAGGCGATTCCGCCAATCAAGCGTGCAAGCTGGAGTGGCGTGGTAGTGACAGCGCCTTGACCGGTAGCCACAGAGATAACCTCGCCGGCATACCATTTGCGATGAAAGACGCGCTCGACCCATTCCTGCGAAGGCATCAGCCCGGGCTCCTCGGAAGGAAGGTCAATGCCGGTCTTGTGTCCCACGCCCAGTTTGCTGGCGTAATACGAAAGCCTGTCGATTCCCAAGCGCATCCCCACGTTGTAGAAAAAAACGTCGCACGATTTCAGAATCGCTTCGTGCAGGTTCAGCACGCCATGGGACCTCGCTCCGGATTTCGCGTAGTAAACCCAGCAATGGTACTGCCGTCCGAAAAACGTGCCGTAACCGGGACAAAACGTGGTGAAACCTTCCTCGGGAACATGGTCCTCGAGCATCGCTGTCGCGGTCACAATCTTGAAAACCGATCCGGGCGCAAGTTGCGCCTGAATCGCGCGGTTCAATAGCGGATGCAGAGGATCGTCGTTGAGCCGCTTCCATTCTTCCGCGGGAATGCTAATGGCGAAATCATTGGGATCCGGTGTGGGGCGACTCACCATGGCGAGCACTTCTCCCGTGCGGGGATCAAGTGCAACCACGGCGCCGGGCCGCTGCCCGAGAGATTGCTCGGCGACCTGCTGCAAGTCGTAGTCGATGGTGAGTTGAATCTGCTTCCCGGGTATCGGTTCCTGCTGGGTCAGTTGTCCAAGATCTTTAACTTCCTTGCCAACGCTGTTGACCACGACCCGGCGCATACCGTCGGTACCCGTTAGGATGTCGTTGTACTGTCGCTCAAGCCCCGTTTTTCCCGCGAGGTCGCCAGGGCGAAGCCTGCCATTGCTGGCTTCGATTTGCTGCTCGCTGACTTCGCCGACGTACCCGCTGGCGTGCGACATGAAACCGCCGGGCAAGTACCTGCGACGCTGGACCATGAGCATT
>DATGFC010000072.1:0-70870 GCA_035309485.1 Candidatus Sulfotelmatobacter sp.
CCGGGCGCGAAGAAGAAAGCCGGAGTCTATTATCTGGCGACCGAGATTTATCCTCACCGCTACACCGACGATCCCGAAGGCGAGTGGCAAGTGAAAGTGTTCGCCGCCGACGCTCCAGACGGACCCTTTCAGCCGGTGGCCCAGAATCCAGTTCTACGCGGCCAGAGAGCATGCTTGTTTCAGCATGTTTTCAACAATCACTTTTACGGATTCGATTGCCACCTGGAGGATCCCGAGCACTGGGTGCTCGAATTTACCGAGGCTGCTTTGCCGTAACCAGCTTGCGCCTCAGTGATCAAGGTAGGGAACATATCCTTGCGTTTTCGTTTGGAGGCGGTACACCGAAGTCGTTGCCGTGATGTAAAGCGTTCGGTAGTCCTTGTCGCCCCAAGTCAGGTTCGCGGGCTGTTCCGGCACGACGATTGTGCCCACGTGATTGCCCTTGGCATCCCAGACCCAAATTCCCTTGGGGCCGGTCACAAACAAATTGCCTTGCTTATCCACCTTGATGCCATCGGGAACGCCGTCATTCTTCGCTCCCGGCTCCTCGCCAAAGATTCGGCCATTGCTGAGTGTGCCGTCAGGGGCCGCGTCGTACACGCGAATGTTGCGCTGCTCGCTGTCATCTACATAGAACTTCTTGCCGTCAGGCGAGAAAGCTAATCCATTCGGCTGGCTCAAGTCTTTGGTCAGCAACCGCACTTCGCCTTTGTCATCCAGGCGGTAGACGCCTTGAAACGGGATTTCCTGCTTCTCGCCGGCGACCAGATCGAGAGTCGGGTCGGTGAAATAAAGAGCGCCATCCGGACCCACGATCACATCGTTCGGACTGTTGAATCGCTTTCCCTCGTAATGATCCGCGAGCACCTTGTATTTCCCGTCCGGTGTAACCGCGATGATGGCTCTCAAGATGCTGGCGCAATCGATAAGCCGGTGCTGTCGGTCGAAGGTGTTGCCGTCCGGGTCTCCCAAGGCGATGACCTCTTCCTTCTTGCCATCAGAATAGACACGGAAAATCTTGTTGATAGTCTCGTCGCTAACGTAGAGGAATCCCGCCGGATCCCACATGGGCCCTTCGGTGAAGCCGAAGCCGCTCGCGACGGTCTCCAATTTCGCGTCCTTGCCAACCAGTTCGAGAAACTTTGGAGACAGCGTTTCAAGCTGAAACGTCCGGCTCTTCTGGGCGGAAGCAGCCGGCCAGCAACATGCCGCGGCCAGCATTCCCACAAATATTCTCTGCGCAAGCTTCATTCGTAGTCATCCTCTTCTTTCTTGCGGGGAGCTGGTTTGCTCGCCTCTGGACTGGCGGTCATCAAATAGCTGACCAGGTCATTGAGTTCGCCAGGGCCAAGGCTCTCACGATAATTAGCGGGCATCAGCGAAGTCTCGCGACGGTCTACCGTACTCAGTTCTGACTTCGAGAAAAAGTGGAAACTGCCGTCGTTCGTCTGAAGCTGAATCGAGAAATTGTCTTCATTGCGAATCAAACCTTCCAGCCGCTCGCCCTGCGTCGTGGTAAGCACAGCAGGTGTATAGCCCGTCTGCGGAGTTCTCTGCGGCTTCACGATCTCGTCATGAATCGCTTGCGCCGACGCAGTGGATGCGTAACTGGAGAGATCCGGGCCAAGGAAGCCACCTTGTCCGGAGATTGCATGACAGCTCGAGCAGTCCCCTTTGCCGAAAAATATTTCCTTACCACGTTGCGGATCTCCGGGCAGGGTTCGCGTCTCGCGTTTCCCTTGGAGCGAGCGCACATAGTCGACCAGTGCTCGAACCTGCCGTTCACTGAGATTGTGAAAGGCCGGCATTCCGGTTCCCGGCACCCCGTGCAGGATAATCCGGGATAGCTCGGCGTCGGAGAGATGCCGCACCCTGGCGTTTCCGGAAATATCGACGGCTTTATCACTTCCGCTGCCATCCAGTCCGTGACATCCCGCGCAAGAAGAATTGAAGCTGCTTCGCCCGTCGGGGGAGCTAAGCTTCTCTTTTGGCAACGAGCCATTGGCCTGCGCCAGCGAGACGGAGGTGCTTAAGCCCCAAAGCAGAACAACGAGAATCGATTGGCGGGTCCGGCACATAGGGGAGCGGCCACATTCTATCGCATGCTAAAGGCCAGCCCGAACGCAATTTCTTAGACCCTTTCACAGGGTGGGAACTGAATCCATAATCGCTCCCTGAAAAGAACCTGCGATTCACTGCAAGTCGACGTCTCATCAATCCCCGCTCTCTGCGGCCTTTGAAACCAGCGAGCAGAAGTGTTAGAGTCCGCGAACAAACACAACTTTGGAGGCAGAATGCGCTCACGTTCTCGGTTTTTGCCATTTCGGATTTTCGTCCTGGTCGTGCCGGTCCCGCTATTGCTGTTGGCCGTCCAGATGCATAGAGTGCGCGCCCAATTGACTCCCGCTACTTCAAGCGGATCGGTTGACAGCGACCTGATTCCGCAATTTCGCCGGGTGGAAGTCGCCTCCGTTTCCGACGCACTGGAGCAAGTCACCGGGAAACGGATGTATATGAGCCATCACATGCAGCCGATCTTCACGACAAAGTTTGCAGGATATGCCCGAACCGTATTGCTCAAGAAGGACGAGGGCAACAAAGATCCCGAAGCCCTCACCGGCATGCTGCAGGCGATTGATGAGGGATCGACCGATTCCGTATACGTGATGGTAGTGGAAGATGGAGACGACATCGCCGGAATGGGCGGATTGATGGGTACCGCCATGGCGGCGCGTGGCTATGCGGGAGCCGTGATTGATGGCGGAGTACGGGATGTGGCCTATTTGCGCAAAATCGGCTTCCCCGTGTTCGCCACCGGCATCGTTCCCTCGACCTCAGTGCATCATTATCGCTTTGCCGGAGCGCAGGTCCCAGTCGTCTGCAATGGAGTCCAAGTCCAACCCGGCGACATTGTGGTAGCCGATACTGACGGCGTTGCGGTGGTGCCGAAAGCGAACGCGCAGGCGGTCCTCGCCCTTGCCCAACAGATGGATTACAAAGAGCACTCCATGTACGCAGTAATTGAGCAAATGAAATCCATTGTGCAAGCAGTCAAGAAATTCGGGCGCATTTAGGTTCTCGAGATTGCAAAAAATTCATTTTCATCAGATAATTCAGCACTTTCATTTTTGCGAATGACCATGACGGTCCGCCCCAAACGAAATTACGATATCGCCGCCCTTCAACGCGGCTTGCGGCTGCTGCATCTGTTTAGCGAGTTTCCCGCGGGGCTGACCGCGAAGCAGGTGGCAGCGTCGACGCGTCTGCCGGTAAGCACCGTACACCGCTTTCTCGCGAATCTGGTCACCGCGGGGTTCCTGAACCGCGACGCAGAGGGTATCCATCGCCTGGGCATCGCATGCTTCTCGATCGGGCAAGCGGCTGTCGGCCAGCTTGATATCCGGCGCTTGAGCCTGCCCTATCTTCGCGAACTGAACCAGCAGACGCGCGAAACCATTCACCTTACCGTGCGCCACGGGTTGTCGGCGATCTATGTAGAAAAATTGGATTCTCCCGAGCCGCTGCGCATTCATTCGCGCATCGGTGCGACTGTTCCCCTGCATTGCACCGCCGTAGGAAAGGTCATGCTGGCCTATATGCCTGCGGAGGAACAGGATCGGATCTTGGCCGAACTCGAGTTCAAGCGGCTGACTCCCAATTCGGTGGGGAATCTGCAGGAACTTAAAACGGAGTTGTACCGCGTCCGCAAGAACGGATATGCCTGTGACCTCGAAGAGCACGAGTTGCACATTCGCTGCGTGGCGGCGCCCATATGGGATCACACCGGAAGCGTACAGTCGAGCCTCAGCATTACCGCTCCAACTTTGCGCATGCCCGTAACCCGCCTGCGTCAGCTAGCGCCTCTGATTCAGGCGGCGGGACGTAAGATTTCTGCCGAACTCGGGTATCAACCGGCATATCCATTGTCAACATCGGCGTCGAGATCGGCCAATGGTAAACGGGACGCAACTCTCGCAAAAATGGTCGTCTGAGCAGCCGATCAGTTTTGTTCTCAAGCGACGAAATTGAAAGGAGCCTGTCATGAACTCAAATTCCACGCGAAGGACATTTGCCGTTCGCTTTGCTTCGATCCTCTCGGCTCTTGGTATCGCTGGCGCAGCGCGCCCCGCGCGCGCTCTGGCCCAGACTGCGCCGCAGGAGCCGAATGCCATTCGTAAGCTGAACGGCGAAGGCAAGCCAGGCGGCGAAAAAGACGTGATCATGCCCGTGATCGTTCACAACGGCCTGATCTACGTCTCCGGCCAAGGCGCGCATGACACGAAAGATCAGAAAGACTGGACCATCGAATCTCACACCACCATGGTCATGGACAAAATCAAGAAACTGGTCGAGGTCGGTGGAGGAACTACCGACAGCATTCTGCAGGCGAATGTATTCCTGGTGAAGATCGAGCATTGGGATGGTATGCACAAGGTCTTCGCCACCTATTTCCCGCATGGTGGGCCGGCCCGCACCACCGTTGCCGTCGCCGCTCTGCCGGGTAATTCGCTGGTAGAAATCAACTGCATCGCGGCTGTCACCGGCAAGTAACGAGGGGATTTATGGGATTGAGTTCGAACTGGAATCGTCGCGGATTTATGGGCACGGCTGCCACTGTCCTTGCCTCCATCTTCGCGCCGGGCAGGCTTTTCTCCAGCACTAGCCCGGCAACCGCAAACACAACGGTCACGGGCTTCGGGCAGAGCGGTAATCCTTACGACGAACTGGGCGTTACGACCGTCATCAACTGCGAAGGCACGATGACCATGCTCGGAGGATCGCTCCTTCGCCCCGAACTGGAGGCTGTCATGGCGATGGCCGGCCGACATTTCGTCAGCATCCCCGAACTCGAAGTAGCAGCCGGCAAGCGCATCGCAGAACTGCTGAAACTGCCGGACGGCTACTCCGCCATTGTGACCTCCGGCGCGGCAGCGGCGATGGAATCCGGGCTCGCAGGCATTCTCACGGGGGACAACGAGGCTCTCATTCGCCAGCTTCCTGATCTTACCGGCATGAAATCGGAAGTCATCATTCAGAAATCACATCGCAACCCGTTTGATCATCAGTTGCGGGCGACCGGAATCAAGCTGATCGAAATCGAAACTCCCGACCAACTGCGGCAGGCCGTCAATGAGCGCACGGCGATGATGCACTTTTCCAACTTCGCCAATGCTGCCGGACAAATTAAAGTCGACGAATGGATCAAGCTGGGCAAGCAGTACAACATTCCATGCATGAACGACGCTGCCGCCGACACGCCTCCGGTTTCCCATCTTTGGGATTACGCCAACATGGGATACGACCTCATTACCTTCAGCGGCGGCAAGGCCATGCGTGGCCCGCAATGCGCGGGCTTGCTTATCGGGCGCAAGGATCTGGTGGCGTATGCCTTGCTTAACAACAGCCCGCACGAAGACACGCTGGGCCGCAGCCAGAAAGTTGGCAAAGAAGAAATCATCGGAATGGTCAAGGCTCTCGAACTTTTCCTCAAGGAAGATCACGAGGCGCTGGCGCGAGAATGGCAGGCCCGCCTGGAACTCATTTCGCGCGAAATAACCAAGGTTCCCGGGGTCAGCACTTCTTTCTTCGTCCCCGACATTGCCAATCATGTGCCGCATATGCAGATCACATGGGATTCCAGAATTTCCATTGATCCCAAGCAAGTCTCGCAGTTGCTGCGGAATTCCAAACCGGCAATTGTCATCGGCGGAGATGAAGGCAAACCTGGGCTCATCATGTGCTCGTTCATGCTGCAACCAGGCGAAGACAAGATTGTTGCCGAGCAACTGTCGCGTGTCCTGCGCGAGCACTCAGCCTAGTCTGGATCACCTTTCCAACGGGATAGCGGGGAGAGATGCCGGATTTATTTGAAGAGCGTGGAAGCCTGAGGAGTCTAGCGCTGTGGCATGCGAAGTTTCGAGCCTTTCTTTTCCAGCCATGCGTTGAACTCTTGCACCATCTTTGCTGTCCACTGGGCGTCGATTTGCCCCGGCGTATATTTTCCTTCGCGCAACATCATGTGACCCCATTCATCGACCAGGTGATCCATTTCGGTGTCGTCGGCGATTTTTTCCGCCAGCTGTGGCGGCGCAAACGTCACTCCCTCCGGATCGCCGATGGCAATGTCTCCGGGCATCACGGTCACGTCGCCAATACGAATGGGGACGTTGATTCCGGTCAGCATGACGTTCTCCAGGGCCGATGGATCCACGCCACGGGTGTAAACCTGGAATCCGGCAATCTCCTGAATCCCGGTCACGTCGCGAATCGCGCCATTGACGATCAGGCCGTTGTGACTCTTGGAAAAGATTGCGGTCGCGAGATTGTCTCCGATGATGGTTCCATACCGGATCTTTCCGAAGAGGTCGACAACCAGAACGTCCCCAGGTTTCAGGATGTCAATAATCCAGGAGTTCTCATCTCCAATGCGGTTCTCTTTTTTGCCGTTGGCGCGAATCACCGCATCGACATCGGGACGGCGCGGCATGAAAACTGCCGTCACCACTCGACCCACAAGCCGCTGTCCGGGATTGATGACTTTCCACCCGCCTTCAAACTGGTTGCGATAGCCGGCCTCCTGCAGAACATCCCAGGCTTCATCGGCAGTCACATCTTTCAGGCGAGTCAGCACCGAGTCCGGAACGTTCGGACGCCCATCCGGAAATCGCTCGCCATGCCACTCCGGCGTGAATTCGATTCGCTGCTCTTTAGAGAAAAGATCCAGTTGAGCGTGTCCGGGAATTGCCAGAGCGAGAACACAAAACAGAACGAAGGGCACAAAACGAAAATTTATCTTTGGCATGCGGTGCGATCCAGGATCCGAAACAGCAGAGTTGATTACAAACCGCTGGCGAAAGTAACACAGCATGCCATTGATGACAATCGCCAGTCACATCGGATGCCGCTCAATGTGGCATCGGGGATCAAGCTGTGAGCGCTGCGAATGCAAGCCGCGTGCGCTGGTTCCTGGTGTTCTGGCTATTCGTCCTGAGCGCTGTCTCATATCTTGACAGAGTCAACATTTCCATCGCGGGCGGTGCGATCGTTGATGCCTACCATCTCACGGACGTTCAGCTCGGAAAGGTCTTCAGCGCTTTGGTCGCCGGCTATGCGTTGTTCCAGACGGGGGGGGGACGCCTGGCTGACCGCTTCGGCCCACGGCGCGTCCTCACTGCCGGTGTTTTATGGTGGGGAATTTTTACCGCCCTGACCGCGCTGGTCCCTCCCGACATCCGAGGTGCGTTGTGGCTCTTTGTGGCGGTTCGGTTTTTGCTCGGCGCAGGCGAAGCGGTGATCTATCCCGCGGCCAACCAGTTCATCGCGCGCTGGATTCCGGTCCGCGAGCGCGGCATTGCCAACGGCTGGATCTTCGCCGGGGTGGGCGCCGGAGCAGGTCTGACGCCGCCTCTCATCACCTACCTGATGATTCACTACGGGTGGCGCTCCTCGTTCTGGGTGTGCGCAGTCATCGGGATTCTGGCCGGGGTGGTGTGGTTCGTCGCAGCTCGTGATGATCCGGCGGAGCACCCGCGGGTCTCGGCCGAAGAGCTTGCTGCGATACGATCCGGATTGACAGCAATAAATGCATCTCCCGGGGACCGCGAGATCTCCGCCACACTCGTGCCTTGGAGGCGCGTCGTGCGAAGCCGCGAGGTTTGGGCCGTAACCATCAGTTATTTTTGCTACGGCTATGTGGCGTGGATTTTCTTCAGCTGGTTCTACCGCTACCTGGCAAAAGTACGCGGGCTCGACCTTAAAGCCAGCGCCTTTTACTCGATGCTGCCGTTCCTTGCAATGCTGGTCTGCTGCCTCGTAGGCGGGACCCTGAATGATCGCATCACGAAGTGGCGCGGACCGCGGTTGGGCCGCTCTGGGCTGGCAGTCTTGGCCATGGCAGTCGCCGCCATCTTTATCGCCTGCGGCTCGCAGGTGCATGGCGTGCGGCTGGCAAGCATTGTGCTGGCCGGCGGCGCGGGTGCGCTCTATTTATCGCAGAGCTCATTCTGGTCGGTAACCGCGGATATCGCGGGAGCCTCAGCCGGATCCGTCTCCGGATTTATGAACATGGGTGGGCAAATTGGCGGGGCTTTGACTGGCTCCCTTACACCGTGGATTGCGGCGCGTTATGGCTGGACAGCCTCATTCCTCGTGGCTGCAGGGTTGTGTCTGCTGGGAGCCTTCTGCTGGCTTGCGGTAGATCCGCGCAACACTTTGACGCAGTCTCGGAGTGCCGACGCCGTCGACAAGGTTCATTCTTGAGCCGCGACTACTCGCTCACCGTCGCCTGCGACTCCGCTTGCAACTTCGCCTGCAGTTCAGCACTCAATAGAGAAGCCGAGTTCGTGTCCAGATAGATGGTAGCGTTCGGATGGCGGCGCAAAATGGAAGCTGGGGCCATAGGGCTGATGTCTCCCTCAAAGCACGCCTTCACGGCCTGCGCTTTGCGTCGGTCCGGAACCACCGCCAGGATCTCTTTTGCTTTAAGAATCTGGCGCGCAGACATTGAAATGGCCTGCTTCGGTACCTGCGATAGGTCGGAGAACCAGGCTTCGCCTACCTGCTGACGCCGGCACGCCTCATCCAGCTTCACGATGATGTACGGCTGGTCGGTTTCGAAATCGGCCGGCGGGTCATTGAACGCGATGTGCCCGTTCTCCCCAATTCCCAGAAACGCGATATCAATCGGCGCTGAAGCCAGTTGTTTGCCCACCGCCTGCACCACCACGGACGGATCAGCAGCATCGCCGTCGAGCAAGTGATAGCTCTTGATCCCGGTCTTGTCGATCAGTTGTTCCCTGAGCATCTTACGAAAGCTGCCCGGATGTGTGACAGGCAATCCCACATATTCGTCCAGATGGAACGCCTCGACCTTGGCCCAATCGATGCCGGGCGCTTTGGTCAGCGCGTCGAGGAACTCGAGTTGCGACGCGGCGGTGGCAGCGATGATCCGGGCTCGTCCCCTGGCTGCAAGGGCCCGCCGAATTGCATTCGCAGCCTGCTCAGCGGCAGCTCGGCCCAGAGTAGTTTTATCTTTGAACTCTCGAAGTACCGTGGGCATGATCCGAAATCACCAGTAAAGAGACAAATTATACAGGCCGACATTCTGCCGAAAATGCGATGGTGGAACCGAAATTTCATGTGGTGAAAACTCGCTCTACCAAGTCATAGCGACGGAGAGTTTTCTGGTGTATGAGTCTTAATACGACGAGGGTAGAGTGATCCTGATGAAAATGTTTAAACCAGATTTTTCCGTTCTGATCTTGATCAGCCTTTTTCTCTGCGGATCGCGCGTTGCGGGTCAAACCGTTGTAGTCGATGCGACTCCCAGCCACGTGGTGAACAAATTCAGCCCGTTGCGCGCTTTAGGATCAACCGTGGATCGCGTTCCAACCAACGCCACCGACGTCTTCTTCCGGCCGGACCAGATTCAGAAGGTTCTCTCCGCGGGCTGGGGAATCATCAGCTATCGCCAGAATACAGATTTATTCGTCCAAGCCTGGCATTGGAATCCGAAGGGCGCATGGAGCGATCCGGCCGGCAAAGGTTATTTCACGGGAGACGCCACTCCCACCAACGAAATGATTCGCCACTCCTACGGGTACTCCCTGCCTCACCGCGGCTTCACCCGCAATGGTGGCTCGGAGTTCGATGGCTACTCCCGTCTCGACGATGGAGACACGGACTCCTACTGGAAGAGTAATCCCTACCTGGCAAGCGACTTCACGGGCGAGAGCGACTCTCTTCATCCACAATGGGTGGTGATCGCGCTCGACAAGAAAGAAAGCGTCAATGCCATTCGTATCCTGTGGGGTGCTCCATTTGCGCGGGAGTTCCAGGTTCAGTACTGGATTGGCGATGGGGACGCCATGGACGAGCAGGATAAGGGAGCGTGGAAGGACTTCCCCTCGGGAACCGTCACGACCGGGAAAGGATCGGACTCAACCATGGCCTTATCCTCCACGCCGGTTACCACGAAATTCGTCCGCATATGGATGACTGCCTCGTCTCATACGTGCGATACCCATGGCTCCAGCGACCGCCGCAACTGTGTCGGCTACGCGATCAAAGAAGTGTACCTGGGCACGTTGGCGGCGAATGGCGAGTTCAAAGATCTGCTGCACCATTCTCCTGACCAGAAGCAGACATTGACACTTTGTTCCTCGGTGGATCCGTGGCATGAGCCTTCGGATCTCTATGTAGCTCCAGATCGCATGGAGTCGGGCGATCAACCGGGCTTCGACCTTTTCTTTACCAGTGGAATTACTCGCGGCCTTCCCGCTATCGTGCCGGTTGCGCTGCTTTACAGCACGCCCGACGATGCGGCGGCGCAAATGAGCTACATCAAGAAGCGCGGTTATCCCGTCTCGTATATCGAAATGGGAGAAGAAGCCGATGGCCAGTACATGCTGCCCGAAGATTACGGCGCGCTTTACCTACAATTCGCAACCGCTCTTCATCGTGTCGACCCGGCGTTCAAGCTGGGAGGGCCGTCTTTTCAGGGCGTCACCGAAGACATCAAGGCGTGGCCCGATGCTCATGGCCGCACGTCGTGGTTTGGACGCTTCCTTGCATACCTTAACGATCACCACCGGCTTCAGGACTTTTCGTTCATGTCGTTCGAGCATTATCCCTACGATGGATGCGATACCCCGTGGGAGAACATTTATCAGGAACCTGAACTGATCACCCACATCATGCAAGTCTGGCGTGATGACGGATTGCCGCCGGGCATTCCTCTGCTTGATACCGAGACTAACGCGCACGGCGGAGAAGCTTCGGTGGACATCTTCGGCGCTCTCTGGCTGGCTGATTCCTTTGCGGGATTTCTTACCGCCGGCGGGCAATCCACGCATTACTACCATGATTTGTCTTATTCACCGCCTCACCCCGCTTGCCCCAATAGCTGGGGCACCTATCACTTGTTCATGGCGGATGATCACTATCAGATCGTGCAGCCCACCTCGCAATTCTTTGCCGCGCAACTGCTGACCCAGGAATGGACTCAGCCGGGAGATGCCGAGCATCTGCTTTACCGCGCAACCAGTGATTTGAAGGATGCCCAGGGACACGTGCTGGTGACGGCATACGCTGTGCATCGCCCCGATGATCAGTGGTCACTGCTGCTGGTCAACCGCGACCACGATCATCCGCACCCAGTGCGGATCACGTTTCGCAATTCCACCTCGAATCAGGACACGTCGTTTGCAGGACAGGTTACCGTGATCACATTCGGCAAGGAGCAGTATCAGTGGCATCCCGCACGGAAGCAGGGCCGCGCGGATCCGGACGGTCCGCCTGTTACATCCAACGTCCAAGGTGGGCCAAGCGCGCTTTACAATTTGCCCGCCGCGTCCGTAACTGTAGTTCGCGGCAAGCTGGCCGCCGGAGGCTCCTGAGTCTCACCGAACAAACAATCTTGAACTATGATCCCGCTCTTCCCGTTGGGCTATTCGTGGTTTATTTCTTGCCTGGACCGCGCAACACACTTCCCGCTGTGACTCCGGTGAGGTGACCATTCTCATACTCGAGTTGACCATTCACCAACACATACTTCACCCCCTGTGAGAGCTCGGTCGGGTGCTCGTAGGTGGCATTGTCTTTGATCGTTGCAGGATCGAAAATCGTGATGTCCGCGAAATAGTTCTCTTTCAAAAGACCGCGGCCGTGCAGCCGCTCACGCTGGGCGGGCAGAGATGTGATTTTGCGGATCGCCTGCTCCAGCGGCAGCAGGTGCTCGTCCCGTACGTAATGTCCAAGAAAACGCGGCATGCTGCCAAATGCCCGCGGATGGGAATGCTCCTCGAACAGTGGGCCGTCCAGCGAGAGTTCGCTCGCATCCAGGCCGATGCTGGTCCAGGGCTGCTTCAGTCCGTACCGCAAATCATTCTCGTTGGCGATGAAATAAAGAGCGCCGGTCTGTGCCTTATCCGCCAGGATCAGGTCGAACAACGCGTCGAGAGGCGCTTTCTTCTCGGACGCAGCGATCTGAGCGAGAGTCTGGCCGTCGTATTTCTTGAGATCGGGATTCACAATCCCCGAAATGAGAATTCCCGAAGCGCCTCCGCTCGCAAGATAGAGATTCTCCCAGTCGGGATGCTCGCTCGCCATTTCCTGCTTGATTTTCGCGCGAGTCGAAGGATCCGTAATCCGCTCGAGCAACTTCTTAACGCCGCCATCGGCTACCCAGGGTGGCAGACTGGAAGCAAGCGCGGTTCCACCGGCGACATAGGGATACATATCGGCTGAGACGTCCTGTCCCGCATCGCGAGCAGCCTGAATCATGCCGACAATTTTCGGCATAGTGCCCCAGCGCGGCTTGCCGATCACCTTCAGATGAAAGATCTCGACCGGCAAGTGGGCCTCGCGGCCGATGCGAAGTGCCTCTTCGATTGCGGCCGTTTCACTCTGCCCTTCGCTGCGCATGTGACTGGCATAAATGCCGCCATATTGAGACGCCACTTTGGCCAGCTCGATGAGCTCTTCCGTCTTGGCGTAATGTCCCGGCGGATAGATGAGCGCGGTCGAGACTCCGAGAGCTCCATCCTGCATCGCCTGCGCCGTCAGAGCCTTCATTTTTTCAAGCTCCTCCGGCGTTGGCGCGCGATCGGCGTCTCCCAGCACGGCCTCTCGGATTTGGGCTGCTCCGACATACGTTCCAATATTGATCGGTGTGCCGCCCTTCTCCAGCCGAACAAAGTACTCAGCCAGGGTGGACCAGTCGATCTTTAAATGATAGGGGTCGACAGCGGGTTGGAGCTGGGAGATGGTGTTCGAGTTTTGCGGAGCGATGGAGCCGCCCTCGCCAGTAATCTCCGTCGTAATTCCCTGCGACAGCTTGCTGAGCGAGCGATTGTCGATCAGCAGCGATAGCTCCGACTGACCCAGCATATCGATGAATCCCGGAGCGACGACCATTCCGGAAGCATCGATGACGCGTTTTGCCTGCGCGTCGGGGAAGTGCCCGATGGCAACAATCCGATCGCCACGAATGGCGATGTCGCCCGAGACCCACGGATTGCCGGAGCCATCGATGATTCGTCCGTTGCGAATGAGCACGTCATAGGCGGCGCTTTCTTCCTGAATTGCGGCAGAGCTTGGCGGAGCATCGTAAGCCGCCGCCGCAATCGCTCCCAAAGCTTGCCCTGCGATATTTTGCACCGCATCCGGATCGTCCATCGGCGCGGCGACCATGTTGACGTAGGCGGCAAACGCCAGATGCTCGCCCGTCGCCGTCTGAATGTAACCCGCAAGCCCCTTGCCGGTGACCATCAGGTCCTTATTGAGCGCGTCGTAAACGTCGTAGGTGCCGGTTTTGGCCTCGACGTGTCCTGCGGCGGGAGAATCCACTTGAATTTTATAGAGTGTTCCATCGCGCCCCAGTATGGGGAGCCCGCGATGAAAGTCGGCAAAGTCTTTCTGCGCAGACATGAATTTCAGGTACTGCACCATAAAATCAGCGGTAAAAAGCGCGTTTCCGCCGGCGCCGTCGGTTTGCGATGCAGCTGTTAAATCCAGATTCGCTTTCTTCAGAAAATCGCGCTCGAGGTCGAATCCACCCTGGTCAATTTCTTTGTCCTTGTGCGCCAGCAACGCGCCCAGCAGAAACGGCCCCATCGTGGCATGAAGGTTTTGACTGACTTTGAGCGTGATCTTTACGTCTTCTTTGAGTGGAGGAGAAACGTGCTCGGCCAATAAATTCTCGGCAGTGTAACTGGCCGCTAGTTTTTTGAAATCTGATGTGCCGGTGGCCGCCGGGATGGCTACTTTGACTCCGGCTTCGTTCAGGGCTTCAGCCAGAACCGTGGCGGCAAAACGGCTGGGCTCGGGAACGGCGTAAGACATCATTTCCGCGCTCTTTCCCACCGGCAATGCGCCGCTGAGAGTCACGCTTCGAGTGCCGTCAGGATTGAGCTTCTCTGCCGTGTAATTCAGGTCCGGAGTGGAACCCGCCTTCGCGGTCACGCCCTGATTGATGATCTGCACATACGAAGTTTTCGGTGAAATCTGCAGCGTAACCGGCGTGCCTTCCTTGTCACCCGCTGTGGCAATGACGTCGATGACGTTGTCATTGACCACAATGGGAGACACCACAACGTTGGTACCGAGTTCGCGGTCGCCTTCGGGAAAAAGACTTACGTCCACCAGCACTCTGCCGCGGACGTGCTTGATCCCCTTGCTCGCAATCTGCTGCGCCAGTTCCCGAATCACCTTTAAGGGATCGCCCAGGCCTTTGCTATCCGGACCGCCATACGAATGATCCATGTTCTCGTACGCCAGAGTGCCGTCCGATTGAATGCGGCCCGAGAGATCGGGGTCTCCATTTGCGACCACGACAATGTCACCCTCAAGTGTGCCGTCTTTCTTGATGGCGCCGGTGCGGTAAACGCGCGTGTGAAAACGGTAGTCGCCTCCCAGGAGCTCCAGCACGGTGCCTTCCGTGAGAAGTTTCGTGGTCGAGCCCGGCACCATGAGCTTGTCGGAATTGTGCTGGAAGATGACTTGACCGCGGTCAAGCGAATAGAACTCGATTCCGAAACTGGAGTGCGCGAACTCCCGCCGGCTCATGATTGCCTGAATGCGCTCCGGCAGATCGAGAACCTTCTGGCTCAGCGAATTCGGGCAAAACGACAGCAGCGACAAGGCGCAAGCCAACCAGCGGAATTTCACCTTCATTCGGCATCCTCGATTCATTTTGATTGTTAAAAACGCAATCATCTCACGCGCTGATCTGAACGCCATTGCTCCAGTTTCTACTCCGGATTGTGAGCCGCTCGATCAGATCCCTCTTCACCGTGAACCCTAGCCCGGGATCGCCCGGAGAGGAAATCGTACCGTGTGCACTGACTTGAACTTCGGGCTCGATAATGTCTTCGTTCCAATACCGTCTGCTGGCGGAGACATCGCCGGGAAGGGTGAATCCCGGCAGGGTGGACATGGCGATGTTGTGAACTCGTCCGATTCCCGATTCCAGCATGCCCCCGCACCAGACAGGCACGCCGCGATCGGCACAGACGTCGTGGACTTTGCGGGCGCCCGAATGTCCTCCGACCCGGCCGAGCTTGACATTAATGATTTTGCACGCTTTGATTTCGATTGCAGTCTGGGCATCGCGGCCGTGGTTAATGCATTCATCCAGGCAGATGGATGTACGAACCTGCGCTTGCAGGCGTGCGTGAGAATAAATGTCGTCCCACGCCAGTGGCTGCTCCATCATGAGCAGATCGAACTCATCGAGCCTCCGCAGATGATTGGCTTGCTCCAGAGAGTACGCGGAATTGGCGTCGACCGACAGCAGGATTTTGGGAAACTTCTTTCGTACGGCTGCGACAAAATCAACGTCCTTACCGGGTTTGATCTTGAGCTTGATGCGCTGATATCCGGACGACAGTTCCTCTTCCACTTTGTCTACCAGCGATGCAGGGTCCGGTCGAATGCCCAAAGAAACGCCACAGGTAATTTCCTGGCGTGTGCCGCCTACCAGTTGCCATAGCGGGGTCCGCTTCTGCTGCGCCTCAATGTCCCAGAGTGCGTTCTCGACGCCTCCCTTCGCCATCGAGTGCCCGCGAATCCCCGACAATAGATTTGCAGTTTCTGCCGCACAGGAAAGTTCCCGGCCTATGACTCTCGGCGCAATGAAATCGCAAACGATGTGCCATGCCGTGTCGGTGGTTTCCGCGTTGAAAGAAGGGCTTTCGAGAGCGGTGACTTCGCCCCAGCCGCGGACTCCATCCGCCATCGCCTCTACGAGCAGGATGCGCCGTTGTTCAGTCACGCCAAAGCTGGTCTCAAAGGGGGCGTTGAGGCGCATCTGGATCTCGCGCAGGGTGATTCGCTCGATCTTCATGAACCTCCAGACGGCCTTGGGGGAGGACGTCGCGCCATCCACTTGTAGAGCCGCGCGGAAGCGCTGTCAAGCGAAATGCACCATTCGGTGATTTTCATTGACAGCGTGCACCATTCGGTGTCAATGTGTTCCCCACCCAAAACGGGGTTCCTCAAAGCCATGGGCTCACGAGCGAAAGACGGATCTGCGGGGATTCCCGGCAATGGGAACCTTTCCGAACGCAAGCCGTGGATGACCGCGCTCGAACAACGGCTGGCACACTCGCGGACGAACCTGAGCAACAGCCGCATTCGCCTGCTGGAAAACATCCTTGAAAATGCGGAGGAGAATCATTTTCTATCCTCCCGCGCGCTGGCCAAACGGTACGCGGTCGATAAGGCCACGATTGTTCGCAGCGTTCAGGTCCTCGGCTACAAGAAGTACGCTGAGTTCGCGGCCGATTTGCGCGCGCATTTTGTCAGCCGGATCACGCCTTACACGCTGATGAAGTCGGCGTCGCGCGAAAAGCGCAGCATCGCCGATCACGTCGCCCACAGCCTGGAAATTGAAGTCAACAATTTGCAAGCCTTGCGCGCCAGCCTCGACCCGGACGATGTGGTCGAAATGGCCAAACGGCTCAATCGGGCGCGTCGAATCGTGGTCGTAGGGGTCGATTTCGCCGCCGCGCTCGCCTACCTGCTCGCCTACGGTCTGGTTTCGCTGGGCTACAACGCTGAGGCGCCGGTCGGTTCTGCCGGCAGCATTCACCAGAAGATCAGCTTGCTCGGCCCCAAAGATTTGCTGATTGCCATAAGCTTCGGCCGCTGTTTGCAGGCCACTGTAGATGCGGTATTGCATGCTCGGCAAAATGCGGTGCCGACCTTCGGAATCACCGACAGCGACAAGACGCCCATCGCACGGTTTTGCGATTTCTTCTGGATCGCTTCGATCGCCAATCCGTCATTTCACGGATCGTATGTGGCGCCCCTGGCGGCGATGGATACTCTGTTCGTGGCTTGCGCGCATCTGCAGCCCAAACGGGCGCTCGCGATGTTGCGGCGCAAAGATCTGGATTCCCGCTCCCGATGGTATTCACAGAATCCCGACAGGAAATCGGTCCGAGGCGGCGCACCAGAGGTCGAGCATAGTTCAGAAGCTTGAAGTTTGCGATTTGCGCGATGTGGCAGATCGGATGACGAATGCTGCCAGAGCTGACAAACCCGAAGGAGGATGCCATGAAACCGACGATCCCAGGCAGAAACATCCAGGTTGCGAAGACTCATTCCAGCGCACACTGTTTGCAGGTAGCGCCGATCTTGATGGCAATTCTGCTTTCGACCGTCGTTTTTGGCCAAACCGCTTCGACGGGCGCTCTCAGCGGCACAGTCACGGACTCAAGCGGAGCCGTGGTTGCGGACGCCTCCGTGAAGGTCACCAACGAGGTCACAGCAGAGTCTCGCACGGTAAACACCGAACGCGATGGAAGCTTCCTCGCGCCTCTATTACCGCCCGGGAAGTACCGGGTCGACGTAACCAGTAAGGGTTTTAAGACGCTGGTGCGAACTGGCGTGCAGGTGTTTGTCACGGAGAAGCAAGAGGTTCGTCTGGTAATGCAAGTGGGGACGCCGACCGAAACCGTCGAGGTCCAGGCCGAAGGAGAAGCGCTCAAGACCGAAGACTCCGCTCTGGGAAACGTGACAGAGGGAGAAGCGGTGCGCGATCTGCCGCTGGTCAACCGCAACTTCACGCAAATTGTCGGGCTCTCGCCCGGGGTCATCGCCGACGTGAATAATGCTTCCGACCTCGGGCGCGGAAACTCAGGGCTCAACTCAACCGATGGAGGGTTCTCGTCGCACGGTGGAGCCACCAATGACAACAACTATCAGATGAATGGGGCGCAGGTGAACGATCTGATGGCTGCCGGCAATTTCAGCGGCGGAGTGCCCATTCCCAATCCGGATGCCATCCAGGAATTCAAAGTACAGACCGGGCAGTATGACGCTTCTTACGGCCGCAACGCCGGGGCGAACGTGAATCTCATTACGAAGAGTGGCACCAATGACCTTCACGGTACGGTCTTCGAATTCGTGCGCAACGACATCTTCAACGCGAATGACTATTTTCTCAATCGAGCGAAAAGGCCGCGCGGATCGCTGAAGCAGAATCAGTTCGGATTCACCTTGGGCGGTCCCATCGTAAAGGACAAGTTGTTCGCCTTCGGGTCCTACCAGGGCACGCGTCAGATAAACGGACTCGACTCCACCGCGGCATGCCTGAGCACATTTATCACGCCTACAGAACTGGCCGGCCTGTCCGATCGATCGAGAACTTCTCTCGGCGCGGCCTTTGCGGGCCAAACCAGCCTGCTGGGCGATTCAGTTGCCGCCGATGGATCCAATATCGCTCCCGAAGCGATCAATCTCCTCAACCTGACTCTGGCTGACGGCAGCTATCTGATCCCCTCCCCTCAGAACGTAACCACCGGACAGTCCACCATCACCCAGAACTGCTTCTACAACGCGGATCAGTTTCTAACCGATGTTGACTATAACCAGAACGACAGGAGCAAACTTTCAGGAAGATTTTTCTTTGAAGACGGCAAACAGAACGCGACCTTTCCCCAGAGCTTCGCGCCGATGCTGAAGGGCTTCGGCCAGCCGACGAATACTTCATTCCGCAGTGTCTCTCTGACCCACACCTACACCTTTAGCCCCCGTCTGCTGAACCAAATCGTCCTTTCCTACAATCGGCTGAACAACCTGCTGGCCCAAAGTGAGCCCCAAGTGCAAATGCAGGGACAGTCGGGACTTGTGCCCTTCTCCTATGCGGCCATTGGAGCCAGCGCACCCGGACTCGACAATCAATATCCCGGTATTGGAGTATTGGGCCAATTCGACCTGGGTGGAAATGGCCAGGGAACCAGTCTCATCCAGAACAACTACAACCTCGACGATACGGTTTCGTACAGTCGCGGGCGCCATTCCCTTCGCTTCGGGGGCGGATTGTCACGCCAGCAGATGAATCTTGAAGGATTTCACTTTCTCGGCTTGTCGGCGTTCTTTAACATAGCCGATCTTTTACTGGGCCATGTCATCGAGTCCGAAGATTTTGTTGGAGAGCCGGACCGCGCTTGGCGTGCCTGGAATGGCGATTTATACGCCCAGGACGACATCAAAGCCACTAGCCGCCTGACCCTGAACCTCGGCCTTCGCTACGAGCGTCAAGGTCTAATTGGCGACGCACTGGGACGTGCCTCGATCTTTGATATCAATCGAGCCGACCCGAACCCTCCAGCCGGAGGAACCTTGGACGGCTACGTCGTAGCCTCGAACTTCCACGGCACGCTTCCTTCTGGAGTAGTACGGAGCAGCAATGATGCCGCTCTTAGTGGCAAGGGACAAAACGAATGGGCGCCACGCGTCGGCTTCTCATGGATGCTGCCGAAAACGGACCGCGTGGTGCTTCGCGGAGGATATGGTCTGTTCTACACCAGAACCACAGGACAGCCCTTCCTGCAATTGCTGGCCGTTCCTCCCTACGGTCTGATTCGCGTTCAGCAAGTGCAGCCGTTGAACGCCCCATTCCAACCGGTTCCTCAGTTTCCGACATTCGTGCCCTATTCGCCGACGACAGCCCTTACTCCAACCACGTTCGCGGCGAACTTCCGTCCGCCGATCGTGCAGGAGTACAGCTTGAACCTGCAAAGCGAACTGCTGCGCGGCCTGGTACTGGAAGTCGGCTATGAAGGTTCGCGGGGCACTCACCTGCTGCAGCAAAGGCTCTTCAACCAGGCTCTCTCCGCAAGCACATCCAATCCAATTCGGGGAGAAACGGAAAACCTTCTCTCGAACATCGCGCTGCGCGCTCCACTCCTTGGATTTGCAAATGATGCAGGGACCATCATCGACTCCGAAGGCACCTCCTGGTACAACGGGTTGAACGCGAGTTTGAAAAAACGCTTCAGCCATGGGCTGCAGTTTCTCGCCTCGTACACATGGGATCGCTCGCTCACAGCGGATAACGGCTACAGCACCGGGCCCAACGGTGGACTTCCGACCGGAAACCAAAACGACCCTCGGGCACGTTACGGGCCCGACGGTTTCGTCCGTCCGCAACGCTTCGTTTTCAGTTACCAATACGACCTGCCCGGGCCTGCGAATAAATCGTCGCTCAGGGGTCGAACTCTGGGAGGCTGGGGGGTCGCTGGAGTGACGACGATCCAGGCTGGTCAGTTCATGACGATCACCGAGCAAAATTTCACGAATGCCTTCGGCATCGATGCACCGCAGCAGGATAGGCCCGAAATGGCTCCTGGATGCACGAACGCACAACTGGCCACGCACGGTTCTGTGGCAAGCCGCGTCGACAATTTTCTCAATGCCGCCTGCATCACCAGCCCCCCGGTCATCACCAGTGATGGTGGCACCGACTTCGGCAACATTGGCGTAGGCGCGGTGCGAGGTCCCGCCCAAAACAACTTCGACATCGCCGTTCTCAAGAGCACCAGGCTCACAGAGCGCTTTGGCTTGGACTTCAGGGCGGAGTTTTTCAATGCGTTCAACAAGCCGCAGTTTGCCAATCCCAGTAACTTGAACGCGGGTGTTGCATTTTCCGGAACCTTTATCCCCGACCCCACCTACGGGCAGATCCTTTCGACGAGCGTGAACCCAAGGCTGATCCAGTTCGCGCTAAAGCTGAATTTCTGACCGGCATTGCCGTACAGAGTAAATATCTGAGCGCCAGGAGAGATCGATGAAGACAGACAAGCTGGAGTGCCGGCGAGAAATCCGCGGGTCGTGGGCGGCACAAACCCGGCGCGTGTTGTATCAAGCGACAAGATTCGAACTGCTGCCGGGGGCCTCCAGCCATTTGTGGCGCTCGGCCTGCGCGGGCCTGCTGATATTGCTTTTCTGTCCACTCGGCTCGAGGGCACAAGGGCCAAAGCCGGTCACCCGAAAACCTGAGACCAAAGCTGAGAACGTCCCCGCCAGCCCCACGACCGCTCACGAAATGACGGCCGATGACGTGAGCGCATTTCTTGACGGCATCATGCCGCAGCAATTGCAACGCGAGAATATCGCCGGAGCTGTGATTTCGATCGTGAAAGACGGCAAGGTCCTCTTCGCCAGGGGCTATGGATACTCCGACGTCGATAAGAAAACGCCCGTCTCTCCCGACAATACCTTGTTTCGCCCCGGATCCATCTCCAAGCTCTTTACCTGGACGTCAGTGATGCAACTGGTCGAGCAGGGCAAGCTCGACCTGGATCGCGATGTGAACGATTATCTCGACTTCAAGATTCCTGCAACCTATCCCAAGCCGATCACCCTGCGAAACATCATGACGCACACGCCGGGATTCGAAGAGGCTGTGCAGGAGTTGTTCGTTGCCGACGCGAAAGACTTAACGCCGCTCGGGCCATATCTCAAAGCGCACTTGCCGGCACGGATTTATCCCCCAGGCACAACTCCCGCCTACTCGAACTATGCGACCGCAATGGCGGGATACATCGTGCAGCGCGTCTCCGGCGAAGACTATTTCGACTACATTGACAACCACATCATCAAGCCCTTGGGCATGACGCACTCGACGTTTCGTCAGCCCCTCCCCGCGGCTTTGGCCCCGCTCATGTCCAAGGGTTACGAGGAAGCATCGGCGCCGGAAAAGAAATTCGAATTCGTGGAAGCGGCGCCGGCTGGCAGTTCCTCGGTGTCGGCGATGGATATGACTCACTTCATGCTCGCCCACCTGCAGGACGGGCATTACGAGAACGTGCAGATCCTGAAGCCCGAGACTGTCCAGCTGATGCACTCGCGCCAGTTCGCGAATTTGCCCGACATGAATGGCATGTGCCTCGGCTTCTACGAAGAGACCCGCAATGGCCATCGCATCATCGGCCATGGCGGAGACACGCAATACTTCCACAGCGACCTGCACCTGATTCCCGACGCCAAGGTGGGATTCTTTGTCTCCTACAACAGCGCCGGCAAAGGCGAGATCAGAGCCCGGGAAGCGGTGTGGCATGCGTTTCTTGACCGCTATTTTCCGATTCAACTGAAAGATGAGCAGGCGATCGCCACCGCCAACCAAGACGCCAAGATTGTTTCCGGGCACTACATCGGCAGCCGACGCTCGGAAACGAACATTCTTGCTGTGCTCAATGTGGCGGGGGAAGCGAAGGTCGTTCGCAACGACGATGGCACGATCAGCGCCAGCGATTTTAAAGATATGAGCGGCGAGCCGAGGAAGTTCCGCGAGATCGGGCCGATGATGTTTCGCGATGTGAACGATCAGGATCGCCTCGGATTTAAGCGCGACGATTCGGGAAATCTGGTCGGAGTTCTGGATTTTCCGTTCATGGTGGTGCAACGAGCTTCATGGTGGGAAAACAGCGCGTTCCAGCTGCCGCTCATTATCGCGTCACTCGTGATCATAGTTCTGGCCGTGCTGCTATGGCCCGTCATGGCCCTCCTGCGCCGGCACTACGCCAAGCCCCTTTCCCTGACGTCGCAACAGCGCAGGCTACGATTGCTGGTGCGATTGGTCTGCATCGCATTCATCATCTTCTTTGCCGCATACGTGACATTCTTCTCGGTGGCGCTCAAAGACATTGGCATGCTGAGCCCCAAGGGCAATCCCTGGCTGCGGCTCATTCAATTGTTTGGATGGCTTGGGGTCCTTGGCACACTTGTCGCGCTCTACAACGCGATGCGTTCGTGGCAGGATTCCGCGCGCTGGCTCTGGAGCAAAATCGGCGACACGATCATTGCGCTGGCCTGCGTAGGTGTGATCTGCTTCGTATTCACCTGGCACATGCTGCACTGGAGCCTGAAGTACTAAACGGTTCTTTGGCTGAGAAAGGCATTTAGAACGGTGCGCCCTCAATTCGCGTGCCCTGTCTACGTTCTACCTTGCGGAAAGCTCGATAGGCCCGGAGGAGTGATTGATCATAGAGGCCTTTCCCACTGCTTCCACACAGAGACCGGTCGCTCCCGGCTGCAGGTGGAGATCGCGCATACGAATCGAGCCCGACTTCCCAGGTAAATCGGAAACGTCCGTCCATCCGGAAGATCCCTTGGCAAGGATTGCTACGTGATCCACCGTGGCGTCCGGGCCTGACAAGGACCAGGAAAGCTTCTCGCCCTCAACGGACGCACGCACGTTGATGCAATTGTCGATCCCGGTTTCAATTTCCGTGCCTTCCTCATAATCGTTCCAGGTAGGAATGATCAATGCTGGCAGCTGATGTCTCGCCGAGTAGAACCGGCCCGCCAAAGCAAGTGTCTCCAGCCAGGTTCGGCCGCATTGTTGCTCGATCACGCGGCCCTTGCCCCAGCTCGCATCGGCATCGTCAAATCCCTTGTACGCCGAACCCATGGCAATTTTGTTGGATGATTGCGCTTTCGAATAGAAGCGCTCCAGATATTGCATCGCCATCGGATCGCTGGAACTCACGGTTTCGGGAGCGATCCAGGAATAAGCGCCATCCGCATCTGGATTTCCGAACGCCCCTGAGTTACGAAAGAAGAACAAGGGCTGCATGGGAACCGATTGCCGCACCCGCTGCCAGTCGATGGGGTACTTTTCGAGTCCAAAGAAGAACACCGCCGGACGATTCTCGAAACGCACATAGGCCGGCGAATTTTCAAAGTGCTCGGCGGCATAGCGCAAATCGGAAGTGAGCTGATCGCTCACGTTGCAGCCGCGTTTTTGGCACTCTCCCAGAGAACCCGCGTCTTCCGAGATCGCGAACTCGAAATTCTGCCGCTCGGCTTCTTTCATCAGGTGGACCGTGCTCTCATTCTTCAGGCCGGAGTTCGGGCCGTACCAGTCAACGATGGCGCCCTCAATCCCGCGGCTGATCATATCCGCAACCTGTCGGCGGACCTGATCGCGATCGTTGGACCGGTAGCCGATGTCACGATGCTTGGGATCGCCGAACCAGGGCATGTAGCGCGTGAAAATCCGCGTCTGCGAGCCTTTATACAAGAGTGAACGAATACGAAGTTTACTGACATTTCCTGGCGGGGCATTCGCCTTGCTTCCACGATAGCGAGGGCTCGCACTGGTGTTGTTCGTCGGCTCGCACGAGACGGAGTCTTGCTTCTCCTGCGCAAGACAAAAGCTCACGCTGACCAGCAGCAGCAAAGTCACAAAGCCTAACAAGCGCAACATGTGCGATTTGGATGCAAGCGCTGGACGAGATGATTGCGGCAAACTGGCCCCATTCGTTTGGCGCAGTTACCGCTGCAATAAAAAACCCATCCTCCGCTGAGGCGAAGGATGGGCACTTTCGGCAGGACTGCCCCCTCAGTAATAAGTGAAGTTCAAATTGTCGAGGTAAACCGAATATCCCGACTGCTTGTAGTTGCCGTCCAGTTGGAAGTTGATCACAACTCCCCACCATCCGGGAGTGGAGTAGTGATCGTAGGTGGCGTTCAGGGTGCTCGTGACACCGTTCAGGGTAATGGTTTTGTACAACAACTTGTCCGACGAAGTACGTTGCACAACGATCGTCAGATGGTTCCACGAATTGCTCAAGGGCTTGCATGGAGCACTGGTGGAAACCCACCTGGCGTTCACGTTATCCCAGATTCCCCAGACATTGCCATTCACGATCTGGCACTGGGTTCCGAACATGAATCCGTTATTGTTCTCGAATTGCGCAATATCGAACTCCAGGTTCTCAGCTAAGGACAAGTTCGTCCCGTAGAAGTAGACGTCGTAGGTGAAATTGTGCAGCGATGGCGTCAGTGTGTGATTCGTGTCAGGCAGCCCCTGGGAGGAACCATCGCCAATCAGATGGTTGTTCCACAGAACGTCGGAGTAGGCCTTGGTCCCGCCAATGGTGAATTTTGCAGCCTTGCTGTCCCTTGACGGCGAGGTGACTCCCTGACTCATCGACCATGTCACCCCAGATCCGCAACTGCTGCAGATGCTGTAGCTCGGAGGCAGTTCTCCGTATCCTGTCCATCCTTTGCTCGCCTGCAGACTGGTCATCGTGGTGCCAGTGTTAGTGCTCCCGCTGACCGTAATCGTGACGGGCGTGCTGGATGCTCCTCCGCAGTTATCCCATTCCTCGACAGTCGTGTTGTAGGTTCCCGCACTCAACGTCAAGTCGGTGTCGAGGCTAGCGCCTGAAACCGTATAGGCCTTCTGGTAAGGAGCCGTGTAGATGCCCATCGAAGCTACGCCCTTGGAGCACGTCGTGGTCGCCGTCGCCGCGAAGTGCACCGGTGAACCGACGGTGCTGTTATTCGATGGAGACGTGACGAAAACCCCGCTGCTCGAGCTCACAGTAATCGTGATCGGGGTCGTCGAAGCGCCCCCGCAGTAATCCCATTGTTCCACGGTGGTGTTGTAGGTTCCCGGACTCAGGGTGAGATCCGTATCGATGGAAGTTCCATTAGTGACGTAAGACAGAACGCCGGGGGAGGTATAAATTCCCATCGACGCAACGCCTTGTGAGCAGGAGGTGCTACCGGCAGTGGCGCTGTAATGAACTGGAGACGACACGGTCGAATTATTCTTGGGCGAGGTCACATTGATGCCTGCGAAGACATAGGACGTTACCATCGCAAAACAGGCGATCAAAAGGGGGTGCTTGTACATACATTTCTCCAATATGTCGTTATTTTCGTACGACTTGCCGGGAACTACTTTGGCCGTAAAGCCTTCCCATCGCGTGAGCGGGACGCATGGGGAAACACCGAAAGACCGTTTGGAGTAACGGTGTGATCTGAATTACTTGCGGCGAAAACTGGAACTATCCAACAAGCGCTGGACTGGGAATTCCGGAAGCCGAAAGTTGTGCTGAACTACCGAGAGCATACCAGAAAAACCGTATTGCGCCTAAGAAAAAACCGCAGAAATATACTGGAAAGTTCTAATGCCTTACCCCTACGACTCCGGCACCACAGTTGAGGGATACTGCCGATTGAGATAATTTCCCTCTCCACTTCTAAGCTGCTTCCTTGCTGAGGCTTACATTGGTCGGATTCCAAACGGAGTACCGTGCATGAGTCCTGCTTTACATTTCCTGTCACAAACTGCCACCTGAAAAAAACAACCAATTGGAAAGGTACGTACATCGAAAAGCCGCTCCACAGAAGGAATCCCGGAGAGCACAATGAAGCGTTCGGCCCTGCACCGCAGCGGACAAATTTGTCTGCTTCTCTCTTTTGCGTGTTTGCTGGTCAACTGTCAGGGAATGCACCAAGCGACGAGCACTACCCCGCCTACCACCGTCAGCTTGGTTCCAACTCCAGATTTCACGGGCGTCTTGATGTGGAAGGGTAGCCCGTCGGCGAACGGACTCTATTCCACCGAAACCAAACTCACTACGTCGAACGTAAATGTGAGTCAGTTCGGGAGGCTGGGGAGCTTTGATACCGACGGATACATCATGGCCCAGCCTCTTTACGTTTCTGGCCTCGACATGGGCGGAGGGCAGACGCGCGATGTTGTGATCGTCGCCACCGAAGACGACAGCGTCTATGCGTTCGATGCCGACAACCCCGGAGGAGGCTCGCTCTGGGAAAGGCATTACGTCGATCCTGCGAACGGCATCCTGACTATGCCGGACAACTTTGGTGGCAGGACGACGCTCGGTGGCGAGGTAGGAATTACCGGCACGCCCTACATCGATCCTTCCACCGGTGTCATGTATTTCGTGACCGTCCTGACAGACAACGGTGTACCGCAACAGTGGCTCAGGGCCATCGATATTCACAATGGAAAAGACTTCGGGCCAGGCAGTGTACAGATTCAGGCCAGCGTGCCCGGCGACGGCAGAGGCAGCGTCAACGGCCAGATCGCCTTCGACCCATCGAATCAGAATCAGCGGGGCGGCCTGACCGAGGCCAATGGCGACATCATTGTCCCTTGGGGATCGTTCTCCGATTGGGGTGTCTATCACGGCTGGCTGATGGCATTCGATCCCACGACCTTGCAGCAAGTGGCAGTTTTCAATCCCACGACACAATTTCAAGCGGTGGATGCGGCCGATGGTCCATCCGATCATGGCGGTGGTGGATCTTTCTGGGAAGGTGGAGCAGCTCCCGCAGTGGACACGGCCGGCAATATTTTCCTAAACGCGGCGGATGGCAGTTTCAATGCCGATCAGGGCGGCAACAACTACGGCGACACCATGTTGAAATTGAAGCTGAGCGCAAGCGGCTTTCAGATCCAAGACTGGTTTACCCCTTTCAACGCTGACTGCATCGATCTGTACGATCTCGAAATTGGTTCCGGAGGAGTTGCTCTCCTGCCTGGCGACTTCACCAATGGCAAAAATCTGGCCCTGGCCGCCGGCAAAGAAGGCCGCTTGTTCGTTGTGAATCGCGATTCCATGGGGCACTTTAATGCCGCCGGCGATACCCAGATTCCTCAAGATTTTATGATCGGACAGGATGTGTGCTCCAACTCAATCACGGGCGACGTGGCGGAAGGAACGACCTGGAACCGCTTGTACGGCAATGTGTCCTATTGGAACGGCAACGTGTACGCCGGCCCGTCCAATGAGCAACTGAGGCAGTATCAATTTCAGAACGGGATGCTAGGCGCGACTCCCGTCGCAACCTCACCCACTGCTTACGGGTTGCGGGGCGCGAACACCGTCGTCTCCGCGAATGGAACACAGAACGGTATCGTGTGGGCCTACGAAAAGACTGCCGCAGGCACAGGCACTCTGCATGCCTATGACGCCAACCACGTATCCAACGAGCTTTGGAACAGCAACATGAATGCTGAACGAGACGCGCTGGGAGGCGGCATTGGCTTCGCCGTTCCCGTGGTCGCCAACGGCCACGTCATCGTGACGTACGATATGAGGGTAGGCGTTTACGGATTGGTGCAGTAACGGCAACCAATCCTCGACCTCGCTGGAGAATTAGTTTCTGCTCAGACGGCGCGCTACGCGCCGCTCCTGCCAAGGTCAGTACTGCGGACCCTGCGCTGTCAGCGCGCTTGAGCCCCCGAGCAATTCCTGCATAATGCGCACCCCTGAACTGGTTCCTACCGGGATTCAAACCCAGAGACGCGCGTTAGCCTAACACAGCGCAGCCATTCCCCTCGCCTTGACCGGCCAGAACGCGAATGTTAGTTTCGGCTGACAGTGTCGGGGGAAATCATTCTGAGGCGGCCGGGAAAGCGGCCTCCATCCGTGGACGCCGGCAGGCGCAACTTTCTGCTTCAATTCTGTTACGGCGCCGGAGCCGCTCTCGTTCCCGCAAAGCTTTGGGGAATGGACTTTGCGCTCCCGGCAGCCCCTGCCGCGCCTGACGATTCTTACGGCGGTTTTTACCTCCGCCCGCGTTATCGCAGCACACGTCCGCTCGACGCGATGTTGGGCAAAGTGGAGCCGGGCAACGATCCCTTCATCTCAGAAAAGTACGCCGATCAACTAGCAACCATCCTTGCGGAGTGGAGTGCGAGCCTGCTGCGCTCGGCGCGCGACACGCAGGCGATTGCCAGGTGCCTTGCTCCGAATTTTGGGGCTGCATCGCTCCTGCCTGCGGAGTCGCGAGTCATTCGCTCGTCACTCGGGCTGCGCGTTCAGCAAAACCACTTCTCGGACCAATACACATTAAGCGCCGAGTCCTTTCTGCCCCAGTGGCAATCCGTCCTCGGCGTGTTCTCGCGGATTCTTACTGCTGAATTTCAGATCACGCATCTTGACGCACGCGCGTCACCTTCCACAACGCCCACCCAACTCGAAACTCACATCCGTTACGAACTCGTCGGCACGGGTGCAGGATTCCATCGCGAGCACCGCGTAGGAAATTGGCACGTGATCTGGGAGCCCGCAGCCCCAGGTCCCTTCCGCATCTCACATTGGCGCGTTCTTGACGAAACCCAAGCCCGCTCCGATTCCCCGGTTTACACGGACATAGCCGCAGCGGCGCTAGGCAGCAATTCATCCTTTGCCGCGCAGCTGCAGCACGGCACCGACTACTGGCGTACCGTACTCGACGGCGCGTCCGGCATCGACATCTACGGCCATAACGGAGTCTCGGTTGCCGACATCGACAACGATGGCTTCGATGACCTCTACGTCTGTCAACCAGCCGGCCTGCCGAACCGCCTTTTCCGCAATCGCGGTGACGGAACCTTTGAAGACATCACCGAATCCTCTGGGTTTGGAATCCTCGACAACACTGCGTGCGCGCTGTTTGCCGATTTCAACAATGACGGGCAGCAGGACGTAATCCTCGTCCGAGCGAATGGCCCCCTGCTGTTTCTGAACCAGGGCGGCGGCAAGTTCCGTCAAAAGCCGGATGCCTTTCAGTTCGCAAATCCCCCGCAAGGCACGTTCACTGGCGCTGCTGTCGCCGACTACGATCGCGATGGCTGGCTCGATGTCTATTTCTGTCTTTACTCCTATTACCAGGGCACGGGCCAGTACCGATATCCCTCGCCGTATCACGATGCCGAGAACGGGCCGCCCAACTTCCTGATGCGCAACCATCGCGACGGCACCTTCGGCGATGTGACCGCGCAAGCTGGCCTCAATCAGAACAACACGCGCTACAGTTTTTGCTGCGGATGGAACGACTACAACCACGATGGCTGGCCCGATCTCTACGTGGTCAACGACTTTGGACGCAAGAATCTCTACCGCAACAATGGCGATGGCACGTTCACCGATCTGGCTAGTGCAGCAGGGGCGGAAGACGTCGGCGCAGGCATGAGCGTCACCTGGTTCGATTACATGAACGATGGCGCGGACGATCTTTATGTCGGCAATATGTGGACGGCCGCCGGGCTCCGAGTTTCGAATCAAGAAATCTTCAAGAGCGATTCGCCGCCGCAGATTCGAGCTCTCTATCGGAAGCACGCGATGGGGAACTCCCTGCTTCGCAACCGCGGGGCGGGATTCGAAGAGACTACGACTACCGCAGGAGTTGGGATGGGCCGTTGGGCGTGGTCGAGCGACGCCTTCGATTTCGATCACGACGGCTTCCTCGACCTTTACATTGCGAATGGGATGGTGACAGGCCCGTCCCGCTCCGACCTCAACAGCTTTTTCTGGCGGCAGGTGGTCGCCAATTCGCCCGACCACGCCGGTTCCTCCCACGAATACGAGCAGGGTTGGAACGCCGTCAATGAACTCATCCGCGCCGATCAGACCTGGAGCGGTTATGAGCGCAACGTGTGCTATGCCAACAATCGCGACGGAACTTTTAGCGATGTTTCCGCCGCTCTTGGGCTGGACTTCGTACAGGACGGACGCTCGTTTGCCCTCGCCGATTTCGACCATGATGGCCGGCTGGAAATTTTTCTCAAAAACCGGAATGCTCCCCAATTGCGCGTCTTGAAAAATGGCATGAACCGCTTGCCTCCCGCTGTTTCTTTTCGCCTTCAGGGAACGAAGAGCAATCGTGATGCGATCGGCGCATCGGTAACCATCGAAACCAGCGTTGGCAGGCAAACACGAACCCTTCGGGCAGGGTCGGGATTTCTTTCTCAACACAGCAAAGACGTTTTCTTCGGCCTGGGCGAGGCGAAGGGATCCGTTCGTGCGTCGATTCTCTGGCCAAGTGGCGCGGTTCAGGAACTGCACGATCTGCCGCTCAACTGCCGGATCTGGGTGACCGAAGGGGCTCCGCCTTCCCGCCTGGAACCATTCGGCCAGATCATCCGGCACGACCGCGCGGAAGCAACGGCTGAAATCGAAGCGCTTCCGGCGCAGGTGGAAACCTGGCTGCTGGCGCCGGTTCCGGCTCCGGACTTTTCCCTTCCTGACCAGTCCGGAAGAACTCGGTCCGCTTCAGAAAATCGTGGCAAGCCGCTCCTGCTGCATTTCTGGACGACGCTCTCTCCCGAGTGCCAGTCCTACTTGCAGTCGCTGGAGAAGAACTATTCCCGCTGGAACCGCCTGGGCTTGCAACTGCTCGCCATCAACGCGGACGAGTTTGCGGTCTCCACCGACAACCGCAACTCTCAGCAGGCTTCTCTCGATGCCTTCCTTGCCAAGAGCCGTCTTTCCTTTCCCATCCTGCGCGGCTCAGCCGACATCCTCGCCGTCTACAACATTCTTTACCGGCAGCTGTTCGATCGTCACCGCGATCTCAGCCTTCCCACTTCTTTCCTTATCGATGCTGCAGACAACATGGTGAAGGTGTATCAGGGACCAGTCGCTCCCGAACGCATCGAACAAGATGTCCCCCGCATTCCTAAATCGGACGTCGAACGATTGCAGCGAGCGCTTCCGTTTGCGGTCGCGCAGGGTACATTCGAATTCGGCCGGAATCATCTTTCCTTGGGATCGATCTTCTTCCAGCATGGCTACCTGGAACCGGCGGAGGCGTCGTTCCAGCAGGCCTTGCGTGATGATCCTTCCAGCGCTGAGGCGCTTTATGGAATCGGCAGCGTATATCTGAACCAAAACAAGAACGATGCCGCACGCCAGACTCTCGAACGCTGCGTGAAGCTTCACGCCAGCTATCCCGACACTCTGCCCGATGCCTGGAATAATCTCGGAGTGCTCGACACCCGCGACAATCGCATCGCCGACTCAGTGGCGAAGTTTCAGCAGGCCCTCAAGCTGAATCCCAACCATCTGCTCTCGCTGGTAAATCTGGGCAATGCGTACCGTGCGGAGAAAAACTGGGACGCTGCCCAAAAAGTGCTGCAGCTTGCGGTGGAGATCTCGCCCGGCGATCCCGAGGCGAACTATGCCCTCGCCATGGTATTTGCGCAAGAGAATGACTCCGCCAGCGCCTATGAACATTTGCAGAGAGCGCTGAAGGCCCGCCCGAACTATCCCGAAGCGCTGAATAACCTTGGCGTGCTCTATTTGCGCACGGACCGCCGGGATGACGCCGTGGCGACCTTTGAGCATTGCATCCAGGTCGCGCCCGCCTTTGATCAGGCTTACTTGAATCTGGCCCGTGTCTACGCTCTTGAAGGCACGCGCGACCAGGCTCGCAGCGTGCTACTCGAACTCCTCAAACAGCATCCAGACCATGCCCAGGCCAAGCAGATGCTCGACCAGTTGGAGTAGGGAGCGTTGCTAGCCGGCGATCACGGCTTCGGTGTCGGCGCCGTCAACAATTGCACAAATTCGTTGTAGAACTTTTCTGTATCGAGATCCACCTGGATCTCCGATGGTGGCCCCACGATCTTCGGCTTGTCGTTCTCCGACCAGCTCAGAGTGTCGCCGTAACCTGCGCCGCGACTCAGGTCCACGTCGAGATAACGCGTATCCTTTGCCGTGATCAAACTCGGATCGAGCCAGGCCAAAGCCGCAAGCTCATCCCATAGATAGTTATATTTGCCGCGGATCCGGGAGTAAGTGCCCACGTACTTTGCCGCCGGCGAACTTCCGGCCTTCACGCGGTCGATCAGATTCTGGGTAAGCCGTGTCTTCACAGAAATGTCGACGGTCGTGCAGATAATCTTTTTCCAGGGCGCCATCAGCACCCTGTGGGCCGCTTCCGGATCGAACCATAAATTGAATTCATGTCTGGGCGTATTCACGAATTCCGGATCGTGCGTCGTTGGATTCAGGCTGCCGCCCATGAACACCAACTCTTTCGCGAGATTAGCGAATTCCGGATCAATCGTGATCGCCAGGGCGAGATTGGTCATTGGTCCGCCCCCGTAAATTGTGATCTCGTGCGGATATTTCCGGACCATCCGCACCAGAAAATGGGCCGCGTCTTCATTCAGCGGCTTAGTCGTCGGCTTGCCCTCGGGCATATCGCCCAATTGATCCGGCGGGTGATACAAACGCGGAGTCCACGCACCTACCCACGGCACTGTGCCGTATTGCTGCTCCCAAAGCTCCGTTTCCTCTTTGCGCCGCACCAGCGGATATTCCGCCCCGGCGACAACCGGGATGTCCGTTCGCCCGATCAGTTCGAGCATGCGCAAAGTGTGTGCAACTTCGTCTTTCAACCAGCCATCGCCGGTCACAACGGTCACTCCCAGCACCTCAGTCTGCGGAGACTGGATCAACAATAAGATGGATTGCTGATCGGTCCCGGCAGGGCCGGCCGCATCCTGGTCAATGATGATCTTGCGCTTTGCGGAACTCTGCAGGCCTGCACTGGCCGACGAGGCCGCAAGGAGACAGGCAAAGAACGACAGCACCACGAGTTGAGGTATCGGACGGATTCTCATTTTTGAAAGTGTATGGAGACAACGCATTCTATTGGTTCGAGCGCCGCGACCGCCAGTTTTTTCCCTCGAAAACCATTCGCCCGATTCGACGCAGTTGCCCCATGTTTTGGCGCGCAGCTAGAATCCACTCCAGATGTTCCGCCCTGCTCGATGTCTTATCCTTTGACGAGCGCGACCATGACCAGCGCGACGATGACGAGCCGGACTATGCCCAATTGGCCGATGTCGCGCGGCGTTCGGCTGCTTCGGTGCACGTTGGCGGCATTCTTCATTCTGGCCTTGTCGTCGGCCGCCTGCAGCCAGGAGTCAGCATCCCTTCGTGGAACCGTGCGCGATTCGCAAGGCAAGCCCATTGCCGATGCGGTCGTCGAATTGTTTTCGAGCGATTCTACCCAGAAGCAAACCGGTCACAGCGACTCGCAAGGGATCTACAACCTCACTGGAATGCGCGAGGGCGTTTACCGCCTGAAGGTAACGAAAACAGGATATGCCGAAGTCGCAATCGACTCCGTGTTTCTTCGCTCCCAGGAGAAGAAGACTCTCGACGTTATGCTCGGCGCTCCGGACACGGCGGAATCTGCGCTCGGCAAACCTCAGTTCTCCGACGAACCGCAATTCACGGTTGCAGGCGTCACTGACGTCAGCAACCTGGGCGGCCACGGCTCCGACACGGTCGTGCGAACGCGTGAAGCTCTCGCCGAGGACACCGCATCGCTAGGCAAGACTGGTCCCAACGTACTGCCAGCCGGGCGATCCGACTCCGAAAAATCGCTTGCAGAAAGCGCCGCGCACATCCGCTCGCAGCTGGCTCAGCGTGATCAGGCCGACCTTCACCGCCAGTTGGCAGAGATTGAAGAAAAGCTGGGCAATCCCCTGGAAGCGGTCCGCCAATATCAGCGCGCGGCGGAAATGGATCCTACCGAGAACAACTATTTCGCCTGGGGCTCGGAGGTGCTGCTGCATCACGCACCGCAGCCTGCGCTCGAGATTTTCGCCAAAGGAAACGCCCTATATCCCCGCTCGGAGCGCATTCTTCTTGGACTGGCGGTCACCTCGTTCGCACGCGGAACTAATGAAGACGCGATCCAGCGAATCTGCCAGGCCTCGGACTTAAATCCGAACGATCCGACGCCTTACGTCTTCCTCGGCAGGATCATACTGGCGGAAACCCGGCCCTCTCAGGAGGCCGTGGAAAAGTTGCGGCGCTTTGCGGCCCTCCAGACTGACCGGCCGGAGGCGAAGTATTACTACGCCGTAGCGCTTTGGAAACAAGGCAAGGCCGAGGGAAAGCCTGCGGCGTCTCAGGTGGAATCCCTTCTGAATGACGCATTGCGCCTCGATCCCAAGTTTGCCGCCCCCAGCCTGCAGCTTGGCATCGTCCATGCCGACGAAGGAAAGTACGCAGAAGCGGTGGCGAACTACAGGCAGGCCGTCCAGCTCGATCCAGAAATGGAAGAGGCCCACTATCGCCTGGCGCAAGCCTACCGGCAACTCGGGCAAGCCGAGCAGGCCAAAGAAGAGCTTCGAGTCTACGAGCAGCTTTCCAAACAATCGGCAGAGCAGGAGGAGCGCCGGCGCCATGAGATTCGGCAGTTGGTCTACACGCTCCGGACCGTTCAGCATTAACCCATAGAAGTCGTAAGTTCCCGTCTGCCGTCTGTCTTGTTCTCTGCGTCCTCTGCGGTATTTCTCCGCGTGCTCTGCGGTAAAAACGAACCCAGAAAGCGCCGAGGATTCAAAAGGCGTTCCTAACTCCAAGTGCACCAAGACGCCGCTCTCCCGCCGCCTGTGTTACACTTTTTAATTCAAAAAAAGAAACTGTTGGCACGCAGCATTTTCATCCATACATGCTCCTTTCCAAAGAATATGTGGGCTATCTGGCCCGCGAAGTCACCAAGAAACTGATTGCCGGCAAGCTGATCGAGACCTTGGCGGTGCCTGCCGTGACCGAACGCGTCAACGCCGCCCTCGTGGACGAGCTTTCCCTCGAAGACCGCATCAACGACGAAGTCCGCGTCATCCTGGAAACTTATTCCGAAGAAATGCGCAACACCGGCGCCAACTACCAGGAGATGTTCCGCAAGGTGAAGAGCGAACTGGTGCGCAAATACAAGGCGGTGCTGTGAGACTGAGCCGCGACAAGGTAAACGTGCTGGCCCGCGCCGTCTCCGACGTCCTGAAACAGATGGATGAGGTGGAGTTCATCGAAGATCCCAACACCATCCGCCAGGAAACCCGCAAAATTCTCGAAGACCTGCTGAATCAGGAAGCGAAAATCGATCTGGCCGCCCGCGCCAAAATCGACAGCCAGAAGCGGACCATCCTCGAAGGCTCGCAGGAATGGGACATCCTCTACCGCAAGTATTACAACGAGGAAGTGAAGAAACTCGGCTTCTAGAAGGTCCCGCAACCCCCGCACTCCTGCCAACACCCTAATCCCACCTGAAAACGGTTACCCTAGTCTGGTGATCTCGCCCGTCGATATCAAATCGGTCATTCAGCGCGCTGCCAGCGACGTCGGATTCGATCTTGCAGGCATAGCGCCCGCCACGGACGCCGCCGAACTGCGACATTTTCCTGCCTGGATTGCTGCCGGTCACGCCGGAGAAATGAAATACATGGAGGCCCGCGACGAGCAGGGAGAGCTCAAGCGCGCCTCGCTTTCCCGAGTCGCGCCGTGGGCCCGCAGCGTGGTCGTGTGCGCCATCAATTACAACACCGCCGAACCTTATTCAACGCAAGTGCACGATCCCAAGCGGGGCTGGATCTCGCGCTATGCCTGGAGCCGGGAAGACTACCATGACGCCGTGTTGCGGCGGCTCAAGCAGGTGGAGGCGGCTCTGCATGAAGCTGCCGAAGGCGTGGAGCCCGCGCTGATCACTCGCAGTTACGTCGATACCGGCCCCATTGTCGAGCGTGTGTTCGCGAAATATGCGGGCATCGGCTGGACAGGCAAAAATACCTGCCTCATCAATCAAAAAGCCGGCTCCTGGCTCTTTCTGGGAGTGATCCTGGCCTCTCTGGAACTCACGCCCGACCTCCCCGCCCCCGACCGTTGCGGCACCTGCACTCGGTGCATTGAGGCCTGCCCCACAGACGCCCTCCTCGGTCCCTATCAGCTTGATTCCAACAGGTGCATTTCCTACCTGACGATCGAAAAGCGCGGCTCCATCCCCGAAGATCTGAGAGCCGGCATGGGCCATCATGTTTTCGGCTGCGACATCTGCCAGGACGTCTGTCCCTGGAACCGCAAGGCTCCGTTCACGAGCGCGCCAGAGTTCACTGCACGCCCCGGGCTGGTCAATCCTGCCTTGGATTGGCTGGCCGAGATGTCTGCCGATGAATTCCGGGAAACTTTCCGCGGTTCCCCCATTCGCCGGGCCAAAAGATCCGGCTTGCGCCGGAACGCTGCCATAGCCATCGGAAACAGCGGCAACCGGGAGTTCCTTCCGCTCCTGGAAAGAATGGCGGCTGACGAGGACTCGGTCGTAGCCGACAGCGCCCGGTGGGCCATCGCCCGGCTGAACGATACGGTAAAATAACAACCATCCGCAGGCCGATCGAAGCCACTCTTCGCAGTTAAAATCTTCGATGTTTGTTCGCTTTTTATCCGCCTGGATTCTTTGCACTTCGGTAACTGGTTTTTCCGTGACGTAGCAACTAATCTTTCGCTAAAGGGTTCTTATTAGGAAGGTTAGACTCGTCCGTGATTGGGGGAGCAAGGGAATGACGTTACGCCACATTCCACGGATGCGGCGATTTTTTGTCACACTGGGCCTGCTGATTCTGGCGTGCTCTGCGGCGTCGGCGTCCGCCACGCTGCTGCTCGAAGAACCCTACGGCACGCTGGGATTCTTTACCGCCACCGGCCATGCCGCAGTCTACCTTTCCGGAGTCTGCGCTGACACCCCGGTTGTCCTGCGGCGCTGCGCCCCAGGCGAAACCGGAGTTGTCATCAGCCGCTATGACGGGGTGGCGGGCTACGATTGGGTCGCTATTCCCCTGATTCCCTATCTTTATGCCGTAGAACGCCCCGAGGACGTTCCCCTGTTCGCAGACGCGAGATTGACCGCTTTCCTGCGCGATCGCTACCGCCGCAAGTATCTCGAAGATCTCGTCCCAGACACCAGGGACGGCGGCACGCCGGGCGGAAACTGGTACGAGCTTGTGGGTTCTTCTTACGATCGCACCATTTATGGCTTTGAGATTGAAACCACGCCGCAGCAGGACGAAGCATTGATCGCCAAGCTGAACTCGTCCGCCAACGAGTCTCACTTCCATCTCGTCTCCAGGAATTGTGCGGACTTCTCGAAAGATATCCTGAACTTCTACTACCCAAAATATTTTCACCGCAGCATTGTCGCGGATGCCGGAATTACCACCCCCAAGCAAATGGCCAAGCTGATGACCCGCTACAGCGCTCATCACCCGGAAGCTCACTTTTCGCGCATCGTGATCGCCCAGGTACCGGGTAGCATGCCGCGCAGCAGCCCGGTGCATGGCGTTGTCGAATCGTTCTTCAAATCGAAGAAGTACATCGTGCCCAGCGCTGTGGTGAGCCCCATTTTTGCGGGATGTGTCGCCGCAGTGTACGTGGGAACCGGAACCCATCGCTTCGAACCTGACCGTAATGCCATGGTGTTCGTCGTGGGCCAGGCTCCTGAGCAGCCACTGGACCACGAAGACCTCCGCGCTTACCGGCAGGAATTGAAGCATCTTCTGGCTGGTACTTATCCGGAAAAGGCCAGGAATCCGGGCAAAGCTTGGGAGAAGCTGCAATCCAAAGCCAGAACTGCGCTGGATGCCAATGGGCGGCCAGTCTTGGAGATGAAGATCGGGGACGATCTGGTGCAGGTTGGGCTTTCTGCTCAGAACGTACTGAACGGAAACGCGCCCCCGCAGCTAGTTCGCGAACTGCTCGAGGCTCGCCTTCACTCAGAGCTAGGCCATGGCCGCTCGCAGCACGGGATTACTGAAACTGAAGTCGCTCGCGATTGGAAACTGCTGCAGCTGACCATGCCTGCAGACTTGTCTCCAGCGTTCCGGTCGGCGCAACGCGCGGACAACTCCTCAGGCAACGCGCCCTAGCTACAGCAATAATCCATGAGCAATAAGGCAACGGTGCCTCGTTGCTCATGCCCCTCTGCTTGAACTCGGAACTATTGCTCTCGTGGCGGGTGCGGCGGCATTCCGGAGCCCGGGACTGGCGGCTGTCCGGGCTGCTGTTGCTGCTGCAGTTGTAACTGCCGCTGCTGCATCTCCTGCAGCATTTGCTGCGGCGTCTTCACTCCGGGCTGCTGCTGATCAGGGTTCGCCTGCTGTTCCGCCTCTTGGGCCGCCTGATCCTGCACAGCCTGATCATCTACATTCGCCGCGTTATCGTCACTCTGTTCGGCTTCGGCGGTGTCGGGCGGCGGCTCCTGCGGTGGCGCGGAGGTTGGGCCCTCCGCGATTCCAAGCGCCGGATCCGGCGTTGGTGGCGGAGGGGTAATCGTATCCGGGCCTGTCTTGGCGACCAAAACCACTTTTGTCAGCACCGCATCGTCTGCGGGAGATCCCAGCAATACGTAGTTGAATCGCGATCCGTTCAGAAGTTCCGCCACTACATCCCGCGCCGGTCCGGGTCCAAGATGAGTCACCACGCGCTCGGGCGCTGCGGGAACCTCGATCTCGGCTCCAGTCTGCTTGCGCACGGCGCGCAGGATATCGCCCAGTGTCGAATTGGGCGCAACGATGGTGAGCTGGTTATTCTGATAGCTGACCTGTGGAGGTACCGCCGCGATAGCATCGAGCGGAATCGGCTGCACCGGCCCCGTTGGTCCCGATGGCAAGGGCACGAGTGGCACCTTCTTCGCCGCCTTCTTTTTCTGAACGTGCTGCTGCGCGGTACTGGCAACACTCGCGCTCCCCATGCACAGGACGGCCGCGGCCAGCAGCAAGGCTCCGCTCAGTCTCTTCCATCTCAATCCCGTGCGCATATTACAACTCCTCTCGAACAATGTTTCTGGGGACAACGCAGACTTCCTGGCACGATTTTATCATCGGATTGTAGTTCGCCCGATCGTCGTATCCCATCTCCTTGGGAACGTCGCGAAGTTACTTTCTTGCAGGTTGCAGCTCCTCCAAGGCTCCGCGCAGGCTCGATTCCGAGCCGATTGCAGTCAACCATTTCCCGGCGCGCAAAATCTTAACAAGGTACACCGCATCAGGCGTAAACTTGGCCCAGAGGCCCTGGCTCCCATCTACATGAAAGTAAAGGGGGATTTTCCAATGACAACGGCGTCCCGCAAGACGATGCTGTCTGCTCTGCTCCTCGTGCTCACCATCTTCGCCGTATCATCGGAAATCGCCGCCGCACAGACCTGCCAAACCTCCAGCGAACTGGATGACGCGACCCGAAACGCCATTACCGGTGCGGCCCAGCGCTATTTCGCAATGGCGGCGCGGGGCGACTCCGCGTCGCTGCGCCAGAATGCCATTCCGAGCCTCGCGGCTGACTTCGCCGGGGTCGAAAATACACTGAAGGATCGCCAGCAGGACTTAGCGGGCGCCCAAAGCACCGTCAAATCGTCGTTCCTGCTGGATGCGGGCGGGGTCGCTCCGAATCCTCACGCCGAGTTCTACTGTGGAGTCTTCGGCAAGAACGGGCAAACCGCGAACAGCGCCGCCTTCTATCTCGACAATCTCCCGCCTGGAAAATACGCCGTCGTCCTGCTCGATGCAACATCTCCTAAAGGACGGACCATGTTTACTGAGGTGTTGCAGCAGACCGGAACGGATTGGAAGTTGGGCGGCCTCTATATCAAGCCCGCGCAGGTAGGAGGCCACGACAGTGACTGGTTTCTGGCCCGTGCCAACGAGTACAAGTCCAAGGGAGAGCTGCACAATGCGTGGTTTTATTTCCTCGAAGCCCGCAGCCTGATTTCCCCTCTGCCTTTCATGAGCACTCTGCAAACGGACAAGCTTTTCGACCAGGCCCAGGCTGCACAGCCTGCCGACATGCCTGCAGCCGGCAAGACTGCGGATCTTGTGACTCCGGGAGCCACCTACAAACTGATCGCCGTTTATCCCGACGTGGTCGGAAATGATATGGATCTGATCGTGAAATACCAGTCGGCGAACGTCAGCAATACGACGGTTGCCTATCAGGACAACGTCAATGTCATGAAAGCGCTGGTGACAAAATATCCGGAACTGCGGGATGCATTCGCCTCCGTGGTGGCTCGCGCCGTAGACACCAGCGGCCGCGACTACGGCACCCTCCTGGCAATGAAAGACATCAAGTAGCCGAGGTCCGTAGCGCCGGCGTCCGTAGCGCCGGCGTCCCGCCGGCTGTCGCGTGGGCGTCCCCGCCCACGCCCCTTCCCTGAAATCCGAGCCCATCACTCTACAATCGCCAGCACATCCCCCGCGTTCACCGCGGACCCTTCATGCGCCAATATCTTCTGCACTATGCCCTTCTTCGGCGATTTGACCTCGTTCTGCATCTTCATCGCCTCGACTACCAGCACTCCCGCGCCAGCTTCGACTTCCGCTCCCTGACTCACAAGCACGCGCACCACCTTGCCGGGCATGGGAGCGGTCAACTTTCTGGGGCCATGGTCATCGGCAGCCCGCACTCGCGAGCGCAGCGATCTCGGATCACGAACCTCAGCCGCGAAACGCACGCTGCCCACCCACAAATGCATTTCGCCGCCCACCCGCTCGCACTTGACCTCGTATGCCTTGTTGCCGATGCGCAAAGAGAGCACGTCAGGCCGCGCCAGCACCGCGTCCACTGCAATATCGCGGCCGTCGAGACGGCAGGTCCACCCTCCCTCGACCTGAGTGAGGTCCAGCCGGTGGTTCTTGCCGTCGATGGAAATTTCGTAGGTCATGAAACTCAGTGGTCAGTGGCTAGTGGCCAGTGAGCCGCCCAAAGACCACTCCGCCGTTCCGCGGCAACGGTCCATCAGCGCAGGCTTTCCTGATGGGCCGCAATCTTCCATTTGGACACAGAATCCGCCTTCGGCGATGAGCCGTCGATCGCGGCGCGCTCGCCCGCTCCTGCCGCCGCTGGGCCGAGCACCGCAAACATTCCTGCGGCAATGGCGGCAACTTCAATCGCGAGCGGATCTGCCGGCGAGTCCCCCTGCTCATCTCTCTGTTTGAGTAGACGGTCGAGAAACCCCGTGTCGATCTTTGCTGCGCGAAACTCCGGATTGCTGAGGATCCGCCGGAACAGCGAAATATTCGTCTTAATTCCGCCCACAAAATATTCGTTCAGGGCACGCCGCAAGCGGCCAATCGCCTGATCGCGATCCGTGCCATAGCCGATGAGCTTCGCCAGCAACGGATCGTAATCCATCGGCACGGTCCACCCCTCGTACATGCCGCTGTCGCGCCGGATGCCCGGTCCCGAGGGCAGCAGCAACAATGTGATTTTCCCCGGGCTGGGAAAATAATTGTTGTCGGGATCCTCGGCATAGATGCGGCATTCGATCGCGTGCCCGCGAATCTGCACCTGATCCTGAGAAAATGGCAGGCGTTCGCCATTCGCGATATGAATCTGCAGATGGACCAGGTCGAGACCGGTGATCAGCTCCGTCACCGGATGCTCCACTTGCAGGCGCGTGTTCATCTCCAGAAAATAAAAATTCTTTTGCTGGTCCACCAGAAATTCGACCGTCCCAGCATTCGTGTATCCAGCCGCCTGGGCCACGCGTACCGCGACCTCGCCCATGCGGCGGCGCATCTCGGGATCGACAATCGGCGAAGGCGCCTCCTCCACCACCTTTTGATGGCGCCGCTGCAGCGAGCACTCACGCTCGCCTAGATACACGGTGTTGCCGTGCTCGTCAGCCAGTACCTGCATCTCAATGTGGCGCGGATTGAGAATCGCTTTCTCGATGTAAACTTCGCTGTCGCCAAACGAGCGCTCAGCTTCACTGCGGGCCCCTTCGAGGGCGGATTTCAATTCGGAAGCAGCATGCACCAGGCGCATGCCCTTTCCCCCTCCGCCCGCTGCCGCCTTCAACATCACCGGATACCCGATTCGTTCCGCAACTTGCTCGGCCTGCTCGTACGACTCGAGACCGCGTGAGGTGCCGGGCACAAACGGAACGCCCGCGCGCTCCATCGCCTGACGAGCCCGCGTCTTAGAACCCATGGCGTCCATGGCGGCGGCGGTCGGGCCGATGAACTTTACTCCCGCTTCGGCGCAGGCCCGCGCAAACATCGCGTTCTCAGAAAGAAATCCATAGCCGGGATGAATTGCGTCTGCACCCGACTGCTCGGCGACATCAAGAATCTTCTGGATATTGAGATAAGACTCGGACGCCGCCGGCGCCCCGATCGGGTAAGCCTCGTCCGCCTTGCGAACGTGCAGCGACGCTCGATCCACGTCCGAATAAACCGCCACCGCCGCAATCCCCATCTCGTGGCACGCGCGGATCACCCGCACCGCAATCTCGCCCCGGTTCGCGATGAGAATCTTCTTGAACATAGGATGGCGCCGTAGCTAACCACAGAGGGCACGGGGGAACACAGAGCAAATTCCTCTGTGAAACCCTGTAACCTCTGTGGTTTTATTAACCGAACCGAATATTGTACTGGACAGACGCCTCCGTAGCGCCGGCGTCCCGCCGGCTGTCGTGAGGGCATCTTGCCCTCACACCACCAGGTCATCTCAGCAGGTGACAGCCGCAGCCCCGCACGCGCGTGTATCATCACAAACAATCGATCTGCGATGCCAAGCATGCCGTCGTCTGAGAACCCAATTGAAATTAGCGGCGATGCTTCAAAATTTGGCACCCCGCGCCAAACTGGATGGTCGGCCCTCGTAATTTTGCTGGCCGTAAGCGCTGCCGTTCGGCTTGTATGTCTGGCCTGCAAGCCGTTCTGGTTTGACGAGTGTTACAGCGTTGAATTGGCTCGCATCGGCTGGCGCGACTTCCTCCGCTTGCTGTGGTGGCGCGAAGCCAACATGTCGCTCTACTACGTCCTGCTGCGGATCTGGCTGCACTTTGGGCAAACCCCGTTTTTCATCCGGAGCCTATCGGTGCTTGCCGCTGTCGCCACGCTGTCCGCGATTTACTGGCTCGGCCGCATGCTCTACGACCGCCGCGTCGGCTTGATCGCGGCGGCCCTGTTCGCCTTCAACGCGTATGACGTTCGTTACGCCCAGGAAGCGCGCAGCTATGCTTTGCTGGTCTTGCTCGCGACACTCTCATCCGCGTTCCTCGTTGCCTACGTGCGCGAACCTGCGCGGCGCAATCGCATCAGCTATGTCGGGCTCAGCGTGCTCGCCGTTTACGCCCATCTCTACGCGCTGCTGTTGATTGTGGCGCAATGGATTTCGGTTGGCATAGCGTCGGGCTCCGCATACCCCTACTCCGAGCTCACGAGTCCCCGGAACTCCCAGCTCGAAGCCCGAAATATTCTTCACGAAATGCGGCGCGCGTACACCGTCATCGCCATCGCGGTTGCACCCTTGTTGATCTTCGTGGCCAAAACTGGCGCCGGACCTATCCGTTGGATTCATCGCCCCGGTGTGCGCGATGTGTTGGCGTTCTTCGAGCATTTAGCCGGAAGTAATCATTGGATTCTTCCCACGGTTTTCGCTGTCGCCTGCCTGGCTGGGACTGCTCCGGCTCGAGCCCATCTTTTGAAGCGGAATCAGGGCTGGAAAACATGGCGTTGTCAGTTTCTGCTCATCTGGCTGCTCTTTCCAGTCGCGCTCACGGTCGCGCTGTCATTCGCCCGCGCGGTCTTTTTAGGCCGCTATATGATCTTCTGCCTGCCTGCGCTGCTCATTCTGGTTTCCGCCGGAGTGGCGAGATTGCAGCAATGGTGGCTGCTCGCGATTGCGCTCAGCGCAATCCTGCTGCTCTCAGCGCAAGGAATCTCCTTCGTCTATAGTCACGACTTCGATAGCGAGCGCGACGCATCCGGCGCGGCGGCGAATTTCATTCTTGAACATGCCCAGCCGGGGGACGGTGTCATCTTCCATATCGCTGCGGCGCGGGTGCCCTACGAGTTCTTTCGTTCGCTGCGCGCTGGAGAGAACACGGCAAGTCCGGAATTCACGGCCGCGCTCGGACCCGAGATTCTTTACCCCAGGCATGCTGCCGGGCTCGACTACCGCGACTTTACCGGCAAGCCTACCGCCGCCCTGCTCCGCGACGTAACTGCCGGGCATCCGCGCGTCTGGGTCATGCTCATGGATAATACTTCCGGGGGAAAGCCCGATCCGACCACAAGCATGCTGACCGAAGTCCTGCCCGAACTCTTCCCCAAGGTGCAACGCTGGCAATTCCCGCTGGTCGAAGTGCGCCTGTACAGCCAGCGTTGAGTTCACGATGATGACCCGTCGCCAGAAATAGAAAAGCCCTCCGCGGGTGCGGAGGGCTCTACCAAAAACAAAACTATTTTGACTGGTCCATCGTAATTCCACCGCCCTGGCTCTGCGCAGCCTTTTCGGCTTTTGCTTTCTTGATGCGCAGGGTCTCGTCCACCCAATGATCGGCGGTCTTCAGATCTTCCGTGCGCGCGCCCGGATCGTCGCACTCTACATCCGCCCGTTCCCGGTACATCAGGTTCATGTACGCCATGGCATCGTCGTAGTCCGGACGAAGTTGAATCGCCTTGTTCAGGCTATCGATGCCTTCCTGGATATACGGCGCGTTCTTTTGCTTCAACTCATCGCAGACTTTTTTCTGGTCTTTGTTTTTGGCGTTGAGGTGCTCGTCCGGCTTCATTCCCAGCTTGGCGCGTTCTTCCATGCGCGGCTGGTAGGCAGCAGTCCAGTCGATCACGCCAATCGAGTAATAAGGCTCAGGATCGTTGGGATCCGCTTCCGATGCCATGCGGTAATACTTCTTCGCGTCATCCCACTTCTTCTCGTTCAGATACAGGTAAGCGATGCCTTTCGCGCTATTGACCTTCTGCTCGCGCGAAGGCTTGTCGTCGATGACTTTCTGATATTCATCGATCGCCTGCTGTGCCGTTCTCATATTATCCGGCGAATCCACTCCCGGGATGTACTGCGATACAAATGCGGTCGCAAGATACATGCGGGCATTGATCAGTGACGGATCCAGCCGCACGGCTTCCTGGAAGTGATCGATCGCCTGCTCGTAATGGTTATCCTTGTAGGCCTTGACACCCTTGTTCAGCTGGTCTCGTGCCCGTAGTTTGTCGCATCCTAGAGAAGATATGAGCGCCAGCGCCACGGCAGCCAGCGTCAGCATTCTTACGTTCTTATTCATTGCGGTATAAGTCTCCCTCGCCACAGCATCCTAGGCCCAGAGACCGCGGTTTGACAAGCGGAGCCTCCGGCGGCACGAAGCGCAACGCCTCCGTGCCGTGGAGCGAATGAGAAGAATACGGCTCCGGGCCTTACTGGACGGGCAGTTTAGCTGCCCGCTTCGATCTTCGCGGTAATCAGACCGACTTTGTCCACGCCGGCGGCATGGGCAATATCAATCACGTTGGCGACGTTGGCGAAAGGAATGGAATCGTCTCCCTTCACGAACATCACCTTTTCCGCGCGCTGCTTGTAAATATCAGTCAGGCGCCCTTGCAGATTGTCCCAGGTGGCGTCTTCGTTGTTGATCTTCACGCCCGGTTCCTGGCCTGCGCCGCGATCGATCAACTGCACCACGATGGTGCGGTCAGGAGACTCGTTCTTCGGCGCGTTGGGCGGCGGCGGCTGAGGAACCAGCGCATCCAGCCCTTTCGGCGTCACCGGCGAGATCACCATGAAAATGATCAGCAACACCAGGAGCACATCGATGAGCGGCGTAACATTGATGTTCGCATTCTGGCCCCCGCTGGGGCCCACTGCCATACCCATGGTCGTTCTCCTCTATTGGCCTGCCGCCGGTGGTGGTGGCGGAGGCGTGCTTGTCTTCCTCTGATCCGTGAGCAAACCCAGGTCATCAACCCCGGCAGCCCGCACCGCGTCCACGACCTGAACCACGCCGCCAAAGCGGGTGCGCATGTCCGCCTTCACGTACACGCGTTTGTCCGCCTTGTTCGCCAGGCGATCTTTCACTTTGCTAGTCAGGTTGTCGACTTGAATCTGTTCGCTGCCGAAGTAGACCTTGTTGTCGCGTGTAATGGAGACCAGCAAGGCGTCTTCCTTGTCTGCGTCCGGCATCTGCTCCGGATTGTTCACCTTGGCCATGTCCACGCTGATGCCTTTCTGCAACATCGGCGTGACCACCATAAAGATGATCAGCAGAACCAGCATGACGTCCACCATCGGTGTGACGTTAATGTCGGAGTTGACCTTCGCTCCTTCGTTCCGTTTTGCAAGTGCCATTGGTTTCCCTCGCTTGCGCCGCAGTCCGCGCTATCCCGCTCCGCCATGAAGTTGAAGAGGCCCGGCGCTGGACCTTTTCCAGCGCCGGACAAGCAACTCACTGCGGCAAAACAGACCGGGCGTTCCGGCAGCTTTACCGGCGAACGTCGCCGCGCTTCTTCAGGAAGTAGTCGATCAGTTCGCTCGACGAGTTATCCATTTCCACGTCGAACGCTTCCACGCGGCCGGTCAGGTAGTTAAACATCATGACGGCTGGGATGGCGACGAGCAGCCCGATGGCCGTCGTAACCAGCGCTTCCGCGATACCGCCGGCGACTGCCGCCAGACCGGTGGCTTTCGAGTTATTGATGCCGATGAACGCGTTCAGAATGCCCATCACCGTTCCGAACAGTCCCACGAAGGGGGCGGTCGAACCGATGGTGGCGAGGCCGCCCAGTCCGCGCTTCAGTTCCGCGTGAACGATGGCTTCGGTGCGCTCCAATGCGCGCTTCGACGCTTCAATGGTCTCGCCCGGGATAGCGCCGGGGCTGTCCTGGTGAGCCTTGAATTCCATCAAGCCCGCTGTAACCACCTTCGCCAGATGGCTCTTCTTGTTGCGTTCGGCAACCTTGATGGCTTCATCAATGCGGCCATCGCGCAGAGCGCCGGCCACTGCCGGAGCAAAGGCGCGCGATTGTTTGCGGGCCGCGCTATAGGCCATCCAACGGTCGATCATCACGCCGATGGACCAGCCCGACATGATGAACAGGATGATAACGACGGTTCGAGCAACCCATCCCATTGCCTTCCACAAGCCCAATGGATCGGTCGCCATGGCGCCGCCCTCCTGCACAATCCAGGTGGCCGCGGCGGGTACGTGACTGAGAATGACTCCTGCGTGAGTTGCGAACATGAGTTGCTTTTTCCTCCTCGGAACTCTCTATCTACTTGGACACTTTGATGCGCCTTATGGTGCCAACCGCTGGCTGAAACTGCCGGCGGTCATGCGGCGTGCGCCGCACTCAGCGGACTGCCTGGCCAATGCGGGGACAGCCGTCTTCGGCTGTCCGGCAAAGCGCCGCGTTGGTCCCGGCGAGCGAAAGCTCGCCCGCACGGCCGAAGGCGGCCGTGCCCACATGGTTCCCGCTCGTTCTAGCCTCCGGCGAGCGTGAAGTTCACCTGCACCGTCGTCTCAACCTCGACCGGTTCTCCGTTGAGCAGGTACGGCTTGTACTTCCACTGCTTCACGGCCTCGATCGCAGCTGGCGCCAGCATCGGATGCCCGCTGACCAGCTGAAGGTTTTCGATGTTACCGTCCTTGCTGATCTGCGCCTGCAGGATCACGGTTCCCTGAATGCGGGCCTGCCGCGCCAGCGGCGGATACTGCGGCGGAACCTTGCGCACCAGAAGTCCCGATTGTACGCCGGATGAAACGCGCACGCGCTGCGGGGTGGCAATCTTCGGGGCCACGGTTGGCGTAGAGCTCAGGATGCTGCCCATCACGCCGCCCATTGAGCCTCCCGGCACACCGCCGGGCACTCCACCCACGACGCCCGTGGTCGCCATCACCGGCGGCGGGGCCTCGTCTTCTTTAATCATCTGTACTTTCTTTGGAATCTTGGTGGGGGTGCGCAGCTCGCCGTTCACGATGTCGGTCTGAATCTGCTTGACGATTTTGACCGGAGCTGCGGCTGGCGGTGGAGGCGGTGGTGGCGGCGGGGGGGCCACCAGGAATGTCATGAGTTGCTGCTTGGGCAAGGCTTCGGTGAAAATCAGCGGAATCAGCACCATCACGCCGATTATCATCACCTGCAGCGCGAACGAGACGAGCGACGTCCATCCTCGCTTCGTTTTCAGCTTGCCGCCGGATTCGATGAGGCTATCTTCAAACATTGTGATTCTCCCCAAACTTCTTCAGACCCTTACGATTTACTTAGACACCGGACGCTTCTCCTTTGCTCCCAGATTCTTCTGGCGGCGCCAGTGGTCCTCTTCGACCGAACAGGCGCGCCGAGCAAACCTCCCAACCTTACATAAGAAGGCCTAAACCAATGATTTAAAGGGCGCCATAGGGTAACTTACCTAGCTTTGCCCGGCATTGCGACCGGACGTTTACCCTTTTGAACCCGCCAATCCTGATATGCCACCAGGATCGGGGCTGCAATCGCAATCGACGAATACGTCCCGATTAAGATGCCGATTACCAGCGCGAGGCTGAATCCACGAAGCACCTCGCCGCCGAATAAAAAGAGTGCCAGTACGGTAAGGAAGGTAAGGCCCGCTGTCAAGATGGTTCTGCTTAGGGTCTGATTAATACTCCGGTTGACAATCTCCGACAGCTTCTCCCGCCGCATGAGTTTAATGTTTTCCCGGATCCGGTCAAATACCACGATCGTGTCGTTATTGGAGTAACCAATCAGCGTCAAAATCGCCGCTATGACGGTTAGAGATATCTCCGTATTGGTCAGCGAAAACGCTCCTACGGTGATCAGCGTATCGTGAAACACCGTGATGACCGCCGCCACCCCGTAAATCCACTCAAAACGGAATCCCAGGTAAACCAGCATTCCCAGCAACGAATAAAGGGTCGCCAGCCCAGCCTGAGTACGCAATTGACTACCGACCTGGGGCCCAATGATTTCGACCTTGAACACCCCAAAATCGGACAAGAAAAATCCCTGGGGAATGACGGCCGCCACCGCGGGGTCGACGCCCGGCGCCCCCTTCAACTCATCGAACGAACGAAATACCCAGCCGAGTACATTGTTCCTATAATTGAGGATCGCCTGAGTCTGCGCCGAGTACTTCGTGTCGGCATCCGTGCCCAGATGCATCGGATCCTTGTCCATCAGGTAGTTTTTGATTGTCAAAGCGCTGGCGTTATTGAGGTCGCATGCGAGCGGAGTGCTGGCGCCGCATTGCGCCCCCGCTGGGACGTTGGTTTCCAGCGCCTGAATGATCTTCTGCTTGCCCTCGTCGAGAGCCTTTTCACTGGTTTCCCGCACATCCAGATCGACCAGGACCTCGTCGAGCGAAGGACGATCGTAGGGCTGAAGCTTGGGGTCCTTCAGGCCGGCCCGATCCAAATCCGTACGGATCTTTTGCAGGTCAGGCTTGTGCGCGAACTTCACATAAACCAGCGTGCCGCCACGGAAATCCACGCCCCACGGGATGTGGTGCCAGAACAGCATGGACATCACGCCCGCGACGCTGAAGATCAGCGAAAACGCGAGAAAATACCACTTTTTCCCAAGAAAATCTATGTTTACGTTATGAAAGAACTCCACCGGTTTGCCTAGCCCCTTATCTTTAAAACCATTTGGTAATTGTGAAAATCTGGGAATTTTGTAATTGAAAACCTCAGCAGTACCTCGTTTTCAAATTTCTAAATTACCAAATTCGCCAATTACTCAATTTCTTAAATGCTCAGCGCTTCGCCGCGCTGCTTGCGGCTTAAAACCCACTCGAAAATCGCGCGCGATACGAAGACTGCCGTGAACAAATTCGCCAGCAAGCCGAACGTGAGCGTGGTGGCAAATCCTTTTACCGGTCCCGTGCCGAAGATGAACAGAATCGCGGCCGAGACGATCGTGGTCACGTGCGTATCCACAATCGTGACCCAGGCATGGCCGAATCCCTGATCCACAGCCGACGGCGGCGTCTTGCCATTGCGCACTTCTTCACGAATACGCTCAAAAATCAGCACATTCGAATCCACGCCCATACCAACCGTAAGAATCACTCCCGCAATTCCTGGCAAGGTGAGCGCGACGTTCACCCCCGCAATCGTCGACCAACCCAGGAATCCCAGCAGAATGATCAGGTTCATGATCAGCGCCACATCCGCATTCACGCCCGCACCGCGATAGTAGATGAGCATGAAAATCAATACCGCGAGCATGCCGATCACGGCCGCCCGTACCCCCGAGCGAATCGAATCCGCGCCCAGCGAAGGCCCGATCGTGGTTTCTTCCAGATACTTGATGCTGGCCGGCAGCGCGCCCGAATTCAGGATCATGGCGAGATCTTTCGCCGACTGCGCGTCCATGTGGCCGCGGATTTCTACCTGGTCGCGGATAGGTTCGTCAATGGTCGCCACTTCGCGAACCTTTCCGTCGAGCACCACCCCCAGGCTGTCCTTCACGTGGGCGGAAGTGAACGAATAGAATCGCTGTCCGCCTTCTCCCGTCAGCTGAAAGTTCACGTCCGGCTGGCCGTTCTGGTCCGTGCTGGGACTGGCGTGCCGCAGGTCCTTGCCGCTGATGGCGGAGGTGCGCGAGACGAAAAACCATTGCGGTCCTGCGCTGCTTCCACCCACCGTGCTGCCCGGCAGCAGCATCTGATCGATGGGCACGATGCCGCCTTTGTCCTGCAGCGCCGCCTGCTCGCTCGGATACGGCCCGCTGATCACCTGCTTGATCTCGAGCATGGCAGTGTTCTGCATGATCGCCTTCACGCGCTCCGGATCATCCACGCTCGGCAGCTGCACCAGAATCTGGTATTGGCCGAGACCGTGCTCCTGAATCGTCGGCTCGCTCACGCCCAGCGCGTCCACGCGGTTGCGGATCGTCTCAATCGCCTGCGTTACCGCGCGATTCTTCAGGTCGGCGAGGCTCGACGGCTTCATCGACATAGTCCAGGTATTTTCGCCGCCGCCGGTGATGTCGTACTCGGGCAGCCGGTCGCGCACAATATTGATCAGGTCTTCGCGCGCGCTCGGCTGAATCCCCTTCAGCACAATGCGGTCAGGATTCTGCGGATCGGGCTGGGAAATATCGGAAAAGTCGATCTTGCGCGAGCGCAACTGCTCTTTCAAAACTTCAATGGCGTTTTGCGCGTCCACATTCACCGCGTCGTTGACTTGCACCTGCAGAATCAGGTGCGTTCCGCCTTTCAAGTCAAGCCCCAGATGAATGTGATCGGCCAGCGCGTCCAGCAATCCTTTGCCCGAGAGGCTTTTCGGAATGCCAAAGATGCCGAACAGGAAAAATAACGTCGTACCCGCGATAATGGCCAATTTCCAGAGAAGATTCTTATTCATAAATGCAGTTTCGAGTTTCAGGTTTCGAGTTTCGGGATTCCAGTTTCGCCGCACACGAAACTTGAAACCTGAAACTCGAAACTATTTTGTTTTCACTTCTTCCTCAGTCGTGCTCACTTGCGTGACCGAGGCCTTGGTCACTTCCACCACCAGATTTTGCGGGGGAACCCGCAGGTGAATGCAGTCATCCTTGAGGGCCATGATGGTTCCCCGCAGGCCGCCGCTGGTGGTTACCTTATCTCCCGTTTTGAGCTGATCCAGCATGGCTTGCCATTTCTTCTGGCGGCGCTGCTGCGGCATGATCAGCAGAAAATAAAAAATAGCAAAAATGAAGATGAGTGGCGCGATCCCGAGCCATCCCATACCACCGCCACTGCTTTGCACAGCCAAAATGTATTGCATGCTCGTTTGAGGTCTGAGCGGATGATTTCCGCGAAACAGAGCCCGCGCCCATCAGCGCCGCGGGAGTTGTTATGTCACCACGGGGTTTGGATCGACTTCAGCCGGGTTTCACGGCCTCAGGCTTGAATCCAGGGAGCGCTTCCCGTTGATCCTACGCTTTCGGTTGCGACCAGACAGCAGACAGAAAACGGGACACTTCCCCAAGTGAGATAGAATGCCGCACGCGCTGCATAGTGTCAAGGTAGAAACTCAGGTTGTGGATCGTGTTCAAGACCTGCGCCAACACTTCGTTGGATGCATAAAGGTGCCGCAAGTAGGCCCGCGAGTAGCGCCGGCACACGCGGCAGCCGCAATTCGGATCGAGCGGCCCCGCGTCCTGCGCGTATCGCGCCTGCTTGATCGACACTTTGCCTTCCGACGTGAACAACAGCCCGTGCCGCGCCGCCCGCGTGGGCAGCACGCAGTCCATCATGTCCACGCCCAAGCTGGCATATTCGACAATTTCTTCCGGAGTCCCTACGCCCATCAGGTAGCGCGGCTTGTCCTTCGGGAGATGCTCCAGCGTGGACTCAACAATTTCCCGCGTAAGCTCCCTCGGTTCGCCCACACTCAGACCGCCAATGGCATAGCCCGGAAACCCGATTTCAATCGTGCGCTCCGCCGACTCCTTGCGCAGCCCCCGATCCATCCCGCCCTGCACAATGCCGAATAAGGCCTGTGTTGAGCAGTACTCAGTACTCAGTACTCGGTTGTCAGATTTCTCACTCCCAGTATCTTCTGAAAGAAGGCTAACACCGCCATCCGTTGCGGGCGCCGAGTACTGAGTACTGGGGCCTGAGTACTGAGTACTGGGTCCTGAGCACTGATCACTAGCCACTGACCACTTCCACGGAACTTCCCGCTTGTGCTCCTCGAAATACTTCTTGCACCGCGCCGCCCAGCGCGCCGTCAACTCCATCGACTGCCGCACGCGCGCCGGATCGGCCGGATACTCCGTGCATTCATCAAAGGCCATGATAATGTCCGCGCCCAACCCGATTTGCGCCGCCATCGCGCTCTCGGGAGTAAAAACGTGAGAAGAGCCATCCAGGTGCGACCGGAAGGTCACGCCGTCTTCATTGAGCTTGCGCAATTCACTCAAGCTGAACACCTGGAACCCGCCCGAGTCGGTCAGAATGGCGCGCCTCCACGACATGAACCCATGTAGCCCGCCCATGCGGCGCACCGTTTCAACGCCGGGCCGCAGGTAGAGATGGTAGGTATTTCCGAGAATGATCTGCGCGCCCAGGTCTTCGAGAATGTCCTGCGGCACTCCCTTCACCGTCGCCACGGTTCCGACCGGCATAAACACCGGCGTCTCGATCGTGGCGTGCGGCGTAACCAGGTGCCCGGTGCGCGCCTTGCCGGCGATTTTTTCCCGCTGAAACGTAATAGACATTCCGAGAGGATTGTAGCAACCGGCAGCGCCATCATCCTGACCGTCGAGCCGCTTCGTCACTGCGGATATTAGAATCCACCGATCATTGAACCCACCCGTTGAACCTGGTTGGGATGCACTTTCAGGCCCTAAAATCTGCTAACATGACCGCTTGGTGAGGTTGCCATGCCCCAATATGTAATCGAGCGGGAAATCCCGGGAGCAGGTAAGTTATCGGATGCGGAACTGCAGGCCGTCGCCAGAAAGTCGGTCGGCGTGTTGAGGGAACTGGGACCGGAGATCAAGTGGCTGCACTCCTATGTCACCGGCGATAAACTCTACTGTGTCTATTTGGCCCCAGATGAGGAAACGATTCGCGAACACGCCCGCCGAGGAGGGTTTCCGGCGAATCGCATTTCGGCAGTGCGCCGCATGATCGATCCGGACACCGCAAATTGATTTAAGCAGACTCTCGACTTCGAACGCCCGCTTACGACTCGCAGTTGAGCGCCTCGTGGACGGCTTGCTCGACCGGCATCGCCCAACCTTCCATCCACGCCGTCAGGCCCGCAGCATTGCCGAGAGTTCGGCGGGCAAATTCCAGGGCTTTCTCCAGCCTTTGTTGTTCGGCCGAGATGAGCGGAACCCCCAAGCGCTGGCGCAGCGCGGCCGAGGCTCCTGCCAGATGCAGCGATTGCTCCGGGTTCGATTGAGCAACCGCGCTTACGGCAAGACATTCAAGCGCCCTTGCGATGCCGCGTTTGTAACCCAGGTCCTGGAACATCTTGATGCTCTCTCCGTACAGACGACGAGCCTCGGCATTGTTCCCTTGATCGCAGCTGAGACTTGCCAGATCGGAGAGTGCGCTTGCGATTCCCCAGTTGTCCCGCAGCCGGTGGAACTCTGCCAGGCTCTGTTCGCAATAGGACCGTGCGGCAGCTAAATCCGTTTTTTGCCGGGCGACGTCGCCCAGGTAGTTCAATGTCCAGGCGACACCGGCGCCATCCCCGATCTGACGGAACGTGGTTAGACACTCGTCGTACAGGGCAGATGCGCGTTCATAATCGCCCTGCAGTTTCCTCACGCTGGCTAGATTGCTGAGGGCTCGGGCGATGTTTGTTTGATCGCCAAGGTCCTTCCATATCGCGACACATTGCTCAAAGAGTGAGGATGCGGCGGCGAGTTCGTCGCGATCGCGAGCATTGACGGCTAACGCGTTGAGTGCAACGGCCACCCCGGGCTTATCGTTGAGCGTCACACAAGTGTCGAGGCTCTCTTCGAACAGTGGCTGGGCAGAGCCGAAATCGGCCTGGGCCGCGGCCAGAACGGCTCCCGCGAACAGCAAGCGCGCCCGCAGCTTGGGACGCGCCGCGGATCCTTCCAACGCCAGGAGTCGGGCGATGGCGTCACGGCCCTGCGTAAGATGCTCCCGCGTTTCCCAGAAACGGAACAAGGCGGTGCCCAGGCGCATTCCCCATTCGGCATCACCGGTTTTGATCAGATAATGAATGGCCACGCGGAAGTTCTCGTGCTCGACTTCGAACCGGTCGAGCCATTCCGGTTGGGCGGTAATTTCCTCGGCCCCTTCTTCCGCAAGCACCAGGTAGTAAGCGGCATGGGCACGGCGGACCACGGATTCGTCTTTGCCCTCAGCGAGGCGCTCGAGAGCATACTCCCGAATGGTGGAGAGCATCACGAAGCGCGTTTCCTTGTCGCCTTGCTCCACCTGCTGGGCCAGGCTTTTGTCGACTAGAGACGCCATGCCGTCGAGGACATCGAGGCCGAGATCGCCTTTGGTGTCGCAGACGGCTTCGATGGCTTCCAGGGTGCAGCCTCCACTGAAAACCGAAAGCCTTCGGAACAAAGTTTGTTCAGCGCCATTGAGCAGGCCGTAACTCCAGTCGACGGTGTTGCGAAGAGTTTGCTGGCGGGTGGGCAGATCGCGAGCGCCCCCAGTCAACAGGTTCAAACGACTTTCGAGGCGCGCCAGCATGGCCGACGGCGACAGCAGCTTGATACGCGCCGCCGCCAATTCAATGGCGAGAGGCAGGCCGTCAAGGCGCGAGCAAATGGCCGCCACCGCAGGCGCGTTTTCGTTGGTGAGGGCGAATTGGTGCTTCACCGCCTGGGCTCGTTCCACAAACAGCGCGATCGCTGGAAGCCGCGAAAGCGCTTCCAATGGGGGGATGGACTTTGGGTCGGGCAGAGCCAGCGGGGGCACGGGAAATTCATGCTCACCGTAAATATGAAGCGGCGCCTGGCTGGTGACCACGATCTTGAGCTTGGGTCCGGCGGTAAGCATTTGCGCCACCACCGGCGCGGCGGCGATGAGGTGCTCGAAGTTGTCGAGTACCAGCAGCATCGAGTCGCTTAGGCCGCCCAGGTACTCCATCAAGTTTTCCTGGGGTGAGGAATTTCCGGTCTCGCGCACGCCCATGGCTTGCGTGATGGCGGAAGCAATCATGCTCTGTTCGCCAATTGCCGACAGGCCCACAAAGCAAACACCGCCCGGAAACTGGTCGGCGATTTCGCCCGCGACTTGCAGCGCGAGCCGTGTCTTGCCGATCCCGCCCGGACCGGTCAGGGTGAGCAGGCGCACGTCCGCCCGGCCCAGTAGCTGACGAAGATTATCGGCTTCGCGTTCGCGGCCAATGAATGCCGTGCGCTGCGGCGGCAGGTTGTTGGGACGCGGTTCCGATTCCCGGGCAGGCGTATCGGCAAGGCGGTCGCGCACCGCGGCCAGATCGCGAGCCAGATCCCGGGTAGAGGCGTAACGCTGCTTCGAATCTTTGGCGAGGCAGCGCTCTACGATCCAAATGAAAGGAGCGGGCGCGGCCAGCGTTTTGGCCGCAAGTCGCTCGGGCTCATCGCGCAGGATTGCCGCCGTAGTTTCCGCATGAGTCTTTTTCTTGAATGCGGGAGTTCCTGTGGCCATTTCGTACAGGACCGCTCCAAAGGAAAACTGATCGGAACGAAAGTCGACTTCGTCGCCGGTAGCCTGCTCCGGCGACATGTAGCCGACCGTGCCCATTACCATCCCATGCTCGGTGATGGTGGTGCTTGAATCGGAGCTGCCGCGGTCGGGTTTAAGAAGTTTCGCGAGCCCAAAATCCAGCACCTTGGCGGTTCCATCGCTGGAAACCATCAGGTTCTCGGGTTTCAAATCGCGATGCACAAGGCCGATCTCGTGGGCCTTGGCGAGGCCGTCGGCAATCTGCGCCGCGATGGCAACCGACTTGCGGAATGGAATTGGCCCGGAGGCGAGCAGGGCCCGCAAAGTTTTCCCCTCCACGAGCTCCATCGCAATGTAGCGGGTGCCATTCACGTGCCCCAGCTCATAAATCGTCACGATGTTCGGATGATTGAGCGCGCTGGCAGAGCGGGCCTCCTGCTCGAAGCGCGACAAGGTTTCCGGATGGGAACAGCGGTCCAGAGACAGGGTCTTGATCGCGACTTCACGGTCGAGGCGGGTGTCTTTGGCGCGATAGACCTCACCCATCCCGCCGGCGCCCAATTGCTGAAGAATCTCGTAACTGCCCAATCGCGCGCCGGGCGATAACGCGGATGGCTGCGGTCCTGACATGGAAGGTAAATTCACGGAAGTGTTGGCGTCACTCTCGGTATGCCCAAAACGCATTCCCGGCTGCGGAATTTCACATGAAGTTTAAGTCGCTGCTGCGGCAGACCCCAGGGGCGGCACCCTTTGCTGCGCTTATAATATCCCAGATTTCGGGAGGGATTGAATGGATATTCGCTCGCTGCAACGCCCGCTGAAGGATCAATACCGGCAAGATCCGGCCAGTTCTCGGATCACGCTGACCGCCCATGGCAGTCAGGCGGACGCACCCATCGCATGTTCGGTGGATTTAGGGCGGGCAATCTACAACGCGCAAGCGCACAAAGGAGTGGGTGGCGCCGGCACAGGAGCCTGCTCCGGCGATCTGCTGCTGGGCGCGTTAGCTGCCTGCGCGCAGATCACTTGCCAGATGGTGGCCGCGGCCATGGGAATACCGACCGAGGGGATCGATGTCACGGTCGAAGGCGATTTGGACCTGCAAGGCACGTTGGGAATATCGAAACAGGCGCCCGTCGGATTTGAGAGCATCCGAGTTATTTTCGATGTCCGTGCCCCGCAGGCAACGGCGGAGCAGTTAAGCGCGCTGCAGGCGAAAACGGAGCAGTATTGCGTGGTCATGCAAACCTTGCAGCATCCGCCGCGGATTGAAAATAAGTGGAAGCAGTAAAAAGTATGAGGGCAACCTGATCGCGCATGCGATTCGCGCGCCATCATGCCGGATCAGCAATCCGCAATGGCACGATCGCTCCGCGAACCCGCTTCCCCTCGACGATCAGCCGTCCCACGCAGACCGGCAGCTTGAACCGCCTCGGCCCGGCGCTTCCGGGATTGAAATAAAGCACGCCGTCTCGCGTTTCCTGCTTGGGCCCATGGCTGTGTCCGTAGATGATCGCCTTGAATCCGGCAGCCTCCGGTTTGAGATCGAGTTGCGCAAGATCGTGCAGCACGTAAATGGAGATGCCACCGAGTTCGACCACCTCGGTTCCAGGCAGCTTGCGCGCCCATGCCCCCTTGTCCACGTTTCCGCGAATCGCAGTCACGGGAGCAATCGTTGCAAGCTGGTCGAGAATTTCCGGATCGCCCACATCGCCGGCATGGATGATGTGCCGCGACCCGCGCAGAGCTTCGAGGGCCTCAGGCCGCAGCAGCCCATGCGTATCGGAGATGACGCCGATGAGGATAGGAGTTCTCAGTTCTCAGAGTTCGACTTCATCAAGGCATTCATTTCCGCGTGAGAGGGTGCGCCTTCCATGCTGGCGTACGTGCCTTTCGTTTTTATTTCCGCTGCCAGCCTGCGAAGCAGGCCCATCGCCGACCGCATCGGTCCAGAGCCCAGGCTGATCCGCTTCACGCCCAATGCGGCCAGTGCCGCCACCGAGGGCGAGCCGGGTCCAGCGAGAAGGTTGACGGGGCACCCCACGTCCGCTACCAGCCGGCGGATCGTCTCCGCATCGCGCACGCCGGGAAGAAACACGCAATCCGCGCCCGCCTCGCGGAAAGCCCGAAGCCGCCGCAGAGCCTCGTCGTAGCGCTTCACGGGATCGCCCACCTGCAACAGGTACACATCGGTGCGCGCGTTCAGCACCAGCGGTATGCTCAATTCGTTGCAGGTCTCGCGGATCGCCCGGATTCTCTGCACCTGTAACGGCAGGTCGATCAGAGGGCGTTCGGCGTTACCGCTGGCGTCTTCAAAATTCATCCCGACCGCGCCAGCTTCAATCACCCCACGCGCGGTTCTCGCGGCATCTTCGGGCTTAGTTCCATATCCCGCCTCGACGTCGGCCGTGACCGGGATTCGTACGCCACTGGCGATTTGCGCGACGGCTGCCAGCATCTGTTCGGCAGAAATTTTCTCCCCATCGGGAAACCCTGCTGCAAAGGCGATTCCGGCGCTGGTGGTGGCAAGAGCTGGAAACCCGGCATCTTCAACGATGCGAGCGCTGGCCACGTCCCACACATTCGGCAGTACGAGCGGTTCTTTGCCGAGGTGCAACGCTCTGAGCGCCTCTGCTTTTTCCTTTTGCTCCAGATTGGCCATACGCTGGCATTGGATGCGCTCAGCGCGCGCCGGTCTTCATCTTTTCGAGGAATCTGGAGAGTTTGACTGCCGCTCGCCCCACCGTACCCCGCCCAATCTCCTGCACGTCGTCGCGGGCAGTCACGCGCAATACATAGAAACGTCCATCGAACGATTCGAGAACGGCCTCAGCCTTGATGTGTGCGCCAATGCCGCTGGCCGCCCGATGCTCAATGTTGATCGCGGTCCCCACCGTGATCTCATCGGCTTCGCAATAAGGCTGCAAAGCATGAAAGGCCGCCGTCTCCATCAGCCGGATCATGTCCGGCGTCGAATACACCGGCGGCAGTTCGGGATGATGCGACGTCAGCGTGTGCTCGAACACGACGGTTTCTTCAGCCTCACCCTTCGTCCCAATTGCCACTTCTCTCACGGGATAGCCTTTCCAAATGAAATGAGCCAATGATTCTAACGAACCATTGGCTCTGCCTAGGAACTATGTGTCTTTCAATTAGGCGGCGGCCACACTTCCACGCCGCGCTTCGATTCCGTCCAGCGCCTTCCACAGCATGCGAGACGCATTTTCTGCCGCGTCCAGCGCTGCCCCGGCGGCCTGCGGATTTTCTGCAATGCGTTTCTCCAACTGCGTTCGCCAGACGCGCGAATGATAAACATCCGCGGTGGCGTGCAGCGCGAAGTATCCGCAAGTCTTGTCGTCGGCGCCATACATCTGGCGCAGGCCGGATTCTTTTTCCTTCGCGATCCGCGGAACCTGCGACTCATAGGCATAGAAAGCGGCCAACGCTTGCTCGATTGAACCTTCGCTGGCCACGCGATGGAAGTGCCGCATGAGTTCCCGGATCTCGGGCACGGGTATGTGCCACTCCAGATTCCGGCTCGAGCCCATGCCCTCGGCAAAGTCGAGCCACAAATCGGAATGTGGAACCGCTTTCTTTCCGGCCTGCTCCTCGACTCCCTTTTCGTCGCACAGGTTGGCCAGCACCGCGCGGCGCAGTTCGCCCTCATCCAAACGCAATCCAAGGGCGGCCAGGTAAGAGGGAAACGCGTCCACGTGATGGAAATAGTCCTGCGCATAGTTCCGCAGGTCCTGACGCGTTAACTGGCCCGCCGACCACGCCTTGTAAAAAGGGTGGCAAAGCAGGTCGTATTTCGCTATGCGCTGGTCCAGTTGCTCGAAAAACTCTGCGGTCTTCATGACTTCTCCTGGGGAGCGGCGTGACACGCCAATATACGAGGGAACCGATCCCTCATCAAGTGATGGAGATCACCCCTCCGCCCCAAGTTGCTAGAATGAAAGCAGAAACACTCGTAACGATTTCTGGGGTTCAGTTCCACGCATCCTGCATGCAGTTCACAGAACAATTCGACGTAGTTGTGGTCGGAGCCGGTCATGCCGGATGCGAGGCCGCCATGGCCTCCGCGCGCATGGGCTTGAAGACCGCGCTCTATACCCTTAATGTCGACCTGATCGCGCAGATGTCGTGCAACCCGGCGGTCGGCGGCATCGCCAAGGGACACTTGGTGCGCGAAGTCGACGCCCTTGGCGGAATTATGGGCGAAGTCACCGACGCCGTCGGCATTCAGTTTCGCCTGCTGAATACTTCCCGAGGTCCGGCCGTGTGGTCGCCCCGCGCTCAATGCGACAAGCAGGCCTATCGCCTGAAGATGCGCGAGGTGCTCGAATCGCAGCCCAATCTGAAGATCAAGCAGGCGGAAGTGGCGGATCTGATTGTGGAAAAGGCTTCCGGCTCCCGCCTTCCGGATTTCGGAGGGTCGAGGAAGGACTGCGGAAGCCGAGCGCCGGAAGCCGGAAGCCAGGTTCTCGGCGTTCGCCTTCGCGATGGCCGCACCGTCGGCGCGCAAGCCGTCATCATCACGACGGGAACCTTTCTCAACGGTCTGATCCATTGTGGCGAGCAGCAGTATCCCGCAGGACGCTCCGGCGAACCTAACGCTGTCCTGCTGGGCGAGGCTCTGAAGAAGCTGGGCCTCCGCGGATGCCGCCTGAAGACCGGCACTCCGCCGCGCCTGGACGGGCGCACTATCGACTGGTCCCGTTTCCCAGTGCAGCCTGGCGACGAAGATCCCACGCCTTTCAGCTTCCGCACCAGGCGCGTCGCGCACCACGACTCGCAAGTCCCCTGCTACATTGCATGGACGACGGCCGAGACCCACCGCATCATCCGCGACAACGTTCACCGCTCGCCCATGTACAGCGGGCAGATTCAGTCGATCGGCCCGCGCTACTGTCCCTCGATTGAAGACAAGATCGTGAAGTTTCCCGATAAGGAGATGCACCAGCTCTTCCTCGAACCGGAGGGCTTGAACACGCATGAAATCTATGTCAATGGCATGAGCACGTCGTTGCCGGTCGAGGTGCAGCTCGAAATTCTGAAGTCCATTCCGGGACTCGAAAATGCCGAAATGCTTCGTCCCGGCTATGCCATCGAGTATGACTCCATCGATCCGACTGAACTCGAGCGCACTTTGGAGACCCGCAAGATTGCCAGCTTGTTTCTCGCCGGCCAGATCAATGGAACCTCCGGATACGAAGAGGCCGCATGTCAGGGCCTGATGGCAGGAATCAACGCCGCGCTGCAAGTCAAGCGCGAGCAGCCGCTGATCCTCGACCGCACCGAAGCCTACACCGCGATCCTGATCGACGACCTCATCTCGAAAGGCACAAACGAGCCGTATCGCATGTTCACCTCGCGAGCCGAGTTCCGCCTGCACCTGCGCATTGACAACGCTGACCGCCGTCTCACTCCTCACGGGCGCCGCGTGGGCTTGATCTCAGATGAGGCCTGGGCAGATTTTCAATCGAAGCAAGAGCGCACGGCGCAGATGAAGAAGCTGCTGGAAAACACGCGCCTCACGCCCGAGATGCTGTCGCAGGTCACGCTCACTGATGTAGGAACAGCCGCCGGGCAGATGCTCGCCCAACTCCTGAAGCGCCCGGAAATCACAGTCGAGCAACTCGTACCCTTCCTGCGAAACCTGAGCCCAGAATTTTTCAGCAGAGATTCCTCCGTGCCCTCCGCGTCCTCTGTGGTTAAGCTCTCCTCCGAAGTCCGCAACGAACTCAAGTCCGTAGAAACAGAAATCAAGTACGAAGGCTACCTGCTGCAACAGCAGCGCGCCATGGAGCGCCTGAAGAAGTCCGAGCAGCACTCGATCCCCGAATGGTTCGACTACCGTTCAGTGAGCGGCCTTTCCCGCGAGATGCAGGAGAAGCTGACCAAGCTGCGTCCTCGGACCATCGGGCAAGCCTCCCGCATTCCGGGCGTGACCCCGGCGGCGGTGTCGCTGGTGAATGTCTACATCGAGATTCAGGCTCGCCGCCGCGAACAGGCCAGCGCGCTAACGTAGCGCCGCCGTCCCGGCGGCTGTCGTGGCGGCGTCTCGCGGCCACAGCCCGCTGCTAGCACCAAAGCCGCAGGATTTCAGTTCTGCCGAGTCTGCAACTGCTCCGCGATCTTCAGTTCGCTCTCCGCTTCTTCTTTCTTCCCCATATCGCGGTAAGCCTGTCCGAGCAGGTGATGCGTGGTGGGATTGTTGGGGTCCATGGCCGCCGCCCGTTGCAAGGCGCGCACCGCCAAGTCGAACTCGCCTTTCTTCTCGAGAATCTTTCCCATCAGGATGTACGGCCCCGTCGAGGTCGCATCGAGCCAGATCGAACGCTGTAGCACGCGCTCGGCATCCTCGTACTTCTGCACCCGCGAGTACGCATCCGCCAGCTTGTAGTACGTCGCCGCACTCGCCGGATCAATGGCCAGTTCCTTCTGAAATTCGGCAATCGCCTCGGGCACCCGCGATTTGAAAAGATACAGTTCCCCCAGCAAGAAATGCACGAGGGGCAGTTTCGGATCGAGCGCCGCAGCCTTCTGCGCGTATTCTTCGGCGATTGGGTCGTATTCCTGACGCAACAGCATGCGCGCCGTGAACAGGTACGCCGCCGCCGAATCCCCGGGCACATCGAACATCTTCCCGAACGACTTCCGCGCCTGATCGTAATTCTTTGTCTGGATGTAGCAGATCCCGAGAATGTAGGCGGCATCCACGTTCGCGCGCGAGTACCAGCCCTGCACTTTTTCGAGCAGCGGAATCGCGTCCGCCGGATGTCCGCCCAGGTAATAAGAAAGCCCCAATAGTTGCGTGGCCTCGTCGTTCGCCGGATCAGCCGCGGTCGCCTTTTTCAGATAAGCGATGGCATTGGGAAAATCGCTTTTCTTGTAATACGCAGCCCCTAGTTCTAAGGCGAGCCCTTTGGTCGAAGGATTCTGCGCTTCGACACCGTGCAGCTCGGCAATCGCCTCATCGATTTTTCCTTCCTGAGCCAGCTTGCGCGCCTCGGCCATCTCGGCAGGTACAGCCTGGGATGATGTTGCCGGAGCTTCCGGTACCGTCGCCTGCTGCGCCGCCCAGCTCACCGACGATGCGATGAGCGTGCAAAGGATCAACCACCCTGATTTGAACCGCTGCTTCATTTCCCTCCGCTTCGTTCCCGCTGGTGCGCTCATCCCCCGGCGAGTTAATGCGCCCCTATTTCCTTATCCAGCACTGCCAGATTTTCTTTCGCAACCGGCTGCTTCGGATCCATCTGCAAGGCATGCTCAAAGTGCGCTCTTGCTTCCGGATAACGCCCCAGCTGGGCCAAAGCCACACCGAGGTTTGCCTCAACCGCCGCGTCCTGCGGCTGCAACTGCAACGCGACCCGGAATTGTTCCGCCGCTCCCTGCAAATCGTTCTGTCCCGCGAGCGCAAAGCCAAGATTGTAGTGGGCGTCAAAATAATCGGGACGGGATTTTAGAGCCGCTTGCAGATATCCGATTGCCTGATCCTGATGGCCCGCCGCTACCAGCGCCGCTCCCAAAGCATTGTTGCCGGTTGCATCCTGGGGACGCAAGCGCACCGCCGCCGCAAATTCCCCGATCGCGCCCTCGAGATCGTTCTTCGCCTGCAGCATTGCCGCCAGGTTATAGTGCGCCTCGAAGTCGCCGGGATTCTTCTCAATATTGTGCCGCGACAACGCCTCCTGCAAAACCATCCGCGGATCGCCCTGCGCCGGAGCGAAATTCACCGGTAGCACCTGCAGCCACAAATGGCACATCTCGTCCGTCGACCGGTTCCCGCCCATCACCCGCACCGAGGGGTGATTCGGATTCATCGGATTCTGCTCCGAATTGTCGTAGGTGTAGTGCAGGCTGACGGTCGTCCCCTTGGGTAGTCGCACGGGTTGCGCATAGCGATACACCGCCTGCCAATTCAAATTCCATTGCGGAATGTGAATCAGCGTCTTCTTCGTTCCGTCGGGCAGCGTCGCCAATGCCTGTATGTCTTTCCCGAGATAGTGCGCGTGCGGATAGATCGCCATCAGATCGACGTCAACGGGAAGCGTGAATTCGTCGGTGACCAGGAAATTCTTATCTCCCGCCGGAATATCCAGCTTCAGATCGTTCTCGAGCTGCAGCAGCATGGGAAATTTCGTTGCCGCGCGTGGCGTGAAATAAAGGCCAATGCTCGGCTGGATCACCTCCGGCTTTCCAGAGGGCTGCAGGTGCGTGTTCAGGATGAGGTCGGTTCCTTTGTCGAGGCGGAGCGCCATCCCCTCGGGCTCAACCGAAGGAATGGTGCCCGGCTTCCAGAACAGCAGGTGGCTGTCGGGATCGAAGACCGCAGAGTCGATGCGAATCTCCATCCCGCCAAAACCGGCGCCCGGCTCGCTCTCGCGGCTGCGGGAGGCGCCCGCGCGATCCACCAGGATGTTGGCGTGGTGCACGTATTGCTTGTCGCCGGGACGGATTTCAACCGCCTTCACCCAGCGCGTCTCGTGGATCGGAACCGGAAAGATGAAATTCCAATACGTGTCGGTGCCCTGCGGCGGAAGGACCAGCGGCTTCTCCGCCGTCAAGATCAGGTCGGGCTTTCCAAGCCTCCAGCCCTGCACGAACTTGGGCTGGGGCGGCAGGTCGGCGGGACTGCCTTCGACCGCGCCTTGTTCCACCCAACGCTCGATGAGATTGATTTCCGCATCCGACAAACGCATCTCGTCGGCAAACTTCAGTTCCTGCGGCTCAGGCAGCCAGGGAGGCATGATGCGGGACTTGGTTACGTCCACAATCTGATGAGCGTGCTTTTTCGCGTCGGAATAGGTCAGCAGCGAGAAGGGCGCGGCTTCACCCGGCCGGTGGCAGGTCGTGCACGAGTGAAACATGATCGGAGCGATGTCGTGATTGAAGGTAATCTGAACGTCCACGCTCCCGGCATGCTGCTGGGACGGCATGGGGCGAGCGAACAAGGGGACGATGACGCAACCGGTGGCCAGCAGAATCAGAACCCACGTTGCGCGCACAGGGGAGATCAATCTCAATCCAGATCGGAAATGTAACATCCCACTCCCCTGACTTCGTTTCGGGCAACAGATTCGCCGGCCATCGCCGCGTGGATCGCATCGTCCAACTCATGCGTGGTGGGCGCCGCACGCGCGCGGCTCAAATCGATGTACCAGTCGTCAATCCGGCCGTCGTAGATCAGCCGACGGTTGCGATCGAAGACCGCTACCTCAGGCGTAATCTGCACGTGGCCCAGCTTGACCAGATCATGCTGGGGATCGCGCAGCACCGGCAAGCGGTATCCGTACTCGGCCACCGATTTGCGGATCGCCTGCGGCGTCTCGCTTTTGTCGGGATACACCAGCCAGAAACTGGCGTTGTCCGCATAGCGATGGCTGATCCGCTGGACCGCGGGAGCGTAGCGGCCTGAGACAGGGCAGTCTCGGCGCACGAACACGAGCACCGCAATTTTTCCGGAGCTGGCGGCAAGCGGATTCACCGCGTGCCCGTCGAGATCAAAGCCTTGCTGGGCGCGCAGAAGGCCGGAAGACACTAGCAGCGCCAGCGCGACCAAAATCAATCGAAAACAGCATTTCCCCCACGCCATTGCAGTCGCCCGCACAGAACTGCCCTCGATTCTAAGTGCGTCCCGGCTGAGTGTCCATCCCCGCGCCCCAGTCACTGATCTCGTGGGTCTGCGCTCTGAATTACGAAGGCCCAACGCCTAAGACCCAAGACCTGTTTACAATGTCGGCAGCATGATTGCCCACTTGCGCGGAAAGCTTCTGGCCAAGCATCCCAACCAGGCGGTCGTGGAAACCGCCGGCGTCGGCTATGACGTCACTATCAGCGTGCCTACCTTCTCCGATCTGCCGGCGATCGGCGCCGACGTTGCCCTGCATATCCACACTCACGTGCGCGAAGACGTGATTGCGCTCTACGGATTTCTCCGCCCCACTGAAAAAGTGCTGTTCGAAAAGCTGATCACGGTGAGCGGCATCGGCCCCAAGCTGGCGATCACGATTCTCAGCGGCATGGCTGCCGACGAGATGGTGAGCGCGATCCGCGGCAACGACGTGGTGCGGTTGACGCGCATTCCAGGGATCGGCCGGAAGACCGCCGAGCGCATGGTGCTGGAACTGCGCGACAAGTTGCCGCCCACTGGACCTTCCGCTGAACCCGCTGCTCCGGCAATGAGCGCAGTGGAGGAGGACGTGCTGTCGGCGTTAGTCAATCTTGGATATCAGCGCGCCGCCGCGGAAAAGGCGCTGAGCAGCGCGATAAAAACCGGCAAGGCAGGATCATTTGACGTGCTGTTCCGCGGCGCACTGGCGGGACTCTCCAAGTAGTCGCTCGCCGTCGTTAAGTCGCAAAACACGCGAACAAAGGTTCGGGCATCTGGATTCATGTTCTGCTCTACTTCCCGATGCAGAAGGTGCTGAAGATCAAATTCAAAATGTCATCGGTCGTAGTGGCTCCGGTGATTGCATCCAAGGGCCGCAGCGCGGCGTAGAGATCGAGCAGCAGCATCTCGTGCGGAATTTTTCCCGCCAGGGCATTCTTCGCCGCCTCAAACGAGGCGAGCGAGTCTTTGATCAAGCCCTGATGACGGACATTGGTAAGAAAACCGGCCTCGACGGGAGCGCCCGCCTCGCCTCCGATGTGACGCAGAATCTCTCCCCGCAATTCGGCAATGCCGTCGCCGGTAGCCGCCGAGGTACATACGTTCTGCCCACTGGCCACTGACCACTGACCACTGACGCCAAGGTCAATCTTGTTTCTCACAAGAATCACTGGCCGCGCCGCAGCCTGCCGCAGCAACTTGGCATCCTCCGGGGTTTCTGCCTGAGATGCATCCAGCACCACCAGCACCAGGTCGGCATCGGCCAGGGCCTCCATCGATTTGCGAATGCCGATCGACTCCGCTTCATCGAGCGCCTTGCGAATGCCTGCCGTGTCCACCAGTTTGACCGGGATGCCGCCGATCGCCACAGTCTCGCTCACCAGATCGCGCGTCGTCCCTGGAGTCGCGGTCACAATGGCGCGCTCGCGTTCCACCAGTCGGTTGAAAAGGCTCGACTTGCCCACATTCGGACGGCCCACGATCGCCAGCGTCAGGCCTTCATGCACGATCTTGCCGTAGGCAAAGCTGGCGCTGAGTTGCTCGAGTGGCGTGCGCACCGCGGCGATGTGTTCGAGGATTTTCACATCGGGCATTACCGAAACGTCGTCTTCGGCGAAATCAATGCCGGCTTCGAGCGTCGCAATCAGCTCCACCAGCTTTTGCTTGATTGGCTGCAACCGCCGCGACAGCGCGCCTTCCAGTTGCTGCGCCGCTACTTTCGCCTGGTACAACGTCTGAGAGTCGATCAGGTCGCGCACTGCCTCGGCCTGGGTGAGATCGATGCGCCCATTGAGAAACGCGCGCATGGTGAACTCTCCCGGTTCCGCCAGCCGCGCCCCCGCAGCCACGCATAACTCGACAATGTGCCGCAGCACGACGGGAGACCCATGCGCGGAAATCTCGATGACGTCGTCGGTGGTGTACGAGTGTGGCTTGGCGAAGTAAGTGACGACGACCTCGTCAATGCGCTCACCACCTCCCAACTCAGGAGGGTGCCCCACCCTTGTCTCGCTGGTTTCGCGAGACAGAGTGGGGGTTTTGACTTCCTCAGCTCGTACAGCCTCGATCAACTCCCCGAACACGGCCCGCCCCGGCTCCAGTTCATGTTTCAGCCGCAACAGGGGACGCGCGATTGCGAGCGCTTGCGGCCCGGAGAGGCGCACTATGCCGATCCCGCCTCGTCCCGCAGGCGTGGCGATCGCCACAATCGTGTCATCGAGATTCACGCGCCGATTGTAAACTGGTAGTTAGTCTTCGGTCGTCGATCGTTGGCGAGATTAGCGAGGGATCCGGCCACTGCGCGGCGACTAATACCTGAATAGGGAGCAAGCACCTTGTCCGTTGCCGACGAATTGTTACGAGCCAACGAAGCCTTTGCCCGCAATTTCACTTTAGGCGAACTCTCGGTCCGCCCCAAGCGCCGTGTCGCGGTGCTTGCCTGCATGGACTCGCGCATCCTCTTCGAGCATTGCCTCGGCCTGAAGCCAGGCGACGCGCACATGATCCGCAACGCCGGCGGTATTGCCACCGAAGACGCGTTGCGCTCGCTGATCGTGTCGCATCATCTGCTCGACACGCAGGAATTCATCATCATCAACCACACCGACTGCGGATTGCTTAAGGTGCGCGAAAACGAACTAAGAGCGCGCCTCGCCGAAAAGATGGGCGGTGTTGCACAGGAACCCAAGCACTTCCACGCCTTCGACGACCTGGAAGCGAACGTTCGCGAACAGATCCAGCGGGTCAAGTCGCATCCGTGGATTCCGAAAAACATTCCTGTGCGGGGATTCGTTTACGACGTGAAGACCGGCAGATTGACGGAAATCGAAGAGGCCAGAAAATAGGGGGGGGCCATCGCGCGTCAGCGACTACCGCGCGATCACTTTCTCAATCTCCGCCCTCAACTCCTGGTACGGCACCGCGCCCGGGTGATACCAGGCCACCTTCCCGGCCCGATCGACGAGCACCAGCGTGGGCGTCGTCGAAGCGCCGTATGAATTGAAGTTGGCAGTGTTGACCGGGACCGGCATATCGAGCAATCCACCATAAAAGTGCCGACGGACCGCGTCGATATATCGGATCTCCTCCGCAGGTGGCGCGTGTGGATCCTGCGCGGTATAGCCGTACAACCGAGTCGGCCCGATCACCTTGAGTCCCTTGGTGGCAAATTCCGAACGCAGCTGCGTGATGATGGGGGCCTCGGCCTTGCAGTCGCTGCACCAATGCGCCCAGAAAAAGAGAAGCGTCGGCGCCCCGCGCAGCTGATCGGGGGCGGCAAACGTCGCTCCCAGAAACTGGTCCGCTTTCAACGGCGGCGCGACCCTTCCCTGAAACGAAAGCAGGTTCAGGTTTTTCTGCAGGCGATCATGAATGGACGTATTCCCATAAGTTCGCATTGCGGATTGCAGCAACGCGATGGCCTGCGTCCGCTGCCCGCGCGCGACCAGCAACTCAGACTGAACTTCGAGCGCCGCTCCCAAAGCCAGCGGCAAATGCGGTTCCGCGTCCAGCGGACGCTGCTTTAATTGTTCGAGCACCAGCGCCTTGGTTTGCTTGGCATAAGCGGAGGCCTGGTCGTATTGCCCCTGATCCAGAGCCGCCCGCGCCAGCCACGAGTAGGCATCTAGATATTCCGGATCGGTCCCGCGCTGGTTGCGATAGGCATTCAGTTCAGCCTCCGCCGCCGAGAAGTTGTTCTGCATCAGCGCGATGCGCACGTTCTCGACAATCCCAGCCCACGCCGCGCAAGAAATCAGCAAAAATGACGCTAAGAAAATCCGCAACCGCATGCCTCTATGATGATGGTTTTCGCAAAAGGTGGCAAACTGTCGAGCCTGCGGGCTTCTTCCCAGCCCCACATAACACCCGGAATTTCAATTGTTTAGCCGCACCCGCGCACGAATCTTGTAGCTATTTTGGGGCACTTTCACGTACAATGAAGCTGCGTTTGACTTTAGAGTTCCTCGCAGTACATGCATCTCCGCTTAACCCAGCGTGTGACCTGCCTGCAGAAGAATCCTGAAAGCTTCAGCGCTATATCAAGACAAAGGAACATTGCATCACATGGAAACAGGAACAGTGAAGTGGTTTAACGACGCCAAGGGCTATGGATTCATCAGCCGCCAGAATGGTGAGGATGTATTCGTACATTTCTCCGCCATCCAGGCCAGCGGATTCCGCAGCCTTCAAGAAGGTCAGCAAGTGCAGTTTGACGTAGTCAAAGGCCCCAAGGGCTGGCAGGCAGAGAACGTCAAGGGCGTCTAAGCCGGCTTCACAGCAGGACAATTCGCATAAGGGCGGCCAGTGATGGCCGCCTTTAGTTTTTAGGGGCTGGGGGTCAGGGGCTGGGGGTCAGGGGCTAGGGGTCAGTGGTCAGTGGTTAGTGGTTAGTGGGTAGTGGGTAGTGGTCAGTGGTAGTGGTCAGTGGTTAGTGGTTAGTACTGGCCATGCGAGTGAAGACTGATCCACAGATCACTGATCCCTGCGCACTGATCCCTGACCCCTAGCCCCTGACCCCTGCTACGGCTGTTGACTCCTGATCAGCACCACATCTGCATCCGTATGGCCGCGTAGCAATGCCAATTGCTTTCCGTCGAGCGACCAACGCAAGTCGTATATGCGCTCCGACTTGAAATCAGTAATGGCATGGCCCTTCGATCCATCCAAGGGCTGCAGCCAAAGATTATCTATGCCGTTTTCGCGTGTCGGATAAACCACCGCCTTGCCGTCTGCGGTGAAGCGTAACAACCCAAAGCGATAGCGTTCGAAATCGAGTATTCTGGGCGGCCGACCCGGTTCGGCCGGAACCAGCACCAGCTTCTCCTTGTGCTCGCCAGAGTGCTCCAGGGTTGCGAACGCCGCCGTCTTGCCATCGGGATCTAAATCGAAATTGGCGCTGATCGGCAGATCGGAGATGATTTGGGGCGTCCCGCCATCGACCGGAACCCGCGCCAGATTTGCTTCCTCGCGCTGCGAAATGTAATACACCCAACGTCCATCAGGAGAGCATTCGGCGCGCGTGTCCTGCGTCCCGGTGGTCAACTGCTTGAGGTTCCCTCCCGAAGCATCGATCCGCCAGATGTTGTTGTCTCCTGTGCCGGCGTGAAAGCCCAGTTCAAAAACTAAATACCGTCCGGCGCACGCGCTGGGATTGCCGCTCGGCTTGCCCTCCTCGGTTGGGATCGGGGTCTTGGCTCGCGTAACC
>DATGFC010000073.1:0-19301 GCA_035309485.1 Candidatus Sulfotelmatobacter sp.
AGCATGCGGGTGCCGTCGGCGGCGCACTGGCCGATCAGCCCTTCGCCGATCCTGAGCGTCTGCGGATGGCCGCCGATGGGATCGTCGGCATAGGCCGAGAGCAGCGAGAGGCCCGGCGTCGGATCGCTGGTGAAGAGGTAGATCACGCCGTTATGGGCGTTCACCAGCGGCGCCAGCTGGCGCAGCAGCATGCTGCCGACGGTGCCGAGATCGCGCTGGCCTTGCAACATGTTGGTGAAGCGCGCGAGGTTCGTCATCAGCCAGTCCTGCTCGGTGTTGCGGTCGGTGGTGAGGCGCAGGTTGTCAATCATCGTGTTGATGTTGTCTTTCAACTCTGCGACTTCACCGCTAGCCTCGACCTGAATGGATCGGGTCAGGTCACCTTTGGTCACGGCGGTTGCAACTTCTGCAATCGCGCGTACCTGGTTGGTCAGGTTATCGGCCAATAGGTTGACGTTGCCCGTTAGATCCTTCCACGTTCCGGCAGCACCGGGCACGTTCGCCTGGCCGCCCAACCGGCCTTCGACGCCGACTTCGCGGGCCACGGTCGTTACCTGATCGGCAAACGTGGCCAGCGTTCCGGTCATGTTGTTGATGGTTTCCGCCAGGGCAGCCACTTCGCCCTTTGCGTTCACCGTGAGTTTCTGGGTGAGATCACCGTTGGCCACGGCGGTCACAACTTTGACGATGCCTCTTACCTGCTCGGTGAGGTTGACCGCCATGACGTTGACGTTGTCAGTAAGGTCCTTCCAGGTACCGGCGACGCCGGGCACTTCGGCCTGTCCACCGAGTTTTCCGTCAGTTCCGACTTCGCGCGCCACACGCGTCACTTCGGCGGCAAACGCGTTCAGTTGGTCCACCATCGTGTTGATAGTGTTCTTGAGTTCGAGAATTTCGCCCTTGACGTCGACCGTGATCTTGCGCGAGAGGTCGCCGCGGGCCACGGCCGTCGTCACTTCGGCGATGTTTCGTACCTGAGCCGTAAGGTTGCCGGCCATGGCGTTCACGGAGTCCGTGAGGTCCTTCCATGTACCGGCAACGCCGGGGACGTTCGCCTGGCCGCCCAGCCGGCCTTCAGAGCCGACTTCGCGGGCTACGCGCGTCACTTCGGCGGCGAACGATCGCAACTGCTCGACCATCGTGTTCAGCGTCTCTTTGAGCTGCAAGATTTCGCCGCGCACGTCAACGGTGATCTTCTTGGAAAGATCGCCATTCGCGATAGCGGTCGCGACCTCGGCGATGTTTCGCACCTGGCCGGTCAAGTTGCTGGCCATGAAGTTCACGTTGTCGGTAAGGTCCTTCCACGTACCGGCAACGCCGGGCACCTGCGCCTGGCCGCCCAGTTTTCCGTCGGTACCGACTTCGCGGGCCACGCGCGTTACTTCGCCGGCGAATGCGTTGAGCTGGTCCACCATCGTGTTGATGGTGTTCTTCAGTTCGAGAATCTCGCCCTTCACGTCGACCGTGATTTTGCGGGACAAATCGCCACGGGCCACGGCAGTTGTCACTTCCGCGATGTTTCGCACCTGGCCGGTCAGGTTGCTGGCCATGAAGTTCACATTGTCGGTAAGGTCCTTCCACGTACCGGCAACTCCGGGCACCTGAGCCTGTCCGCCAAGTTTTCCGTCGGAACCGACCTCGCGGGCCACGCGCGTCACTTCGGCGGCGAACGCGTTCAGCTGGTCCACCATGGTGTTGATGGTCTCTTTCAGCAGCAGGATTTCGCCGCTGACGTTGACCGTGATCTTCTTTGACAAGTCGCCGCTGGCGATAGCGGTCGAGACTTCGGCGATGTTGCGCACCTGGTTCGTCAGGTTGCTGGCCATGGAGTTCACGGAATCCGTGAGATCCTTCCACGTTCCGCCGACTCCGGGCACCAAAGCCTGTCCGCCGAGTTTGCCGTCAGTGCCGACTTCGCGGGCCACACGGGTCACTTCCGAAGCAAAGGACCGGAGCTGATCCACCATCGTGTTGATGGTGTCTTTGAGTTCGAGAATTTCACCCTTCACGTCCACCGTGATCTTGCGCGACAAGTCGCCGCGGGCCACAGCCGTTGCCACTTCGGCAATGTTTCGGACCTGACCCGTCAAGTTGCTGGCCATGAAGTTCACGTTATCGGTTAAGTCTTTCCATGTACCAGCGACTCCGGGCACCTGCGCCTGGCCGCCGAGTTTGCCTTCCGTACCCACTTCTCGGGCCACGCGCGTTACTTCGCCGGCGAATGCGTTGAGTTGGTCCACCATCGTGTTGATGGTGTTCTTGAGTTCGAGAATTTCGCCTTTCACGTCGACCGTGATTTTGCGAGACAGGTCGCCGCGGGCCACAGCCGTGGTCACCTCGGCGATGTTGCGGACTTGACCGGTAAGGTTACCGGCCATGGAGTTCACAGAGTCGGTCAAATCTTTCCAAGTACCGGCCACGCCCGGCACGTTGGCCTGTCCACCGAGGCGTCCTTCGGTACCGACCTCGCGGGCCACGCGCGTCACTTCGCCGGCGAACCGGTTCAGCTGGTCCACCATCGTGTTCAAGGTTTCTTTGAGCTGCAGAATTTCGCCACGCACATCGACCGTAATCTTGCGCGACAAGTCGCCGCTCGCGATTGCGGTCGCCACTTCCGCGATGTTTCGCACCTGGCCAGTCAGGTTGCTGGCCATGAAGTTCACGTTGTCCGTAAGATCTTTCCACGTGCCGCCGACGCCGGGCACCTGCGCCTGGCCGCCCAGTTTGCCTTCCGTACCCACTTCGCGGGCCACGCGCGTCACTTCGCCAGCGAACGCGTTGAGCTGGTCCACCATCGTGTTGATGGTGTCTTTGAGTTCGAGAATTTCGCCCTTCACGTCTACCGTGATTTTGCGGGACAAGTCGCCGCGGGCGACGGCGGTCGTCACTTCGGCGATGTTTCGCACCTGGGCCGTGAGGTTGCCGGCCATGGCGTTCACCGAGTCCGTAAGATCCTTCCACGTACCGGCCACGCCGGGCACGACAGCCTGTCCGCCAAGTTTTCCGTCGGTGCCGACTTCGCGGGCCACGCGGGTCACTTCTGAAGCGAACGACCGCAGCTGGTCCACCATCGTGTTGATGGCTTCCTTCAGCTGCAGAATCTCGCCGCGCACGTCCACCGTAATTTTTCGCGACAAGTCGCCGCTGGCCACGGCGGTCGCGACTTCCGCGATATTGCGCACCTGTCCGGTCAGGTTGCTGGCCATCAGGTTCACGTTGTCGGTGAGGTCCTTCCAGGTGCCGGCCACATCAGGAACCTGCGCCTGTCCGCCGAGTTTGCCTTCGGTGCCGACCTCGCGCGCCACGCGCGTCACTTCAGCGGTGAACACGCCCAACTGCTGGATCATCGTGTTGACCAGATTCGCCGAGCGCAGGAACTCGCCTTCCAGCGGGCGGCCATCCACGTCGAGACGCACCGTTTGCGTCAGATCTCCCTGGGCTACGGCGGCAATGGCGCGCGTCATTTCAGTCGTCGGGCGCAGCAGATCTTCCACCAGGGTGTTGACCGAAACTTCCATCTCACCCCAGGCTCCGCGTGACTCGTGGAAGCGGGTACGCTCGCGCGTCTTGCCCTGTTTTCCGACCACTCGTCCGACGCGTTTGAGTTCCTGCGACATGTGCTGGTTGGCGGCGACAATTTCGTTGAACGTATCAGCGACTTTGCCGGCCAGTCCTACCCACGTGCCAGGCAAGCGGACAGTGAAATCGCCGTCGCGCATACTTTGCAGGCTCGCCAAAATGAACGCTAGATCGGGAGACTCTTCCGAATCCTTGATCTTCCCATTCTTGCCGTTCTTTTGTGAAATTGGAGGTAAGGACTCAGAAGTTTGCGGCGTGACTTGATTCAATGCAGATCGTTTCATCGTCTCTTCTCGAGAGAGGCTTTGGGACTAAATTCGGCTAGAAAACGCGTTCTCCTGCGAACACATCTTCGGCGAACCACAAACCGGTACTCGTCATTTTCGGCACAGCGTGTGGGCAGAGGGGGAGAGCATTGTCGCACTATCCAGGCACAAGCTCAAACAGTCTGCCGTGCACCCGGACTGCCCTTAAGTATTGGAGCATGGCGGCTTCTGCAGTACCCTAAGGTAATTCCTGTAGACTGCGGGCTCGATTGCCAGAAAACGAGGCAGTTTTACTGAGAACGCAACCCGTAGAAGACATTGAATCTCTAAGCAGTACGCCCGTGAGAGCACAGGTCTCTCGAGTTGATTGTCCCAGCTTTATTGGACCTCTGCGGGGCGATATTTTGGCAAAGGTGCCCGTCCTTGACCCTGAAACGCAGCATCAGCATTGTGATCCCTGCCTATAACGAAGCCGCTCGCCTGGGCTCGAGCCTCGACCGAGTGCTGGCCTTTATAAGCCGTCAACCATCGGAGGCGGAAGTGATCGTCGTCAATGACGGTTCACGCGACGAAACCGCAGACATCGTCCGGAGCTACGCCCAGAAATGCGAGGCTTTGCGCCTGGTGGAAAATCCCGGAAATCGCGGCAAGGGTTATAGCGTGCGCAATGGCGTGCTGCATGCGAACGGTGATTTTATTCTCTTTACCGACGCCGACCTGTCGTCTCCTATCGAGGAAGCTTCGAAACTTCTGGACGCTCTGGAACGCGGGGCCGACATCGCGATCGGCTCCCGCTGGGTGCGCAGCGAACTGCAAACTCGGCGGCAGTCCATTGCCCGCCAGGTTTTGGGACGAGTGTTTAACGGTTTGCTTCGCGTCCTGCTTGGGCTCGATTTCAAAGACACGCAGTGCGGTTTCAAAGCCTTCCGGCGCGATGCGGCGCGCGCACTCTTTCCCCTGCAACAAGTTGAAGGCTGGGGGTTCGATCCGGAAATCCTGTTCCTTGCGAAAAGGATGGCGTTCAAAGTGGAAGAGGTGCCCGTAGTGTGGGCACATGACGACCGGACGCGGATCAATCCTGTAGCCGATGGATCTCGCATGGTGGCGGATATGCTGCGCATCCGCTGGTACTCCCTGGCGGGAAAATACGAAGACCACGTCTTATCGGCGCCAGAACACGGCTAGCCTGCTGAACACCGTAACGTACATAGAATCCGCATGATAACTAGAGACCGCACCTTATAGGAGGAGCGACTGCGGCTCACTATTCTGAGGTTTTCCCGAGGAGATTTCATGGCAGGAAAGAACACAGCGGTCTTTGCCATCTATCCGTCGCTCACGAGCGTGGAAATCGGAATCGATGAACTAAAAGTGGCCGGATTCAGGAAGACCGACATTTCCGTGTTGTTTCCGGAGAGCGCAGGCAATCGCGACCTGGCGCACGAAAAGACTACGAAAGCTCCGGAGGGCGCTTCAACCGGGGCGGGCACCGGTCTCGTTCTTGGCGGAGCGGTGGGATGGCTGATCGGGATTGGCGCGTTGGCACTTCCTGGGATAGGGTCGTTTATCGCTGCGGGCCCGATTATGGCGGCATTGGCGGGCGCCGGAGTCGGCGGAGCCGTGGGCACCATCACAGGCGCCCTCATCGGCATGGGCATTCCCGAATACGAGGCCAAACGCTACGAGGGCCAGGTAAAGAACGGCGGAATCCTGTTATCGGTGCACTCGGAAGGTTCCGACTGGACCAGACGCGCCAAGGAAATCCTGAAGACCACGGGCGGGCAGGATATCGCTTCGACTGGGGAAGCCAGCGCGGACGAGTCTTCCAACAACATCCGCTTACGGCCGGCAAGTTAGAACCTGGTGATCACATCATCCCGCTATGTTTCCGGCCCACCCCTTTACGGCCTCTGCGGTTCCTTGCACGGCAACTCGGTTTGTCTCGCAATCATCGGACTTGAGGATTGGACTGGAGGTTAGGTGTTGATCCACCCCTCGAATCCGTCGACTTCCGTTTATTCCTCCAAGTCGTTCTTCATCGTCGCCGTCGGCGTCACGATTGCGATGCTCTATTTCGGCCGCCACATTTTCATTCCGCTGGCGCTCGCATTCGTCATCAGCTTCCTGCTCACGCCGCTTGTAGCATGGCTACAACGGATCCGCCTAGGACGCATTCCCGCGGTTCTGATCGTTCTGCTATTGTGCTTCGCTGTCACCGCAGGGGTGGGATGGGGAGTTGCGGGGCAGTTGCTCGATATCACCGCTCACATCGGAGACTACAGAACGAACATCGAACAGAAAATCCAGGCTCTTCATGCCAAAAGGAACGAGCCTTTCAGCCGAGCCACGGCTACGGTGCAACAGTTGAACAAGGAATTGGCCGCGCCCGGGCCGGGAGCAAACAATCCAGAGAAGCGCCCCGCGCACCCCATACCCGTGCAGGTTACAGCTCCTCCCGGAAATTTCATCGACGAATTGCGAACTGTTCTCGGCCCGCTTACCGGTGCCATGGAGGTTGCGGGCCTCACGATCGTCTTCATGGGATTCATGCTTGTCAACCGCGAGGACCTGCGCAACCGTCTCATCCGCCTGGGAGGACAAGGCCAACTCAATGTCATGACGCAGGCGCTGGAGGACGCCAGCGATCGCCTGAGCCGATACCTTCTGCTCCAACTGGTCGTCAATGCCTGCTATGGAGCTGTGTTCGGGACGGCGTTGTATCTGATCGGAGTCCCACACGCGCTGTTATGGGGGGCGATTGCTGCCCTGCTTCGATTCGTTCCGTATGTAGGCGTCTGGATCGCGGTCGCATTTCCCATGGCAATGGCGCTGGCCGTTTTCCCCGGGTGGCATCAAGTGTTGTGGATCTTCGCCGTATTTGCCGTGCTCGAAGTGACCGTTGCGAATGTGCTTGAGCCCTGGATCTACGGCTCGCATACCGGGATTTCTTCTCTCGCGATTCTCGTGGCGGCTGTCTTTTGGGCGACTCTGTGGGGACCGGTGGGCCTCATTCTCTCAACCCCACTCACGCTATGCCTGATCCTGGCGGGCCGTTACGTCCCACAAATGAACTTTCTCGAGATCCTGCTGGGCGATGCGCCCGCTCTCCGTTCCGAAGAACTTTTTTACCAACGGCTGCTGGCAATGGATGAAGACGAAGCGCGAAATGTCGCTGAAAAATACTTGGGAGACAAAAGCCTGACCAGCCTTTACGAATCAGTCTTGATTCCTGCTCTGCGCCTGTCCGAGGAGGACCGCCACAGTGACGTTCTCAGCGACCACTCGGCTGAATACATCGCGCAGGCGACAAGAGAATTGATCGACGACCTTGGCGATCGTACGCTCGAGCAGGGCTCAAAGGCGGATGCACCAGCGGAAAGCATCGCTTCCGCCGACTCCCAGGTCAGGGATATCAGCATTGCATGCGTGCCTGCCAGGGACGAGGCCGACGAATTGGTTGGAATGATGCTTGCCCAGTTGCTTCGACAAGCAGGCTACCGCACAGTTCGGTATCTCGCCATCGGCAGTGTGGAAGACATGCTCCGTCAAATCGGTGAAGGTTCATGCCGCATTGTCTGTATCTCGGCGCTGCCTCCGTTCGCCGTAGGCCAGGCCCGCTCACTCTGTAAACGGTTACGTGCCCGGCACCCGGATATAGCGATTGTCGTAGGCTTGTGGGCCTTCACGGGTGGCGTGGTCAAAGCTCAAGAGCGCGTCGGGCCTTCCTGCACCGATGCTGTCTCCACCACATTGTCCGAAGCTTTGCTGCAGATCGGGCGCCTGGCACATCTCGCGACCGCAAAGGAGTACGAATCGACCCCGATCAAACGACATTCCCAGATCGCATCAGATTAGATGTCGGAGTTGTTAGCAGTGAGCAGTGAGCGGTGAGCTATGAGCTATAAGCTATGAGCAAACCAAAGCAACAGCTCGTCGCTCACCGCTCATCGCTCAAAAAATACAGGCGGTTCGGTACGCCGGTTAGCGTCCCGTTCCGCCCGCTTTGCAGAGAAAAACTTAGGCTTCAGCCCGCATGTACCGCATTACGCCGCGCTTCTTCCCAGCACAAAATGCAGGATCAGGGAAATCACAGCGAAGACAAGCAGCAGGTGGATCAGTCCTCCCGCCACATGAAACACTGTGAAGCCGCTAATCCATGCAATCAGCAGAATGACGAACAATATTGTCCAGATGCTCATTTTTCTTCTCCTCGCCTCGAAGTTCCCACTCCAAGTCGTAATGTCTTGTTACGGGTGACTTCCAAGCTTTTTGACCCGTGGCACAAGATTGTCAGTTCTCAACCATACTGGCAGCGCCTTCTGCAGTCATTAACGCGAATCTGGTAACTAGAAGGGAATCTGTCTGTACATAGCAGTGGAGAAGCTTGCAGAAAATACAAGACTTGCATCCAGTTCGGGATTGCAGAAACCTTGGTAGGCCTTCGACGGCCAACCTTGACCCGGTTCTGGCAACTAAAAGACGGCAACTCTCAGGGCGAGCCAAAGGAACGTAGTTCTTCGGCATGATCCTGGGGCGAACATCGGCTTCGCCGCTTTACCATGAACAATCTCTTATGACGAAATACTTCCTCCGCTCTCTCCGCTTTGTGGGTGGTGTTTTGTGCGGGTTCGTTCTACTCGCCTGCCTCCCTAAAATCTGCGCCGCCTATTCGGTGCTCACCCACGAAGAGATTGTGGACCTCTTGTGGAAGGACGATATTTCTCCCCTGCTAACGAAGCGCTTCCCCAATGCCACGGCGGAAGACCTGAAAAAAGCTCATGCTTTTGCCTATGGCGGCTCACTCATTCAAGACATGGGCTATTACCCATTCGGCAACAAGTATTTCAGCGATCTTACGCATTACGTGCGCAGCGGAGATTTCATCGTTAATCTCCTTGATGAATCGACTGATCTGAACGAGTACGCATTCGCGCTCGGCGCGTTGGCGCACTACTCATCCGACAATCTGGGTCACCCTACTGTGAACCGGTCTGTGGCCTTGCAGTATCCCAAGTTGCACACAAAGTTCGGTGACCAGGTGACGTACGAAGACGATCCCAAAGCGCATATTCGCATCGAGTTCGGCTTTGATATGGCACAGGTGGCAAAGAATCGCTACACCTCTGACCGCTATCACGATTTCATCGGCTTTGAAGTCGCGAAACCCGTGCTGGAACGCGCTTTCCAGGATACGTACGGCATACCGTTAAGCCAGGTGCTTCCCAACGAAGATCTCGCAATCGGAACCTTCCGCCGGGCGATCGGCAAAATCGTCCCCGAGATGACGCGGGTCGCGCTGCTTGCGTTCAAGAAGCAACTGGTTGCTGAAACCCCGAATTTCAATTCCAGAAAGTTTCGCTACTATCTATCGCGCGCGAGCTATAACCGGGAATGGGGCAAGGGATATCGGCGTCCCGGATTCGGCACCCGCGTGCTGGCCTTTTTTCTCAAGTTTGTGCCAAAAGTGGGGCCATTCAAAGCTCTCGATTTCAAAATCCCGACTCGTACAACCGAAGATTTATACGTGGCGAGCGTCAATCGCAGCCTCGACAATTACAAGGGTCTTTTGTCGGAGGTTCGCAAAAAGGACGTACGGTTGCCGAATACGGATTTCGATACAGGGCGCATGACTCACGCCGGCGAGTATGCTCTCACCGACAACACATATGCTCACCTGGTGGATGACTTGGCGAAAGATAATTTCATCCAGGCGTCGCCAGAATTGCGCGAGAATATTCTCGCTTTCTACAGCGATGAAAAGGCGCCTTTAGCGACCAAGCGGAACCCTGCTGCGTGGGAAAAGACGGAAGGTGAATTGCAGCGGCTCAAGGATACACCGCAGCAGCCAACGCCCTCCATCCAGATCTCCGAGGCTCCTTAGGTGGAACCGCGACATATTTGTGCCTGCGAAACCGAATTGGCTCTATTTGGGATGATTTCCAAACCTTCGTAGCTGTTATCGCAACTAAGTTGAAGCAGTCTGTTAACACATTGCAATGAGCCATGATGCGCATTGCACAGGGAGGACTATTGATGGCAGACGATATGGAGAAAAATCGGCAGCAAGGACAACAGAGCGGACAATCCGGCCAGCAGGGCGGACAATCCGGTCAGCGCGGCCAGGGCGGACAGCAGAGCGGACAACCCGGCCAGCCCGGTGAGCAGAAGAAGGGCGGACAGGGACAGAATGAAGAGGACGAAAACCTGAACCGCCAGCGTCGCGCATCATAGTTGTTCGGGCCAATGAAACACTTGTGAAGCAGGGTCCCGGAGTTCTTCCGGGACCCTGCTTTTATTTTCTTTTCCCACGTAAGACACAATCTTTCCTCTCGAATAAAAGACCAATATCGTTGTGTGGGTTTGTGCTAGCCTGCCTGCTTCAGGAGATCGTTTGTGAAATCAACGTGTGGACTGCAGCCGTTTGCTCTTCTGACATTGGCGGTTGCTCTCCAGGTCTGCGCGGCCAACGTCGTCGCGCAAAATGCCGGCACGGCGCCTGCAGCTCAAGTGCACCTCACCGCCGAGCAGGATCACCAGCGCATGATGGACCTTCTGCACATCGCTTCGCTGCGCCGCGGGGCGGACGGAGATCCAAAATCGCCGAATGCCGCCAACTATGATGAAAGCAAAGCGAACCCGTATCCAATTCTTCCCGATCCTCTTGTGCTCGAAAGCGGGAGCAAGGTCACGACTTCCGAGATGTGGTGGAAACAGCGCCGGCCCGAAATCGTCGAGCTCTTCGACCGCGAAATTTACGGACGCGTGCCAAGAGACACTCCCAAAGTGACTTGGGAAATTCTCAGCAGTGCGAACGATAAGAATGGCGATGTGCCCGTCGTCACTAAAAAACTCAAGGGCCACCTCGACAACTCATCCTACCCGCTAATTAACGTTGATATCGATCTGACATTGACCACGCCGGCCAATGCCAGCGCTCCTGTCCCCGTAATCATCGAACTCGCCCTCAGTCCCGAAGTGATTGCTGCGCTTACGAAGCGCTTTCCCGACTTGTTCAAACCTTCCACTGGCCCGGCGTGGCAACAGCAAGTGCTCGCCAAAGGCTGGGGCTACGCTACCTACATTCCAACTACTGTGCAGGCGGACAATGGAGAAGGGCTCACCGCAGGAGTGATCGGCCTCTCGAACAAAGGACAGCCGCGAAAGCTCGATGACTGGGGTGCGCTTCGCGCTTGGGCTTGGGGAGCCAGCCGTGTGCTCGATTACCTGGAAACTGACAAGACCGTTGATGCGAAACGTGTGGGCATTGAAGGCCACTCCCGCTACGGCAAAGCCGCGCTTATTGCGATGGCTTACGATGAGCGCTTCGCGATCGGCTACATCAGCTCGTCGGGCGAAGCCGGAGCCAAGCTCTTCCGCCGCAACTTCGGCGAGCAGATCGGCAACATCGCCGGAACCGGCGAGTATCACTGGATGGCAGGCAATTTCCTGAAGTATGACGGTCCGCTGACAGAAAAGGATTTGCCCGTAGACGCGCATGAACTGATCGCTCTCTGTGCTCCGCGTCCTGTTTTCGTCGGAGCCGGAGCAACCCAGGGAGATGGCTGGGTGGATGCCAAGGGCATGTTTCTGGCGGAAGTCGGTGCCGGCCCGGTCTATCGTCTGCTGGGCAAAAAGGGTTTGGGGGCCACGGAATTCCCGCCCATCGAGACGGCATGGATTGATGGCGATCTCGGATTTCGGCAGCACAGCGGCGGCCACACGCCCGCGCCCAACTGGCCGACATTCATTACATTCGCCAGCCGCTACATGACTGCATCATCACCGAAGCGGTGAGGGTCAGCCCGATCCGTTAATACGACTTCCAGAAGAAATATGCCGTCATGCCGGCGCCCACCAGCACTACAAACCATCGCACCCAGGCTTGCGGCATCTTCATGGCATAGTGCGCACCCAGGTATCCGCCGGCGATGCCGCCCAGGATCATAATGATTCCGTGTCTCCAATACACGGCGCCTTTCGCAATGAACGTGACCACGGCCACTCCGTTGATGACGAATCCCATCACGCTCTTCAGCGCATTCATCGAGTGGATGTCGGTCATGCCGAGCGCGGCCAGCATGGCCAGCATCACAATCCCCATGCCTCCGCCGAAGTAGCCTCCGTAAACTGCAACGCACAACTGGAAGAATGTTGCGCCCAGAAGCGCCGCGCTCGTGCTTTCGTGCTCGATGAGAGAGGCGCGTCCGCCCGCTAATTTCTTTCCGAACGCGAAAAGCAGCGTCGCGCCAAGCGTGAGCCAGGGAAGAACCCTCATGAACGTATGAGCCGGAGTCTTCAACAACAGGAGCGCGCCCGCCAAGCCGCCGATCATGCTGGCGCCCAGCAGCGGAATCATGATGCGCCGAGGGACATCCAGGCGCTTGCGATACGCGCCGCCGCTGGCCGCGGCGCCCGTCCACAAGGCGATTGTATTCGTGGCGTTCGCTGGAATGGGAGGCACACCGGTGAACAGCAGCGCCGGAAAGGCGATAAAACTTCCGCCTCCGGCCACCGAGTTCAAGGCGCCACCCAGCGCTCCTGCCAAAAAAAGAAAGACCACGATCTCGAGAGTCAAGCAGCTAGGTGTATCAGAAACCCAGCCCAGTGCCAAACACGATTGCGGTGCGCCCCAGTTATAGCGCAGCCGAATCAGGCTATCGATCACCCATTAAGAAAATACGACCAAGGCACCGGATCGTACATTCGTTTCGCGCAAATTGTTCTCGCTTTGATGCAACGTGACAAAACACAGCTCCGATGTGCTACGCGCTAGAGTGGAATTAGCAACATTTTCTTGCTATCCCGACGCGTGCCAAATCGTCCAAGCAAATGTCCCTGCCTCGTCGAGAGTGAACTTCGGACGACAAGATTGCGTAATTCAATGGCAGGGAAAATGCCAAAGCAGAGGTGACTTTGGCAGAGAAAGAGTTTAGCGGGGTCTGGGGATTCTTTCACACTCGGTTTGGCGGCCCAGGTGAAAGAACCCCCATAGCGGAAGCGCAAGCTTGTGGCTTTGTTCGCTTGACCCCAGCGGCAGCATTTTAGGCGATTCGTGGGCAAACACAAGTGTTTTCTCGCGCTGGTCGTGAACCGGGCCGCCCTAACCGCCTCCCGACGTAATTCGGGGGAAAAGGAGCAGGCATGAAGTTCGCGACGATTTCGAAATCCCTGGTGATGAGTCTGGCTCTGCTGATGGCGTCCAGCGCATTTGCGGCCGAAAAGGCCAGCCTGACATTAACCCATCCCGCAACAGTAAATGGAACCACTCTCAAGGCCGGTGACTACAAGCTGCAATGGGATGGCACTGGTCCCAACGTGGAAGTCACCATCGTGAAGGGGAAGAATGTGGTGACCAAGGTTCCGGCCAAGATTGTGGACCTGGGTTCGCCCGCAATCAATGACGCGGCGGTGATGAGAACGAACACAGATGGAAGCAGCACCCTTGCAGGCGCTCGTTTCCAAGGCAAGAAGTATGGACTGGAACTCGGCGAAGAAACGGACGGAATGCAACCTGGATCGAGCAGGTAAGAGGCGAGGTAGTTACAAACCACGAGGGGAGCACGCGGGTGCTCCCCTCTCTTTATCAGGTTCGACAATATCGTACGTTATTCAGTTATCAGGTTCGACAATATCGTACGTTATTCAGAAGCCACCCTCTCCAATTCCGCGTTCAAGTGAACGCTGCTGCCGCCGCTCACTTTCATCTTCCGCTCCCAATCCTTAAAACCTGTTTTCTTCACTGTAACGGTGTGATCGCCCTCAGCTACCTGGACATCGGATGGAGTATTTCCGACAAAGCCACCGTCGACTTCGATGTCGGCACCCGATGGATTCGACTCCAGTTGCAGTTTTGCCGACATTGAACCGGGACTTACCACCACGCCGGCTTGTTGCACCGGCGCATTGGGCTGGAACTTGGCGATATCCAGCTTCATGTCCCCGTTAACATAGGCGGTAATTTCTGTGCCCTTGGGAATGCTGATGTCCTTGCCGTGCATAAAGAGAAAAAAGGGAGCCGCCGGAAAAAAAACAATGCTCGTCGCCACCATTCCGCCGACCATCGCCCCGGTGTGACCTCCACCTTTCAGGTCCTTTACAGCGCGCAAGGCTGCCTTATCGCCGCTAGCCAGCCTGACGTAGTCGATGTTGATATCCAGCTTTCCGCCGCGGGCCATTCTGCGCTTAGCCTGAGCTCCAGTCACGGTGGCGAACGCAAGCCCGCCTTTCGGTATCACCAACGTGGCGTTCACGGTGATGTCTTCCAGAACTTCGAAGTCCACCGTGTCGCCAACGTGAGCATCCGCGGAGGAGACCGTTCGGTTAATTCGCAGCTTTACCGGAGTTCCGTCCTCGAGCACAAATCCTGTGGGAGAACTGCGGTCGGACGAGGTCGCGGTCTGCTCCGCAGACGCCTGCGCGGATGGAGAACTCGACGTTTGCGTTGTGTTTGTCTGGCCGGCAGCGAGCACTGCAATGAAGATCAGCAGAAGTGGCTTCATTTTCACAAAAATGCTCCTTCGTAAACGGCTGATTATGCTCCGTCGCCCGGGTTTGCGCAGTGATCTGAAGCACACGAAAAAAGGGAGCGCTTGGCGCTCCCTGCAAACTGAGTACTTACAACCGAGTACTAGCTTCAGTACTTCGGCACCTTCGGATCCACGCGATCCGACCACGCCGTAATTCCTCCGGCCAGATTCAACACCTTCTTGAATCCCGCCTGCTGCAGAAACGCGACCGCCTTGGCGCTGCGGCCGCCCATCTTGCAATGCACGACGATCTCGCGGCTGGAATCGAGTTCACTCACGCGCTTCGGCAGATCGTTCAGCGGGATCAGATATCCCCCGAGGTTGCAGATCTGATATTCGTGCGGCTCGCGCACATCCAGTACAAACACGTCGTCCTTCGCATCCAGACGCCGCTTCAACTCTTCCACCTGAATTTCGGGTACTCCGTTCGACACCGCTTTTTCTTCCCCGCGGATACCGCAAAACTCGTTGTAGTCTATCAGCTTGGTCACGGTCGGATGCGTGCCGCACACCGGGCAGTCAGGATTCTTGCGCAGTTTCAACTCGCGGAACTTCATGCCGAGCGCGTCCACCAGCAGAAGACGCCCGATGAGCGGATCGCCGATTCCAAGGATCAACTTGATAACTTCCGTAGCCTGCATTACGCCGACAAGTCCCGGCAGAATTCCCAGTACACCCCCCTCGGCGCAGGAAGGAACCAATCCGGGCGGTGGTGGCTCAGGATACAGGCAGCGGTAGCATGGGCCCTCTTCGGTCGCGAACACGCTGGCCTGTCCTTCGAAGCGGAAAATCGATCCGTAAACGTTGGGCTTGCCGGTCAGCACGCAGGCATCATTCACCAGATAACGCGTGGGAAAATTGTCCGTGCCATCGGCGATGATGTCGAACTCGCGGAATAGCTCGAGCGCGTTGGCGCTGGTCAGCTTGGTGTCGAATGTCCGCAGATTGATGTAGGGATTGATCGCCTTCAGCTTGTCCGCCGCCGAGTCGAGCTTCTTCCGCCCCACGTCTGCCGTCGAGTGAATAATCTGTCGCTGCAGGTTGGTATAGTCCACCACATCGAAATCAACCAGACCGAGCGTGCCTACACCTGCAGCCGCGAGATACAAAGCCATCGGCGATCCGAGCCCTCCGGTGCCGATACAGAGCACGCGGGCAGCTTTCAATTTTTGCTGACCTGCCATGCCTACCTCGGGCATGATCAGATGCCGCGAGTAGCGCAGGATCTCGTCTTTATCCAATGTCACGGGAATTTCGGTCGTAGTAGCCATAAGTTTTCCCCTGTGTGCCTCTGTGGTGAAGATCCCAGTCACCGAATCTCTGAATAACTAACTGTGCATAAGAACCGTATTGGGCGAAGAGATTCGGAACTAACAACAGGAAGGGCGACAACAGCGCATTGTAGCGGCAGCTCTCAAGTTCGGAATCCAGTTGGCGCTCAGACTGCGCCTCCGGCAATGGAGGGCACGATGGAAATGTTATCACCATCTTTCAGGGCAGTCGCTTCTTTCTGGAGATATCGGATGTCTTCATCGTTCAGGTAAAGGTTCACGAAGGCCCGAAGTTTGCCGTCCTCGGTATAGAGGTGCTTGCGCAGGTCAGGATGCTGGTCGACCAAGGCTTTCATGGCCTCGCCGACAGTCGCGCCCTCGACGTCGACGGCAGCCTGCTTGCCCACATACTGGCGCAAAGGCGTTGGAATGTGAATCTTGCTCATAAGGATACTGTAAGAGATGCGGCGGGCCAGCGGCAAGATTCAGAGTTCAGGGGTCTGGGGCTTGGGATGAGTGGCCTTTCGCTTTGGAGATGGTTAATTGTTACAGACCACAGGGATCCCCACCCCTGGACCTCCGCCGCGCGCCTCTGGCCCAGCCTCTTACAAGTCACTTATCGCGTCGCGTTCCCCCTTCTAAACTTTTCGCGGGGGACTCTCATGACAATTTTTGATCCTACTCGCACCAGGGTGATTGATACTGGCGGCGTCGGCCGTAATCTGATTCGCCTGATCGGCCTGGGAATTGTGGCATTCATTCTCGTGATCCTCTTGTTCAGTTCCGTCACGCGCGTCGGGACCGGACACGTGGGCGTGCTCACCTTGTTCGGCAGGGTTACGGGCGAAACGCTGGGCGAAGGCATTCATCTCATCAATCCGCTCAAGACCAACAATGAGATGTCGATCCAGACCCAGACCCTCAAAGAATCGGCGAGTGTGCCCTCGAGCGAAGGGTTGATGATGAGCCTCGACACCTCGCTCATCTACCACCTCAACCCGGACCGTGCCGCAGAAGTCTTCCAAAAGATCGGCTCTGATTACGAGAATGTCGTGGTGGAGCCCACGCTGCGCTCTGCCATCCGCGAATCCACCGCTTCTCACACCGCCAATGCGCTCTACACGGGCGAGCGCGAGATGGTGGCCAAGCAAATCGTCGACCAGATTAGCCAGCAACTCAAGCAACGCGGCCTTACGGTGGAGAACGTTCTGCTGCGCGATATCCAGTTGCCCGCTACGCTGAAAGCTTCGATCGAGGCCAAGCAACAAGCCGAGCAGGAGGCCCTGGCCATGAACTTCCGCCTGCAAAAAGAAACCCAGGAGGCACAACGCAAGCGCATCGAAGCCGCCGGCGTTCGCGACTTCCAACAGATCGTCGCTCAGGGCATTACTCCTTCGCTGCTGGAATGGAAGGGGATCGAGGCCACGGAGACGCTGGCGAAGAGTCCGAATACGAAAGTGGTGGTGGTGGGAAATTCGAAGAATGGCCTGCCGCTGATTCTAGGACAGTAGTTAGGGGAAGTTTCACCTCAGGCGGTGCTCCATGCCTTTTTAGGGGGAACTGGTCCGGCTGTTTGGTTTCCTCTGCGTTCTCCGCGGCCCTTCTCCGCGAACTCTGCGGTTAAGCTTTACCTTCAGTTCGAGCATCTCAGGAAGTTGTTAACATAAGCTGTGCCCAGCCTGCTTGACATCCATCAGCTGAACATCGGATTCCCTGCTGCTCGAACCGAAGCAACGCCTCCGCGCAGGGGACAGCCAAGAGAGGGAGCCCCTAGCTTTCTTCCCGCCGTGCGCGATCTCAGCCTTTCCATCGCAGCTGGCGAAGTTCTGGGGTTGGTTGGCGAGTCCGGCTCCGGCAAATCGATCACCTCGCTGGCCGTCATGCGCCTGTTGCCGCCGCAAGCGCGGGTTTCGGGGGAGATCCTGCTGGCAGAGAATGGCCAGGGGACGCGCAATCTTGCTTCGCTCGATGATGACGCCATGCGCCAACTGAGAGGCTCGCGGATTGCCATGATCTTTCAAGAGCCCATGACCGCGCTCAATCCTGTCATGCGCGTCGGAGATCAGATTGCCGAAGCCGTGCTGGCTCACAATTCGGTATCAAAATCCGAAGCGTGGCAGCGTGCCGTCGACGCCATGAACGAGGTTGCGATTCCGGAGCCTGCTCGCCGCGCGCGTGACTATCCTTACCAGCTTTCCGGCGGCATGCGGCAGCGGATCATGATAGCGATGGCGATCGTCAACCGTCCGAAAATGCTCATCGCTGACGAACCGACGACGGCGCTTGACGTCACGATCCAGGCGCAGATTCTGGAACTGCTCGCCAATCTGCGGGCGAAGTTCGGCCTGGCGATGCTTTTCATCTCGCACGATCTGGCAGTGGTTTCGCAAGTCGCCGACCGGGTCGCCGTTATGTATGCGGGATCTCTCGTCGAACTCGGAACGAAACGCGATATCTTTCAATCTCCCGCGCATCCATACACGCGCGGACTGCTACATGCTGTGCCGGATCTGAAGACGGACCGCTCCCGTCCGCTCGAGAGTATTGAGGGCACGGTTCCGGCCCTGCACGCGATGCCCCCTGGATGCACGTTTGAACCGCGCTGCGGCTTTCGCATTCCGGAATGCGCCTGCGCTTTGCCGCCCTTGGTGCAGGTCGCAAGCGGGCATTGGGCGCGTTGTCCGGTCGTCAACCCGTCGAACTAGCCAGCTCGTTCGATCTGGTTCATCGCAACTCGCGCCATGTTTGCCTGGTACGGGCTATAATCGGCAGTTTGTCCGGTGATTCGTGCGCATACTTCTGCTCAGCGACATTCATGCCAACTTTGAGGCCATGGAAGCTTGCCTCGCAGCAGCTCCATCGTTTGATGTGGTCGTCAATCTCGGCGACATTGTGGGCTACGGCGCGAGCCCCAACGAGGTGATCGACTCCTCGCGTGAGTTGGGGAAGATCTTCGTGCGCGGCAATCACGACAAGGCCGCAACCGGACTCATGGATCTTGAAGATTTCAATCCCATGGCGAGCGCTGCGGCGCTCTGGACGCGCAACGAATTGACGCCTGAAAATCTCGAGTGGTTGCGCGCCCTGCCGCATGGTCCGGTTCAGCTTCCGGAGTTCCCGGGCGTGCAATTGGTGCATGGTTCGCCGAATGATGAGGACGAATATGTCGTGTCGCTGGGCGACGCGCTCGCGCCGCTCATAAGCGAAACCATGCCGCTGACTTTTTTCGGCCACACGCATCTTCAGGGCGGATTCTTTGCCAACGGAGCATCTGCCGACGGATTTCGCCCCGAGTATCGCACTGTGGGACAGGCGGAATCGGTCGCGCTGCAATTGAAGACGACGGCTCGATATTTGATCAATCCGGGATCGGTGGGTCAACCGCGCGATGGAGACTGGCGCGCCGCGTTTGCGCTCTTCGACACCGAGACTCAGATGGTTCACTTTCATCGCACGCCTTACAACTTGAAAGACGCGCAGGACCGCATCTTCGCCGCGAAATTACCGCCGCGTTTGGCCACGCGTCTGGCAGCCGGAAGGTAATCCGAGGGGCTGTCGAAATCCAGTCCAAAAATTCTTGTCAGAAGTGCTGAAATAAGCGATCTCGGAAACTCTCAACTTGGGAAGGGGTTGGCTATCTGGGTACCCCTCCCCTCCAC
>DATGFC010000074.1:0-79001 GCA_035309485.1 Candidatus Sulfotelmatobacter sp.
CTCCAGAGCGTAAGTCGGGCATTCTGATGGAGGTCCATTCGTCTCTCTCCCCAAGAAGCGGATTGGTTCGCACCTTCAGCTTCTCCGGTTTGAGTTGAATGGACTATTCACTTCTAAGGAACAACGTGTTGAAAGATCACAGCTAGGGATCAGGGGCTAGGAGTCAGTCGACCTACCGACCGCTGACTCTAGCCTCGGATCCCTAGCCCCTGACTCCCTAAGCAACTGCTCGCGTTGCCTCGGGAGGGATGCTGACCGACATCGGTCGGCGTATCGGGATCGCACCGTGCCGCGCCTGCAGCACATTCGCGATTCTGCGCGCCGCTAGCCCGTCACCAAACAATTTTCGATGCTGCGCCATACGGCCGTACAGGGCCTCATTCTCCATCATCTCGGTAGCAGCGGTCACAATGACCTGCGGATCCACTCCTACCAGCAACGCCGCGCCAGCGTCCACCGCTTCCCGACGGTCCGTCACTTTTCGCAAAATCAGCGCCGGTTTGCCCAACCAGGTCAGCTCTTCGGAGAGCCCGCCGGAATCCGTCAGCGCAAAATGCGACACTTTCATCAACCCGATCATTTCCTGGTAGCCGAGAGGCGCGCTCAACGTTACATTCGCCAAGCCGCCCAGGCAGCGCTGAACCGTCTCCCTCACATTCGGATTCGGATGCACCGGGATCACCACGTGCGCGCTGTCTTTGTATCGCCGCGCGATCACGCGAATTGCCTGGCAAATGTCCTTGAGGGGAGCGCCGTGGCTCTCTCGGCGATGAATCGTCGCTACTAGAATCTTCCGCTTCCCCAGCGGCAGCTTTTCCAAAACAGTGCCCGCGACCGAGAAGGGCAACGCCGATACGTGGCATAGCGCATCGATGCAGGTATTGCCGGTGACAAAAATGTGATCGGGAGAATTCCCTTCCCGCAGCAAATGGTGTTGCTCAATCGCCGTCGGCGCAAAGAATACATCCGAGATTACGTCGATGACTTTGCGGTTCATCTCTTCCGGAAACGGCTCCAGAGGGTTGTTCGACCGCACACCCGCCTCGACGTGCGCTACAGGAATTTTCAAATAGCACGCAGCCATGGCCGCGACCATCGCCGTTGTCGTGTCTCCCTGCACCAGGACCCGATCGGGCCGCTCTATCCGCATCACCTGGTCCAGGCTCGACAGCAGGAGCGAGGTCAGGCCCGACAGTTGCTGGTTGGGTAACATCACTCGCAGTTGATGCCGCGGCTTAATGCGAAACAGCGTCAAAACCTGGCTCAGGAGTTCCTGATGCTGCCCCGTGGAGCACGCCACGCACACGTTCTGCGGCTCCGCGCGCAAGGCCTGCAGCACCGGCGCCATCTTGATTGCTTCCGGTCGAGTTCCGAACACAACCAGATATTTGGCCATCTATTTAGTCGGACGATTGCGTCTCACCAATAGCTTCGTTCTCAAAGGGTCCGCTAACCGCAAGCGGTCTGCCGGCCATCTTCGAATACGCTCCCGTCAGGAAGTACCACCGTACCAGCAGCAATTCCGCCAGCATGCGAGCGCCGTCCCGGTAAGGGCGGATCTTGGAACCTTCCGCATAGTAGATATATTCCACGGGGACTTCGCGAACCGAGAACCCTAGCTTCCTCGCGAAAAACAAAGTTTCCGCATCGAAGCCCCATCCGGGAATTTTCTGCAATGCAAACACCGCCTTGCCGGCGGTGCGAGTGAAAGCCTTGAAGCCATTTTGTGTATCGGTGAGATCGAGTCCGAGTACAGTCCTCAACAGCAAGTTGTAAAGCCGCCCGTTCAGGCGGCGATACCAGGGTTGAGGATTCGACTGGAGCTTGCGATCGACCCATCGTGAGCCGATCACAATGTCAGCGCCGTCGGAGATCGCCGCCAATAGCTTGCCGGCATCTTCGATCGGGGTGGAATCGTCAGCATCGGTGAACAGGATGACATCACCCGTCGCGTGCAGAACTCCATCGCGAATGGCGCTTCCTTTCCCCGCATTCACCGGATTATCAATCAGGCAGACTGCCGAATTACGAAAGCAATAATCTCGGACCACGTCCGCGGTTTCATCGGTCGAGCCGTCGTTCACAACGATCACTTCCGCCTTCCAGCCCTTCGCGGCAAGAAAAGAAAGAATGTGATCCAAGGTTCGCGGAATCCGCTTCGCTTCGTTGTAGGCCGGGATCACGATGCTGAGGATCGTTTCCACGGCTGCATAAGATGCCGAATTCCCAGCCTTTGTTGCAGCCCATTCCCCCGCCTAGGTTGTGGAAGGAAGCACAGGCGCAGCGGCTGGTCCCGTCGCATCCAGCGGCGGCTGTTGCGGCGCGCCTTCCGCTTGGCCGGATGTTATGTTCGCCTCTTCTTCCGCTGCCTCTCGGGCACGCTGATACGCCATCACAATCGTGATCAGGCTTACTCCAAACGGAATGATGCCCCACATGATTCCTTGCCAGCGCGGTGGGCGCAGCGGAGAAGGAATCGGCTTTGCCTCGGGCACACCGGGACGATCCCAGATCGTTGTTTGCCCCGCATCGACCGTGCCTATCTTTCGCCAGCCACCGAAGGTCAGCATTGGCTCGTAATATTCGTCGTGCGAGAAAACATAGCGTAGTCCGTAACGATTGGCGTGCTTCAGCATGTCAGACAGCGACAACATGCCTTCTGAGCCGTAGAATTTTGAGCTGCTCAACTGCGCCGATCCGTGCGAAGTCACCTCGGGCAGTGATCGGCCGGAGTTGTATTCACCATCGATGCTGGTGGCGTTCGTATAACACGCAATTTGCGAGAGACCATTGCCGAAGCCCAGGGTTAAGTATCGATACTTATCGTGTCCATTTTCGTTCAGGAACTTAATGACGGGCGCCGTGTTTACCGCCGGCCCAAGCACATTGAAATAGACGTTCCACGACACCGACATTGCCGCTTGAGCAATGCACGCCACAACCAGCAGTACCGCCGCTTTTACCTCGAAGCGGTCGATCAAGTAAATTCCCATCAATCCCACGATTGGCATTGCCAACAGGAGGGCCCAGTACGTAAACCGCTCGAAGGTCAGGATCTCAAAGGCTCTGCCTAGCACCCACCGTGGCAGCGGAGTCGTGCCTCCCAGGCCGAAAATCAATGCGAAATAGAATCCGAAGAACAGCGGCCGTAAGCGTTGCTCCGCGCACCCCTTCCAGAAAATATAAGGCAGCGCCAGAATCAGCAGCCCCATCGGGATCACCCAGAAATGCATGCCCCACATGGGTGAGAGTATGAAGTTCGCGCGGCTTAAGTGTGGAATGGGCGTCTCGGTGATCGGCGCTTTGATCAAAATCAAGAGATACGGCAGCAGCACGAGGGCGATCGCCACGGCGGCGAGGCCAGCGAATAAAGTCATGCGCCGCAGCGGTTGCGAAATCGAGCACTCGGGATTGGCTGTGCGCCAGTCTTTCAGCATCAACCAGAACACCGGAGGAATGAAAAACACGAGCCCGAAAAACATGGTAGCGTGGTGCGCCGCCGCAGCTGTGCACGACAGGCCCAGTCCCGTCCACAGATCTTTTTTCGTCCCCTTCACTACGTAGTCGTAGGCAAAAGGCAGCGCCAGCAAAAACAAACTCGTGGCTGAAATCGTTCCAATCTGTCCTGCGTGATATGCCAGCAGACCGAGCGATCCTAGAAAAATCGAGCAGAACGCTCCATAGCTTGCGGCCCGTTCGTCCACCCATAACTTCGAAAAACGGTATACCGCAATGGGCAACAGCAGAATCCCTGCTCCCAACACGACCATGAAGCCATAGGCTAAGCCGATCGCGTGCGAAAGCATGGCAATCCACTGGTGAGTGAGCGGCGGATAGGTCGTCTGGGAAAATCCTCCCAACGACTTTTCATTCCACGGATCAAACCAGTGCTCCGCGTACGTTGACGCCATCGACATGTGGAAGTGCGCGTCAAAACTATGTTCGGGTAACCGCATCACGAGAAGAGGACCGTGAAATGCAAAAGCGCAAGCCACGATCACCCACAGAGGAATTGCGCGGCGCAACGGCGCGGCAGCGGCGCTATTCATGGCAGACTCCGAGATGTGCCGTGATGAAAACGGGGCTTCTGAGATGCCGCCGTCAGGAGGAATGGTTGGTTGCCGCGACGCCACAGTGCTGGCTTCCGTCCATAGAGGACGATCTCACCCGCGCCGGTTCTCCATACATTCAAAATTTAGTGACGTGGTGATGATACTGGAATTCCAATTGGGCTCACGCACCCCTCCAATTCCGCAATTTCTCGTCGTGCAATTCGTGACGATAACCCCTGTGTTCTTAAGATTTTGCGTGTAACTCCTTATCTCGCAATATTTTACAGCCCGAAGAGGCGCCAGCGCGTGAGTAACTCCATTAAATTCAATATTTTACAAAATTAGGGATGCCAAAATGATGTGCGCTCCTAAAAATTTAAATTGGCCTGTGATCGCCTCTGCCGTTCCACCGTTTCCTTACAAACCCGCCCACTCACATTCCGCATCCACCACTGTACGTTTGATCAAAGATGGAGAACGAATGAGCAAGAAGAAAGCCATGGCAGATCCCACGCGGCTGAGCCCCGCCGACGACGAAGACAAGCAGATGCTGCGCGTCGTGATTGAAACACCAAAAGGCAGCCGCAACAAATTCGCCTTCAATCCCGACGAGCATACCATTGAGCTGAAGACAGTTCTGCCCGCAGGGATGACTTTCCCTTATGACTTCGGATTTGTCCCATCCACCGAAGCCGACGATGGCGACCCAATTGATGTATTGGTGCTTATGGACGAGCCTGCATTTCCCGGTTGTGTGCTCTCCTGTCGTCCGATTGGCGTGATCGAGGGCGAGCAGGAAGGCAAAAAGGGCAAAAATCGCAATGATCGAATTATCGCAGTGGAACGAGACGCGCACAGCTGGGCCGACATAAGAACGGTGGACGACCTGGGCAAGCAATTCTGCCGAGAACTGGAAGAGTTCTTTGTCAATTATCACAAGCTCACGGGCAAGAAGTATCGCGTGCTCGGCATGAAAGGTCCGGATCAGGCGCGCAAGCTGGTGAAATCCGGCCGCGTATGATGGAGATTCTTATCCGTTTCCTGGTCGGAGGAGCAGTCGTTTCTGTATTCGCCATCATTGGCGATCTGCTCAAGCCCAAGAGCTTTGCTGGACTATTCGGCGCAGCGCCTTCGGTTGCGCTTGCCACATTAGCCCTCACGGTCAGTTCCCAAGGGGCCGGCTACGCCGCACGCGAAGCGCACTCCATGATGGCGGGTTGCATTGCTTTCTTCATTTACGTCTCGGTCGTGAGTTGGGTCATCATGCGCCACAAAATCAAGGCACTCTGGGCTGCACTCTGCTTCATACTCGTGTGGTTCGGCGTCGCGTTCGGACTGTGGAGCATCGGTTGAGATCACGATGCCCGTCAAAATGGATCTGTCGGGGCTGAAGCGCACCAAGTGGCACGAATATCTCGTCCGCTTCGCCTTTGGTGGATTGATCACCGCCGCAACAGGACTCATTGCGAAGAAATTTGGCCCGGAAGTCGGTGGCCTCTTTCTCGCATTTCCCGCGATCTTTCCCGCCACGGCAACCCTGATCGAAAAACACGAGACAGATAAGAAGAAACAAAAGGGAGTGAAAGGGATCGTGCGCGGCCGCGACGCGGCCAGTGTCGACGCCGCCGGTTCGGCAATGGGCAGCATCGGCCTCTTCGTCTTTGCCGTGCTGGTGCTTCATTTCATCGAAGGCCACAATCTCTGGCTGGTGCTAAGTGCAGCAACTTTGTGCTGGCTGGGAGTTTCGGTGGCAACCTGGTTCGTTCGAAAACGGCTTCTCTAAATGCGAGCTTCCGGGTGGAGCTTGCGCAGAATTTGTGCGCGCTCGCCAGCATGGGCAGTAACTGTCCTCAGGCAGCACGCCATCAACCAGAAAAATGCGCATGCCGAAAAGGGCAGGCGCAATCATGTCGAGGCTCATAACATCTCGGTCGCTAATCTCAATTCCTTCGGTCATCGTGCTCTCCTTCGCACGGGTGGTAATTTTCCGGTCAGCCCTTCCTGGCTTTCGGTTCGGCTTGCTTGCGGTGCAACTCTGCCTTAGCCGACTCGGGCACGAATTTGCCGAGTTCGCCTTGGAGTTTCGTCTTCATAGAGGAGGCAAACACATGATCCTTGCCGGCCATCATGGCGTCGAATCCCTGTTGCGCGACTTCCGCCGGATCATTGGTGTACTTGCCTTCGGAGCCTACCTTCGTGTTGTCCATGCCGGCGCGGTGAAAGAAGTTCGTATCGGTTGGTCCCGGCTGCAGCGCGGTCACGCTGACACCAGAATCCTTCAACTCATGACGGAGCGACTCGGAGAACGAAAGAACGAAGGCCTTGGAGGCCCCGTATACGGCCTCAAGCGGCGTGGGCATAGTGCCGGCGATCGAAGAGGTGAACAGGATGCGTCCGGCCCGGCGAGGCACCATGTGCCGCACGACTCGCTTGGCGAGGTGAACGGTGGAGGTGACATTGAGCTCAATCATGTTCAGCTCTTCTTCAAGATCGGTTTCGTAGAATTTGCCTCCGACACCGACACCGGCGTTGATGGCGATGGCATCGAGCGGGCGGCCTGTATCTTCGACGGCGCGCCATAGCTTCTCGACGCCCGAGTACTGCGCCAGATCGGCCTGAACCGCCAGCACTTCCGTTTTTCCGGCGGTACCGAGATCGCGAGCGGCCTTCTCGATGGCTTGGGTGCCGGAAACCACGATCAGATCGTAGCCGTTGTTTGCAAAGACGCGTGCGAGTTCGTATCCAATGCCGCTGGAGGCACCGGTCACGACTGCTAATGGACGATGATTGCCGTTCATAAACGTACTCCTCGAGTTTCAAAAATTGTTCGGTTTGATGACAACTTTGATGCAGCCGTCTTTTTTGTCGCGGAACTTCTTGTAATACGCAGGGGCGTCCTGAATCTTCACCTCGTGCGTAATGACAAAGGAAGGATCGATCTCTCCACGCTGTATTCTTTCGAGCAGCGGCTTCATATAGCGATGCATATGGGTCTGGCCCATCCGAAAGGTGAGGCCCTTGTTCATGGCGGCGCCGAAGGGGAACTTGTCGATGACGCCGATATAAACGCCGGGGACGGAGATGGTGCCGCCCTTGCGACAGCAGAAGACAACCTCGCGCAGGACGTGGGCGCGATCCGTTCCCAGGAACATGGCGACTTTGGCGCGATCCAGGAGAGCGTCAATGCTACCCCCGGCGTGCGCTTCGGTGCCGACGGCGTCAATGCAGCGGTCCGGTCCTCGGCCCTTGGTCATTTCCATCAGCCTGTGATAGACATGCTGAGTCTTGGTGTCATTGTCCGGATCTTTCTCACCGAAGACGATGGTTTCGGCTTTGCCCTGTGTTTCGGCCATGCGCAGGCGTTCTGGGACATTGTCAATGGCGATGACGCGTCCCGCGCCGAGCATCCACGCGCTCTTGATGGCGAACTGACCCACCGGCCCACATCCCCACACGGCGACGGTATCGCCGGGTTCGATGCCGCAATTCTCGGCAGCCATGTATCCGGTGGGAAAAATGTCGGAGAGGAAGACGACCTGTTCATCACGAAGGTCGGATTCGATTTTCAGCGGCCCAAAATCGGCGAAGGGGACGCGGAGATACTGCGCTTGTCCACCTGGGAATCCGCCCATCAGGTGCGAGTAGCCAAACAGACCGGCGGGAGACTGGCCCATCACCTTCTTCGCCATTTCGGCGTTGGGGTTGGAGACGTCACAAAGAGAAAATAGTCCCTTGCGGCAAAAGAAACATTCACCGCAGGAGATGGTGAAGGGAACAACGACCCGGTCGCCTTTCTTAAGATTTTTTACGGCGCTTCCAGTCTCGACCACGACTCCCATCGGCTCGTGACCAAGCACGTCACCTTTTTGCATGGTCGGCATGAGATCGTCGTACAGGTGCAGATCTGAACCACAAATTCCCGATGCCGTGATTTGGATGATTGCATCGCGCGGGTCTTCTATTTTGGGATCGGGAACATTTTCGACCCGGACATCTTCTTTTCCGTACCAACGAACAGCTTTCATAAAAACTACGGGGCCTCCTAGCGGTTAGGTTATGTCGGCGGAGTTACAACAATGGTAGACGGCGGGGTGAATGGAGCAATACCGGGCGAGGTGTAATTGCTCCTCGGAAAAGCCCCAATGGCTGTTGCAGCAGAAGCGGCACGGACGCGTGCGCCCGTGCCGAGTAGGCCGTTCACGAAAGTGCGGCTGCGTTCTTTGCTCTATGCGGCTCTGTCCGCCCTGGTATTCGCCGTATCGGCGATTTGGGTGAGAACAGCATCCGCGTGCTTCTCTTCGTCCAGCGTCCGCTCAAGCAGGTCCGCTTGATCGCTCAAGCCGAGAATCTCAGCCCAAGTCCTCACTGTTCCGTAAGCCGCCATTTCATAATGTTCCACTTTCTGCGCGGCGGCGATGATTCCGGCGTCCCGAAGGGCTTCGGGTTTCGCATCGGTGATAATGTCTTCCCCTTCGGTGATGAGGGCGGCGATTCCCTTATTTTTCTTGGAATCCACCTTGCCCGCGCTGCGTTGCAAGATTTGTTCCAATCGGGCCACATGCCCTCGGGTTTCCTGCAGGTGAGTCTCCAAGCCCTGCTTCAATTGAGGATCAGTCGCCTTTTCAATCATTTTCGGCAGCGCATCTGTAATCTGGGTTTCCGCGGAATGAAGGTGCTGAAGCTCACTGACGTATAGAGCTCTAAGATTTTCAAGATTTGCTGAGATGAATTTCATTGAACTATCTCCGACAAGAATTTTCTTACTGTTAAATACCAGATTTAGATCGGGGAAAAGTGAATGGCAATACAGGGAAGAGGGCATATTCCCTCGTCGGCGAAAAGGTTGCAGATGGGCTGAACACCAGGTTCAGAGACTGGGCGAGGCTGGAGCTACGATGGAAGGGGAGCGCGGCAACACGACGCGAACTGAGCAGCCGCGAACGCCGTCCCGATTGCTGATCTCGATTCTGCCGCCGTGAGCTTCGGCAATTTGCCGGGAGAGAACCAGGCCGACTCCGCTGCCGTTGGGTTTGGTCGTATAAAAAGGCGTGAATACGTTGGCTGGATTCAAGAGCCCGGGACCGTTGTCGTCAATCGTCAAGATCACGTTGCTGGAATCGGCATCCCAATGAACTTCTACGTGTTGATTTTCTGCTGTAACTTCCGATTTGCCGTTATTAGAAATGGGAGCCATTTCCAGGACAGCATCGGCGGCGTTGCGAACGAGATTGATGAGCATCTGTTCCAGCTGATCAGGGTCCGCTTGAAAAATCACATCGGGGCCCGGCTGGACTGCGACCTTCATTCGCGTTTCGAGACTGGCGGCGCGGCTGATGAGAGGTCCGACCTTGACTTCGCGCAGGGCGGGAGCGGGCATCTGCGCCAGGCGGCGATAGGCCTCAAGGAAGCGGTGCAATGAGGCGGAGCGGGCTTCGATAATTTCCAGGCCGCGCTGCAGATCGCTGCGGACTGTGGGGTCCATGGGCGTGGAGGAGACGCGAGAGCTGAGGCTTCCGGCGATGGATTTAATAGGTGCCAGCGAGTTGCTTAGTTCGTGGCCGAGCACACGAATCAGCCGCTGCCAGGCGCGCCGTTCTTCCTCGCGAAGGGCACGGCTCACGTCAGAGAGAACCACAAGAGTGTGGGGCACGCCATGCTGACGGAAGGAACTTCGTCGCAAGAGCCACCGAGCCTGCGAGTCGTTGAGGTTCAACTCGACCAGGCTTTCGTTTTGCGCGGTCAAGCAAGGTTGAAGATTGAGTTCTGAGGCGCTACGACCGAGCACGCGGGCTTGGGTCTTACGAAGCAGATGCTCGCCAGCAGGATTTACCAGGCGCAACTGAGATGCAGGATCGAAGGCAAATAAAGGAGCGTCAATTTCGTCGACGACTCTCTGTAACAGAGCGGTGGCTTCGACTGCGCGTACCTTCTGGCCAGAAAGCGAGTCGGCAAGGGCGTTGACTTCCAGAGAGAGTTCGCCAAGCGCGTCGTCAGGAGTGGCGTTGCGAGCGCGGAAGGAAAAATCTTCCTCGCGAAGAGAGCCGATGACGTTGGCGAGAGTCTGCAAGGGGCGAGTGGTCTGCTCCTGCAGGGCCAGCGCGAGGAGCCACCACACGAAAAGTTCAGCGATGATCAGCGCGATCCGCGACTCGGTGCTCCAGGGCTGCATCCAGACCAGAATGCCGCTCACCAACTGGGCGGGGAGAGCCACCAGAAACGAGTACAGACTGATGCGTTGTTCGTAAGGGAGACGGGCTCGTTTTCGCTTCGCAGGTTTTCGTCCGGGAAGGCTAGACGCCATACTTTTCCATCCGCCGATAGAGCGCGCCGCGACTCAATCCTAACGCCTCCGCGGCTTGGCTGACGTTGCCTTGAAAACGCTGAAGCGCCTTGCGGACGAGGAGAGCCTCAACCGCCTCAAGGCTGAGATCTTCCAGATTCTGTGTTTGCGTGCGTTGCGAACTCAAAGAAAGATCCGCAGGTTGAATTTCCGCGGAGCGAGACATAAGAACGGCACGTTCGATCGTGTGTTCGAGTTCGCGCACGTTGCCCGGCCAGGAATATTGCAGCAATGCCTGGATCGCGGCAGGATCGAAGCGCTGCACGGGGCGGCGATAACGGGTCGCATAGCGGGCAAGAAAATGCGCGGCAAGAAGAGGAATGTCTTCGCGGCGCTCGCGCAATGCGGGCACATGAATCTCAACGGTATTGAGACGGAAGAGAAGGTCCTCGCGGAATTGTCCGGCGGCGCAGGCTGCGGGCAGATCGGTGTTGGTGGCCGAAAGAACGCGCACATTCACACGGCGCGGGCGGGACGAACCCACACGCTCGATTTCTCCAGACTCGAGAACACGCAGAAGTTTGGCCTGCTGGCGCATGGGAACGTTCCCGATCTCGTCGAGGAAGATGGTGCTGTTGTCGGCAAGTTCGAAACGGCCGATGCGGTCGGTACGGGCGTCCGTAAACGCGCCCTTGACGTGACCGAAGAGTTCGCTCTCGAAAACTCCATCGGGAATGGCACCGGTATTGACTGCGACCAGCGGCCGGGACGAACGGGCCGAGAGTGCGTGCAGCGTTTGTGCCACGACCTCCTTTCCAGTGCCATGCTCGCCTGTGATCAGCACGTTGGCGTCGGAAGGTCCGACACGCGCAATGGTCTCGAGCACAGGTTGCATGGCGGGCGCGGTGGCGAGGAATTCCGGACGGCCCTCGGCGCGCAGAAGGCGATTCTCAGCTTCCAAGCGGGCGGCATGCTGCAGGGCACGATGCAATTCGATCTGCGTCCGCAGGATAGAGACGAGCCGTTCGTTTTCCCAGGGCTTCTGAATGAAGTCGCGTGCGCCGCGGCGCATCGCCTCCACTGCGAGTTCCACGTTACCCCAGGCGGTCATGACGATGACGGGAACAGTGGCGTCGAGAGCGACGATTTGCGACAGCAAATCAAGGCCCTCCTGGCCGGAAGTGGTATCGCGCGTGTAATTCAGATCGATCAGGATCGCGTCGTATGAGTTGCTGGCGAGCGCCTCGCGGACGAGCGCAGGCGAACGAACTTTATCGACACGATAGCCCTGAGGATGAAGCAGCAAGTCGAGCGCTTCCAGAATGTGTTCCTGGTCGTCGGCGGCAAGAACACGAATGGGCGCGTCAGAGTCGTAACGGAACGTGGTCAGATTCACTTCTCCGGGTTTGATGGTCGTCGGCATGGAGGCTCATTTAGGGCGTGTGGCGCGAAACCACACCACTGATGGCATCCTGAATCAGTATGCCATTATGGTCCAAGGTCGTCCCCGTAGCACGGTCCAATTCGACTTTGGCTTTTTGATAGGTAGTCATGGCGCTGACTAGATCCAATTGCGCCAGGGCGAGGTCGCGCTGGGCGGAGAGGGTCTGGTAACTGGAACCGGATCCCAGTTCCTGTTCTTTCTTGGTGATGTCGAAGGTGCGCTGGGCCAGGTCGCGCGCCTTGCGGGCTGCCTCGACGCGGGCTCCAGTTTGCTCAAGCGCAAACTGGGCGTTGCGAACTTCGATGCGAACCTGCTTGCGCAGTTGCTCGAGGCGCAATTCGGCCTGGCGAAATTCAAGTTCAGAACGGTATTGGTCGGCCTTCGCGACTCGATTTCGAATGGGGATATTCAGATTCAGCCCAACGTAATAATCAGGAGCAGTGCCGCTGAATGCATTCTCCACAGCACCGCCGAAATCGGTGGGAACGGCGGAACTGTTTGTCCCATGGAAGGCGGGATTCAGGATACCGGCAAGGCCGGATCCGCCATAGAAGCCGACCAGAGATAAGGATGGCAGCAAAGCATTGCGCGCCGCGCTACGACTGATGCGTCGGTTGACGAGATCGACGTCGGATTCGGCAAGCTCGGGGCGATCTTTCAGCGCGGTCGAGATGAGGTCCTGGATCGGCGAGGAGGCGGCGGTTTGAACGGACTCCATGCGGTCGGTGGGGACGACTGGCATGGCTTCGAGAGTGGGATCGTCCAGACTCTTGGTGATCGCATTCTTCATGAGCGTTTCCTGCAACTGCAGGCTGGTGCGGGCAACGGTTAGTTCCTGGTCGCGCTTGGAGAGTTCGGCTTCAGACTTCATGACGTCCATCTGAGGAACGGCCTCAAGTTGCAACTGCTTTCTGGTGTTTTCGAGAGTCTGTCGCGCAAAGGCCTGTGATTGTTCGTTTACCTGCGTTTGTTCGTAAGCGCTCACGAGGTCCCAGTAGATATTTTCGATCTGAGTAACGGTGGCGGTGACCTGGTCTTTGAAGGCGATATCGGAAATCTTCTTGTTATTGCGGGCGATGCGCAGATAGCGCAGGTTGGGGCCGAAACCGAATCCGGCGAGCAGTTGTTGCTGAATTTCGACGCGATATTGCGAACTCAGGACCGGGGAGAGATTGGTGAAGATACTGTTGGTGGTTTGACGGAAGTTTTGAAAACCGAAAGTAACGGAAGTGCCGGTGGCGAATGCCTGATTGTAGAGGAAGTTGTATTGTGCGGTGTTGGTCTGCAAGGTGGGCACGCCGTTGAGAGTCAAGTTGGAGAGCGGAAGTGTCTGGTGCTCGACGCCGAGGTTTGCGTTGATGGAAGGATCATAGGACGAGACTGCGGTTCCGGCTCCGAGAGTGGATTGAACCAGGCCCGAGGCTCCGGCTCCCGCACCGCCCGCGCCGCTGGTGGTGCCGCCAGCGCCCGCGCCGGGAGCGCCTGTTCCAAAGCCGCCGACGCCGCCACCGGGAGTTCCCTGCACGACGCCCGTATTAACGCCGCGGAAGAATCCACCAGCTTGTGTGCGTAGGATATCCGTATTCGCGATGGGAAGATTGTAGCGAGCGATGGCGAGATCCAGATTGTTCTCAAGAGCGAGCTCGATGGCATCTTTCAAAGAAATGTAGAGTTTGCCGTCGCGGATGAGTTGGTCGAGGCGGGACGAATTCGCCAGGACCGGCTCAGGAACACTACTGGGCATATATGCGTTCAAGGGATTGTGCGACTTCGGCATCTGGAATTGGAGACGCCCATTTACCTGCGGAGCTGGCTTTTCGGGCTGAATCGAAGGAGATTGTGACGCAGCCTGAGGCGTGGAACTTTCGGGTTGGATCGAAGGAGTCTGCGAGGCAGCTTGAGGCGCGGAGGTTTCCGGCTGAATGGACGGCGGCTCCGCAGTGGACTGAGTCTGGCCGAATAAGCTCGCGGCGAGAAGAGCTGGGACGATAACTGAAACTACTCTTTGGATGCTGCGGGCGAGTGAGGTCACGATGCGCTGACCTCCGTGGTCTGACTGAGAGACGGGTTCGACGTATCGCCGACCATCCAGCCATCGCGAAGCTGAATCGTGCGGCTTCCGTAGGCGGCATTGGTCTCGGAGTGCGTCACCTGGACGATGGTGGTGCCGTGCTGATTTAAGTCGCGAAATAGTTCCATGATCTCCTTTGCTTGACCGGAGTGAAGATTTCCCGTGGGCTCGTCGGCGAGTAGCAGCGGCGGTTTATGAATAACCGCGCGGGCGATGCCCACGAGCTGCTGCTGGCCTCCGGAAAGCTGGCTGGGATACAGATCCTTCTTGCCGACGATCTGGAAGCGATCGAGGGTGTCGGCGACAAGACCCTGTCGCTCCTTGCGGGGAATATCTTTATACGAGAGCGGCAGATCGATATTTTCCTGCACAGTGAGATCGTCGAGCAGGTGATAGCTCTGGAAGACCATGCCGATGTTGCGTTTGGCCACCTCGCCGCGCTGCTTGCGCTTCATGGCGTGGATGGCTTCGTCGCGAAACCAATATTCGCCCTCCCAAGCATCGTCAAGCAGCGCGAGGACATTTAACAAGGAGGACTTGCCCGCGCCGGATGGTCCCATGATGGTGATGAACTCGCCTTCGCGAATTTCCATGTTGATGCGGCGCAGGACCCAGGTTTGGCCGGCGGGAGTTTTGTAACTGCGTTCCAGGTTCTTCAACTGAATCATTTTGATCTCCGGTTTCTATTCATATCTCAGTGCGACTATCGGGTCGACTTTGGCGGCCCGACGACCATAGAACATTGCGAATCTCTCTACTCATAGCGCAGCGCCACCATGGGATCCACTTTCGCCGCTCGCAGAGCCGGAAGGTATGCCGCGAGCAGTCCGACAAATGCTAATGCCGCGCAGACGGTTGCCATAACAAAGGGGTCGCGCGCTCCAGTGCCGTAGAGCATGCTTTTCAGCACCGATGCCGAAGCCAGTGCGGCGATGACGCCAATGGTGATGCCGACGAGCAACAGAATGGCGGCATCGCGCAGGATCATCTTCAAGACCGATCCACGCTGCGCGCCGAGAGCCATGCGGACGCCGATCTCGCGGGTGCGGCGCGAAACGGAATACATCATGACGCCATAAAGTCCGACAATAGTAAGGACAAGCGCCAGCACCGCGAAGGTACTAAGCAGAACCATGGTGAAGCGCGGCTGGGAAAGTTCGTTGTACATGAGCTCGTTCATGGTGCGGACCTTGGTGACTGGGATGTCCTTGTCGAATGCCGAAACGATGCGTTGGACGCTGGCCCCCAGACTGGTCGGATCAAGGTACGAACGGACGACGGTGTATAAGCAGCACCAGGTATTAAGTTGGCCTGATGGTAAGTACATCGCGGGGTCCATCTCGCGGTCAGTCACACCGAGCCGGATGTTCCCTACAACGCCGACTATCTCGCGCCAGGGCGCACCGCCGGGCTTTCCAGTGCCCGCTCCGGGCCGCAGCTTTTTGCCGAGCACGCTTTCACCGGGGAAGAACTTGTCGGCGAATGCCTGGTTGACGATCATAACCTGCTCGGAGTTGTCGACGTCACGATCCGAAAAGTCTCGGCCCTGCAGCAGCGGAATTTGCATAGTAGCGAAATATTGCGGCGTAACGGGGGTGAGGTTAGCGTTCGACCGCTGTCCCTCAGGCGCCGGATGCTCGGGATCCTCGAAGCTGACATCGATTTCGTTGTTATTCATGGGCAGGACCATGACCCCTGCGGTGGACTGTACTCCCGGGAGTGCCCGAACCTGTTCGAAGTAGTTGCGATAGAGCTGAGGACGCGAGTTCTGATATTGCGCGTCCGGCAGTTCGAAGGAGAGCGTGGTCAGGTGGTCGGGATTGAAGCCGTTATTGGTATGAAGCAGGTGAGAGAAGCTAGAGACCAGCAGTCCCGCTCCGGCGGTGAGCATCAGACCAAGCGCAACCTGTCCCACAATTAGAGAAGAGCGCAGCCAATCGCGGCCAAAGACTTCACTCCTACCGCCTTCTTTGAGAGTCGAAACGAGGTCGGTACGCGAGCCGGCGATGGCAGGCACAACTCCAAAGATCACACCAGAGAGGAGCGAGAGGGTAAAAGCAAAAATCAGTACGCGCAAATCCACACCTGCATCCGTAGCGCGGGGGACACTATCGCCGATCAGCGAAAGAATTGCTGGAGTCGACACATAGGCGAGGACACATCCGGCAACTCCGCCTCCAACGCTCAGCGCCACACTCTCTGAAAGTAACTGGCGAATAATGCGCCGCCGTCCCGCGCCCAGAGCCGATCGCAACGCGATCTCGCGTTGCCGCTCGCGCATCCGTGCCAGCAGAAGATTAGCGATGTTGCCGCAGGCGATTAAGAGGACAAACACAACCGACCCCAACACGACCAGCAGAACCGCTCTGGTGTCCCCGAGGAGGGCATCGATTTCAGGCAGTGCTCTGACCGCGTTATGCCGCGTGTTGCTTTTGGGGTATGCCTTGGCAAGATTATGAGCAATCGTATCCAGGTCGCGTTCGACTTCACCAACCCGCACCCCCGGTTTCATGCGTCCGAACACATCCAGAAAGTGCGCTCCGCGATTGCGCGCAATGGGATTTGGGTCCTTGGGATCATCGTCGACTGCCACCGTTGTCCAAATGCCATTTGTAGGCCGGCTTATGGGGAAGCGAAACGACTTGGGCATGACGCCAACGATCGTGTAGAGCTCTCCACTGAGGTGAACGGCGCGTCCGACAATGGCTTGATCCGCGCCGAATTGCGAAACCCACAAAGCGTGGCTGATCAACGCGACGTGTGTCCCTGTTTTTTCTTCGTCGGCGATGAATCCCCGGCCAAGTTCCGGACGTACCCCAAGCGCCTGCACGAGGTCCCAGGAGACGACTTCGGCATCGACTTGCACGGGACGCTGCAGTCCTGACAGCACGAAGAGAGTGTCATGGTAGGAAACCAGGTGTTCGAGGGTGTGGTTCTGAGCGCGCCAGTCGAAGAAATCCGGATAGGAGACGTCGTTGGCCTGCGCACCCCGCAAGCTTACTGATCGAGCCTCGACAAGTTGCTCGGGGTGATCGTAGGGCAAGGGACGCAGCATGACCGTATCCACCACGCTGAAGACAGCGGTATTGGCGCCGATGCCGAGAGCCAGCGTGATGACTGCGACCGCAGTGAAGCCAGGATTTGTACGCAACTGGCGGAAGGCGAAGGTTACGTTCTGAAAAAGTGCCATGTTCAAAATCTCCTATTCGTAACGCAACGCGACCATGGGATCGACTCTCGTAGCGCGATAAGCGGGTAAATACGCGGCGAGAAGCACCGCGGTTAGCAGAAGCAAAGGCACTAGCGCCATCGTCGCGAGATCGAAACGGCTGACCTGATAGAGCGTCGATTGCAGCGTGCGAGAAACAAATATCGAAAGGCTAAGGCCGAGGACACAGCCTGCTACGCCGAGCAGGGCAGCACGCCTGAGCACCTGCCAATAAATGGAGGTGCGGTTCGCGCCCAACGCGATCCGCACGCCAAATTCGCGCGTACGTTCGGCCACGAAATACGAAATCACACCGAACAGTCCGACCGCCGCCAGCAGTAGGGTAATCGCTGCGAAATTTCCCAGCAGCAGCACGGTGAATCGTTTTTGCGCAAGCGATTCTGAAACCAGGGTGGCCAGCGAACTGGAGTTGTAGATCGGCAGGTCTTTGTCCACGGCCCAAACCTGACGCTGCACGCTGGCAAATAATCCCTGCGCGATGCCTGAATTACGCAGCACGAATGCTGTGCGCCCGGTCGCGCCGCTTTCCACTTGAAACATGGAGTTGTAAATCATGGGAGGAGGGTCGGCGTCGAGGGCAGAAATGTGCACGTCGGCGGCTACGCCGATGATGGTGAAGAGCGCGCGATCGCCCCAGTGGAATCTCTGTCCTATCGGATCTGCGCCAGGAAAGTATTGTCTGGCCATGGTTTGGCTGATGATGGCAACTGCGGTGGTATCAGGGCGGTCTTGGTCGGAGAAATCTCTGCCTTGCAGTAGTGGGATCTGCATGGCGCGGAAGTATCCGGAGCTGACGAGCGAGTTTTCTGCCCAATGAAAGTCATCCGGTGCAGCGTGCTCTAGGCGAAAGCCGATCTGACGCGCATCACTGAGCGGCAAATGGCTGGACGCTGCCACCGCCGTGACACCCGGCAATTGCCGCAGACTTTCGAGCAGTTGCTGCTGCACTGCCGTTCTTTTTGCGACATTGGGATAACGGCCGCGATCGAAAATCGTGCGCACGATGTAGGCGCCATCAGGATTGAATCCGGGGGGAGAATTCAGCAAGCGAATAAAACTCTTCAAGAGGAGCCCTCCGGTGACCAGCAGCACGACCGCCGCCGTCATCTCAAAAATTGTGACGGAATTTTGCAGCGTGCGGGTGCTGCGGGCGGGTCCGGCTTGCGTCGCTTCCCTGAGAGCCAACACGGGAGCGGTTTTCGACAATCGCCACGCGGGAACAAAACCAAACACGACTGCAGAAACCAGAGAAACGCCGAGCGTGAACAACAGCGCAATGGGGTGCAGGCGGACATCGTACAGTCGGGGGACATCCGTGGGACCGAAGCGTTGAAGTGCCACGACGAACAACTGCGCAAAAATAATTCCCGCGGAACCTCCGGCCAAGGCCAGCATCAGGCTTTCGATCAGGCATTGGCCAAGAACGCGAGTGCGGCTGGCGCCAATCGCGCTACGGATTGCCATTTCATGATGGCGATGGCTGGCGCGCGCGAGCAGCAGGTTGGCAACGTTGGCGCACGCAACGAGCAAGACGCAGGCTACAGCAAGCGCCAACAACCACAGCAGTGGCCGTGCTTTTTCGGTCGTGTGCCGGGCGAAGGCGTAAGTTTTCGGTACCACCCGGATAGTTCCGGAGTATCCATATTGCTGCATGAAATGGTTTGCGATGCTCTCGACATCTTTCTGCGCCTGAGTCAGCGTGACACCCGTCTTCAGCCTGACGATCAGGCCTACGCCAAATTCTCTTGTACGGTTCTCAGGCGCCAGGAGGGCGGGATCGAAGGCGATGGGCACCCACAGGTCCGCCATTTCAGAAAGCGGCGCACCGTCGAAAGGAAAACGGAACGAATCGGGCATCACGCCGACCACGGTGTAGGGCTGCTCATCCAGCTTGACAGTGCGGCCCAATATGTTTGGGTCAGAACCGTAACTGCGCCGCCACAGGCCATAGGACAGCACGACTACTTTGTCCGAGCCGCTGCGATCTTCATTATCGGCGAAGGGTCGCCCGAGCCGCGGGGACACACCGAGAAGAGGGAAAGTGGAGGCGGAGATTCTTGCTGCGTTTACGCGTAACGGCTGACCCGCGCCAGTCAGATTGAAGCCCTCTCGTTCGTAAGCGGCAACCTGGGAGAATGAGCGATTCTGAACGCGATAGTCCTGGTACTCGCCGGCGGCGACTCCGATCTCGTCCGTCCCCATTTCTGGCAGAGTCTCGGTTACGGTCACTAGCTGATCGGGCTCGTAGTAAGGCAAGGGCCGCAGCAAGACAGTATCGACAACACTGAACAGCGCGGTGCTCGCGCCGACGCCCAGGGCCAGCGTGAGTATCGACACGATGGTGAAGGCAGGCGACTTCCGCAGAACGCGCGAGCTGTAGCGAATGTTGTCACTCAGTGTTTTCATAATTCCTCATTCATAGCGCAGCGCCACCATGGGATCGACCTTCGCCGCGCGTCGCGCCGGGATATAGCAGGCCAGTAGTGCGACCCCAATCAGCACGACGCCTGCGCTGGTGAATATCCAGGGATCGTCGGCACCGACGCCGTAGAGCAGGCTGGCCATGGTGCGGGTAAGAAGAAAGCCCGCGGCGGCGCCCGCGCACACGCCCGCGATGGCGAGCCTCGCGCCTCGCGAAACCACCATGCCCAGCACTTCAGTTCTTTGGGCTCCGAGAGCCATCCTGATACCAATTTCCCGGGTGCGCTGAGACACTAATTCCGCCAGCAGGCCGTAGAAGCCTGTCGCCGCGAGCAGGAGCGTGAGCCCCGCGAGAATTCCCATCAGAATGGCGCGAAAACGAGGATGCGCCAGAAATTCCGCGTAGCGCTCGTCCATGGTCTTGATGTCAAAGACCGGAACATTCGGATCAATGCCGGAAAACTCGCGTTGCAAGGTCGGTCCCATTGCCAGAGGCTTTCCCGCGAGTCGAATGACCAGACCCATGGTCGTGTTCGCGTCCTGCTCGACGGGAAGATATACGAGGGCGGGCTCGACATAGCCCATTTCCTGATAGACCGTCGTACGTTTTTCACTGCTGGCTTCGCCGATGATCGTGAGCCAGGGAGCTTTATCCCCGGGCTTGCCCAGCATGATCTGCCGCCCAATGGGATCGTCGTGCGGAAAATACCTGCGCACCAGTTGGTCGTTAACGATGGCAACGGGCTGCGACGTTTCCCGGTCGCGGTCATCGAACATCCGCCCGCGAAGCATCTGTATTCCGACTACACGAAAATAATCGCTGCTGATTTGTAGCTGGTTGACGGCGTCGAGAGTCTCTGTTGGAGCCTGGCCCGAGAGCGTCAATTGGCTGGATGCCCCGCCGTTGTAGGGAGCCAGGGCAGAACACAATGCCACCGCTTCCACACCTGGCAAAGCGGAGAGCCTTGCCAGTGCCTGTTGATAAAAAGAGGATCGTTGACTCAACTTTGGATACGCAGCGGGAGGAAGAGCCACCTCGGCCGCCAAGATTTGATCCGGGCGAAATCCAAGCGGAACAGCATTCAGGCGCACAATGCTCTCGATGGTCAGGCCCGCGCCGGCCAACAAGATCATCGACAGAGTTGCCTGGCCAATGACCAGCAAATATCTGGTGCGGTGCCGCTCGCCTGCACTATTTCGACCCGATTGTTTCAGTATTTCGTTTATGTCAATGCGGGACACTCGCCAGGCAGGCAACAGGCCACAAAGCATCCCGGCCGCGGCCGCGAGAAAGATCGAAAAGCCCAGCACGCGCAGATTGACTGACACATCATTTCCGGGTGGGAGTTCAATCAGATTGGCGGAGTTGAAGTAGCGCACCGCAAGCGCGGCGATGATCACGCCCAGAAGAGATCCGACGGCAGCAATTAAGGCGCTCTCAGTCAGCAAGTAGCGAATCAGCCGGGAGCGGCCTGAACCGAGGGCCGCTCGAACCGCCAGTTCCCTCTGCCGTTCCGACGCCCGGGCAAGCAGGAGGTTCGCGACATTGAGACAGGCGATCAAGACGAGCAGAGCAACCGCAACCGATAGAATTACAAGCGCAGTGCGTAGATTTCGCCCGGCGAGCCAGGTGAACTGCTGCCGCAGGTCGCGAACGATGGGAACAACGTGCGCCACCCAGTTTCCGGCAGGCGCTTTCTGGATTACGCGTTGATGAAGACCAGCCAGTTCGCGCTCAGCGCTGGCGCGACTGACGCCCGGTTTGAGGCGCCCGAAAATGCCTACCACGGAATCAAGAGGCTCCCGCGAAAACTTGCTGCCCGGTGTGATGAGGGTCCACAGCGAAGTTTGTTTTGGATAGAAGTCGAATCCGCGAGGCATAACGCCTGCCACGGTGCAGGCTTTATCGCTCAACACCAGCGTCGATCCGGCGATATCCTTTGGAGCCCCCAACTCTGTCTGCCAAAAGGCATGGGCTAGAACGACCGAGCATCCGCGTTCAATATCTTCCGGGCCGAAGGTACGCCCGATCTCAGCGGGAATTCCCAACATGGAGAAAAACTCGGGGCTTGTAGGAATGGCCAGGACCTGGTGTGGGGAATTGCGCCAAGTAAGAATCTCGCCGGCGCGCGCCCAGGTTAAAGCGCTGACTGCTTCGAACGTGTGATTACTTTTTTTGAACTCTTCGAAATCGCTATAGGGCGCGAATAGTTCTGAGCCTGGCTGACCGACTTCGGTGACCCATACAGCGACGAGCCGATCTGCATCCCGATAGGGAAGTGCTTTCAGGAGGACTGTATCCACGACACTGAAAACAGTTGTGCCGGCTCCGATTCCCAGTGCCAGTGTGAGCACGGCAACCGTGGTAAATCCCGGACTCTTGCGCAAGAGGCGCAACCCGAAGCGAACGTCCTGGAGGAACCCTGTCATAGATAGGACTTCTCACCTTCACTCATAGCGCAGCGCCACCATGGGGTCGACTTTCGCCGCGCGCCGCGCCGGGATATAGCACGCCAGCAGTGCGACGGCGGCTAGAATCAGCGCAACAGTCCCAAGTACAAGGGGGTTTTCGGGTTTCACGCCGTAGAGCAAGGTTCCGAGAAGATGGGTTAAGCCGAGGGAAGCGACGATGCCCAAAGCTATTCCAATGAAGACCCAAGACATGCTCCCTCTCAAAATGAGTTTCAAGACATCCGCCTTGCGCGCACCCAGCGCCATTCGGATACCAATCTCTTGCGTGCGCTGCGCCACCGAGTAGCTCACAACTCCCACGATTCCCACCGCTGCCAGTACCAGCGCCAGCCCGGCAAAGCCGGAAAGTACAAAGGCCGGAAAACGTCGCGACCCGATCGAGTCTTGCACAATGTCCTGCATCGGCATGACATCGGATACAGGCCGGGTCGGTTCAACTTCGGCCAGCGCCTTTTTGATTGCGGGGGTGTATGTGGCAGGTGCTCCCGCCGTTTTTACCACGACGCTCATTACTGGCCAGCCCGCCTGAGGATAAGGCCGGAAAAATTGCGGACGGGCGGGTTCGTCTAAGCCGGTGTGGTGAACGTCTCCAACCACGCCAACAATCGTGAGCCGGGGGCCGTCCATGCCACCGAGTCGAATCGCTCTCCCGACCGCTTCTTCGTCTGGCCAGAATTTATGCGCCATCGCTTCATTGATCACGATAACCGCCGGGGCTCCGAGAGAATCTTGATGGGTGAATTCTCGGCCCTTGAGCACGGGCACACCAAGAGCACGAAAATAATTAGGACAGGCCACCGTGTAATTCGCGCCCGGTCGATTGCCAGGCCCCGGATCGGGACGTCCTTCAATTACGAACCCGCGGCCGGCATTGCCCTCCAAAGGCAGATGCGCGACCGCTCCCACTGCCAGGACTCCGGGAATCGCGCCCAAATGTTTATCTATGTCGCGGCAGAAAAGTGGGTGGTTGGGAGGCCCTACATAAATGATGTCTTGCGGTAGAGACATCTCCATCGTCAGCACGTTCTTGGCGTCGAAGCCGGGATTCACCCCAAGTAATCGGGAGAGGCTTGCCATCATCAATCCCGCCCCGCACAGTACGACCAGCGCCAGCGCGACTTCCGACGCGACCAGGGCATGACGCAAGCGGCTCCGCCCGGTGCTGGCTCCGCGGCCTCCTTCTTTCAAAGGCCTGGTGAAGTCTCCCCGAATCGTGCTAATGGCGGGAATCATCCCAAACAGAATTCCCGTTAGGCAGGAAACCACAAACGCGAATGCGAAGATTCGGCGGTCCAGGTGCAACCGGGTGAGATCGCGCAGCGGCAGATTACCGGGTAAGAGCGAGGGCAGCGCGTTCAGGCTCCACGCCGCCAATATGACGCCCAGTGTTCCACCTAACAAAGCCAGCAGAACGCTTTCTGTAAGCAGCTGGCTGGCGATGCGGATGCCACTTGCCCCAAGAGCTCGCCGCAAGCCAAATTCCTTTTGGCGGACAGCGCCCCGTGCCAGTAACAAATTCGCGACGTTGACACAGGCGATCAGCAGCACGAACCCGACGGCGGCAAACAGCGTGATCATCGTGGTCCGCACCCCCGACATGTCGACATCAGCCATCGGCTGGACGGTCGCACTCATGTTGACGAGTTCCTTCGGATATTGACGAGATAGAGCAGTGCCGATCGACGCCATCTCTGCTCGCGCCTGCGCGAGCGTCACGCCCGCCTTCAATCGCGCGATGCAAACGAAACTGTTGTCGCTGCGCCCCTTGTCAGTTTCGGTGTACCCCACAGGAACCCAGAGCTGGCGGGGTCCGCTCCAGAACTGCCATTGAAAATCGCGCGGCATCACTCCGACGACTGTGAAATCTTCGCTATCGATACGAATCGTCTTGCCTACCAATGTGCGATCTGCACCATAGCGGCGCTTCCACAGCCCATAGCTAAGAATCACGACGTGCGCTTTTCCGAGTTCTTCCTCTTCCGGCAGGAAATTGCGTCCCAGAAACGGATGCACCCCAAGCACCGGGAAGAAAGTCGACGAGACGCGCAAGCCCGAAACCTGTTCGGGTTCACGGCTGTCCCCAGCCGGCGAGAGGTTGTAACCGCGACCGGCGGAATCAAGAATCGCGATGTTTTCGAAGACGTGGTTTTGGAGGGCGAAGTCTTTGTAATTCGGCGCTGAAATAATGTTCACGTCGCCGTTATTCCGGGAGAAAGTCTCCCAGACAAATACGAGTCGCGACGGGTCAGGGAATGGCAGTGGTTTAAGGATGGTGGCGTTCAAGATGGTGAAGATCACGGTGTTGGCCGCGATTCCAAGCGCGAGCGTCATAACCGCGACGGTGGCAAAGCCGGGATTCTTGCCCAGTTGCCGCAGTCCATATCGAACGTCTTGAAGAATTTTTGTCATTTCTCACCTACTCGGCACGCAGAGTTTCCACTGGATCCAAACTTGCAAGGCGCAACGCCGGCAGGACGCTGGCTAACACAGCAATGGTGAGGATTGCGCAACCAACCATCACGAGCGTTATGGGATCGTAGTAGCGAATACCGTAGAGCACGCTGCGCAACACCCGTAGGACGAAGAGGCTGACAAGAACTCCGAGAAATAGCCCGTACACTGCAGCTTTGACGCCATCGGAACCGACATCAAACATCGCTGCCTGAATGGAAGAACCAAAGGCGATACGAATGCCGAACTCGCGCCTGCGCTGGACGATCAGATTCGAGACCAGACCGTAAATGCCGATCGCGGAGAGCAACAGTGCAAGCCCTGCGAAAGTAGCGATGAGCCCGACTTCAATTCTTTGTTGAACCAGGCTTTTGGCCAGGATCTGCTGCATGGAATGAAAACCTGAAAACGGCAATTGCGCGTCTACGCGAGCCAGAGCCTGCTGCATGGCGTGCGGAGTTCCCTCGAGAGGCTGGCGAGTGCGGACAATCCAGCTTGGCTGGAACCATACGTGAGCAACGTTGATTAGTCCCTGAGGCGTCTGGGCTGCCGGCAGGTAAAGGACAGGTTCAGTAGCAATGGGCTGATCGCCGCCCATTCCAGGCTTTTTGGCAACATTCTCCACTACGCCGACGACGGTGTAGGTGTGGTCTGAGGTCTGAATATGACGCCCGATGGGAAAAGCTTCGCCGAAGAATTGTCGAGCGAAATCAGAATTGATCACTGCTACGGGCAAGGAACTTGGCGTGTCGGTATCGGCGATGCCGCGGCCGGCGAGAACCGGAATTTTCAGAGTGTTGAAATATCCCGGCGTGATATAGGCCATGCTTGAACCATCGTCTTTGCCTGCGAACTTGCCATCAAGAATCTTCACTCCTTCGTTGAGGCCTCGCTCGTAGGGCAGGCTCAATCCCACGGCGGCATCCTCCACGCCGGGGATCTTCCGCATTTCAGTGACGCTTCGATCCAGCAGATTTTGAAAGGCGGCGGCGTTGCGATAGCGCGCATCGTCGAGTGACAACGACGCGGTCACAACGTTGGTCGGATCGAACCCTTTGGGCAAGGACTGCAATTGAATGAGCGTACGGGTCAGCAAGCCTGCTCCCGCTAGCAGCACAATGGTGAGCGCGACTTCGCCGCTTACCAGCACACGACGCAAACGACTGGAGCCCTGAACCACGGTGTGACTGCCAGCCGCAATTGAAGAGCGAAGATCCAGTCCACGAACCTGCAAAGCGGGCAGTGCGGCGAACAAAAGGCTGGCAAGAACAGAAGCTGCGAAAGTAAACGCAAGCACTCGCGCGTCAATCGCGAGGCCACCGAGTGGCATCATCTCCTCGGGAATAACTCTCCGCAGCACGGAGAGAGTGAAGAAAGCGAGCAAGAGTCCGGCGGCAGCCCCCAGCACAGCGAGGACGAGCCCTTCAGTCCACAACTGCCGCAAAATTCCCCACCTTGTGGCTCCCAGGGCGAGACGCGTTGCCAGTTCCGCCGTTCTCCGGCTGATGCGCACCAGCGTGAGCCCCGCGAGGTTGGTGCAGGCAATGAGCAGGATCAGGCCGACAGCGACCATGAGCAGCAGAACCGGCTGCCCCATACCGTTGTCGACATTGCGCGCGAGCGGCGAAACGTAGAACCAGGCGCGGGTGTTTTCCTTGGCTACTTCGTCGAGCCAATCTTTTCGTATGCGAGAGAGTTCAGCGGCAACCTGCTGCCAAGTAGCGCCCTGCGCAAGACGAACAATAATTTCGCAGTTCTGGCCGCCGCATTCCCCGCTCTGATGGGGCTGGAGCGGAGTCCAAAGATCAGGGCGACCGCCCCACGCGCTTACCTGGACATCTCGCGGTAGGACCCCAACGACTGTGTACGGCTCGCCTTTCAGGGTCACTGGCTTGCCGACGATTTCGCGGTCGCCGTGCAAGGCTGACTGCCATAGCGCATAACTCAGGATGACGGCATTGGGACCGTTCGGCCGGTCTTCTTCTTGCGTGAAGCCGCGGCCGAGAATGGGGGCGATCCCCAACACGTTGAAGTACTGAGCCGAAACGCGCATGTCGTTCACGTATCGAACTTCCGCGCTGGGCCTGGAACCCGCCACCAGGTTGACGCCACTGGTCCCTCCAAAAACTGCAGCGTGCACGGATGGAATCTGATCACGAACTTCCTCCCACGTCTTTCCATCCTGAGTCGGATCGTCGTCTTGCACGAACTCACCTGATCGTGGCGATGTGCCCTCAACGTGGCGAATGATTACTGCCAATTTGTCGGGCTCAGGATAGGGAAGGGGCCGCAGCAAAAAGGCATTCACCAGGCTGAAAATAGTGCTGTTGCAACCGATGCCGAGAGCGAGGGTGAGGATTGCGATCGCCGCAAAACCCGGGCTCTTGCGCAACTGGCGAAGAGCGTAACGTAGATTTTGAAGTAGTCCTGTCATTGCGATCCTATTCGTAGCGCAGCGCGACCGATGGATCGACCTGGGCTGCCCTGCGGGCGGGGATGTAAGTGGCCAGCAGGGCGGAGACTCCAAGCAGAAGCGAGACTGCCGCGAGCGTCGGCACATCCCAAGAGCGAACTCCAAAAAGGAGCCCGCGAATGAGGGTCGCGACGGCCACGGAACATGCCAACCCAGCCGCAATCCCGACCGAAATCAACCAGCCCGCCTCTTTCAGAATGAGTTGGTAGACAGAACGGCGTTGTGCTCCGAGAGCCATGCGCACGCCGATCTCGCGCGTTCTCCGGCTTACCGAGTATGCGATGACTCCATAAAGGCCGACCACGCCCAGCAGCAGAGCCGTGATCGCGAAACCTCCGACCAGCCAGGCCGACGAGCGGTGCATATAGGCACTGGGCGAATCGTTAATCTTGCGCGCCATGGTCATCTCGTTCATGGTGCCGATGCCGGGATCGACTTCATGAATGGCCGCCACGATGGATGAAAGCAGTGACCCTTCGGCCTGCGATGTGCGCACAACCAGGGAGAAGTACGTGTCGGGACTCTGATTGAATGGATAGTAGACGGCGGGCCAGATTTCAGAATCCAGCGAGCCATCCTTCACGTCCTCGACAACGCCAACAATTTCGTAAATCGACTTTGGCGAAAGGTCCGTATCGCCAATCTTTTTGCCGATAGGATCTTCCCCGGCAAAATATTGCCGCGCTAACGTCTGATTGATGAGCATCACGTGAGGCTTGGTGGAATCCTCAGCGTCGCTGAAGTATCGTCCGCTTAGGAGCTTTGCTTTGATGGTCGAGAAGTAGGCGGAGCTGACATCGCGTTCGTTGACCTCGTTGTGCTCCCCGTTGTAGGGATGGCCGACAATCCTGATCCATGTGGTGTTGCCGTTGAAGCTGACGGGCAAGCGGTTGGTAATGCCGGCCGAAGTCACGCCAGGCAGATGCGAAACGCGATCCAGAATTTGGCGAGCGACCGCGACCTGTTGTTCATCTTTCGGATATGCCGTGTCGGAGAGGGCGATTCCGACGGTCGCGAGATGATCCGCCTCGAATCCGATATCGACATGCAGCAAGCGATAAAGGCTTTTACCCAGCAATCCAGCGCCGACCAGCAACACGACCGCAACTGCCAGTTCGACCACGACCAGATTGGCACCGAATCGACGCCAGAGCGTTCCGGCGTATCCACGACCGCCTTCGTTGAGGCCTTCGCGTATATCTCTCAGCGGCAAACGCAGAAGTGGCGTAAGGGAGAACAAGATCATCGCGCCAACTGAAATGGTTCCAGCGAACGCGAGGACATGAAGAGTGAGGCCCAGCCCACTTAGGTAGGGCATGCCGACCAAGATGTCTTTCGAGATCAGGCTGGTAAGAACCTGCATGGCGGCGCGTGCGAGGAATACGCCAAGCGCCGAGCTCGCCGCCACCAGAACAAAGCCGTCCGTCATAAATTGGCGTATCAGTCGTAGGCGGGACGCTCCGAGCGCACCTCGAACCGCGATTTCACGCTTGCGGCTTTCTGAGCGGACGAGCAGCAGGCTTGAAACATTCACGCAAGCAATGATCAGAAGAAGTCCAGCGCCCCCAAGCAGAGCAAGCAGGATGGGACGGACATCTTTAACGATCACATCGGACAGCGGCGCGACAAACGCGCCCTGACCTCTGTTATCGGCGGGATATTGAATTTCAAGTTGCCGGGCAATGGCCGTCATATTCGCCAGTGCCGAGGAAACGGTGACGCCATCTTTCAAACGACCGACTCCGGTCAGGTCGTGGCAGCTTCGGCGGCGAGAACACGAATCCGTGGGATGAAGCGTGGCCCAGAACTCGCTGCTTCCTTGCTCAGCGAATTGGAAGCTCTGCGGCAGAACCCCGACAATGGTGTAGGGGACCCCGCTCAGCGAGACCGGTTCGCCGATGACATCCTTCCGGCCACCAAAGCGCTTCTGCCACGTTGCATGGCTCAAGATGACGGTGTTAGCCGCTTCGGGCAGATCCTCTCCGGGATAGAAGTCCCGTCCCAGCATGGGAGCTATTCCCAAGGTCCGGAAGAAGCCATCGCTGACGCGAGTGGCCGAAACCGGCTCCGTCCCGGCTGGTGTGCGCACCAGAAAACCTTCATCGCGGTACACGTCCATCGATGTGAACACCTGGTTGAGCTTCTTCCAATCGAGATAGTCGGGATACGAAAGATTTGCGCGCGGAAGAACCGACACGCTCCCAGTCACCATCACGAGTTGCGAGGGATTCTGGTAGGGCAAAGGCTTGATCAACGCGGCATCGACGAAGCCGAATATGGCGGTGCTGGCCGCAATGCCGATCGTCATAATCAGGATGCCCGTCGCTGCGAAGCCCGGGCTGTTGCGCAATTGGCGCAGCGTGTAGCGAAAGTCCTGTGCGAATCCCGTCATATATTTGTTCTCACTCGTAACGCAGCGCGACCATAGGATCGACCCTGGTCGCACGACTAGCTGGTATGTAGGAAGCGACAACGGCGACCAGCGTCAGAACCGCCAGCGCCGTTGCCAATGTCCAGGGATCGTCTGGCGAAACACCGAACAGCAGGCTCGATGACAGCCGCGCCAGCAACAGAGCGGCGGCGAGGCCGATTGCCTCTCCGACAAGCACGAGACCTATCCCGCTGCGAAGGACAAGTTGCAGTACGTCCTGCCGACGGGCACCGAGGGCCATTCGGATTCCGAATTCATGGGTGCGTTGTGATACCGAGTAGGACATCACCCCGTACAAGCCCAGTGCAGCCAGGAGCAACGCTAAGATGGCAAAACTTGCGAGCACCATGGTGCTGGTACGACGCAAGGTTAAGGACTGCGCGGCCAGCAGCGACAAGGGCATCGAATCGAAAATCGGCTGGTCCTTATCCACGCGCCAAACGGCTTGCTGCGCCGATTTCAGCAGCATTGCCGGATCGCCAGTACTGCGCACGACGAATCCCAGGAGAGGGAAAGTAACCTGTGCCAGGGGACGGTAGAGATCGGCGTGAGCGGCCTCTTCGGGACCGAAAGCTCTCACATCGGAGACGACACCAACGACACGCCAACGCTTGACCGGGGCGTCGTCACCTTCCAACTCGACAATTTTTCCTACAGGATCTTCGTTGCCGAAGTAGCGATGGGCAAGGGTGGAATTCATGATGGCGACTTGCTCGGAACCGAGGCGATCGGAATCCGTGAAATCGCGGCCCTGAAGAAGGGTGATCCCCATGCTCGAGAAGTACCCCGGAGTAACAAGGCGGCTGTCAGCGGTGGGCTTTTGCGATTCGTTGACGGGCGTCCTGCCTTGGATCACGAAGTCCGTTGTTCCCCAGAATCCGGTCAGTGGAAGATAATTGGTCGCGGCAACCGACTGAACCCCGGGCAACTCCTTTAAATTCGCGAGAACGCCGCTCACAAACGACAATCGCGTTTGGGGCTGCTCAGACGGGTAGCGGTTCCGAGGCAGAAAGATCTCGAGTCCCAGAACATGATCGGGCTGAAAACCTAGGTCCTGACGATATACCTGGCGAAAACTGTCGATCATCAATCCAGCGCCGGAGAGGAGGACCAGGGACAACGCGATTTCGGCCGACGTGAGAATGCGTCGCGTGCGCGCCGACGGAGCACCAGAACCCAAAACCCGACCGGACTCTTTCAGTGCATCGCTCTCGTTGGAGCGGCTTGATTGCAACGCAGGCAAGACACCCAGGAACACCGAGGAGAGCACGGTGATTCCAAGTGCGAACCAGAGAACAGGAGCGTTCAAAGGGATAGACTCCACCTTGGGAATACTCAGGTTCGCGACATTGTTCGGGAAGATCGCTACCAGAAAACGAGTACACCAGAAGGCGAGGCCGACCCCGAGGAGACCGCCGGGCAATGAAAGCAAAAGGCTTTCGATGAGGAATTGCCGCACCAGACGGAAACGAGAAGCGCCCATGGCAGTTCGAAGCGAGACCTCAGCCCTGCGTCCTGCAGCGCGAGCGAGCAGAAGACCCGCAATGTTCACGCATGCGATCAGCAGCACGATGGCGACAGCTCCCAGCAATACCAACAGCGGTTTGCGGATATCGCCGGACAGTTGGTGCCGGATAGGTTCGACCCAGGTTTCGTTTCCGGCTTCGGTCGCCGGATGCAACGCGGCGATTCGGCGTTCCAGCGCATCCATGCGAACTTGCGCTTCCTCAACAGAGATGCCCGGCTTGAGTCGCCCAATAATCCGGAGATAACGGCGGTCGTAATCGCCTGAGTCGGCGGAGAGCGAAATAGGCATCCAGAGCTCAGTCTGTGACGGATAGTTGAAAGTGGGGGGCATCACGCCAATCACGGTGTAGGGCTTGGCATCGAGGCTTATCGCCTTGCCCAGGACCTGTGCGTCGCCATGGAGAGTCGTCCGCCAGAACTTGTCGCTGAGCACGACAACAGGCGCTTTCGATTGTGCTTCCTGTTCGGTGAAGGTTCGCCCCATCTGCGGAGCCACATCGAGAATGCGGAAGTAGTTCGGCGTAAATGCGTAGCCAATTACCAGCTTCGGGTCGCCCGAACCGGTAAGAGTGACTTCGTTGTCATAGGAGGCGGCAATGTCTTCGAACACATCGTTTTCTTGCTTCCAACTGGTGAAGTCCCCGGGCGAAATGGGGAATGCCTTCTCGCCGCGCGTTCGGTTCGCCTCCCAGATCATCATTAAGCGGTCTACCTGGCGGTACGGGAGAGGAGCCAACAACACGGCGTTGACGACGGAGAAGATCGCGGTATTCGCCCCGATGGCCAAGGCGAGCGTGACGGTGGCCACTGCCGCAAAAGCAGGGCTCCTGCGTAATTGGCGGAGTGCGTAGCGAAAGTCCTGTGCTAGTCCTGTCATGATGTTCTCACTCGTAACGCAGGGCGGTGATGGGTTGAACTTGTACGGCGCGGCGCGCCGGCACGCAGGCCGCAAGCAGGGCGACAGTTGAAATCGCGAGAGTAACGATTCCCAAAATCGCAGGGTCGCGATAGGAGATGCCAAAAAGCTGGCTCTTCACAAAATTGCCGAGTGCCAACGACATGGGCACCGCAACTCCCACGCTCCAGGCGGTGATGGTCAGTACCTCGCGCAGGACCATGCCGAGGACTGCCGTTCGAGTTGCACCTAGCGCCATGCGGACGCCGATTTCACGCGTGCGTTGGGCAATGGAATAGGCCAGCACACCGTAGAGGCCGATCGCGGTAATGAAAATTGCAACCAGGCCAAACGTGCTGGCGAGGAAAGAAAGCATGCGCTCGGAGGTCAGCGTGGTATCGATCTCCGAGTTCATGGACTGCAGCGAGTCGACGACCAACTTCGAATCGATGCCGGCCACGGCTGTACGAACCGTGCTGGCTGCAGCGTCGGGCGGCTGGCTGGTCCGGATGTAGACAGCGACTGAGGCCGGTTCTGTATCTTGAAAGATAGGCGTGTAAAAGATCGGCTCCGGTTTGTCATGCAAACTAAAGTGTTTTGCGTCTTTTACAACTCCGACAACGAGAAGAGCCTTATCTTTGGATTTCCCGGCGGAAAACGTCTTGCCAATCGCCTGATCTGCCGTCCCGAAAAATTTGCGCACGAAGCTTTCGTTGATTACGACTACCTTGGCACTGGCCGGAGTATCGGAATCATTGAAGACTCGACCCAAAACCAGAGGAAGCTGCAACGTTGAGAAGTACCCGGGCGTCACATGTTCCCACTCGAAGCTCATGCGTTCGCCTTCCTGCGCCTGGTAGCCAGGAACTTGGATGGAGAACGTGTTGTCGGATCGGGCCAGTACCGGATCATCGGTCATTCCCACCGATCGCACTCCCGGTTGAGCGCTGAGAGTATCGAGCAAGCGCTTGTATAAGGGCCCGACGGCGCTCGACTGATAGCCGGCAAGGTGCGGATCCAGTTGGAAGGTGAGCAGATGATCGGTGACAAAGCCGACGTCCTCGGATTTAAGATTCATGAGCGTTCGGCTGAACAACCCTGCGCCCACGAGCATCAAAAGACTCAGACCAATCTGCATACCCACGGTCAGCCGTCGAAACCGCGCATGCGTGAGTTCGACCGTTCCCGTTTGCTGTTTGAGCGCTGCCGTAACCTTGGGCCGGTAAAACTGGATGATGGGAGCCAGACTGAAAAGCATGCTGGCAATCACCGAAACCGCAAAACAAAATAAGACTACGCGGGAGTCCGGAGTTGCCGAAAGCGAAGTCATACCCGACGTTGTCGCGGTCGGATTGATCAAATCGATCAGCCCCTTAGCGCACAACGGCGAGAGCGCCAGCCCGCAGATCCCACCCAGAAGGCCGAGAGTGAGGCCTTCTATCAGCAACTGGCCGATGACGTGCTTGCGAGTTGCGCCCAGGGAGTAGCGTACTGACATCTCCCTCGTCCTGCCGGCGGCGCGAACCAGCAGCAAACTGCCCACATTTGCGGTCGCCATCAAGGTGAGAAGTCCGACCATGCCCATCAGAATAAGAAGCGGTACGCGCAAATTTTCGCGCAGAGGAGAGAATCCCTTGGAGGCATCGAGCAGTGTCAGATAGCTCTTGGCAACGAACTGTTCGCGGAACCGCTGGCTCTTCGTGGTAATACTCTGGAGTTCCATCGTCCGGAGCGCCTTCCACAAGGGATTGATTCCGGCCTCGGACTGCTGCACGGTCATACCTGGCTTGAGGCGCGCGACGATGTTCAACCACTTCGACCGGCGATCTTCCAGTTCGTCCCATAGCGGAGTCATCTGCGCCTTCATCGTGATCGGAACAAAGAAATCGGGCACGGTTCCGCTGATCACGCTGTCAAAGCCCGGCTGCGCCACCCCAATGATCGTGAAGGGATTGCCATTAATCAGAATGCTCTGGTTGATGACGGAGGAATCGGACGCGAAGTGTTGTGTCCAGTAGCGATAGCTGAGAACAACGTACGGCGAGGCGCCACGACTGGCGCTATCCACGGGAATAAAGAGGCGACCCAGCGCTGGCCTGACTCCCAGAACAGAAAAGTAATTCCCGCTGACGAGTTCGCTGTTCGCCAAGCTCGGAGTGTTTCGCCACTGGACTCCGACCTGGGCGGGGAACATCGCCAGCACTCCAGAGAAGACACTATTTTGATCGCGTAGATCGCGATACATCGGGTAGGAGAAATAATCCTCCGCGACGCCTGCATACGCGCTGGTGTGGCCCGTTTCCGAACCCGTGAACTTGAGCATGACAAGGCGATCCGGTTCGCTGACCGGCAAGCGCTTCACCAGAACTTGATCTACAAGGGAGAAGATGGCGGCGTTGGCGCCGATTCCGACCGCTAGAGTGAGCACCGCGACGGCGCTGAATCCTGGATACTTGCGCAACTGGCGGATTGCGTAACGCAGGTTCTGCATCATAGTTTGCATAATTCCTCACTCATATCGCAGTGCCACGACGGGCTCGACTTTGGCGGTGCGACGGGCCGGAATCCAGGCAGCGGTCATAGCAACAAACACAAGCGCCACCGTTGCCCCCGCTAACGTGACCGGGTCATTGGCTCGAATGCCAAACAGAAGGGAATTGATCCAACGAGCTGCGGCCACGGAACCGATCGCTCCCAGCAGCGCTCCGATCGCGATCCACAAAGAGGCCTGCCGCACCATCATCGTGACCACGTTCTTGCGGGTCGCGCCGAGCGCCATGCGGATGCCGATTTCTTGCGTGCGCTGGTTTACCAGTAAGGAGACGAGTCCATAGACTCCCAGCGCCGTTAAGAGCAGGCCGACGACGGCGAAAAATGAAAGCAGGGCCGCGCTGAAGCGCGGGCGCTCGGCGAGTTTTGCCACGCTTTGGCCCAGGGTGGTTGTCTCGACTGGAATCGTGGGATCGAGCGTGGCGATGGCGCTGCGCAACTCCTGGGCGACCGCTTGCGGCTGGATTGCGCCGCGGACGATGATGCTGATGCGCTGCGAGTCGGGATAGTTGAAGACGATGTCATTGTCGCTGTGATGGCGCACCATGTAGTACTCGGGACCAGCCTGTCCCCCCAATCCCTGGTTCTGCGTGTTGGCCGTAATTCCGATCACCGTGAACGGAGCGCTCAGGGCCGCGCGATCCGTGTGGAACTGAATTAACTTGCCCAGGGAATCCTGGTTAGGGAAGAGACGGTCGGCTAAGCTTTGATTAAGAATAATGGTGTGAACTTCAGGGGCACGATCCTGTTCGTTGAATGGCCGGCCGCGAAGCAGCGGTATCGCAAGCACAGAAAAATAATTCGGCGTAACGTCGCGCCACCCAACGACCCCGCCAACGCCCTCGCTTTCGGCTAGTGGAGGCTGCCCCTCGGCCTGCAATGCAAAGAACGGCATGGTGCGGTCTGGCGCGTTGGGCGGAAGCGAATCGGAAAGCGCCGCAGCATCGACTCCAGGAAGTTGTTGTAGCTTCCTCTCAACCTCTTCGAAAAATAGAAGCCTCTCTCTGGCTGTGGAATATTTCTGCTGACCCAGAGTGAACTGCCCGGTTACGACATTTTCCGTGTTGATGCCAAGAGGCTCGGTTTCGAGATTGCGGAGGCTACGAACAAATAGAGATGCGCTGGCAAGCAAAACTACGGCGATCCATACCTGGCTGACTAATAACAGCTGCCGCATATGACCCCGGCGAAGTGCTGAAGCGCCCTTGACGGCGAGCATTTGGACCGGTCTCTCCAGCGCCGGGACCGCCCCGAACAGGCTTCCTGACGCAAGCGACAGCAGAAAAGCGAACAGCAATATCCGAGGATCAACCGAGGCTTGGTAGAGTCGCGGGATTCCTGCGGGAGCCAGCGACACGAATGTGTGAATGATGAAATAAGCCAGAGCGGTGCCGCCCGCCCCACCCAGAATTGCTAATGCAATGCTCTCTGTGAGCCGTTGCTGGAAAAGGCGGAGGCGTCCGGCTCCGAGCGCGGAACGAACCGCCAGTTCCTGGCGCCGCACCGTAGCGCGAGCCAGCACGAGGTTGGCCGCATTGGCGCATGCAATCAGGAGAACCGCCAGTGCCGACAACAATAGCAGCCATGCAGCCCGACGCGAATCGTGCACCTGCAGATCCCGGATGGAACGAATTTGCAGCCGAAGCACCTGCCGAAAATTTGGCGGGGCTGATTGCACGAAATCGTTGAATAGAGGCTGCAGTTCTGCCTTGGTTTGTTCGGCAGTCGCTCCGGGCTTCATCCGTCCGAAAACACGTACCACTGGGCCGAGTTGATGGCGCTGCACGATGGATTCATCCAGCGTTTGAGGAACCAGCAAGTCGGTGTGGGCAAGAGTTGGAAATTCGAAGTCGCGCGGCAGCACGCCAATGATCTGCGTCGTCTGACCGTCCACAGAAATGCTACGGTTAACCACGCCGCGGTCACCGGCGAAGCGGTCCTGCCATAAATGATAGGACACGAGCGCGACCCTCGGAGCATTCAGCTGATCCTCTTCCGCGCTGAAGTTGCGGCCCAAGATCGGCCTTATCTCAAGCGTCGGCAAGAATGTGGAAGCGACCGCTGCGCAGGCGAGCCGCACCGGATGATCGTCGGTAAGATCGCAATCCCGAACGCCCGTTGAGGAAGTGAAGCTGGCGAATACGGTCTGATGTTGTTTCCAGTCAAGATAATTGCCGGCGAAAAGGAATTCGCCATCAATGATCGGCGCTGTCACTCCGACGGAGACGAGTTCTGTGTCGTGCGGATAAGGCAGGCTGCGGAACAGGATGCGGTCGACAAGGCTGAACATCGCCGTCGCAGCCCCGATCCCTAATGCCAATGTCAGCACCGATGCCGCCGCAAAGCCCGGATTGTTGCGCAGCTGTCGAAGCGTGTAGCGGATGTCCTGGATCAGATTGTTCATCAAAGCACGCTTACTCGTCCCGTAGTGCCACCATAGGATCGACTTTCGAAGCGCGGTAAGCCGGAATGATGGTCGCTAGAAAGCCGACGACCATCAGCAATGCGGCTACCGCTACAAACGTCAGGGGATCGCTGGGCGCGATTTGATAGATCAAACTGGACATCACGCGACCAAAAGCCAGCGCTGCCACGACTCCGATCGCCAGACCCAGTAGCGTCGGTTTCATGCCCTCAATTACTACCATTCGCAGCACATCGCCAAGTCGTGCTCCCAAGGCCATGCGGATACCGATTTCACCCACGCGCCGTTTCACGCTGTAGGAAAGAACGCTGTAGATTCCGATGGCCGCCAGGATCAGGGCGAGTCCTGCGAAGGCGCCGAGCAGCCATGTGTCAAATCGCTGTTGCTGCAATGAAGTTGCTACCACGTCGTCCATGGTCAGGATGTTGCGCAGGGGAATATCCGCATCAACCTGATGCACCGCATCTGCGACCGCTGACACGACTGCTGCCGGACTTGTGGCAGTACGCACCACCAGCATCATCGGGAATGAACGCCATCCCCCCATGGCGGGCACTGACACTTGATCGAGCGACGAGTAGAGCGCAACCGCGGGCCGAGTCTGGTCCAAGCCATCGAGCTTGACGTCGCCGACAATCCCGACCACTTCGCGTGGAACATCCGGGGAGAAGGTAAGCGTCAGGTGCTTACCAATGGCGTCTTCGTCAGGCCAAAATTGACGAGCCATGGATTGGCTGATCAGGACAGCGCCGGGCCCCCCCGCTACGTCGGTGTCGTTGAGATCGCGTCCACGCAGAATAGGAATGCGCATGGTGCTCATGTATCCGGGACTGGTGAGGCGAACATCGACCTCGGGCTGCTCGGACATTGGAACCACTGGCCTGCCTTCGATCGCAATGGGTTGGTGGGATCCACCTCCGTCCAGAGGGATGTCATCGATCACGCCGGTGGAAATGACGGACGGAAGAGAGCGCACGCGCTGGAGCACCTGATCGAAAAACCGTGCCTGGCCCGCGGGCTGGGGAAATTTCTTCTGTGCGACTTCCACGCTCGCCGTCAGAACGCCATGAGAATCGAATCCGGGATTCACATTGTGCAGACGCTGAAAGCTGCGAATCAACAGCCCGGCGCCAATCAGAAGAACGAGCGAGAGCGCAACCTCGGAGACGACGAGAACGCTCCTTGTGCGATGCCCGGTCGCATCGGTGTCGGTGCGGCCCAGACCCTGCTTAAGAGTCTGACTTACATTCTCGCGAGCCAGGCGCAGAGCCGGGAGAATTCCAGCGAGGATGCCGGTCACCAAGGAAATCGCTGCCGTGAAGAGAAGCACGTTGAGATCGAGGCCGATATCCATCGATTGCGGCAGCTTATCCGCGAGAAACGCCTTGATTAGACGCACTCCAAATGGCGCATACGCCAAGCCCAAAGCTCCGCCTACGAAGGAGAGCAAGACCGATTCGGTAAGCACTTGTCGCAAAACGCGCGTCGAACTGGCGCCCAGCGCTGTCCGGATCGCGATCTCTTTCTGACGGCTGAAGCCCTTTGCAAGGATGAGATTTGCCACGTTAACGCAGGCGATCAGCAGCACGCAGGCCACTGCTCCCAGCAAGACAAGCATGGCGGGACGAACGTCACTGACCAGGTCCTCATGCAGCGGCACCACGACCGCTCCCCAGTCCTTGTCATCTGCGGGGTAAAGTTGTTGCAGCCGGCTTGATATGGTGTTCATCTCCGCTTGCGCACGCGGCACATCCATCCCCGGCCTCAGGCGGGCGATGACTACATAGTGATGTTCGCCGCGCACCGCACGTTCCGCGTCCGTCCAGGCCATAGGCGTCCACATCTGAGCAAATTCAGGGAAGCGGAAATCCGGCGGCATCACGCCGGCGAGTAAAAAGTTTCGGCCATCGATGGTTATGTCGTGGCCGACGATATCTCGATTCGAGCCAAAATGTTCCTGCCAGAAACGGTAGGTCAGTACGACAACGTTGGACCGGCCAGATTGCTCTTCTTCTGGTAATAGGATCCGGCCCAGCAGCGGCTGAACCCCCAGCGTCTCGAAAAATTCGGGGGACACGGCACAGGCATCGACCTGCTCGGGTTTACCAGTGCCGGTAAGCGTAAAGCCGCGATAGGTATAGATCGCCATCTGCTCGAAAACATGATTCTGGTTCTGCCAGTCCAGATAATTCGCTGCGGAAACCGAGAACCGGGTCATCCCCGGAAAGCTCTTGGCCGGCGGGACATGCCACACGCGGACCAGCCTGTCGGCATCATGGAACGGGAGAGGGCGGAGGAGCACGCTGTTCACGACGCTGAAAATTGCCGTGTTGGCCCCGATGCCCAGAGCCAAAGTGGCCAAAGCCACCGCGGTGAAGCCGGGACTCTTGATGAGTTGGCGTAGTGCGTACCGAATGTCTTGAAATAAAGTCCCCATAACTACCCCTTGTTACTCATATCGCAATGCGACAATCGGATCGATCCGGGCGGCGCGCCATGCCGGCACGGCGCAAGCCATCGCTGAAACCACCGACAGCAGCAGAATCACCTCCACATAGGTGACTGGGTCGAGACGCGAGACGTCGAACAGCATGGCTGCAATCGCTCGACTCGCTGCCGCCGCCGCAACCACGCCTAAAAAGGCGCCAACCCCGGTGAGGGTCATGCCTTGGCGCAAGATCAGTGCGACGATGCTGTGACGGGTTGCTCCGAGGGCCGAGCGCACACCGATTTCCCGGGTGCGTTCGGTAACGTTGCCGGAGAGAACTCCATAGAGCCCGGTCGCGGCGAGCGTCAGAGCCACCAGCCCAAACGCCTCGAACAGGAGAAGAACGAAATGCCGTTGGGCGGCCGAGGAGGCGAGCAAGTCGCTAAACACGGCAACTCGGACAATCGCCTGTTCGTTGTCCACGGACCAGATCGCCTTTTCGATCGCACTTACGTAACCCGCAGGATCGCCGTGCATTCGAACCACCAGCGATCTGGTTCCATCTGCCCAATGCCATTGTGTGGCGGTGGTATAGACTGCATCGTCGTCGTTCAGCCCCAGCGACATCTGCTTGACATCCCCCACAACACCAACCACGGTGTACATCGGCGAAGTGTCAAGGCCGCCAACCCGAACGCGTTTGCCCATCGGATCGCCGTTCTGGAAGCGGCGCCTGGCCAACGACTCGCTAATCACCATGACTGGCAGCGTTTTCGCGGTGTCATGCTCATCGAGCAGGCGACCGCGGAGCAGCGGGATGTGAAGTGTTTCAAAATATCCGGCGGTCACGGCATATCGATAAACGGGAGTCGCAGCCTCTGGTCCGTCTTCTTCAAAACGCGCGCCGTACGCATCGGAATCGCCGCTTAACGGGAGTTGGCTGGTGAATGCCGCCGCGGTTACTCCGGGAACCTGGCGCACCACCTCGAGTGCTTGCTCGAAAAATTGATGACGGACACGATCTTCGTGGTACTTGTACCCGTAGGTTTGCACTTGCATCGTAAGCACGCCGGAAGCATCGAAGCCGGCAGGCACCGCAAACAGTCGCCGCAAACTGTGGAGCAGCAGTCCGGCGCTTACGAGAAGCACCAGTGCCAGGGCGACTTCCGCCACCACGAAAACGCGCCGCGTTACTTGATGGGTTCCCGCGCTACGCTGTGAGCTCAGCTGCAACGATTCATGCAGGTCGCGGCGTGAGGCATGTAGCGCAGGAATAATTCCCACGACCACGCCAATGAAAAGTGTGACCGCAAGCGTGAAAGCCAGCACGGCAGAATCCATATGGATCGCACTCACGCGCGGCAGTCCTGCGGGACTCAGGGCTACAAGCAGGTGGATGCCCCCTTGTGTGACCAGCAAGCCGAAAGCGCCCCCGATCAGGGCCAGTAGCAAGCTTTCTGTGATCAGTTGGCGGATGAGTCGCGGCGGCGCAGCGCCCAGCGCGGCCCGCATGGCAATTTCTCCTTGCCGTTGTGATCCCCGCGCGAGCACAAGGTTGGTGACGTTCACACAGGCAATCAGAAGGACAAGCATCACCGCCCCGAAAACCGCCAGCAGCGCAGGTTTGACGCCTCTGGTGAGATCGTCCTGCAGCGCATCCACCATCATCCCGTTCTCCAGCGCGGCCCATCGAGGCCGGGGGAATTCGGCGACTGGAGTTTTCGCGATCCAGGACAGATCGCTCTTCGCTTGTTCCTGACTCACGCCCGCTCGCAAGCGGCCGATCATGCGCAGGTGATGCCCCCATTCCCGCGAATCTGTAGAACTGATGTTGCCCGGGTTGTATTGCAAGGGCGACCATGCTGCTGCGGACGAAGAGAGCACATTTTCGAACGCGCTCGGCATCACGCCGATGACGATATAGGCCGTGCCGTTGAGTTGAACCGGCCGGCCAATTATTGATTTGTCCGCTCCAAACCGGCGGCGCCAAAGGCCTGAGCTGAGAATCACAACCTTTGGACCGTTGAAAACGTCATCGGCTGGTTGGAAGTCCCGCCCTAAAGCCGGGACCACGCCCAGCACTCGGAAATAGTTGGCGCTGACTTGCTGTCCGTCCAGTTGCTCAGGTTGGTCCTCGCCTACGAGCGTGGGTTGCCAGGGCTTCATCACCGAGAGAGATTCGAACGACCGGTTGCGTTCGGCGATTTCCTGGAAGGTATGGAATGTCTGTGGAGCGCGGATTCCCTCGCCACTCGCATACCAGATCGTCATGATGCGGCTGGCGTGTGGATACGGTAATGGCTTGAAGAGGATGGGGTCGAGCGTGCTAAAGATTGCCGAAGTGCCGCCAATCCCCAGAGCCAAAATCAGCGCGGCGGTGCAGGTAAATCCTGGAGCTTTCCGCAATTGGCGCAGCGCGTAGCGAACGTCTTGGAGTAGGGTGCCCATAAGTTCTCATTCGTAGCGCAGAGCCTCCAGTCGATGGACCTTAGCCGCGCGTCGCGCTGGGTTGGTCTACTTGGAGATCTCGGGAACCTCGCGACGCAAAGCGTCCTGGCAGATGCCGCTCATGCCTGCACTTCCGCCATGAGCTTCTTCAGTTCTTCTTCGGCCACGACTTTCCCGTCGAACAGATGTACTTCGCGTTGCGCATGCTTGGCGAAGCGCGGATCGTGGGTCACCATGCAGATGGTGGCTCCGTCGCGGTGAAGGTCGGCGAGCAGTTCCATGACGGCTTCACCATTGCGGGAGTCGAGGTTTCCGGTAGGCTCGTCCGCCAGCAGGATCGACGGCTTGCCTCCCAGCGCGCGCGCTACGGCCACACGCTGCTGCTGACCGCCTGAGAGTTGAGAAGGATAGTGCCGGACGCGGTGCGCCATGCCCACGCGCTCCAGCGCTTCCATGACGCGCGTCTTGCGCTCGGCCGAGGGCATTCGCTGCCGGTAGGTCAGCGGCAGCTCGACGTTTTCATAGACGGTGAGATCGCCGATGAGGTTGAAACTCTGGAAGATAAAGCCGATCTCCTGGTTGCGGATGCGGGCCCGATCAGCGAAGTCGAGGTTCTCGACCGGCTTGTTGTTGAGGAAATAACGGCCGCCAGTCGGAGTATCGAGCAAGCCGATAATCGACAACAGCGTCGATTTGCCGCAGCCCGACGGGCCTGACATGGCGACGTACTCGCCTTTGCTTACGGAAAGGTGCACACCGGAGAGCGCATGCGTCTCAATCTCATCCGTGTAGAAAACTTTCGTCATATCCGAAATCTGAATCAGCGGTTGGCCAGCTTCTGTCATGAGTTCCTCGCTTGTATTTATTAGTCTTGGAGCCGAATACGGTCAGTGTTGTCCCAACGCGACATGTCGGAGAGCACGACGGTGTCGCCCTCGCGCAGTCCATCCACCACCTGGATGGAATTTACCGAGGCCCGGCCAACTTTGACCGGAACGCGCACGGCGTCGTGCCCATCGGGATCGAGTTTGAAAAGGCTGATCGTGCTGTTTTCCTGCCCGAAGGCCGGGCGCCCAACGTACAGAACATTGTCGAGCCGTTCGAGGTCGATCGTTCCGTCTACGCTCAGATCAGGCCGCGCACCCGGAGGCAGATCGCCGATGAGTTTGACGTCCACGGTCACGGTTCCGTTTTGCACTGCCGGATCCACGCGCATTACCGTGCCTGAGATGACGCCGTTGTGAGTGTCGATAGAGGCTTGCTCTCCATCGTGCACGTCCCGGGCCTGAGTTTCAGCCACTTTCAGTTCGGCCATGAGATGGTTCGGTTGCACGACTTTCGCGAGCATTGCGCCGGGAGCAACGTGTTCGCCCACGTGAAGCGGCAGATCCACCAGGATGCCTTCAATTCCGGCACGGACTTTCATAGCGTCTAGTTGTTTCTGTTTCAGCTCCGCCAGAACTCGCATCTGCTCGACTTTTGCTTGCTGTTCGGCCAATTGCGCGTCAATCGCCTTCTGCGTGCTGGCCAGGCTCTGATCTTGCAGGCTGTTGCGGACCGTGAGTTCATCCGCTTTGCCCTTGGAGGCTTTGTAGGCCAGCCCCGAAATTACTCCGAGGTCGTACAGCGCCTTATCCGTTTGCGACTGCAATTGGGCCTGGGTATAGTCGGCCTTCACCGTCGCCGCGCCCGCCTTCTGGTTCATGTAGTCGCTTTCGAGCTTCATGCGCTGGCTCTGCAACTCGGCCTCTGCAGCCTTCCACTGGAGGTGGGCGTCCACAGCCGCTTGCTCGACCTGCGGATTGCTCATATCTAATAGGACGCTGTCCGGCTTCACCTGTGAGCCGGGCAGCATGCGAATACGTACAACCGTCGCTTCGGTTTGCGCCGGGATCTGCAGCACCGACTCTTGCGACGGCACCAGAGACCCAATGCCGCGAACCTGCCGCAGCATCGAGCCACGCTTCACCGAATCAGTCCAGACAGTGCCGCGCTCTACGGTGGGCGCAGCGGGCCTCAACCGGTAAACGATCACTGTCAATACGGCGACAACAACCACGACGATCGTCCCAATCACGATCTGGCGGCGACGTTTCTGTTCCTTAAACTCTGGGCGGGCGATATCCATCACTGAAGGAATTGGCAACTTCCCGGCCAATCCAGTGGACAGCCAAGCGGCTGAGATGATTGAAGATATGCTCTGGACATAACATTCTGACTGGCCTCAGTTGTCCGCTAGGGGATTCAAGTGTCCACAGATGGACAGTTGCGGCTCCTCGCCGAAAAAAATCTTTACTCGTTGAAAACCGCGGAGGTTTCGGTATCTTCTTATTCGGCGCCCAGCGAAATCGCATAGCTCAGGGAGGACGCATGTACGCAATGGCCCGAAACATCCAGTTTGCCATTCGCCGTCTGATGAAGGCTCCCGGTTTCAGCGTGGTAGTGGTCCTTACCCTGGCTCTTGGAGTTGGAGCGACGACGGCGGTCTTTTCCCTGATTGAGGGAATCCTCCTTCGGCCGTTGCCTTTCAATCATCCAGACCGTCTCCTATTAGTAGGCGATCATGTGGGAGGCGGCGCAGGTACGACCGTTACCGCTCGCGAGATCGCGACATATTCGAGTGCTTCGCGTGCGTTCTCTTCTCTCGGCGGCTTCATCACTACCACCTTCGAATTGTCAGGAAATGCAACTCCGGAGGAAATTCCCGCTGCTCGATTTACCTCTGGCGTCTTCCCAACGCTGGGCGTGCAGCCTATTCTTGGGCGGTTCTTCACTCGCGAGGAAGAAAATGGCCACGAGCCAGTGACCGTCATCAGCTACTCACTCTGGCGAGAAAGGTACCATGGCGATCGACACGTGCTTGGCAGCATGATTGCCCTCGACCGCAGGCCGTACTCGATCGTCGGCGTCATGCCACGGGAATTTGAGTTCCCGCTCGAATCCGGGCGTCTGGACCAGGCGCAGCTCTGGGTACCTATGGGCCTTACGCCTGACGAACTCTCTGACCAGCATGCCGGTTATTGGGGATACCAACTGGTCGCCCGTCTGAAGGATGGAGTAACCGTCGCCGCGGGAGCACAGGATGCGAATCGGGTTGCCCAGCAGTTTATGCGCACCTTGCCCGCGGGAATGACTCCGATTAACGTTCGCGGCGACGTTACACCGCTGCTTGAGTACGATGTGGGAGAGGTTCGACCTTTACTTCAGACTTTATTTCTTGCGGTCACGGTTGTGCTGCTGATTGCGTGCGCCAACGTCGCAGGTCTGCTGTTAGTGCGTGCCATCCGGAAACGTGGCGAATACGCGGTTCGATTGGCGCTCGGCGCCGGCTCCGGCGTGATCGTGCGTGAATCGGTCTTTGAGGGGGTGCTTCTCGGAACAATTGGAGGAGTTCTGGGGCTGGCGCTCGCAGCAGTTGCGATCCGGGCAGCGCTCTATCTCGTGCCCGAATCCATGCCGCGAATAGATTCCATCACCATCGACGCGACTGTCGTTGCCTTCTCTCTGATTCTTGCTTTAACGACCGGCGCGGCATGCAGCTTTGCTCCTGCGTTCGTGGCCTTGCGGACGAATCTTACCGAAAGCCTGAAAGAAGGCCTGCGCAGCGGCAGCGGGGGATCCAGTCACAGCTGGTTGCGCGGCGCTCTGGTAGTTTCTGAAATCGCAGTCGCGCTGGTGCTGGTCACAACTTCCGCGTCCTTTCTGCGCAGCTTCCAGAAAATGCGCGCCGTCAACCCTGGATTCCAGCCTGACCACGTGTTGGTAGCCAGCTACCAGTTGCCTGCCAAACAATACATGAGCAATGCCGCCGCCGAAGGCTTCAGTCGAAGTGTTCTCGATCGACTCGCGGCCAAGCCTGCCATCAATGCGGTGGGAATCACCACGGCGCTGCCTGCCTCGGACATCAATCCTATGTCCGCCTATACGGTCGAGGGCGTACCGATTGATGCCTGGAAGCTGAGCTTCGCGGGATTCGCGATGGTCAACGGCGACTATTTTCAGGCCATGAAGATTCCCTTGCTCGAGGGCCGCTACTTCACGGGGGACGATCGGGCCAACGCGCCGCTCGTACTGATTGTCAATCAATCGATGGCAAAACATTGCTGGCCTGGCGAACGTGCGATCGGCAAACGCATGCATGCCGGCAGTCCCAAAAAAGATAATCCTTGGGCCACTGTGGTTGGCGTTGTAGCCGACACAAAAATGGGCTCTCGTGATGAGCCCAGTCTCGACCAGTGGTATACGCCTGCTGAGCAACCCGCGATTCTTTACGGTTCGCAAGCTGGGGACCAGCTCACAGAACCCACGAGCGGATATATCGTTCTGCGCTCCGCGCTGCCGCCTGAGCAGATGGTCCAGACTCTGCATGTTGCGGTGTCTGAAATTGATCCGTTGCTTGCGCTGCGGGATGTTGAACCGATTACGGAAGCTATTGCCAACGTGGAAGCACCGCGGCGCTTCAACACCGATCTGATAACCGCATTTGCCATCGCGGGCTTGTCGCTCGCGATCGTAGGGATTTATGCCGTGATCGCCTTCTCTGTCTCGCAACGCGGGCAGGAGATCGCGATTCGCATGGCTCTGGGCGCGCAACGTGAAAGCATTGCACGTCTCGTGCTTGGCGCAGGTGTGAAGCTGGCGCTTCTCGGATGCACTCTGGGTGTGCTCGGTTCGCTGGCGGTGTCGCGGATGGTGAGCGCGGTCCTCTTCGAGGTCAGCGCGACCGATCCCCTTATCTACACGGTGTGCGTCGTCGTTATGGTGCTGATGGCGCTGCTTGCGTCCGCTATTCCTGCCAGCCGCGCTGCGGCTGCCGAACCGATGGACGCATTGCGGTCCTCATAGGTTCGAGGTCGCAGTAAGGCGACGTGGCAATTGACGGAATGTTATTTCTTCCCGCCGGTGGGGAAATTCTTGGAGAGGTTACGAATTATGTCTTCTCCTGGATTGCCGCCTTTACATGCCGGATGACCAAAACCGGTTGCGCTGACGCCATTCTGAATATCGAGAATCATATTGTCGTTATGATCGGGAGATGGTCCCATGGGAACGGCATCCAAGTGCAACTCATGCCGGACTTTCCAAGCTATAACATGATCGGCGCAGGACGTATCGCCACTTAAGCCCAAGGCTCCCACAATTTCACCTTTCGCGCTATACAAGGCTAGTCCGCCGCCGAAAACAATGATGCCGCCTACTGGTTTGCCTACGATGGGATCATTCTCCTGACCGAAGCTGGTGGGATCTCCGAATGCGGCCTGGGGATTGGGAGGCGCTGATGTGATCAGGCTGTAGAGGCTCTGCCCCGGTTGCGAGGCGAAATAGACGTTCGCGGTGGATAGAGCGTAATCGGGCCCGCTGAGCCCGTTGGCTGTATTTGCTTTCTCCGCGGCAATCATTCGGCTTCCAGGCCATTGCTGGCTGCGATTCTCGCCACTAAACGCGACCGCGCATCCGATCCCGTCACGATCGACGACCACGGCCCACTCTTGATTACCCATTCCGCCGTTCTGCTGTTTGCCCTCCTTGACCACCGATTGCAGAACCGTTCGGAGCTTGTTGTGGTCAGGTAATGCCTTGCATCCAGCGGGTGCTTGGCTCCATGCCAGGGTGCATAGGATGGGCATCGCTGCAAGGGAAATCAAGAGAGCAAAAGCAGGAACTCGATTTTTGCGCATCGCTGTCTCTCCGTACTAGTTTGGCCAGATTCGGGTTGATGAAGGTTTGCATTGGATCATTTCAGTTGACGCAAGAATGCGACGAGGTCGCGAAGGTCCTTGCCGTTGAAGGCGGTCAGGTCGGGCATTTCGGCCCCAGGTTTCAGCGACTGCGCATGCGTCACCCAGGCTTCGAGATTGGCATCGTTGTTGTCGTAAGAATTTGCCGCGATCCCACGCCGGCTGGCCATGTGGGTGAGATCCGGAGCGACTCCGCCGTGCGCTACCGTTCCTCGAATCTGGTGGCAGAAAGCACAAGCCGCGCCCATGAACACATCTCTTCCGTGCAGAGCATCGGCCGTCGTCGGCTCGCCGGCGGGATTCAGTTGCTGCGAATACCACGCCTCATAATCCTGCTCTGGCTGCGCCACGACCAATAGCAGCATGTGCGCGTGTTGAGCCCCGCAGTATTCGGCACATTGGCCCTGGTACTCGCCTGGATGACCGGCTTCCACACGAATGTAGTTGCGCTGGCCGTTGATCAGATCGACTTTGCCATGCAGTTCCGGAACCCAGAAGGAATGAATCACATCGGTCGTCGCAAGTTCAATGTCGACAGGTCTCCCAACCGGGATGTGAACCTCATTTGCGGTAGTGAATTGTCTTTCCGCGGGGTGTCCCAGATATTGAACTTCCCACCACCACTGATGTCCGACGATTCGAATCTGAGGATGGATCTCGGTGGCGGCGTGGACGGGGAACTTTCTCAACGAGGAAATTGCGAATACGAAGAAGAAGAACAGGATCAGGACCGGAATCAGGAAACCGCCCACAACAATCCAGCTCTGTCCACCGCCTTCATTCCATGGATCGTGGGTGTCAAGCGTGCCGCGACGGCGGGCCGCAGCCCAGCTCAACAGAACCCACATGATCAGGGCAACGGCGCAGAAGCTGATAAGAACCGCCCACTCCAGCGTTGCGATTGTGCCAGCGGCTGGCCCGCCTGGATTTAAGGTGGAGTGCGGTGCGTTATTGCAGGCCGTCAGCGCAAGCGTGACTGCTGTCCACAACACGCGGCGGAGATGACGCCTATCCTTCATTTCGCTCCGCCTCGTTTCACTTCAGGCTGCGGAGGGACTATGGGGGGATCAGGTTCCTCTGGGGTGCGGATGGACTTGATATACGCCACCAACTTCCAAATCTGATCTTCTGGAATCTTGGTTCCCCAGGCGGGCATGCCTTTCCCGCGGCCTTCCGCAATCGAAGCAAAGATGTGCGCATCAGAGTTCCCGTAGAGCCACACTGGATCCCGCAAGCTTGGCGCCATGCCGCCGCCGCCGTGACCGCCATGGCAACCGGAGCAGTTGTACCAGTTGAACAATCTCCAGCCTTCCCGTAATGCAACCTGGTCGTGAGTGTAAGGATTCGTGGGAAGGTTGAGCGCAAGCTTCGGACCAGGCACCGGGCCGACAGGAATTCCGATTCCTGGCGGGGCGGAGGACGCCGCGGCATGTGTTACCTGTTGGTTGCACCCCAGTGAAGCAAGCATCAGCAGCAATGCAGCGCCGAAACCGACATATCCCATGCTGCACCTCATTTGCACGACCTCGAAGTCGCAAGGTGGTCTAACATTGGAATCCCATAGCTCTGCAGAAGCGCGTGAATATCGTCTCGACGCCGAGCAATCTCCTGATTCAATTGCTGCCGTAGCGCACTTTCGTCCTTGCGCACGCCAATGGAAATAGCGAACGAAACAGGGAGTGACGTCTTCAGGCTGTCGGCACAGATCGGGGTCAGTTGCAGTGGCACACTTGCATGCTGCGCAAAATAGCCGGCCAGAGGTCCCCACACGATCGCCACATCCACCTTCCCTTCCTCAACGGCGCGAATCAGGTCGGCGGAAGGATTTTCCTTTGCCAGATTTCCGAAAATGCTGTATCCCACAACGTTTCGAATGATTCCTCGAGTGGCGAGTTCCTGCGCAGCCGGCGTAAAACCATCGTCGACGACGTGCAGTCCGATTTTTACCGTTCTCAAATGCGGATCATCGAACGACTGCACTGCGAGGTGCCGGTCGCGTTTGCTCACGAACACATAGCTCGAGCTGTAATAGGGCTGCGTGGGCGCGGCGAGGCCATAGTCTTTCGAAGGAATTCCCATCATGATGTCGCACGCCCCCTTGCGAAACAACCTTCTGGAGAGCATGGGGCTGGCAGGCCACCAGACGTATTGCAGCCTGCGCCCCAGATCGTGTGCCACCATTTCGGCAAGCTTGTTTTCGAATCCCTGCTGCCGGTCATTGGAATAGGGAAGGTCATTCCGGTCCGCGCAGACCCAGAGGTCCTGGGGTTCGGCAGCCAGGGCGAGAGTGCCGGCGAAAAGCAACAGGAAGCAAACGGCTCTAGAGACTGAACACATATAGAAGGTCTCCCGGCCCCGTTACCTGCTTGATCTTCTTCATTGCGCCCGTGATGCCGAGTGCGGCATAGGGATCGTCGATGGAGACGGAGGGCAGCGCAGCGGCTCCCATCCATCCTCCGATGCCGGCGTAGATGGCAACATACTGTCTCCCATCAGGCCCTTTGAAAGTGATTGGGTCACCGACAATTCCCGACCCCAGCTTGGTTTGCCAGAGAACCGATCCCTTATGCGCGTCTACGGCGCGAAACCATCCATCCATCGTTCCATAGAAGATGAGATCGCCTCCCGTGGCCAGCACACCGCTGTACACCGGGAAATCGGGTTCTTTGATTCCCCACACTTGTTTGGCATTGGCGATATCCCAGGCGACAAGTTCTCCTTGATACCCACCCGGCCCGGGATACATCGTCGTGCTGGAGCCGAGATAGGGCGTGCCGGCGATGTAGTTCGCTTCCAGGCCTTCGTGATCCATGCAGGTGTTGTGCGCGGGAATGTAAAGCAGGCCCGTGCGAGGGGAAAGCGCAGAGGGAACAAACTCTTTGGCGCCGGTTGAGGACGGACATACCTGGCGCGCGTACACGCCGGTGTGCGTCACCTTGGCAGGATCGACTTCCGGAAGACCCGTTTTTAAGTCGTATCCCTTGGCCCAATTCGCAGGCTGAAATTTTTCTGCCGACAGCAATTCTCCCGTTTCACGGTCAAGAACGAAAACGAAGCCCGACCGCCCGGGATGGATCAGGAGCTTGCGCATCTGCCCGTGCCAGTTCATATCCACGGCGATGTTTTCCATGATCTCGTCGTAATCCCAGGCGTCGTGCGGAACAATCTGGAAGGCCCATTTGGCCTCGCCCGTCTCGGGTTTGCGGGCGAAAATGCTGATGCCCCACTTGTTGTCGCCCGGACGCATATCCGGATTCCACACGCCGGGATTTCCTGTGCCGTAAAAAATGAGGTCTGTTTCCGGATCGTAGGAAATCCATCCCCACACCGTGCCCCCGCCGAGCTTCCATGCGTCCGCCGGCCACGAGCTTACTCCCAAGTCCTTTCCCTGATCTTTGGGGTAGAAAGCTTTGAAATTGGAACCGATGAGAACGTCTTTGTCGGGACCGGTGCTGTACGCTGTCCAAATTACTTTTCCGGTTTTCAAATCCAAGCCAACTACTTTTCCGCGAACTCCCAGTTCCCCTCCGGCATCGCCGCTGATGACGACGTTCTTCACGACGAGCGGAGCACCCGTAGTGGTCTCGCCGACATTGATATCGCCCACCAGCGTTCGCCACACCTCTTTTCCGCTATTGGCGTCGACTGCGATGATGTGATTGTCGAGCGTGGCATACACGATCTTTCCATCGCCAAAACTCGCTCCGCGATTCACCACGTCGCAACACGCAATCCCTTGCGACACTGGATCCGGCCGAGGCTCGTACTTCCACTTCATGGGAAACCCTGGTTTGGTGAGGTCGAGCGCGATCAGATCGTTGGGAAACGGAGTCACAACATACATTGTTCCGTTCACCACCAGCGGTTGGCCTTCATGTCCGTGAGGAATGCCCGTGGACATCGTGCCGACGATCTTCAGGTTGTTCACATTTTTGGTATTGATCTGATCCAGAGGACTGAAGCGCGTGTTGGCGTAATCTCCTGCGGGCAGAGTCCATTGACCGTCGGGAACTGGGCTGACCAGATGAATGCTCGATAGCTCACCAGGAACCGTGGTGGTTCCGGCTGGGTTGTTGTGTTGGGCTGCTGCGAAAGAGATTAAGCCAATGACACAAACAGTCGTGACGACGAAGAGCAAAGTTCGACGGCTCATTTCTCCTCCCGCAAAGTGTAAAGATAGGCGGCCACATCGCGGGCCTCCTGATCGCTCAGGCCCAGGTCCGGCATGGCCGTCCCAGGCTCAATCGATTTGGGCGAGCGTATCCAGCGCACCAGATTTTCCGGAGAATTGGGGACCTCGCCGGCAATGAAAGTACGTTGAGCGAAAAACATAAGGGGCGGGCCCACCATGCCGCGCGCATCGTGAATCCCGGGAATGTAGTGACAAGCGCCACAGCGGTATTGATCGATTACGGCCGCACCGCGGAGCGCATCGCCGCCGGTTTCAACGGTGTACGCAGCCGTTATCTTCCCGCCGGTGCATGCCGCCATGAAAAGGGCCGCGAGGGAGATCACGATGACGAATGCCGGTACCAACTTTCTCATCGTGCCCTCACGCAAATGCCCAGGATGTAAATCGGGATCGCAAACCAGACAATCCCGACTCCGAGTGAAACGCTGATGAAGACTCCGACTAATGCCATGAACTGTTGGCGCCCGCGTCCTTCGGCTTCCAGAAATTCACGAGATTGAGAAAGTCTCCGCCAATTGTTGAATGAGACCAGACCTCCGGCGGTCGCGACGGCAAGAAGTCCGAAGGTGATTGCTCCAAGCAGAACGCGCATTCCAACGGACGTGAAGACGCCGGAACCGACCTCGTGACCCATGCATGCCACCCAGGCCAGCCACGCGTCGGCAAGGCCTGCAATGATCCACGCCACCGCGGCGCCCGAGAAGCCGAACCAGAGACGGTTGCGCGGGATATCACGTTCGGGAAAGTTCGCCTTAGTGTTCATGCGTAGTTATAGAGATTCGGCGCTACGTAGAGCAGCGCTACGATGAAGATCCAGACCGTGTCGACAAAGTGCCAGTACATGGCCACATTGTGATAAGGCCGATGCGGAGTGTAGAGAGCAGGTTCCCAGCGTGGCATCACCAGTACCCACGTCAGCATCAATAGGCCGAAAAGAACGTGCGCACCGTGAAGGCTGGTAATTGCGTAAAAGATGGAGCCGTAAGAATCCGTTCTCGGCGTCAGATGCTGTAAGTGTTCCATGTCCTCGAAATAAGTCAGGACTAGGAAAACAATGCCGAGAAGAATGGTGCCGATCAGCGCTATGCGTGCGGCCCCATATCGCAGCTTCTTGACTTGTTGTTCTCCCCAATACAGCACGGCGCTGCTGACCAGCAGGACTGCCAGCATAGGTAGCGCATAGTGAAGCTTGGGAGGAATTTCACCTCTCCACTGCGAGCTGGTTTTGTCCGTGTAGTAGTAAGCGAAAAACATGGCGAGGAACAGGGCAGCTTCCGTGGCAATGAAGAATGCCATGCCCCACGTACCGCGTTTATTGTCGACAAGTCGGACAGGCGGCGGAGCTTGCGTTGTCGGCGATGGTTTATCAATCAAGACAGGATTCATGCAAGCTCACCCTCTTGCGGTTTGGGCCAGAACCAGATTGCCGCAACGATCATGGAGAACACCACGCAGCCGAGCGCGAGCCAGTACCACTGGAACGTCAGTGCGATAAAGAGAACAAAGAAACCAAGCGCCAACAGTAGAGGCAGAATGGTGTCCTCCGGCATCCTCGCCAGCGAGATTGTTTCCGCGTCAAGCCAGGTACTGGACAGCGTGAGCCGATCCTGATCGAGTACTCGTTCCCCTTTCGGGTCTTCTTCTTCCTCATGTTCGTCCCACAGCGGATGCCGCGTAACGACGGTGGGAATGTGCACGCTGCCGTAGGGTGCCGGCGGGGACTCGGTCGACCACTCCAACGTGTCCGCGTTCCATGGATTCTTGCCGGCAAGACGGCCATTCTTGAGGCTCCAGAAGAAATTGATCAGCGAGAGCAGAATTCCGAATGCCAGGATGAAGGCCCCGACCGTGATCAGCATGTTGATTCCATCCCAACCAAGGCCCGGCTTGTAGGTGTAAATCCGGCGAGGCATACCGAGAACACCCAGCAGGTGCATAGGAAAGAATGCAAGATTGAACCCCACGAAGATGATCCAGAAGCTGATCTTGCCAAGCTTTTCGTCGAGCATCCTCCCCGTCATCTTCGGCAGCCAGTAATAAAAAGCGGCGAATACCGGCATCATGTTGGCGCCCACCAGCACGTAGTGGATGTGGGACACGACGAAGTAAGTGTCGGTCATTTGCCAGTCCACGGGGATTACCGCCGTCACAACCCCGCTCAGCCCCCCAACCACAATGAGAGCAATGAAGGCGATGGCGAAATGCATGGACGTGGTCAAGACAGGGTGGCCCTTCCAGATCGTTGCCAACCATGCCCAGACCTGCACGATCGTGAATATGGAAATGGTCATGCTGGCAGCACTGAAGAAACTCATGCCCATGTGTCCTTCGCCAATGGCGAACATGTGGTGCACCCACACGCCAAATCCCACGACCCCGGTCAGGACCGTTGCTATGGCGACGTAGGCATAGCCGACAATGGGCCGGCGCGAAAACACCGGAACGATCAGCGAGATCATTCCTGTCGCGGGCAGGAAGATGATGTAGACCCAAGGGTGTCCAAAAAACCAGAACAGATGCTGCCAGAGCACGACGCTGCCGCCGTAGGCTACGTCGAAAAAGTGCGTACCCCAGCGCCGATCCAATTCGAGGAAAATGTTGGCGGCGGTGAGCGAGGGTAGCGCGAAAACAGTCACGAACGAAACGGTAAGCGTGCTGTAGAGGAACAGCGGCATCTTGCTCACGGCCATTCCGGGCGCACGTAAGTGCAGGATCGTGACAATGAAGTTGATTGCACCGCCAGTTGTCGAAATGGTCAGCAGGATGAGGGACGTGTTATAGAAGTCCATTCCCCAACCGGGGGAATACGGCACGTTCGTGTAAGGCACGTAGGCGAACCATCCGCCGTGCGGCGACTGTCCCAGGAACGGGCTGATGTAGAGAAGAACTCCGGATAACAAATAGGTCCAGTAGGTGAAGGCATTGAAACGCGGGAATGCCATATCGCGGGACCCAATCATCAGCGGCACCAGGTAAACACCAAAGCCCGACAGAATTGGCGATGCGTACCAAAAAATCATCGTCATGCCATGCATGGTGAAGATCTGGTTGTAAGTTTCCGGGCCAAGGATTGCCTGATCGGGTCGCGCCAGCTGAATGCGCATGATCAGCGCTTCAATTCCACCAATGAACAAGAACACCATCGCGGTTGCGATGTACCGCTTGCCAATTTCCTTGTGATCTACCGTTGAGAGTAGGCCCTTAATAGTCTTCGGCGTTTCCCACAGCTCAACCAGGCGTTGTTCGACGGCCGTGCTCATCTCGTGCTGCTTTCGTTAAAGTCGGTGATGATGACGATCGCTCTTGGCAAAACGGTGAGTAGATGTCTGGCGCGGGGAAGCAGTTGTGCTGGTGTTGTAAACGCGTATTGCTTCTGCAACAACGCAGCCTTGGTGGCAGATAGCAAACCTGAGCGCATATCTGCAGATTTCCGAACCTAAGCAACTGCCAGAGAAGAATTTGCCGCACGCTATAATCATGTCGTTACAGGGTTGGCATCGTTGTGAACGAACGGTTCAATAATTCCCTGTAGCCTGGTCCATTCGCCATAGCAGCGAAGGGCCGAAGTCGAAGAGTCTTACTTCGCGTTCAGCTGCTGTTGGATCTGCTGTGCCTCATTCAGATGAGGCTGAAGAACCGGCAAAGTCGCCGTTGCGAACTGCTTAACGGTTTCGTCGTGGGCGTTCGCAGCCTCCTGCTGGAATTTGTTGACGTCCTTGGTATGCTCCTGCACCATCAGCAGCATGTAGGCCTGATCAAATTGAGATCCTGAAAGTCGGGAGAGGCGCGCTGCTGCTTCCTTATGCTCCGGATCCAATTCGACGGGCAGGCTGATGTGCTGGCTTTGTGCGATATTTTTTAGCTTGTCGGAGGCATCGGAATGATCTTTCATCATCCGCTGCCCGAAGCTCTTTACGGCCGCACTGGACCCTTTCTGCTGGGCCATTTGGCCTAGCTGAATTTCTGCTTCACCTCCGATGGCGGCTTCCTTCATGAATTTCTGGTCGGTTTCATCGACGCCCTTAGTCGGATTGTTTGCGCTAGGATGCGCGGTAATCGTCCGCTCCGGCGTTTTTCCGTATGGTTCCCTCTGTTGGTTTTGCGCGTTTACAACAGTGACACTCGCCATCGCGACCGAAGCGATCAGAGCATAACGGAATCTCACGACGAGGCTCCTTCCGGAACAGGAATGCAGTTGCCGCCGTTTTGAATGCACCAGGCCCCGGCTAGTTGCTCCTGGCCCGGGTTGCCGATGCAATGATGCCGTGGGTTCGTTCCTCAATCCCGGTGACGGCAGGAGGAGTGCTTTGCGGACGTGTTAATTTCAGGAGCGGGAATTGCCGTCCCCGCCCTCGCGTATGATGGCCCAGTCCGGTCGCATTCCAAGCCTGCGATTAGGGGTCGCAGTACGCTTCTGTCGGGCCGCGATCGCGCGCTGGCTGCGGGAGCGCGGCGGTTAGAAACAAGGAGGGTGCGAGTCATTGTGCACCCCATCGCTCTTTCGCCGGCACTGCTCCAGGTTGCCGACTCGCCATCGACGGTCTAGGCTCTGAGTCCTAGGCACATCTGGGCTACGAAATAAGGAGGCGATGAAGTGGACACGAAGATAGTTCAATTTTCGATCTTAATGGCGATCGTGCTTGGTACCGTTGCTAGAACGACCGCACAGGAACGGCGAATTACTGCGCGAGAAGTGGTTGCGGAGATACAGAAGCAGGTTGGGATGGAATGGCAAAAGGACACAGTAGATACGTTCAAAGCTGGAAATCCGGATACACCAGTGACGGGAGTTGCAGTGACCATGATGGCGACGATGGATGTTCTGCAACGAGCCTCGGGCAGGGGACTGAATTTCGTGATCACGCACGAGCCGACTTTTTATGCGCATCTCGACACTCCGGAAGGAATGCCGGAAAGCGATCCCGTGTGGGCAGAGAAAAGGGCATTTATTGAAAAACACAGAATGGTGGTATGGCGGTTTCACGATCACTGGCACATGCGCAAGCCAGATGGAATTGAAACAGGAATGGTGCGCTCGCTGGGATGGGGCAAATTCCAGAAGCCCGAGAATCAGTATCTGTTTGTTATGCCCGAGACCACAGTCAAGAGATTGGCGCAGGAGGTGGCGAACAAACTGGCCTCGCCGGTGGTACGCGTGGTGGGAAACCCGGAGATGAAGGTCACCAAAGTGGGGTTCAGTCCCGGGGCAGCAGGGGTCCAGAGGGAGACACAGGCGCTGGAGCGCGATGACGTGCAGGTATTGCTGGTTGGCGAAACGCGCGAATGGGAGACGGTGGAATATGCAGCCGACGCGGTGACACAGGGACGCAATAAGGCGTTAATTGTGATTGGGCACGTTCCCAGCGAGCAGGGTGGGATGGAGGAATGCAGACTCTGGTTGAAAGGGTTCGTGAAGGAGGTGCCGGTTGAGTTCGTGGCTACGAAGGAACCGTTCTGGACCGTGAGCGAAAAAGAGTGACGCGGCGGGGTGCGAACGCGTCCACCACCCGTCAACGACAATGAATTCTGTTCGGAGTGCGATGGTCCTGTTTTAACTATTGCGTAGTTAGCTCATGGCTCGGGAAAAACCGGTCGATTGACAGCGCTCCATCGGGAAGCCGCGGGGGGAAAATCCGACACAGCCCAAGAACCTGTCGCGGCACGATGAATTACCCAAATCGGTGATACCTCCTGGGACTGCCAGCATAAGTGTTCACAGGTGGGCCAAGGGAAATATCGTCATCGCTCGGTCACGTATTTTGCGACCTTATAACCCATATCGCTGCGCGAAAGTCCTAGCATGCGGGCGGCCTCAGCCTGCACACCATTAGCCCGTTGCAGTGCTCGCTCGATAAGGCTCTTTTCGATCTCGGTGAGTGTGTCTCGCAGATCAAGACTGTGGGGGAGGGTTCGAACCCACTCTCGCAATTCGACTTTGTGATGTGCAAGATCATTATGGCTAGGTGCGTCTACGGAAAGCTCGTCAGCAGCAATCTCGTGCCCCGGTCCCAGTATGTGCGCACGCTCTAAAAGGTTCCGCAACTCCCGTATATTCCCGGGAAATGCGTAGGTAATGATCTTCCGCAGGGCTTCGGGGCTCATGCGTTTGACGCGGACCTTCAAGTCTTTTGCAATTTGTGCTGACAAGACATCGCACAGTCCGGGAATATCATCCTTGCGTTCACGCAGTGGTGGGATACGAATCGGTACGACGGCTAGTCGATAGTAAAGGTCTTGGCGGAACAGCCCCTGCTCTACTCGTTCCTCAAGGTTGCGGTGCGTCGCCGCCAATACCCGGACATCTACCGTTCGGGGCTGCGTGGAGCCAACCCGCAGCAGTTCCCCATCCACGAGGACACGAAGCAATTTGGCTTGGGCGGACGCGGACATTTCGCCGGCTTCGTCCAAAAAGAGAGTTCCGCCATTCGCAGCCTCAAAAAGGCCTTGCCGGGAACGATCTGCTCCTGTAAAAGCTCCGCGCTCGTGTCCGAAGAGTTCTGTCTCGAGCAGCGTCTCGGTAAAGGCAGCGCAATTGACCGCCACAAGCGGCTTCTGGCTTCGGCGGCTGTTCCGATGAATTGCCCTGGCTACGAGTTCTTTGCCCGTCCCGGTCTCGCCGATGATCAGAACGGTTGCATCGGTCGGTGCGACACGTGCGATCTGATCGCGCACTTGCTTGATGCCTGCGCTGTTTCCAAAGATTGTGTCTCCCCCCTGCAGGGCGCCGACCGTGGACTTGAGCAACCGATTCTCTCGGAGCAGGCTGGTCCGCTCACAGGCGCGCCGCACAGTTGCTCTAACGACTTCCGGATTGAAGGGTTTTGTGATGAAGTCGAAAGCTCCCTGCCGCATGCTTTCCACCGCAAGTTCGATGGTCGGGACGGCAGTCAGAAAAATTACAGCCAAAGATGAATCGTTCTCGTGTGCTGCGGATAAGACCTTCAACCCGTCCCCGTCCGGCATTTTCTGATCGGTGATCACAACGTCGAACTCGCGATCGGCAAGCAGTGGCAAGGCCGCCGTCACCCCGTTCGCCTCTTCAATCGTATGGCCGTCGAGCCGCAGGTCTGCGCTCAGGACTCGGCGCAGGTTGGGTTCGTCATCCACAATCAGCAATCTACCCATGGTTGTTTGCTCCCGTCGCAGCCAGTGCCTGATCGACAATCGTCAAAGTGAAGCAGACGTGCCCAGGCTCGTTGCGGCTGACTACGAGATCGCCGTCTTGGGCTCTGGCGATATTCTTCGAAATGGCCAGCCCCAGGCCCGTTCCGTTCGGTTTCGTCGTGTAAAAAGGTTCAAAGATCCGAGACAGGACCTCTTCCGCAATCGGCGCGCCCGAATTTTCTACTTGCAGTTCCAAAGCGTTGGAAGAGTTATGGCGGGCGCGCAGCACCACACGTCCGCCCGAGGGAGTAGCGTCGATGGCATTCAACAGCAGATTGACCAGGGCGCGTTGTAACTGCTCGCCATCGATGTGCGCTCGGAGGCCATTCTCACTCTCAACTTCGATGCTAATGTTTCGTTTATCGGCTTGTACCCTGGAGATCTCCGCGACGTAGCCCAAGGCTTCTTCCACGCATACGGCAGTTCTTTTGGGCTCTCTGGGACGCGCATACGAAAGGAAATCACCGGTAAGTTTTTCCAGCCGCGCCGCCTCGCTGCGTGCGATGCCGTACATTTCTCTTCGCTCCTCGTTGCCCAACTCAGGACGTTCAGCAGTAACCAGCGAACTCGCGATGATCGCCACAGGGTTTCGGATCTCATGCGCGACGGCACTGGAAAGCCGGCCCGCCATGGCGAGCTTTTCCTCTACTACCAATTTTTCGCGCGTGCGCTCTAGTTCCTGAAGGCTATGGGAAAGCCTGCTCTGATCGCTGCGCAGCTGGTTCACCAGCAACCAGACGAGCGATCCCATCAGGGCGAAGACGACCGAAAGGACACCAGATTCAAGGTATTCGATGGCCTTGATGGGAGTGTGGAACTCGCCAAAATACCAGACCCAAAAGAATGTCATTGAGTCTGCAACCAGGATCACGGCGATGCAAGTAGGAAGACGGAAGCGGTAGGCAGCCTGCAGCACGGGCAAGGCCAGAAGTACAAAATATGGGCTCTCTCCCCGATTCGTGAGAAGGGTCAGCAGCAGTGCTAAAACGATATTCAGCACAATGGACGCCCAGACAATGACATCGGCCAGCGTTGTACTTGGGGTTCGAACGCCTGCCCAGAGCCAAAGCAGTTCCATCATTTTGAGGAGAAAAGCCGTGCCCAGCGTGATCAGTAACGCGGGCGACGGCGTACCCAGGAGGGAAGAAAACAGGGAATGCAGAAGAAGGAGAGCAGCAAGCAGAAACAGATTCAGGGTAGCGAAAACGATCGCCTGCTGCCGGAACGATTCGAAATCGAAACGCACCAGTGCGGGAATTCGTAGCGATTGTTCCGTGTGCAACGCCACCTCAAATTAGAGTACTCTCATCGCGACGAGTCAACCGGATAGTCCGTTTAGTCTTCGGCGTGTTCGAAGCAGCCCAGGTGCATCATTCCCGATGCTTGACGACAGCTCAAAGGTGGCGGTCGGCGCGCCGTGCGCCGCCGCCACGAGTGCTTTCAGGCATGGTTGCGCTTGCGCCTGCCGAATATTTCTAACACCGCGAACAGAGATAACGACAATAAACCCAAGACTCCTACTAACGGGAGAAGGCTGGCTGTTTTGGGAAGTTCTGCCGGTTCTGGTGGTTCGACCGACGCGACCAGCGATGGGACATCTCGCGTTGAAGATTCCAGCAGCAGGGGCCCCTCAAACGCCACATTCGTAGTAGGCGATTGTCCGGTGACAACACGGTGCCGTTCTATAACATTCTGAGGCGTCACGGTGAGGACTGTGGCATCAATCTTCATTCCTTTTCGCAGATCGAAAACTGTCTTGTCTTCACCGTTAACGTGGAAGACGATCCCGTCCGGTACGGTGTAAGACTTGGTTTTGTTATCAGGAAAGATGAGCATCAAGTGTGGCGCATGAATTTGCCACACTTTGCCATTTACGGTACGCAGTGTCGTGACCTCTTGCGGTGTAGTCACCGTGTGAATCTCTTGAGACACCTTCATCCCGGGTCTCAATTCATGCACGGTGAGGTCTTTGCCATCAATTTGAAATGTGAAGTTCTCATTCGGCAAATCCAGGAACTCCATCCTGCCGTTCTCAAGTTTCACGACGATTTGATGATTTGAAATGTGAATTACTTCCGCATTCTTGACGGCAGTTTGTTGAATTTCGTGCGTGGGTTCGCCCACAGTTTTTGTTGTTGAGGGATGGGTAATGTCCTGGGCGGCGATGCTTAGCGTCATTGCGCAAACCAACGCCAACAAGGCACATCCGACGCTGATAACTGTCTGCTTCGATTGCTTCATTGTAACCTCCCACTTTCACCTAGGGTTCGTCGAATGATCAAACGATTCATTGCTCAACGACGCTTCGACGATATAGCGACTTGGAGCAGGGCCTATAAAGCGAAATGGATAGCAAGTCACGAGTGTGAGCGAATTCTTTGCTCGAGGCTGCAAGACGCTGAGATCGGCCGGGTTAGTAACTCGGATCTGATCCACTTCGTAAACGCGTGTCCCATGTAGCGTCACCAGTTCGATAAAGTCTCCTTTGCTTATGTCTTCGAGGCGGCGGAAGAAACTGTCCCGGTGTCCCGCGATGGCGATGTTGCCTTGCTCTCCTGGAAACGACGTGCCTGCTATCCGCCCTACGCCGCGATGCAAAGTGAGCCCATCTGTTCCCTCCAACACCGGAACTTCCAAATGGAGCGCCGGAATCCTCAACACCCCCAGCGGTTCACCCGATTTCCCAAAGCCAAGCTCATACACTTTGGCACCCGCAAGTCGCCGCGATGAGGGTTCAACACTCTGCTGGGCCGTATTCTTTACTCCCTGTCCAACATTCATGTCCGTGGTCGTTTGAAGTGCTCCCTGTTTGGCTTTGAAACTAGCCATTGCTGCCCGAACCGAAATGAAACGTTGAACATGGACGAGCAAGAAGACGAGCAACAGCAAGACGCCCGCCAGGAGCAGTCCGCGACTAATGAGTCGGAATGGACCAAAGCCAACATTCATCCCGCTAGTCCTTCTCGTGCTCGGTTTCAAGTGGAACGGCAGCGTTGGTATCCGCGGCAGGAGAACTCACCATCGCCGTTACACCATACTCGTGAACCAGCCTGCCTCCGTTATGGGCGGTGTTGACGAGGAGCAAGATCCCCGCGCTATACAGGATCAGAAACGCCAGCGGCAGGATCGTGGTCGTCAGCCGGCTGTCCGTCCTGTTCAGGAATTGCGGTCCGGCCAGCAATGCAAGAAAGATGACCGAGAGCACGCTGAAGACGGCGCGCGTACGTTCGGCTAAGGATTCGTGCGTCTCGATCACTTGTTCGACTCCCGGCGCTCGGTCGGCGATTTGGGCGGCAGCTTCACCGGTTTCAACGGCGACGAACGTTCCTGCCGTCCCCAGTAGCAGCAGGGCCATGGCGGCCATAAGGTACGGCCGACCTCTACCCGGCGCCAGCAGCGCACCCAGAAGGATGAATACGGGCGCGATTAACAACAACGCGATCGGAAAATGAATGATCATCGGGTGCCATGCGTCCCAACTCGGAATTGGCGGGAACTGAAACATAAGTGCTCCTTAGTGAAAACGTCGCCTCATGGCGAACGGGTCCTTAAGTCACGCTCTCGAACTTATCTTTATGCGAGAAACATGACGGACACTTGGAAAACTCCGGTTTGGCACTCGTGAATCCGCAAACTCTGCAAACGAAGTACTTTTTTGCTTTTGAGTTCTTGAGTCTTTCCAAGTTGTTCAGGGCATCGGTGTAAAGCCTGGCATGTTCGGCCTCAGCCATTTGTGCGAGGTTGAGCGTTCGAACCGCTTCCCGGTTTTTCTCGGCGCGAGCCTCCTTGAGAAACTCGGGGTACATCGCATCCCTTTCGTAGCTTTCTCCTTTGATTGCGGCTTCGAGATTCTCCCTGGTCGACTTCACACTCGGCGTTTCAATCTTCGCTTCAGCAGTCCCACCTAACTGCCTGATCACCGCAGCGTGATTAGCGGCGTGAATGCTTTCCGCCCGGGCGGCAGCTCGGAACAGGCTGGCAATTTCGCCGTATTGCTCCTGATCAGCCTTCTCAGCGAAGGCGAGATAACGGGCGTGGGCGTTACTTTCCCCGTCATACGCAGTTTGCAGATTGTCCAGCGTTTTGCTAGCTGCGACAGCCACGGTTGGCAGAGCAAGCATAACGACGATAAGGGCCAGCAGAATAGAAGCAACCTTCTCCATAGCCAGAAATTCCTTTCCCGAGATGCGATCGTGCTTCATCAAATCGCTCGCCTCCCGTTAAGGCACGACATGGGCCAATGGTCGATCGGCCGCAAAATACACAGAACAAGTGGGAACAGTACATTCGGCGCGACTGCAGCCGGCCCGCATGTCAAAGGAATCGGACACTGGCAGTCAAAGGACTTGGACGGCACAAATATTCGTGAGGGGCTGGTCTTGTTTGTCATCGACAGGTTGCGGAGCCGGTACGGGGCTCACGGCTCTGAACGTCTTTGTTGTCATTTGTTTGAGCCACCATCGTTCGGGGGAGTTCCGAACCCGTAAGTATTTGTAAGCACTTTCATCGTGTCCGTTCCTCGGCACACCACGTGCATCCAGTCCAGTGCGACACAGCCGAAAGGCAGGAATCCATTTCGGCTGGCCGCTCTATTTGAAGGTTGATTGCCCTAAAAGAAGGACACCCGTGAGACGGTTCGCTGCAATCTCGGCATTGGTGGTGCTGCTCGTGGCGGTGTCACCCTCCATCCGGGCGAATTCCGACAAGTATCCTGAGGATTCTCAGGCGCAGAAGTCTGAACCACGGCCAAAAGTGAAAGAAGGCAGCAAGGATGACATCGATGCCATTGGCAACCGCGACATCGGCGGCGGGAAAGGATTGGGGAATTGGTATTCGATGGAGAGTGAGATTCAAATGGGCCGCGAATATGCCCAGATGATTGACAGCACGGTGATGTTAGTGAAGGACCCAATCATTACCGAATATGTGAATCGCATCGGTCAAAACATCGTACGGAACTCTGATGCGAAGGTGCCCTTCACGATTAAGGTGATCGACTCCCCTGAGGTAAATGCCTTCGCGCTGCCCGGCGGATTCTTGTACGTGAACACCGGGTTGCTCCTGGTTGCCGATGAAGAGGCCGAACTGGCGGGAGTCATGGCGCACGAAGTCGCTCATGTGGCCGCCCGTCATGCTGTCCGGCAAATGACGCGTTCCAATCTTGCAAATCTCGCGTCTATCCCGCTGATCGTCGTTGGTGGGGGGATTGGCTACGCGGCTCGTTCAGCGGCTGGTATCGGTGTGCCGATCAGCTTGATGAAATTCTCGCGAGGATTCGAAGAAGAGGCTGATTACCTCGGGTTGCAATACATGTTCAAGGCGGGCTATGACCCTCAGTCGTTCCTTAGCTTCTTTGAACAAATTCAAGCGAAGGAGAAGCAGAAGCCCGGCACGTTGTCGAAGATATTCGCCTCCCATCCGCCAATCGAGAACCGGGTTGGCAAGATCCAGCAGCAGACGGACACGAAACTGCCCTCACGATCCCACTACGTGGTTACCACGTCTGAGTTTGAGGATGTGAGACACCGTCTCGCGATTTTGGAGAATCGAGGCCGAATTAGCGATGAACCGAAGGAAAACAAGCCCAGTCTGCGGCGGGAAGCAAAAACGGCCGACGATTCCGCACGTGACGACGACCGCCCAACGCTCCAGCGCCGTGAAACTTATTTCAATTAGGAGGGGTACATGCAAATCGAGATTTGGGGTCGGGAGATAGAAATGAGCGAGCGGCTGCATGACCACATTGAGCGGCGAGTTCACTTTGCGCTGGAACGCTTCGCAGAGCGCATCAGAAGAGTTCGCGTGCAAGTGCGAGATTTGAACGGCCCTCGTGGAGGCGTCGATAAAAGCTGCCAGCTTGTGATCTCCCTGGTGCCCGCAGCTACGGTTGTTCTGGAAACCCGCGGCTCGAATATCTATGCGGCCATTGACTGCCTGGCGGCCCGGGCTGCCAATTCGGTCGCGCGCCGGCTAAAACGTACGCACGGACGCGGCCGCTTCGGCAGAATCTCGAAGAATCTTCTCCCAGGGGCGCAGGGCGGCGTGGTCGCGGTGGAACCAAGCTAGGGGCCGGCAAATCATGAATGCACAGCGCAAAAAGATTCTGATCGCGGATTGCCACGAAGAGATCCTCATCACTCTACAGAAGTTGCTTGAGGACGCGGGATTTGACACCACCACAGTCTGGACTGCGAAAGACTTTGTCCACTCGCTATATTCGGGTGCTTTCGATCTTGTACTCATTAATGAGTACCTTCCGGATGCGCGATGCGAAGAACTGTTGCACCGGCTGGACGAAGAACAATTGCCCTGCATCTTCCTGCAGCCGAGGGGGGCAACTTCCAGCCTGTTCACCGCGCAGGCTGCGCGAGCGGAGCGGGATGTCGTCTGTAAGTACGACTACAAAGAGATTGTGGAACGGGTGTGCCGCCGGCTTGGCGGCCGGAACGAGGGCGCCGCCGCTTAAGAGTATGAGGTCGATTAGATGCGCATCTGAGAAACGAGGTCCTTGTATGAACACGGATTCCTTGCTGGCCTGCGGCGTTCTTTGGCGGAAGATGGCCGATCCGGAAGCAGGATGGGATCTAGTAGACGGCCTCAAGTCTAGGGACCCAGAAGTTCGTGTGCTCGCGCACACCCTCCTCGTTGAGGGCGGAGATAGCTCGATGGAGCTATTGGAAAGCGCTCTCGCGCTGGGAATCGTAGACCCCGACGTAGCCGGCCCATGCATGGCAGAGATCTTGCGAATTCGAGAGGCAAAATCTGTGAAAGGGCAGCGCACCATCAAGCATGCGGTGACGCGGTGCTCCACTGGGAGGTGACGCATTCGAATCGAAGTACAGGCGGCTGAGACACGAGTGCAGTCTTATCCAGATTCAATGCCCAATCAACCCGGCAACGACTCTGGGATTTACTGGACTACAAAGTAGCCAACTGGGAATGAGAAGGAGGAAGAAATATGAGGTACAAGGACATTGTTCTGGCATCGTGCCTGGCGGCAATTGTCGCCGTACCGGTTGCTCTGAGCGCTAACACTAACGAATCCGTCCCTGATCCCACAAACGTGCAAGACATAGCAGACCATTTATCAGAGTTCGAACAGCGTGCGGCGCAAGTCAGTCTTGATGCCGAGATGGTGCGGTCGCTCTCACAGGACCATCAGATCAATTGGCGGACCCACGCTTATTACTTGAATAACCTCCGTGAGGATGTGAACAGCATGGGTAGGTTGTTGTCGGAACTGGAGAAAATGAAGTCAAACGGCAGTGAAGGACAGCAATTGGCCATTCAGAGGTCAAGGCCACACTTGGTTGCCTTGGCCGCCGAGACGACTGAGGCTCTCAACCTACTACAGGTGAGAAGCGAGAACGCGCTGCGGCCCCAATACAAGCAGACGGTTGCGGACTTGTCCCGGCAAGCAGGCATACTTTATCAAACACTGGACACAATCTTGGATTACCACGATGCAGAAGACCGCCTCGACAGTTTGGAGGCCTCACATAGTGGATCGGGCATTTGACGCGGGACGATTGCAGAAACAAACAACGAGGCTTGGGCTGTTGGCGCCGATTGCGAATGAGCAACAACAGCCCCACTCGAAATGGATCTAACAACGTTGCTGTAGGGACCTGAATCGAGTCATTTCGGAGGACGCGATGAAGACCGCAGTGGTGATGGCAGTCTTATTCCTGAGTATTACGGTCTATATAGACGATTGCACCGCGCAAAATTCAACGAACAATAGCACGCAATCAATCCGCAGCGCGGCTCTGAGCCCAAAGGGAGTTGACCGCGTTATGAAAGAGGTACGCCACGAACTAGTCATGCTTCCGTACTACGGCGTGTTCGACAACCTGCTGTACAGAGTGTCGCCGGATGGCACCGTGACCCTGTTCGGTGAAGCAAGCCGTCCGACACTCAAGTCAGACGCCGAAAGCGCAGTGAGAGAAATTGAAGGTGTTGAGCGAGTGGACAACCAGATCAGAGTGCTGCCCGTTTCACCCAACGATGACCGTATTCGGAGAGCGACTTATCGCAAGATCTTCGGGCACGACGTGCTCTGGCAGTATCAGTTTCGTGCCGTTCCTCCGATTCATATCGTTGTGGAGAATGGACACGTGACACTGGAAGGCACTGTGGCGCGCTCAATGGAGAAGCAGGTCGCTGGAATGCAAGCGAATAGCGTGTCCGGAGTGTTCTCCGTCGTCAACAATCTACGCGTGGAAAACGACTAGAGGCGCTGGTTCCCGAGGACGTTGGTTTCCCGGGGCCCGGCTCGGGAAAGAGAAGGTGCGACATGAAAGCGCTCGAGTTGATACCGCAGATCGCACTCAGGAACATTCTCTTCGCCACTGATTTTGAGGTGTCGGCCAGTCGGGCTTTGCCGTTTGCGCTTGCGCTGGCAGGTCGGTATGGAGCGAAGCTTTGCGCCGCATATGTCGTACCCCCGGACACCTATGCTCTTGCCCGTCCGGAATCAGTGGAGCGAATCTTGAAGCAAATCCAGGATTACTCGACCTACTCGCTAAACCTGATTGTGGACCTGGCAAAACATCGCGGCCTGCTAAGCGAGGCACTCTTGGGAGAGGGAGATGTAGCCGAGGTGCTCATGGAATTTGTGCGAACTCATGCCGCTGACCTGGTTGTGGTAGGTACCACTAGCCGGGCCGGATGGGACAAAGTAGTGCTCGGTTCGGTCGCTGAGGAAGTAATTCGAGAATCGCCGTGTCCAGTGCTCACGGTCGGGCCGCACGTCACTACACTGGCTTCGGCCGGATTCCATAGCGTCGTGTGCGCCACGGATTTCTCTCCCGCTTCGCTGCGGGCAGTCGAATTCGCGATGTCACTGGCTTGCGAATATGAAGCACATATCACGTTGGTACACGTCAGGGAAGGAAGTCGCAGAGACTCGACACGTCTTGCCATTCAACAGGACGAGAATCGCTTGCGCGAGTTGATCCCTCCCGAACCCGAACTGGGTTACCGACCGGAGGTCGTCGTAGGAACCGGAAGCGTGGCGGAGCGGATTCTTGACGTTGCAGCTGACTTCTCAGCTGACTTCATTGTAATGGGTGTGCGCGGAGCGGGAGCGTTCGCGCAGACCGCAAGTCGTTTTGGCTCCATTGCGCACAGGGTGGTAGCTCTCGCGTCCTGTCCGGTGGTGACCACTGGTGACCTACAGAATTTTAACGATGACTAGATAGAAGGAGATCGTTTATGGACTCAGCAACGATTTTGGTATTGCTCTTGGGCGCCGGCGTTGTAGCTCTTCTGGTGTGGTTTGAAGTCAACTCCCGCCGAAACAATGCTAGTGACAAGCAGAGGTTAACTCCAGATCAATTCGGTATGAAGTCCTTGCACAAGGAAGGTCAGATCAAAGTTGAATCTGAAACTCAGAAAAAGAAGGCCGCTTAGCCTCAGCAAGAACTAGGAGCGCCAGGAGATCGTCATGCAAAGCCCTTTCGCTATTGTCAGCGATGCTGATATGGAGAGACTCAGCCGTTTGGTTCGGGCACTCAAGCATTCTCTCTTTCGGGATCAGCAGCAGCTCGAACTTCTTGATCAAACGCTCGAAAGCGCAGAGGTACGACTTCCGGACCGAGTTCCGAGAGACATTATCAGGATGAATTCCCGCGCCCGTGTTTTCGATTTCGAGACCCGACAGACGGAGGTGTATACGCTGGTATTTCCTGAGGAAGCGAATTTCTCCTGGCGCGCGATTTCAGTTCTCGCGCCGCTGGGGATCGCCCTTCTCGGTCGCAAGCAGGGAGACATCATCGAGGCACGCGTACCTGGAGGGATCAGGCGGTTGCGAGTCGATCGCCTTCTGCATCGATCCTGCGCGCCTAGCGGAAGAGTCCGGGACGATCAAAGGGTAGGATCGAAGGGACACTTGGGCACGAGGGTTAAACCGGCACATTTAGCCGCTTGACTTTGGACAGCCCATCACTTTCATGCTTCCAGATATCGATCCGAGTAACGTCGGTGGTCTCTCTGATGAGGAGGTTGCTGGTCGCCTGCGGTCTGACGGGCCGAACGAGCTTCCGTCAGTCAAGCCCCGGGGACTGCTCGCAATCGCATGGGAAGTCGTACGAGAGCCCATGCTTCTGCTTCTAGTGGGTGCGGGAGCAATTTATCTGGCATTGGGTGAACTAAAGGATTCTGCGGTTCTGCTGGCCTCCATCTTTGTAGTTCTCGGAATCAGCCTGTATCAGCAACGCAAAACTGAACGCGCTTTGGAGGCGCTTAGGGATCTTTCGAGTCCGCGGGCGCTGGTTGTTCGGAACGGCAAAGAAAAGCGCATCGCAGGGCGCGAGGTTGTGCGCGGGGACATAGTCGTACTTCAGGAGGGAGACCGCGTCCCGGCCGACGCTCTGGTGCTTTCGGCTGTCAGCTTATCGGTCGACGAATCTCTGCTTACAGGCGAGTCAGTCCCGGTGCGCAAAGCTCCTGGAAGCACGGGCACCGACATCGCCCGTCCCGGTGGAGAAGACACGAACTCCGTCTTTTCAGGAACGATGGTCGTGCAGGGACATGGCGTCGGCAAGGTGATGGCCACTGGCGTCCGCACGGAACTGGGCAAGATCGGGAAAGCCCTCACCACCCTGCAACCCGGAGAGAGCCACCTGAAGCGAGAAGTGAGCCGGGTCGTCAAGATTATGGCGGCTTCCGGGATCTCTGTGTGCGCGTTGGTGGCCGTGTTCTATGGACTCACGCGGGGCAACTGGCTGAGCGGAATTCTAGTCGGGATCACAATGGCGATGGCGCTCCTGCCCGAGGAGTTCCCCGTGGTGCTCACAGTATTTTTAGCGCTGGGAGCTTGGCGAATTTCGCGCAGAAACGTTCTGACGCGCTCTTCCAGCGCCATCGAAGCTCTCGGATCGGCCACGGTGCTTTGTGTCGACAAGACTGGCACCCTCACCCAGAACCAGATGACAGTCCACAAACTTTTCGCCGCCGGGCAGTCCTGTACCGTGGACGACGCCATGAATGATCTGCCGGACCCATTCCACGAATTGGTCGAATCCGGCATCCTGGCTAGCCAACGGAAGCCTTTCGATCCTATGGATATTGCGTTCAGGCGGCTGGGCGAGCGTTGTCTCAGCAATACCGAGCACCTGCACGAGGATTGGAAGCTGCTGCGTGAATATCCACTCTCTCCAAGGCTGCTGGCAGTATCGCGCGTCTGGCAATCGCCGGATGCCAACTCTAACGTGGTTGCTGCAAAAGGGGCCCCCACCGCCATCGCCGAACTCTGCCGTTTGTCCTCTGCAGAATTGGATCAGCTCAAAAACAACGCAGAAGGTATGGCGGAGGAGGGCTTGCGTATCTTGGGCGTTGCTCGCGCTGAATTTCCCGGTGCTGTCTTGCCAGATGATCCGCACGAATTCCAGTTTCGCTTTCTTGGGCTGGTCGGCTTGGCGGATCCGATTCGGCCGGAGGTGCCGGCAGCTCTCCGGGAGTGTTACACCGCAGGCGTGCGAGTCGTGATGATCACTGGCGACTTTGCCGGAACAGCACGGAACATCGCGCGGCAAGCCGGTTTCCAAGCAAGCGAGCAGGTCGTAACCGGACCCGAGTTAGAGAAGATGGGCGACACCGAACTCCAATCCGTGGTGAGAACGGTTAACATTTTTGCTCGTGTCGTGCCGCAACAGAAACTTCGCCTCGTGGAAGCACTGAAATCAAATGGCGAGATCGTGGCCATGACCGGAGATGGAGTCAATGATGCCCCTGCTCTCAAATCGGCGCACATCGGCATTGCCATGGGTGGCCGTGGAACCGACGTCGCCCGCGAAGCGGCTCAGTTGGTTCTGCTGGATGACGCATTTTCCTCGATTGTCGCGGCCATTCGTCTCGGCCGCAGGATCTTTGACAACCTCAAAAAAGCCATGTCGTACGTGTTGGCCATTCATGTGCCGATTGCTGGTTTAGCCCTGATTCCCGTTCTGCTGAAGTGGCCGCTGGTATTGCTGCCACTACATGTTGTCTTCCTCGAGCTGATTATTGATCCGGCTTGCTCCGTAGCTTTTGAGGCCGAACCGGAGGAAGCGAACGTGATGACCCGCCCGCCTCGTGATCCGCAACAACCATTATTCGATCGCCGCACTTTGCTTTTGAGTTTGCTGCAAGGAATCAGTGTTTTCCTCATTGCGGCGGCGGTATTCGTGATCGCGCACGTGCGGGGCGAACCCGAAACCAACACGCGGGCATTGACCTTTACCACATTTGTAATCGCAAATCTCGCTTTGATCCTCGCGAACCGCTCGTGGACGCGGGTTATCGTGGCTACCCTGCGCTCTCCTAATCCGGCACTTTGGTGGGTAATTGGGGGAGCTCTGGGAGTCCTGGCCCTTGTGCTCTATGTCCCATTTGCGCGTGATTTATTCCGTTTCTCCAGACTTCATGGCGCAGATCTTGTCCTCTGTTTCGTGGCGGGAGTGTTCAGTGTGATGTGGTTCGAAGCCCTGAAGATTCTCGGGCACCGTCCGATCGTGCGCAGTGCTTGAGCGTTTTCCAATGCAGGCCGCCTAACTTTCCTCGCTCCGGACACGTGAGGCCGGTACACGGTCGGTCACTAGGTGATCCAGATTCGACTCCTGCAACATCTCAAGCAATACCAGGGTCACTGACAAAACGACCGGTCCGATGAAAAGCCCCATGACACCGAAAGCTTTCACCCCCCCCATCAGGGCGAAGAAAACCAGCAAAGTGTGCAGCTTTACTCGCTCGCTGATTACATAGGGCCGGATCAAGCTGTCGATTTGCCCGATTATCGCAATTCCCCAAACCAGCAAGATCAGACCTTTCCACCAGTGTCCGCTGGCCACCAGAATGATTGCCGCCGGCAGCCAAACTGCCGCCGATCCAATGATCGGGATTAATGAAAATAGGCCGGTCACTACTCCCCAGAGAATGGGGGAAGGCAGACCCAGCACCCAGAAGGCCAGACTCGTAAGAGATCCCTGGGCTACACCCACGGCAAGGCAGCCGTAAACATTGGCCACAATCGAGTCACCGACTCCTGTAAAAAGACGTTCCACTTGGCCGGACCTCAGAGGGACGATGGCCACGACGCGTTCTTTCATCGATCCGCCTTCGCGAAAGAGAAAGAACAGCGTGAACAGTGCAACCACCACCTCGACGAAGAAAGAAATGGTGTTGCTGACGACTTGAGCTCCCCAGGAAAGTAAGGTTCGGCTGATCTGTTCGAGCCAGCGCAATAGTGCGTCGCGCAAGTCAAGCGCCGAAAGATCGATGTACTTCCCGGCCCAGTTCAGCAGGCGTTCCATCGCATGCATGACGTAAGGATTCCAGCCTCCCTGCTCAGCGCTCCTTTCGTTTAACAACATGTACAGTCCCCTGATCTCCTGACTCACGACAACTCCCAGTCCGACGGCTGGGACAACCACGAGAAATAAGACCAGAAATATTGAGATGAGAGCCGCCCTATTCCGACTGCGGACGCGCGCCTGGATGCGTGTGTGAACCGGCTGGAACACAATTGCGATCATTACCGCCAGGAAGACAGGATTGAGAAAAGGTCTGGCGATGAGGTAACAGAAGTAAAGGGCGATCGCGGCCAGCGCCAACAAGAACGTGGTCGTTAGCTGCCCTCTCTCCATAAAGATGCGGCCCCTATTCTCAGGCCATCTGCGCTCTCGACCTTCTACCTGACCGCTCGCGACGTGAAATCCTTGTACCAGAACAGAAGGCCAATTAGGAACATTTCTTTGGCGCCTATCCGTGAGTCAACGGCCGTACTGTCAGCACTGGGCAAACTGCTCGGCACACAATCTTGTGCGCGACCGACCCGAAATGGCTGGCAACACGAGGTAACCCTCCGGCGCCATGTGCCCCGATGATGATCAGATCCGATGTGACATCGTGAGCCGCCTTTAAAACGACTTCCGCCGGCGATCCCATCTCGACGATAATCTCTGGCTCTGCCACGAAATCAGCTTGATTAAAAACCAGTTCGCGCAAACGAACCTTGGCCATTTGGCGGTGGAGATAGGGCGACTCTGTAAGACCTTCAAACCCGTGAACCAGAATCAGACGGGAACCATAGTTCTTTGCGAACGCAAAAACGTATGGTAGAGCCACGAGGGAATCAGCGGAAAAATCAGTTGCGTAGAGGATCTGGCAAAATTCAATGTCTTCCGCCCTGCGGCTTTCTGGACCCACCGTCAACACAGGACATCGCGATTCCCGAATGGCCTCTTCTGCGATCGAGCCAAGGAGGAACTTTCTAAGTCCCGTGCGCCCAACCGTTCCCATGACCAGTAGGTCGATGGAGTATTTCCGAATGAAGTCGCTCAAGCCGACCCAGATGTCGCCAGTACCAACCAAGCCCACGCAGGAGAGATCGAGGCAAAGAGCAGAGTTCAGGAGATCGTTTATTTTTAGCTCAGCTTCACGAGAAGCCAGTTGGGCTGCCTCTTCACCTGAATTCAGCCCAGAAGGATAGTCCTCAGGGGGTACGACGTGACCTGTAAACAATTTGGCATTGAACCGCTGTGCAATAGCTTTGGCGTACGGTAAGGCTTGTATCGACGCGTTTGAGAAATCCGTAGCGAAGAGGACGCTTTTCAAAGATATCGCGCCGTTCGCAGGGCTTGATGCTTTCATCCTGTAACTCCGAGCCGTTCTGCTGGGCAGCTCTTATTCGCTTCCTGCAGCGTTCGTTAGCGCTTCATGCCGACTAGTTCGGCTTCCTCGTGCTCCACTTCTTCTATCGTGATCCGTCCAGTGTGGAAGCGTTTACGCGTCCATTGCTGCACCGATTCCAGGTACGTATACACTACGGGCGTGATATAGAGGGTCATCAACTGCGAGAACACCAGGCCTCCGACGACGGCTACTCCCAAGGGGCGGCGCGATTCTGAACCGGCTCCCATACCGAGTGCGATCGGCAATGTTCCCATGAGCGCAGCCATCGTGGTCATCATGATGGGCCGAAAGCGGATGAGGCACCCGCTGTAGATGGCATCTTCGGCGCTCTTGCCTTCTTTGCGCTGCGCATCCAGGGCAAAGTCGATCATCATAATGGCGTTCTTCTTCACGATCCCGACTAGCATGATCACACCGACAAACGCGTAGACGTCCAGCTCCATTTTGAACAGCATCAGAGTGAGAAGCGCTCCGAACCCTGCTGAGGGTAGGCCGGACAAGATGGTGAGCGGGTGGATGAAGCTTTCGTAGAGGATTCCGAGAACAATGTAGATCACCAAAATCGCCGCCACTAAAAGGAGACCCAAACCTCGGACGGAGGACTGAAAGGCCTGTGCCGTTCCCTGGAAGCTTGTTGTGACGGAACCGGGCAACGTTTTGCGGGCAATGTTGCTTACCTGCTCCACCGCCTCACCGAGTGCGACGCCCGGCTTGGGATTGAACGAGATTGTCACTGATGGCAACTGTCCCAAGTGATTGACCGTCAGCGGGCCGGTGGTGCGGGTGAAATTGGCCAGTACGTTCAGCGGCACCAGCGCGCCATTATCGGCTCGCACGTATAACTTGGACAGGGCATCAGGATCCATCTGATATTCGTCCGCGAGTTCGACGATGACTCTGTAAGCATTGTTAGGCGCGTAGATGGTGGAGACCTGGCGTGCGCCGTAAGAGCTGTTCAGCGCATCGTCAACCTGGGCCGCCGTGATTCCTAGTGCCGCAGCGCGGTCGCGGGAGATCTGCACTTTTAGTTGTGGATTCTTGAGTTGCAGGTCGCTAGTTACGTCTTGCAGGGCGGGCAGTTCTTGTAGCTTGTCCTCCAACTGCTGAGCGCTTTCATACAGCTGCTTCGTGTCTGGCGACTGCAGCGTGAACTGATACTGGCTCTTTGTCATCATTCCGCCGATGCGGATGGGCGGCGGGTTTTGTGGAAATGCCCGGATGCCGGGGACGCCGTTCAAGGGACCGCGCAGTTCCTGGATCACCTCATCTACGTGCGGTCGCTGATCGCGTGGACGCAGGCGTATCATCATGCGACCCATGTTGCCCGTTCCGGTTCCGGCCGCGGACATAAACCGCTCCACGTACGGACTTTTTCTCACAATTCCGGTGAGCATCTGCTGATGTCGGACCAGCGAGTCAAAGCCGATGCCTTGCGAGCCCTCTGTCATCACGATCATCTGGCCGGTGTCCTCGCTGGGCAGAAAGCCTTTCGGGATGACATAAAACATGTATAGGGTTGCCGCCAGGATCAGGACAGAAAGCATAAGCGTGGCGAAGCGATGCCGCATCACTCCTCTTAGAGTGCGGTCATAGACACTGAGCATTCCGTTGAAGAACCGCTCGCAAGCTAGATGGAAGATCCCATGACGCATGGTGCGCGGCGGACGCAGGAAGCGACTGGCCAGCATGGGGGTAAGACTTAGCGAGACTACGCCGGAAACCAGAATGGCCGCGGTGATCGTCACGGCGAACTCGTGCAACAGGCGACCCAGAATGCCGCCCATAAAGAGCACGGGAATGAATACGGCTGCCAGCGACAGCGTCATGGACACGATCGTGAATCCAATCTCGCGCGCTCCGATGAGCGACGCATGCAGAGGGGTCTCGCCTCGCCCCATGTGGCGCACAATGTTTTCCAGCATCACGATGGCATCATCGACCACAAATCCGACGGAGAGTGTCAATGCCATCATCGACATGTTGTCGAGATTGAATCCCGCCAGGTACATCACCGCGAACGTACCGACGATCGACATCGGGAGCGCCAGGCTGGGAATCACCGTCGCCGACAGGTTGCGTAGGAACAGGAAAATCACCAGTACAACCAGCATGACCGTCAGCTTCAGCGTGAATTTCACCTCGTTCACGGAAGCACGGATCGATTCGGAGCGGTCGAAAAGAATCTCAAGACTTACCGATGGTGGAATCTGCTCGCGGAATTTGGGCAGCATCGAACGTATGGAGTTGACGACCTCGACTGTATTCGTGCCGGGCTGCCGCAATATAGCCAGTGTGATCGAACGGGTGCTGGCATCAGGAGTGTTGATCCAGGCCGCGACTTTATCGTTCTCTACCCCGTCGATCACCTTGCCCAGTTCTGAAAGCCTGACGGGTGCGCCGTTGCGATAGGCGACGATCAGCGGTTCGTAATCGGCGGCCTCCATGAGCTGTCCATTCGTTTCGACGGTGACGGATTCGTCGTTGCCGTAGAGAACGCCCACAGGCTGGTTGGTATTTCCCGCAGCAATCGCGTTCGTGACCTCGTCGATGCCAATGCGGCGTGCCGCTAGCGCAAGTGGATTGAGCTGGACTCGCACGGCATATTTCTGTGCTCCATAAATGTCAACCTGGGCCACACCGTTGATGGTCGAGATTTGTTGCGCGAGGATCGTGTCTGCATACTCGTTCACTTGCGAAAGCCGCAGCGTAGAAGAGCTCAAAGATAGATACAGAACTGGCTGATCGGCGGGATTCACTTTCCGCAGTGAGGGCGGCGCGGGCAGGTCGCGTGGCAGATCATGCCCTGCCTTAGCAATCATGGTCTGCACGTCCAGCGCGGCAGCATCAATGCTGCGGGTCAAGCTGAACTGCAGCGTGATAGTGGTTGAACCCCGCGAACTGACGGAGGTCATCGAATCCACTCCGGCAATCGTGGAGAATTCACGCTCCAGCGGCATCGCGACCGCGGTGGACATCGTCGTCGGACTCGCGCCCGGCAGTCCGGCACTGACAACGATGGTGGGGAAATCGACGTTGGGAAGATCGCTGACGGGGAGCTGAACGTAGCCGATCCAGCCAAAGAGCAGGATGGCCATCATGACCAACGTGGTCATGACTGGACGTTTGATGAAAAGCTCAGCGATGTTCATGAATCCTGCCTTCGACACTCCCTGGATCGAAGTGCGGCGAAACTATGCGGGAACTGTTGTGAGGCCTCGTGCCGAGAGAGAAGCCTACTGTCCCAGTATTTAAGGATGACTGGCGCCACCCCGTTGCGATGTGCACTCAATCACTAGCCGACGTGACGCATCACACCATTCCACAAACCGCGAGGAAACCCACCAAGCTTCCGACAAGCGACTTCAACTGGTGCCTGTCGCGCTACCAAGACCCGTCTAGCCTCGGCACATCGCTCTCCCTTTGCGGTAAGAGGCCGGCAGGTAGGGATTGTTTTTTATCTTGGACCAGTAGCTAAGCAGGGTGGCAAAATACCTCGATGGTCACCCTCGGTATAGGTTCGCGTTGGGTTGCTCCTCTGCGGAGCCTCCTTGTGGGCTTTGGCATCTTCTGCCTTGGAAGTCTGTCTGATCTTTGGATGCACCAGCACGCGGAGCGACTGTTTGTCGCAATCATCGCAGATGCGCTCATTGGAGTCGGGGTTGGTCTTTTGGTGCTTCTTTACGAGCGGCGGCAACGGCAGAACATAATCAGAAAACTGGAAGTGATACGGCTCATGAATCACCATGTCCGCAACTCTCTTCAGGTGATTTCCTTTGTTGCCTCAAGCCCGAATCAAGAGCCCGCAGAAGATCTTCGAGCTGCCATGGAACGAATCGAGTGGGCGCTTCGGGAGGTTCTTCCGGGCCAGAGAGAAGACATTAGCGATCTGCCGCTTCACCCCCACGCGAAAGAGTCTTTTCCCAAGCCAAAGATTGTGGCTTGAACAGGTACATGGAGCGGCGTAAGAAACCAAACTGACCCATTACTCGCCCATGCAACTGGTTAGCGATTCCAAAGTTTACTCGGGCCTGGGAGCCGACATTGTTTATGGAATCATTAGCTCAGTGACCTCAACAGGTAAGCTCTTGCGCAACGGTGGGGGACTTCCGTTAACTGCGAACTCCAATCCGTAACGCTAACCCGGACACGCTCTGGCACGCATTCACTTGGACAATCTTTCACAACATAACCGAACTCTTTGACATACCCCGGGCGAAGCGGCGAATCAGTGCTCATAAAGCCACCAACCGAAATGCAGGATACTCTCTTTCATAAATGACTTTGCCAGTACTGTCCGGAAAATAAGCGGGTCACGATCACCCGTGAAACTACGCGATCACCATTATTTTTGATTTTTCTCCATACAGCAGGGCATTCATGTTCGTAGCACGACAGAGTGCCTTTTGCCATACCACCTTTCACCTGAGATAGTTCGATGTTTGACAGGAACTGAGATACTTCCGGGGACGTTCTCTCGGATGAATTGCCGGGTGCCGAGTCCATCCCTGCTTCCGTGGTCTGCTTCGACTTAGAATGATGGTCGCTGATCTGGTCTGCTCCCCACGTCCCAACAGCAACCGTCACAATCTAACAGGACGGCAAGAACCTTGAAGTACATGGGAAAGCCAGGGCTTGCTGAATGGCGTTCATCCTTCAACGCCGCGCTCGTCAAAATCATTACCACACCAACAAACAGCAGCGCCCATCCCCACTGAATTTGGACAGAATCGAGGGCCAATCGGCGAGCCCTGCAAAAGGATTACCGGCGAGGTCCTTGTCCATCATTGAAGTCATGTGTTGTCTCATGACCTCGAAATTCACGAATGTAAAGGTGAGTACTGCGAGCGAGCCAGTTCCACTGAGCCAGAGCCCTTCGTAAACGCGTGTTAGCGCCAGAATCATCTAGGCGGTAGCGAGCACGAGGATGAAAATACCGTCTCCTTTGCCGTTTCCAAAATAGTTAATTGTCCCGGCGATTGGGAGGCTAATTAAAGGTACGTCGGCGCGACGCCAAACCAAACATCTTTAAGCGAAAATCTGGTTCACCTTCGCTCGCACCTGCTGACTGCGGGAAGGCTTGAGATAACGCATCGTGCTTTCCATTGAACTCGGAATCAGTGGAGGTATCACCAGCATACAACTAATTGATAACAAAAGGTCTGGCGGAGAGGGAGGGATTCGAACCCTCGGTACAGGTGTTAGCCCGTACAACGGTTTAGCAAACCGCCGCATTCGGCCACTCTGCCACCTCTCCAAACCGTTCAATCTAAACAACTTGAGTGGTAACCAACAGGCCAACGCACCAAAGTACCATTGCACGATTCATTGCACAATGACATCCTGCACGCATGGGGAAGCGTGAACAGGTTGGTTATCTCTACAAGTCTTTCGGTGGTTGGCATGTTCGCTATTGGGTAGCATACAACGATCTGACTACCGATGAGAAGGAAAAGATCAGAGGCAAATGTGACCTCAGCAACAAGCCTCTGCCGAGCCGGGTGCAGAAATCCAAGAGGCTCTGCGATGGGGATGTGAGCCGCAAGGCCGCACGTGACCTCGCAGAGCACCAAATGGATGAGGTCAATGGTTATGTGCCGGGTGAAACCATCCTGCCTGACCTCACCCTTGTTGATTATT
>DATGFC010000075.1:0-27151 GCA_035309485.1 Candidatus Sulfotelmatobacter sp.
AAACTTTGCTCGAAGATGGTGCGCGACTGTGGTTCCGCCAGCAGTGGCTCGCGATGATGACAGCTGAAAGTAATAAAATGCAGGCACCCGGCTTGTTGGAAACGATGGAGTCCCCACGGCATGGACCGATTGTAGTGCGAGATCAGCCGCCGGGATGTGACGCGCCGACTCCAGCTTAAGTTCTTTTGCCGAAATAGGAATGGGGGAGCAAGTCAACCTCCCCGCCCTCTCGCACAAAACGCGAGCAGGACGGGGCACCCCGAAACCGGGACGGGCCGAAAGGCCGGGCCCCCACCCCCTCCGGGCGAACAAGCCACGGTTTCCGGATTTCCGTACAGTCCCTAGAAAGCTGTTTTGGAACTGGCTGGAAGGTGTAAACTCCTCCGTTTCGAGATGAAGCCATTTCTCAAGTGGCCGGGCGGAAAGCGCTGGCTTGTCAGCAGATACTCACACTTGTTTCCCAAGAAATTTGGAACCTACATCGAGCCCTTTCTAGGCAGCGCTTCGGTTTTCTTTTATTTGGCACCCGCAAAGGCAATTCTCGGCGATTCAAATCCAGACCTCATAGCTACGTATTCCGGTTTGCGCGATGATCCCCTTGCTGTTGAGGAAGTTCTACTCACCCACGAAATGAACCACTGTGAAGCCTATCCTTCAGCCAAAGTCTTACAACTGTTTGCAGGATTCTAGAGCCTGCAGTCACCGCACCATGAGAAATTCGGAGGACAGTCGTAACGAACCTCAATTTCCGATGTCCCCTACGACATACTCGTGTTCTCTAGTGCTCCCCATCACCCTCCAGCGTGATTCTCCTCACTGACTTCTCCCCCCATTTGTGAGAGCTTAACCTAGCTGCGTCGTGCGGCTAGCCTCCACGGACCCAGAGTCCGATGGGGGCTTCGTTTTGGAGCCAACACTCCAGACAAATTCAGTTCTTTGAAAATCAATCGCGGGAAAACGGCCTGCTCCTCGTCTTCACAGGAGTGGGCCGGGCGGAGCGTTGGCTGCAAAACGGGTACAAATAAAAATGACGACGACAGGATCATGGCCAGGGCCCAACAATCGCTACCCGCGAACTGGTTCGGTCCTAAGTCCTTTGTTTTACGGATTTTGATATCTAAGTCCTTTGACCAGCGGATTTTGCCGGGAATTTCCTGCTAACCCGTTGACTCCAAAGATTCGGGGGGAGGGGGGGGGGCCCAGTACCACAAAGTAAACACCTTCCAGAGGGAGACTGACAATGGCTAATGCAAGCTCTTTCGGCTGCGGTCAGTCGGGAGAACTCCCCTGAATCATCGTGGTGGGATTGTGGCAACAGGGATCCTTCGCTTCGCTCAGGAGACAGGGAAAGCAGGATGACAGGAAAAGCGTTCGCTCAGGATCACAGCAATAATCGTTCAGGGTTTCCAGACGAAGCCATGGGTTCCGTACTTGCTGTCGATGAAGTAGCCGACGACCTCGCCGGTCGCGCTGATCCCGGAGGCAATCGTGGTGATCGCTCCCGGAAAGGAAAGTGTATGGAGCACTCCATTGTGATACGCGAAGCCTACGATTCCGGTGAGTGCCTGGTAGTAGCCGACCAGCGCGGTTCCGGCCGGATTGGTTCCAAGCACAAAGGCAGCGCTGGCAGGTATGGTGATCGTACGGAATTTGCCCTGGCGGAATACGAAGTTCGAGTAGCTGCCGTTGATTTGGGCGTAGCCAAACACATCTCCAGCGGTATCGATTCCAGTGACGAACGTGGCGGTCGAATGCGGCGGGCGGATTTCGGTGTAGGCGAGATTCGCCAACTCAAATCCCTGGTAGATCAAATGAGTAGTCTGGAAATATCCGGCTGTCGTTCCCGCGTTGTTGATGGCGACCGGGTAACTGTACAACGCGCCCGGATACTGAATCGAAGTGAAGGACTGGCTGTTCAGGTCAAACAGATATCCGACCGGTTCCGCCAGGCCGACGATCTGGCCGTTATCGTTGATGCCCTGCGCATAAGAGTACTGCGCGCCGGGATAATCGAGTGTGCTATAGACGCCGTTCTGCAGCAGAAATCCGTGGCCTCCGGCGGTGTCGGTATAGGTGCCCACGATCGCCCCGGCCCGGTTAATGCCATTGGCCTGCGTCATCAGGGCCGAGGGGAAGTCAAGCTGAGTATAGCTTCCTTGGGCGACGCCGCGGGATGCGCAGACCGCGAGGAAACAGAGAAAGAGAGAAAGATATTGCAGGGCGCGCGCGGTCATGCGGAACCTCCTGGCTGACTTCAGACCGCAGCGAATATAGCATTGGCGCTTTTCCGAGGATAGCGTGAAACAATTTTCACCTTGGCGAAACGAAGAGAGGAACAAAGGGACAAAAGGACTTAGGCTTTTCGGGGATCGCGAAACTGCAAACCTTCAGCGTCTTTATTTTCCGGCGGCCGACTGCTTGGCGCGCTCCTGCTGGGTCAGGAGAACCACGCGCAGCATCTCGTCCCAGGGAGCGGGCTTGCCCGTCCAGATCTCGAACTGGCGCGCCGCCTGGTGTACGAACATCTCAATGCCGGGGATAATTTGCGCGCCCCGCTCGCGGGCCATCTTGGTGAGCTTGGTCTCCGGCGGATCGTAAATCATGTCAAACACGTAACGCGCATTGATCTCTTTATCCTGCAGGGGCGATTCGCGGCTGTTGCCCATGCCGACCGGAGTGGCGTTGATGATGACATCGAATGCCAGCTTCTTCAGGTCTGGACGCTTGATGATCCGCGCCCTGGCCTGATGCGCCAGCTTCTTCGCTGGTGCCATGCTGCGGTTCATGATGTAAACCTCTGACCCTCTCTCTTTCAGGGCAAACACCGCGGCCCGCGCCGCGCCGCCCGCCCCAATGACCAGGATTCGCGCACCTTCCAGCGTGGTCAGCCGCCGCTCCAACGGGCGAATGATTCCAGTCGTGTCGGTGTTGAATCCGTACAGCTTGCCGTCCTGCGCCCGGACTACAGTATTGCAAGCTCCGACCTTATTGGTGTGGGAGTCGGCATTGTCGAGATGCGGCAGGATCGCTTCCTTGTACGGCATGGTGACGCTGATTCCGTGGATTGGGATCTCGCGCACGCAGGTCAGGAGATCTTTGAGCGTCTTGGCGTGCAGCGCCAGGTAGACGCCATTGACGTTCTCCCGCCGGAACGCGGCATTCATAATCGCCGGTGAGAGCGAGTGCGCGATCGGATCGCCCGCCACGCCATAGACCCGGGTCGCGACATCCACCTGCTCGATGCGGTAAACGTTGCGCAACTCCTGCGCGGTCACCTGTCCCGGCGCGGTTTCCTCCCCAGGAGCCGCCGACGCGAACGTGAACACGCTACCGGCCCGCACCCCCAGCACGCGGCTGATGATGCCTTGTTCGCCCATGCACATTCCGATCAGCGAATGCCGGTCGCTTTCGCGGGACAGGAACTTGATCATGCTGACATTGTCAGAAAGGGTGGTCGCGGTGCTGACCACCTTGTAAAAATCCGCGGGATACTGGAGCATCTTCTCCAGCGTCTGTTCCAGTTTCTTGGTGGCGCGGAAGTCGTGGAAGGAAAGGATCAGCGCGCCTCGAGAGCGCAGTTTCCGCAACTGCTCCGGCTTGCACTTGCTGGCGCTCTGCAATTCCACATCGATCAGCTGGCAGCCGGCGTCGGCCGCTTTGGCGAGAATATCGAGCTGCGAGGCAATGGAACCGCGGAACTTGCCGCCGCTAGCCACCCTCCGGCAGGTCGCAATGACCACCGTCCCCGGATGGGTCTCAAAGAACCGCTTGATGCGAGCGATGGCCAGCCCAGGCTTGGAGAGGTAGTCCAACCTGAACTCCAGAAAGGAGTTATCCCGCACCAGCGCCTCGGCCTTGTCGGCCATTTCGTTGGGATCTGAGCCGATCACCGCCACGCAGACTCGCGGCAGTCTCAAAGGCAGCAAACGCGGCGCATAGGGGGGAGCAGTATTCATCATGAAACCGCTGCCTCAGGGCGCAGCGGAAGGAACGGCGAATTATTACAGGCACTCAATTATTTATGCAACTATTTATGCAACAAGGGATTATGCTCGCTTCGAAAATTCTCTGCTCCAGGGTATGCCACACCCTCGTAACCTTGACCCACCCCCACCCGCTTGTTACCTTCCGGCTGAAGCCTTTCTTTTCTGGCATTTAACTGTGGGCAAGAGCCGCTTTGGCGGCCGCTTGCCGGAGGTAACATGAAGAAAACAGGATTGTTAGTATTGGTGCTTGCGACTGCGGCTTGGGCGCAGAATGCCGGCGACAACGCTGCTCCGGAGGCCCCGCAGGGGGTTGTTCCGACTACGGCGACGTTCCCCGGAGAGCGGGTCACGACGCCCACCTATTCCGATCTTTATTGTGCGGGCTTCATCAGCAAGCACATCCTGCCAGATGCCAACTTCGTGACGGGCGGCCTTGAGACCCCCACCACCACCAAGTTCGTGCGTGGCGACGTGATCTATCTCCGCGGCAGCGGCTTCACGCTGGGCGCCGAATACGAGATTGTGCGTCAATTGCGCGACGTGAACGAATACGAAATGTTCCCCGGGCAGGCCAAGCTGTTGAAGCAGACGGGGCAGCCTTACGAAGAAGTGGGCCGCGTCCGGATCGTGGACATGCGCAGCAAGGATGCCATTGCCAAAGTCGAATACTCCTGTGACGGCGTGAACCCCGGCGACACCGCCATTCCGTTCGCCGAAAAACAGGTTGTGCCCTTCCATGCCCCGGTGACGTTCGATCGCTTTCTGCCCGCCAGCAACAAAGTTTCCGGGCGCATCGTGATGGCCAAGGACTTCGATTCAGAACTTGGCACCGGACACAAAGTCTATCTGAATGTTGGCGCCAACCAGGGTGTGAAGATCGGCGATTATTTCCGCGCTATCCGCAACTACGACAGCGACCTGAGAGATCCTGTTGACTCGCTCTCTTTCAAAGCGGCCATGTCAGAGGATACGCAAAAGAAAATGCCCTCGTTTGACCCGCACATGTTTACCAAAGGCAATGGTCCGGTCATTCACGTAGCAGACCTGCCTCGTCGAGCCGTGGGCGAGATCGTCATCATCGGGGTCACCGACACCACCGCGACCGGCATGATCGTCTTCGCGCCTGACGTCGTTCACGCGGGCGATGGAGTTGAACTCGATCAGCTGAACTAGTTCTCCGCTCAGCAAGTCCCAGACCGGGGACGGGAAACCGTCCCCGGTTTTGCTTGGCAGTTGTTTCACACATTCGAATGTGTAACAATCTACACATGGCTACCAATTTGGCAATCGACGATCGGCTCATCGAAGAAGCCCGGAAGACGGGCGGCCACCGCACCAAGAAGGAAGCCGTGACGACTGCGCTGGAGGAATACATTCGGCGGCACAGGCAGCGAAGGATTCTGGCCGCTTTTGGGACTTTCGATTTCGACCCAAGTTACGACTACAAGGCGGAGCGCCGCAGAAAGCGCCTCGGATGATCTTGGTGGACACGCCAGTCTGGTCGCTGGCATTGCGACGCAAAGCCGCAGATTTAGCTCCAGCAGAGCGCCATCTTACGCGGTCGTTACACCAGATTATCGATGAGGGCCGTGTGGAGTTGCTTGGCTCGGTGCGCCAGGAGTTGCTTTCGGGTTTGAGGGAAGAAGCCCAGTTCCGAAGGCTTCGCGACTTCCTTCGAGATTTTCCCGATACCCCGGTGGCCACTGTGGACTACGAGGAAGCGGCGCGCGCCGCCAATCAATGCCGCCGGGCAGGCATTTCCACGGCTCCAGCAGATATGCTGGTTTGCGCGATCGCACTTCGTCACGATTGGGAAATCTTCACCACCGATCACGACTTCACTCATTACGGGAGCGTCCTCAAGATCCGTCTCTTGCCTACCAATCGCTAACCCAACTCTGCCTGCTTTTCTCCAAACACTTCCGCGGTGAATGCCTCGATGGTCGCGCCTTTTTGCCAGGCATCGCGCGGCAGACCTGCTTTGCGGCAGGTTTGCTCCAGGAACGTCACGCGGTCCCAATGATGCTCCACCGGTACTTGGGGCAGCAACAGTCCGCGATAGCCGTGCATACTGATCAACAACCCGTGGCGTCCCACTTCCACAGCATCGGGCGAGATAGCCTGCGGGGGCGACAGGATGCTCAACTCGATCTTCAATTCCGGTGCTTCCGCGATGGTGACCGGAGAAAACCGCGAGTCGTCGAAGGCGGCCGCACGCGCCGTATCCGCCACCGCGCGATACACCGAGCTCACCGGTAGCACGTATCCCACGCACCCGCGCAACCCGCCATGCAGATAAAGGGAAGTAAAGGCGCCGCGAGGTTCGGCGAGATGTGGAGTGGGCGCTTCTAAAGAAATTTCGCGATGTTCCAGCGCGGCGAGAATGGAATCGTGCGCCAGCCGCAGCAGCAGCGCTCTTTCTTCCGGCGAGTACTCCCCGTGAGTGGACGCTGCAGATTCCAATGCAGTCGAGCTAGGTCGAGGTAGCGACATCGCCGTCTGCCTGTGGCGGGGCCGGAATCGGCTTTCTCCGCCGGCTCAGGATGAACGCTCTGCGGCGGCGCTTGACCACATGGCGGTCGATCTTCGTCCAGAAGGCCGCAAAGTAATCGATGGCCGATACCAGCGAGACGCACACCGTGAACCAGATCGCCAGATACGCGATCCAGTGAATGGGGAAGAAGTAATGCCCGTACACCGGGACCTCTTTCCAGCGATGATCCAGGATCACCGCCACCACCGCGACAATCTGGACCACCATCTTCAGCTTGCCCAGGTCACTGGCCTCGATCGTGAATCCTTCAGACGCCGCGATGCCGCGAAGGCCGCTCACCAGGAACTCGCGCCCGATCACCACGACCGCGATCCACGCCGGAACCAGGCTGGGATTCAACTGCACCAGGGTGACGAACGCCGCCGCTATCAGCAACTTGTCGGCGAGGGGATCGAGCAGAATCCCCATGGTCGTGACCTGTCCGCGCTTTCGGGCGAGGTAGCCGTCGATGCCGTCAGTCATTGCCGCCGCGATGAACACCAGGGAAGCCAGCAGTTCTCGTTCGCCGTTCGCGCTGGTGAAGCGGACGCTGGAGAGAATCCACATCAGCAAGGGAATGCTGGCAATACGGATCAGCGTGATGGAGTTGGGCAGGTTCACACTACGGGACCGCGCCGGAGGCGAGCCGGCGACAACTCGATTATCCTCCAGCGTAAGTGGGAACGCAATGCACGAAAAACTGGACCAAAGATGCGCTGGGACGGGCGTTCCCTGTGTTCCTGCGGTCCGCTGCGGTGGAAATTCTATTTCGTTGACGGAGCCATCTTGTCCGCCTTCGGCTGCTTGGCGATGATCATGTCCTTGATCTTGTCGTAAGTCGCCTGAGGAATGATTTTCTTGTGAACCAAGTCCAGCTTGGTCCGGTAAGGACGCCCATCGACAATCTTCTTGGAATACGCCTCGCCAATCCCCGGCAACTCTTTCAATTGATCGACGCTCGCCGTATTGATGTCCAGCTTTTGCACGGCCGACTTTGCCGTCTGCTCGGCCTGACCCACCGTCGACTGCGCATTGGCCTCCGGAACGCTTCCGGCCTGCTCGGCCTTCTTCGTCTGCGCGAAGCTGCGCGGCATAATCACGACCGCAACCACCAGGACCGCCATCATCATCCAAAATTTCTTCATAATCTGCTCCTAAGAACCCGAAAACGCCCCATTCGTACGTCCCTTGCGATGTTGGAGCGGGGATTTTGGTTTACGCGTAAATCCCTCTCTGCCGGATCGTATAGGCCACGCGATCAATGGCCAGCATGTAAGCGGCAATCCGATTGTTCACGTGATGAGTCTCCGCATAGCGCACCACATCCTCGAACGACGACTTCATAATCGTTTCCAGCTGGTCGTTCACCACCGATTCTTTCCAGAAGTATCCCTGGCGGTCCTGCACCCACTCGAAGTACGAAGTGGTCACGCCGCCTGCATTGGCCAGAATGTCGGGGATCACGAACACTTTCTTGTCGGTCAGCACATCGTCGGCGGCCGAAGTGGTCGGTCCGTTCGCGCCCTCCGCCAGAATGCGGCACTTTACCCGGTCGACATTGCGGCTGGTGATCACGTTCTCGGTCGCTGCCGGAATCAGAATCTCGCACTCGGTGGTGAGCAGTTCGGCCGCATCGGCCTTGTCCGCTCCCGGGAATCCGTGCACCGTGCCATTCTTCTGGCGGTATTCGACCAGCGCCTTGATGTCGATACCATTCTTGTTGTACAAGCCCCCGCCGACTTCTGCGATGCCGATCACCTGGTAGCCGGCTTCGTGCATCAGCTGAGCCGCGTTCGACCCCACGTTGCCGAATCCCTGCACGATCACGCGTGCGCGCTGCGGATCGATACCCAGCTTCTTGCAGGCTTCATCGCAGACGATCATCACGCCGCGCCCGGTCGCCTCGCGGCGCCCGCGGGATCCGCCAATGTTGATCGGCTTGCCGGTTACGACGGCGGTCACGGTCTGCCGCATGTGCATGGAATACGTATCCATCATCCATGCCATGATTTGTTCGTTGGTGTTGACGTCGGGTGCGGGCACATCTTTCTCGGGACCGATGAATTCGATCAGTTCGGCGGTGTAGCGCCGCGTCATGCGCTCGACTTCGCCCATCGACATCTTGTGCGGATCGCAAATCACCCCGCCCTTGGCCCCGCCGAAGGGAATGTTGACGACCGCGCACTTCCACGTCATCCAACTGGCCAGCGCCCGCACTTCGTCGAGGGTGACGTCGGGGGCGTACCGGATGCCGCCCTTCGCCGGGCCGCGCGCGATGGAATGCTGCACCCGGAATCCGGTGAATACCTCCAGGTGCCCATCGTCCATCTGCACCGGGATGTAAACCGTCACCTCGCGCGTGGGGTAACGCAGAACGCGCCAAAGGCCCTCATCCAGATTGAGCTTTTGGGCGGCTAAGTCGAAGCGCGCCCGCTGGGACTCCCAGGGGTTGGCTTCCTTATCCACGTGCGGAGGCGTCACAATCGTCGTCATAAAAGAGATCTCCGGAATAATTGCAGGTCGATTAAGAGACCGTGCCGGCCGTTGCCGGACCGATTCCGGCGCTAGACGGGCAAACGTTCCGAGTATATGAGGGTCGCAGGCGGGGAAGCAAGCGAGGTCAGGTTACGGTGGTGAGTCACTCACGCGCGGTCTGACGGGCTTTCTACGTGGTGTTTGAAAAGCTCGGCGAACTCCGCGGTTACGATCTTTGTCGCAAAGTTCGCCGGATATTTCTTAGCTGAGTCACTAGACTCGCAAAGATGGATCTCTAGCGCAGGGCGAACACCTCCGTTCCTGCAGGGACAACCACAAGTCCCTGTCCGGCGCCCATGCCCGCTTGCGGTACCACGAAATACTCACTGCAGGAAATCGGCTGCCCCAGATTCAGGGCGACTCCCTGCTGTCCCGTGCTGAGGCTGTAGCCTCGCAACATTCCCGTGCTCGTCCCCGTGAAGACGATTCCATTCACCACGATGGGCGAGCAGGTGAAGGATTCGCTGCCCGTCACACTGGCCGTCCACAGCGTGCCTCCGGTGGTGAGATCGACCGCCGTGACCGTAGTGGGCTCCGTATAGAGAGCGGTCGTTCCGCTGAACGCCGGAGCATACTGGCTGTTGAAGCCGCCCACCAGCGCGCCGGTCGTCGCATTCAGCGTGAGCCCGTTGGTCGAATAGAAAAAAGCGTCGCGTACATACACAAGACCGTTGTAGACGACCGCGGTATCGCCGCCGCCGCCCTCGCACGGTCCACTGTAATTCCAGACCTGAGCGCCGCTCTTGGCGTTGAAGCGATACGACTGTGGACAGGCATAAGACACGTACACGCCACTCCCGACGATGGCCGGCGCGGAGGCATCGCCATTCTGTACGCCGGCAGTCCAGAGCAGTTGCCCATTCGCTTCCTCGAGCGCATAAACGGTGCCGCCCACTCCGGCCCCGCCGGTGTAAACGATGCCGTTGGCGGCGGTCGGCGGAGAAGTAAACAGATACTGCCCTGGCAGGCTCGTTGTCCACAACAGTGTGCCCGTTGCTGCGTTGAACGCCGACATCGAACCCGAGTTGAATCCTGGCGTGTCGTAGTTGTCGGCGAACACCATGCCGTTGTCATAGGCAGCGCCGACCCATGGCCCGTATCCGGACGCCACGGGCTGACTCCACAGCAGACTGCCGTCGGTTGCGTTAAGCGCTTTCAACGTCGAGGGCGACGAGCTATTGCCGCCATCAATTACGATGACCTCGCCGGGCACGATCAGCGGATAGGAGGCATTCCCGTTCAGGCTCACCGACCATTGTTTCTTGAGCGGGAGCGTCAGGCCCAAAGTTTTGATCGACCCCGTGTGGGCCGGGTTCACCTGGTACGCGACCGAAACCCCGGTCAACGCGGGATCTTGCGCGAGTGCGCCGAGCGCCGAACAGAGAACACTGATCGCCAGCCAGCCAATGCCTTTCATGTGAGACCGCCCTCCCGCGTCAAGACGAAAGACGCATGTGGGTGACGATTCTCCCCTGCCGAGCACGGGTCGTCAAGATGAAGTATTTTGCGGCTAGGTGGGTGGTCACCATTCACGTTCGCCAGTCGCCAGAGGCGGAGGCAAACGGCGGAGATGAGGGCACGCTCTACAGTAGAGTGCCCGCGCCGGTTCAAGCATCGTGGGGTGAAAACCCCTAGATCTGCACAGGAATCCCGCCTAGTGTAAAGTTCGGCAACCGGTCGCAGAGGGCGAAACATCAGACCCAGTGAGGTTTTTAATGGGGCCCCGATTCCGGCATTTCACATCTTTTCTACTGACGTTTGTACTTACATTCCTAACATCGTTGCTTTTCAGCATTCTGGTCGCCTGCGGATCGTCGAATCCATCAAGCTCAGGAAGTGGCAGCACCGGCGGCTCAGGCGGCAGTGGTGGCGGCTCCGGAGGTAGTGGCGGTGGCGGCGGAACCGGCAGCGGTGGAGGTAGCGGCAGTGGCGGCGGAACAAGCAGCACCAGCAGCAACGTTGCCTATGCCTATGTGGGCGCGAATGGCACCATCACCGGCTATGCCGTGCAGAGTAATGGTACGTTGACGGCAGTTCCGGGATCGCCCTATGCCGGCCCGGCGGAATCACCCGTTACCAACGGCTCTTACCTGTTTGCCGATGATTTAAGCGAGCCCAATGGCACCATTTCGGGCGGGCAGAAAATCGGTGTGTACACGCTCAACAAGCAGAACGGTGCACTGGCCCTTCAGAGTTCGTCCACCGGAGTAAGCACCAGCAACAGCGTATTGATGTCGCTGTCGCTCGATCATACGGGACAATTTCTATACGCTTCCGAAAACGGCAACAATGGCGTGAGCGACATTGAAACCTTCGATGTCAGCAACGGCATCCAGGGGGCGGCTCTTGCAGAAACCACCGGCAGTCCGTACTTCGGAGCGCGGATCAGTTTCTCCCCCGACAATCGTTACGCCTACGGCGTGGGATGCTGGCACGGGGCTTTCGCCATCTATAGCCTCTCCCGGGCGAGCAACGGCACCCTCACAGCGCTCGCAAACACCGGAACAGTGCCGCAGCAAAATGATAACGATCAATATTGTGGATACAGCGTTGCGGTTTCCGCGCAAAACTATCTGGCGCTTTCGTATACGTCGGGCGTACCGGGATCTCCGATCAGCCTGGCCTTATACACGATCAACAGCGATGGCTCGCTCACGTTGGCGCAGAATACTGCGGTGGCAACGGCCTCGATGCAGCACGCGGTCATCGGCTTTGATCCGAGCGGAAAATACCTGGCATGCGCAGGGGACGGAGGCGTGCAGGTATTTCAACTCAGCGCCGCAAGCCTAACGGTTCTGCCGGGATCGCCGCAGACCGTTGGAGTCTCCTTCGAAGACGTGCAGTGGGATCACAACGGGCACGTGTTTGCGAGCAGCGACAGCAATTTATACGTCTACACATTCGCGAATGGGACGCTGACGGCGCAGGGCGCTCCCTATGCAGGTGGCGGCATGCTGACGGTCCCTAGACTAGCGCCCCTGGACTAGCGAGGAACCGTTTACGACTGAAATCATCCGTGGGACCGGGGACGCGGGAGCTTATCGCTCGGTATCGCCCAGTGAGAGCGCGGGATCCTCGGTTCGGCAGCAGACGCCGAAATGTTGCCACAGCCGGAACCAAGGGCTATGCGCGAGCATTTCATCGTGCTTTCGATTGGCGGCAGAGATGTCGCTTGCGCTCAGGGGGCGAATGTCGGGCGCTTCGAACATTTCCTGTAGCTGCTCGATGTCGTCAATGATGCGTTCAACGTCCATGTCTCACCAATATCCAACAGAAGCCCCGCCACGGTCAAACACGAATTTCTGGGCTTTGGGAGCTTGTTTGTTGCCAGGCACACTTATCCTCTGGCGGGGCAGCCATACTGCGTTCTGCGCTGTCAGGGCAGCGCGGCGACTGCCTTGCGAAACTCCTCTTCGGTAAAAGCTTGCAGGGTCTCACTGCGGATGTAGCCCTGCATGGCTCCAGCGAGGTTGACCCGTAAGCCCGCCGCGCCCTCCGTTAACTCGCCGATGGCAACCGCATCGTACTGACCCAACGTCCAGTAAATTGCGGTTAGTTTGCCTCCGGCTGCTTCAAAGGCCTTCCTCGTTGCCTCGAGCCGCTTGGGGGAGTCTTTCAGATTTTCGACACCTTTCTGTGTATAGCGAATCAGCGAGATGTAGTGTGGCATCGTGATTCGACCTCCATTTGAGAATTCGCTCACTATGCCATATTTGCGGATTGATCTCTAGTGCGAGGACGATTCGGGCGGACTGGAAGAAAAGCGAAAGTCAAAATCTCACGGGTGCAAAATTGGAAAGCCCCCCTTGCAAACAGCGCAAGGATGGACCACTCGCCGTGTGACCCCATCAAGATGCGTCTGCGACGACCTTGCGTTACAGCAAGGCTCCACAATCGCTACGGGATTCAACCGATACAACGATCGGGTTAGGTCTTTTAATTTGTGTGCCATAACCGACGGTTGGCCGAGGAGTGCTCTTCCATGGCATGCAACTCGCTACGGATTGACCCAGGCGATGGTGCTCCGGTACTGGACTACCGGATTGAGAACGGCCATGTCGAAAGTCGCATTTCGTTCTCTCCCGAGGAAAATATCCAAAGTGACTGGCAGGCCATCTCACCTGAGGAATTGAGTGAGCACGTGATGTCTGGAACTATCCTCTCGCTCTGGCTCCGGCGCCGCATGGGAATCTTCCGTCTCGTGCGTGCCTGCAGTTTGGACGCCTCATCCACGAACTACACAGACGCACCAACTCTTCTGATGGAAAAAGACCGCAAACCGCTCGTTTCCGAAAACACATAGCAGGCACGGGCTTTTGATCTCGTTGACACCACCCAAGCGGGTGCCCCGCTCTTCGTGTCCTTTGCGAAGGGCCCACTCCGCTGCCTTGCGCGCCAAGCAGTGGCTTGCCCCCGCGCACACCTACACTCTCTATCGGGGACTGCTTTGAGTCTTCAGGTTGCAAAAGGGGCTAGTTACAAGATATGAAACGCAACATTACTCAACAGGCTGCCATCGGGAGTGGTAACGGTGATTTTTCCGCTAGTTGCGCCGCTGGGGACCGTAGCCGTAAGTTCGGAACCAGAGACCACGGTGAACGTCGCGGGTGTGCCGTTGAAGCTAACGCTTGTCGTTCCCGTCAGATTTGTTCCTAGAATGATGATGCTCGCTCCAACCTTGCCGGAGGTGGGACGGCTCTCCACGAATGGGGCGAGCCCCACGTCGAGGCTGAATATTGTGCCCTCATTCGAAGTGCCGCCGGCGTTTGTTGTTCCGTAAAATTTTCCATTCGTGTCTTGCACAAGTCCGCCGTAAGGCCGACTGCCGTCGGTACAATTCGCTTCAGCACAGAAGTTGTGCAGAGTCGTCAAAGCCCCTGCCGGAGTCACTTTAAAGACAGTTCCCGAGCCGAAAGAGCCCCCGAACTCGGTGGTCCCGTAGAAGTTTCCATCACTCGCCTGAACCAAGGGACCCTCGGGCGAGCTGCCATCGGAGCAATTGGTTTTGATACAAAAAGAGTAGAGGGTCGAATACTGCCCTCCCGCAGTAACTTTGAAGACCGTACCGTTGTCGGTACTTCCTCTGGCCTCTGCTGTTCCGTAGAAAACCCCGTTCGTAGCTTGGATCAGGGCCCCCACAATGCCCTGGCCGTCCGTGGCCTGAAGGTTATAGATCGTCGTCAGAGCGCCGGCGGGGGTGAGTTTGAAGACTAGACCAAAATTATTGGAACCGCCCGCCGCCGTTCCATAAAAGTTTCCATCCTTGCCCTGCACCAGGGCCGTACTAGCATTCCTGCCATCGACGCAGTTGGTGAGCGAGCAAAAGCTGTGAAGAGTCGTCAGTGTTCCGGTTGGGGTGATCTTGAACAATGTGCCCCCACCGTTCGGACCACCTTCGTTCGTGTCGCCGTAGAAATTTCCGTCCCTGCCTTGGACCAGTCCAGCCCAAAGGCCTCCGCCAGCAGGGCAGCTTGTTTGGTCACACAAAAAACTGTAAAGCGTCGTCAGCTTCCCGGCCGAGGTAACCTTGAACACCGTGCCGCCACCGCCCAGCCCTCCGCCGCTTGTTCCATAAAAATTTCCATTACTCGCTTGAACGAGAGTATCCGTAGGAAATGAACCGTCACCTGAGCCGTCAAAGCTGTGGATCGTCGTAAGTGACCCGTCCGCCGTTATCTTGAACACAGTACCGTTCCCGCTCGCACCGCCCTGCGAGGCGGTTCCGTAAAGATTTCCATCGGTCCCTTGCTGCAGTGACATGTAGTAGGGGAAAGCACCGTTCGTCCCGTTGAAATCGACTAACTTAGTGAAGGTCTGTCCTGATGACGCCCCGGTTAGCACAGCACACGCCAGAAGAAGTAGGGATGGACCTACCGAAAAAGTACGCCAGCCATCCAGCACTGACTTTAGTCTTGACATAAAAAAACGTCACCGATTCTACACCCATTTTGCCTGCCTCGAGCCTCGTAAATTACGATTTGGCGGGTAGTCCATCCTTTGACTTTCGCGGCCATCAAAAACACAGTGGGTGCCCCGTCCGATCAAGCACCGTCGCTGGCGGAAGCAATTCAGGCATCTTACTTATGTGCCGATGCGTGTGCCTGTAATTTCATTTCCTATTTCACGGATTCGCAAACATCCCAAAGATTGATTCTCATCTCAGGTTTGTTGCACTGAAACGGAATCAATGGCCAGGGGACATGCAATCTCATCATTCGATCATCTGCCAGCCGATGTTTCCCTCTGGACAGAAGCACTTTTCCCCGCGGAACTCTTATTGCTGCACGCATCCCCGGTGTATTACGGTTGCGGTGTGCCCCGCGGCGACGGTTCGGCAGTAGTGCTCATCCCAGGATTTCTCTGCAGCGATGCTCACCTGATGCCCATGCATTGCTGGCTCGAACGGATCGGTTACACGGCATTCTATTCCGGCCTCGGCATTAACGCAGACTGTCCCAATCTCCTGATTCAGCAACAGCTAACCCAAAGGATCGAGGAGACTCTCCAATATACCGGCCGCAAAATTCATCTCATCGGTCACAGCCTTGGGGGCATAATCGCGCGTTCAATTGCTGCCCAGCGGCCCAAAGACATTGCATCGGTGATCACGCTCGGCGCTCCGTTCCGCCGAGTGGCGGCTCATCGCAGTATTCTGCGTGTAGCCGAGGAAGTCCGCCTGCGCATCATCGAAGAGCACGGCGATCGAGTCCTTCCCGATTGTTATTCGGGGCGCTGCACCTGCGACTTCCTGAAGTCGGTGAGGCGATGCATGCCCGCATCCGTCCTGCAGACTTCCATTTACACGAAAGATGATGGAGTCGTGGACTGGCGTTGTTGCTCGACCTCTGACTGTAGCAGTGACTTCATCGTGCATGGTACTCACGTGGGGCTTGCCTTCAACCCAGCGGTCTACGAGATCATCGGCACACGTCTGGCCGCGCGCGGCGACACGTAGCAACGAACTGCGCAGCACCAGACGCACGGCCAAAAAGTGATCCGCGTCGTCCTCGATACCAACGGGATTGTGTCGGCACTGGTGGATTTCTTTCTGCCTGGGTGAGACCCGCTGCTACTCGTCAGGCTCCGGAGCCGCCGCTGCCGTCCGGTCTTCTTTTGGATGCATCGCCACGATGGCTTGCCAGTTCAGGATTGCGTTCCAGAGCAGGCGCTGATCGCCGCGGTTCATGTCGCGGTGGATGGGATTGAAGTTGAAGGTCACGATGTGTCCGCTGCCCACCGGCATGTCGAGAATCGCGGGACGGCCGATCAGGTTTTGTTCGCCCCAGGCCTGCCCGCTCACCACAAACGATTTCGCATCGGCGTCGCCCCACTCCATCACAATGCCGCTGCGGTCTTCCGGACCGTCCAGGCAGGTGGTGCAATAGGCCATGCGCAGCCAGCGGCGCGGAGTGTTGTACAGCGGGAAATTCTGGCGGAAGACCCACGTGCGCGCGGGATATCCGTAGGCGATGGGATGGTCAGGTCGGTCGAAGGTCACGCGCACGTGGGATCCGGGAGTGCGTGTTGCCGCCTGCTGGGAGGCCGCCGACGAGGCGCCGCCTCCGCCTGCCGCGCTGCGCGGAACGCCTCCGGACGCGCGCCGCACAAAGCGCACCAGCCCGCCTTCGAGCGCGAGCATGCTGCCGCTGCCGAGGGTCACCATCAGGCCGCCGTCGTCGACAAAGCGCTGGATCTGCGCGAGTCCCTCGTAGCCGATTCCGCCAGTGATGTCGTCGGATTCCGCGGGCGTGCCGAAACTCGGCGTCTGCGCGGTCTTCTTGAACGGCATCGGCGACCAGCGCTTGGGCAGGCCTTCGATCTGCTCGGCGAGTTCGAGGTCGACGTGGCCGTAAAGCAGCACGTCAATTTTGGAATGCAGATTTCCCGCGCGAATATCTTCGTCGCGCAGGTAGGTGTAGGGAACTTTGCGCTGATCGAGCGAGTAGCGGATCCATCCGATCGAGTCGGTGTCAGCCCACGGAACCCACACGCCGATGCGCGGCGCCTTCGCTTTGTGTGTCGCAACATTTGGCGCGGTTGCGACCTGGGTGAAGTCGAGGCCGAGTTCGTCGGCAGCGGGCTGAATAGCGTCGTGCAGGCCGGATTGAGCGGGGATGATCCAGGAGCCGGCAGGAAATTTTGCGCCGCCGGCGTCGAACTCGCGTTCGGCGATCTGTATTTCAAAATTCGCCAAACGGTAGCGGGCGGCAAGGAACGATTCCTGGCCGGTGTCCTTCAGCAGGTAAACCGGGCCGGTGCCGGTGAGGTGTCCGGCGACGGGCGGGGCCGCGGTGAGTGGGGTCAGGGCGGCGTTTCGAATCGATGCGTCTGCGGTGGGCAGCGCGTCAAGATGAAAGTTAGCCGGAAGTTCCCACGACACGTCGTCGTACGGAGGCTCGCCATCCTTGGGATAGTTCTGCGGCGTGAGCAGATCGACGGCGTAATTTCGATACGGCTGATCGAGGCGCACGACGTAACTTCCCGCGGGGAAGCTTCCATCTTTAAGTTGGATCGGATTCGTGGCCTGAGAAACTTCGATGTGTTGCGCGAGCAGACGGCCGACCATGGCGGCGACGCGCGCGGGATCGCCCTGATCCTGCGGGATGAGGAAGGCGTAGGGCGGTTGCGTCAGGCCTTTCTGCCACGAGTCCCACGACTTCTGGTAGAAGTTGCGCAGCATGTCTTTGGCGTGGGTGGCCGAATCATCGAGGGCGACCAGCGCGCCGGTCTCCTGATAATTCAAGTTGTCGCGAGCCGACCACGTGACTTCGCTGGGCGCGGGCAGCGGACGATACCATTCCATCGTTGTGGCGCCGGGAGAGATCGATCGCTTCTCGGTCTCGGCGCTGCCGTTGCCGAACGTTTCGTAGCCGCGGCCGATGCTGTTGTGGTTCATCGCCACTGAGTCGAGATAAAGATGCGCGAAGGCCTCGCCGAAATTCCACGTCGAAACGCCGGGCATGCCCATCGCGGTCATGGCCTCGACTTCGTGCATGCTCAGTTCGAGGAATTCGGTGTAGGTGATGGGATCGATGTTGGGGTTGTACGGGCCGGTGCCGTTCCAGGTCATCATCAACGGCGAGCCCTCGTGCAGATCATGCACGACGGTTGGGTGCCATTCATGGAACATGCGGTGCACGGCCTTGGTGGTCTCGTGCGTCTGCTGGTGCGTGTCGCGGTTGATGTCGACGAAGGTGTACTTCGACCAGTAGGGCGGCGACTGGCGCGGCAGCGTGTTGCGGTCGGTCTTGCCTTTGAGGTAGCGGTAAAACCAGTCCACCATCTTGTCGCGGCCGTCGGGATTCGAAATGGGATTGATCAGCACGACCAGCTGCTGCCGAATGCGCTGGATCATGGGCTGCTCGGAAACCGCGAGGCGATAGGCGAGTTCGAGGACGGCTTCGGTGGACCCGGTCTCATCCGAATGCAGCGCGGCGTTGAAATAGTAGACAGGGCGCGAGCCGGCGATCAGTCTCTCGGCGGCGGCTTTGTCGGTCTTGCGCGGGTCGGCGAGGGCGGCGGTGGCGGCCTTCAGGCGATCGAGATCGCGGATGCCGGCTTCGTCGGCGATGGCGAGCAGGATGATGTCGCGGCCTTCTTCGCTATGCCCGATGGTGAAGACGCGAACCCGCGGCGTGGCAGCAGCGAGCGCACGCGCGTAGGCGTACGCCTTTTCGGTGCCGGCGAGTTCTCCGGGAGCGCCCATGATGCGACCGAAGAATTTTTCCGGGGAGGGCACGGTCTGCGATTGCGGAACGTAGGAAACCAGCGGCGAGACGAAGTGGGGATCCGTTGTTGCGGCGGCGATCGCCTCGGCGGAGCCGGGTTCGGGAACGTCGGGGGTTTGCGCGAATGCGAAAGCGCAGAAGGAAACAATGAAGATGCAGGGATGGAACCGTCGGAACATGTGGCCCCCGGTGATCGAGGCGGAAGTGTAACACGCAGCAGTGCGCGGTTCGATTCGAGTCTGGCGTCCTTATCTCTGCGGCCGCCGTGGCCCTATCCGGCAAAATCTTTAACCGCAGAGTTCGCGGAGAAATGCCGCAGAGGACGCAGAGCACACTCGCGACGGGCCATCGGTCACGCGCGGCGCCTTTAAAAACCTCTGCACTTGCCACAAGTGAATCCGTTTTCCAACTGAGAGCGTCATGCGCGGGATTACCTCAGGCGATCCCCCAGGTCCGAAAATGTATGGTCTCCGGTTCAATTGTGGAAGCAATGCAGCAACCTTAGAGCTGGCGCGAGCCACAAAAGCATGGGCATGGGTCCGGAGAAAAGCATGGCGCGAGTTCATTTGAAGTTTACCGCCCTGGCGATCCTGGTGATTGGAGGGATGTGGGCGGCGCACCATCATTGGATTCACGTCCGGTCTTTCGCCTGGCATATTCTGCACGGGCAGGCGTTGCAGATCGGAGAGTACGTGTTTCCGGTGCCGTGGAACTGGTATCCCCAGGAGGCGGGAAACGGAGAGCGGGTGCTGGCGCGGCTCGATACGGATGATCGGACTCCGCGAAGGAGGATGAAAGCGCACGCCTCGATTGTGCTCTTGCCCAAACAGAACAATCCGGACGTGAACCTGCAGTTGTCGAAGCGGTTGGACCTCTTGAAAAAAGGCGGAGTGGATACGGTGCTGCAGCAAAACGTGAATGTGAATGGGGACGTGATGTCCTGCATCGGGGGTCACAAATTCGATTCTTACGGGCTGTACGATAGCGATCCCGTGACCTGGTATTGCAAGTCGTTTGGCGGCCTGGACATGGTCCTGACGGCGACAGAAGTCGACCTCAAGGAAGCCTGGGATCTGGTTGCGCGCATCGAGAAGAAGCGTTAAGCCGCTCAGGAACTTCACTTCACAACAATTTCCTGCCATCGGTGGCGGCGGGCCACCATTCGCGATTGTCGAAGTGGGGCATTCGCCTGGTTGCTGGAACGTTACAGCTTGATTTCCAAGCCTTCGGACGCGGCACGGACTTTGGGATAGTAGTTCCGGGCCTCGACCACAACTTTGTCGACGATGGCATCGGTGTGGTCGGGATCGTGGTGGTAGAGGATCAATTCCTTTGCGCCGCTTTCCATGACGATGTTGACGGCCTCGCGCCAATGGCTGTGTCCCCAGCCGCGGCGGCGGGCGGCATATTCTTCCGGGAGATACTGCGCGTCGTAGATGAGCAGGTCGGCGCCTTCCGCCAGCTTGCGCACGGCCTTGTCGAATTTTTCGTCGCCGGGTTCGTTGTCGGTGGCGTAAACCAGCACGCGATCTTTCGTCTCCAGCCGAAATCCCAGGCAGCCTTGAGGATGGTTCAGCCAGGCAGTCTTGATGCGGACGCCGCCTTGCATGTCGAGGCATCCATTTTCGATGTTGCAGAATTCACGGTGGGCGCGCATCTGGTCGAGGTTCACGGGGAAGTATGGGGAAGCCATCTGCTCCGCCATGACTCGCTCTAAACTGGGATTGCGGCTGGAGGAGTGGAAGAAGAATTGGCTGTTCGGACTGTCGTACAAAGGCCGAAAGAACGGAATGCCCTGAATATGATCCCAATGAAAATGCGAGACGAAGACGTGCGCCGCGAATGGCCGGTCGCCGAATTCGCGATCCAGTTCGCGTCCAAGAACGCGGAAGCCGGTGCCGCAGTCGAAGATGTAAATCTGATCTCCAACGCGCACTTCGACGCACGAGGTGTTGCCCCCGTAGCGCAGGTTCTCGGCCTGTGGAGTGGGCGTGGAGCCGCGCACGCCCCAAAACTTTACTTGCATAAACTCCGGTGCTGCTTAACTCGTAATCGTTGACACAACTGTTCCCGGCAATCGGCGCGATGTCTCGCGAGGACAGGGCGCAAAAATGCTCAAAATACGCGGGATAGGACGATTCTAACGATTGTGGGAGGGGGGACAACAAGTGACGAAAGTTTGGGAGCGGGGTCAGGGACCATGGGCCAGGGATTAGGGGCTAGTGGTTAGTCATCGTATCGGCACGAGAGGCAGGCGTTCGGAAGGGCCGAGTGGACAGGGGTTGATTGCCGGGTTCCTGCCGTCGTCGTTTGAGCGCAAGGTCTTGCTTGCGTTAACAAGGAGTTCTCTTGCGAGCAATCTGGACCCGAGCAAGAGCCGCATTAGGGCAGTTGGCCATAATCTTCCATATCGCTCATCGAGACCGAGAACGGCGAAGCAAAAGCGCAAGCTTGTGAGAAGGTCTGGTTACAACCTGTGACTCCGAGTTGCCCGTGATCCACCCTGGGGAGTGTAGCTAGTTCGGGTCACTGCTGCTATGCCGAGAGAATGTGTTTCCTCAACGCGAGCACATCACTTGCCAACTGTGGAACTGTTGCCGGTGTCGCGCAAGAGAATGACATCGGAGACAGAACTAAAACGCAGCATGGCCAGAGTCTTGCCGTCGGGGGACCAACGGAAATCCTGGATCTTTTCCGAATCATTAAAGTGAGTCAGCTTTCGCCCTTTTGACCCGTCCACCGGCTGCATCCAAATGTTGTCCACTCCCGCCTCCTCGATCACGAAGGCAATGGATTTGCCGTCGGGAGAAAAGCGGAATCCGGCGCTGTCGGGGGGACCCTGAGAACGAAATACCGCCTTCAGAGCGGGGTCGAGGTCGAGGTTTTGCACGCCGGAGTCCAGGCTGTCGAGAACGATCCGGTTGGAGTAGGTCTTCGATTCAGGATTCAGCACTTCCGTAAATATGGCAAGCGTCTTGCCATCGGGGGAAAGTGTGGCTTGAGCCGTGAGCGAATTCGGAGGATTCGCTCCTGCCACGAGTTCGGGCGTGCCACCGCTGGCAGCGACTCGCCAGACGCCGTTCGTAACTTGTGCCGAGTAGTACAGCCACTTCCCGTCCGGCGAGCATCCCCAGAGGCTGCCGAAGTCTTTGGAGGTGAGCGGGCGAGCGTCGGAGCCGTCGGGATTTGCCCGCCAGATTCCGTTGCCGCTTGCTTCGCCGTGAACCATCCAGTTCAAAGCAATCCAGCGGTCGTTGTCGCACGATACCGGACCACTAATCCAGGCTGCCGGATCGCTCAAAATGGTCGCCGCGTGGGTGCCATCGGTATGCTGCCGAACCAGGCGATCGCCGTGCGAGATGAGCAGTTGCCCATCCCCTGTCCAGGAAAAGCTTGGAAGGGTTTCGCGGGTTGCGATGCCGGGTACGGGCGTAAGCGGCCCTGTCCCGGTGGGCGGCATGAGAACGATCTGGGTGGAAGTCTCCGTCTGCACGGTTGCCAGTGTGTGGCCATCGGCTGAGAGCGATAGAGAGTCGTGGTTGGTCAGATCGTTGGTAATGGGACGGAACGTGCCGTCGGGATAGGAGTACAGCCCGATCTGGGTTTGGACCGACAAATGATCTCCGCGAGGCACATAGGCGACAAAGATTCCTCGCCCATCCGGCGCCCAGGCATTGCCTAAGATGATTTTGTCGGCGGGCGCCACAAAGGGTTCTACGCTCCCGCGCGCGAAATCAAAGAATCGAATCTGGCTAAGAGATTTGCTGTTCAAAGTCAACGTCGAAATCGCGATGCGTTTGCCATCGGGTGACCAGGAGAGTTCGGCGACCGGACCGCCTGGCGCAGGTTCGACATACAGCGCTTTCTCGTTCCCGCCTTCGGCATCGGCTTCCAGCAATCGCCATTTGTTCAACTCGGGGTCGTTGTAGCGCGCATACACGATGCGCCTGCCGTCCGGTGAAAATATCGGGCCTCCGTCCACGTCCTTGGCAAGCAAGTTGGGTGAACCGCCGAGAAGCGGAACCCGGAAAAGATTAAAAGCCGTTGCGCCCCCCGCGGTCTCTCGGAAGTAGAAAGAGTTGCCGTCGGGCGAGAAGACGAGCGAGGCGAACGATTGCCCCGACGCCGGCAGCACTTGCGTGTCACTGCCGGTGGGAATGTTTCGCAGCCACAGGCTTTCGTTGCCGTTGTCGGATTGCACACTAAGGAGAAACCTGCCGTCCGGAGAAATGGCGGCGTTCTTCACTTTGCCGGTAGTGGTTAACTGGGTGATGGAAAAGTTCTGAAAAGGACCGGAGGCCGGGCGCCGCAAAAGGGTGTATACGCCGTAAATGGCGGCGGCCGCAATCAGCAGGCCCACTAGCAAAGCGGTCCCGGTGGCGGTCTTGTGACGCCGGATGGCGGTAACGGCAGTGGAAGATGCACTGGAGGACGCCGCTGATGGGTCAACCGCGGAACTTGCGGCACCGGACAGTTCCCCGGCGGGTGCGCTGACCACAGGGACTGCCGAGGCTCCGGAAGAAGCCGCGGACGCGTTGTTCGAGGCGAACAGACGCCCACTCGAATCCAGATCACGCTTGATACGCTGCAGGTCCGTCCCTATCTCGGCGGCTTGCTGGTAACGCAGATTGCGATCCTTTTCGAGCGCCTTGTTGGTGACCTCTTCCAGCCGGGGAGGCAGATCGGGGTTCAAGCGAACCGGCGCGACCGGGGATTTGTTGAGAATTGCGTCAAAGATCGCAGCCGAAGTCTCTCCGCGGAATGGCAGCGTTCCCGTGGACATTTCGTAGAGCACAGCGCCGAAGGAAAAAAGATCGGTGCGATGGTCCAATTCCTTTCCCAGGGCCTGTTCGGGCGACATATACGCGACCGTACCCAGCGTGGTGCCCGGACTGGTGAGGTGCTGGTCGGTGCCTTCCACGGTCGCCTGCAGCGCGAGTTGAGAAGATTGGGCGTGTTCCGCCTTCACCTTGGCCAGCCCGAAGTCGAGCACCTTCGCATGACCTCGTTTGGTGACAAAGATGTTGGCTGGCTTGATATCGCGGTGGACGATTCCGGCGGCATGCGCCGCATCGAGCGCATCGGCAATTTCGATGCCCAGGCGCAGAATCTCGTCAATTTCCATCGAACGCCCCCCGATCCTGTGTTTCAGGGTTACCCCTTCGAGGAACTCCATCGCGATGAAGGCATGGCCATTCTCTTCGCCAATGTCGTGGATCGTGCAGATGTTGGGATGATTGAGAGCGGAGGCGGCCTGGGCCTCGCGCCGAAATCGTGCTAGTGACGCTGGATCTCCGGCCACTTCGTCCGGCAAAAATTTGAGGGCGACGAACCGGTGCAGTCGCGTGTCCTCAGCTTTGTAGACCACGCCCATGCCGCCGCCGCCCAGTTTTTCCAGAACGCGGTAGTGCGAGATGGTTTGACCGATCATGTGTGCAGCAGAAACTCAGGTCGCCGTATGTTAGGGCGCCACTCTGAGGAAGTCAAAGCGCCCCGGTTCAGGACGGATCGCGATTGGTTTGTCGCTAGCCTTGATCGGAAACGCCTCGGCAAGACACTTCGGGTTGGAAGAGGAAATGGTTCCGAGGCGTTTTCGATAAGGAGACTAGGAGGAAGCCGCTGGCGTTTGCGGCGGACGCGGTGCGCTATGGGATTTGAACGGCGGTTTGGGGCGCAACAGGTCGATGGGCAGGCACTGGAGAAGCCGATCGATACCGTGTTCGGTGGTGCAGAGAGCTGCTGGAGTGTTGGTGGAGGGTGGTGAGAGAGGTCGTGGACCTCGGGTGAGCACACGGGTGTATCGGCGTGCCGGAGCACATCCACGTGTTGCGACTGATGGACGAGTTAGGAAGAATCGAAGTACATGCATGCTGATAGTTCCGCAGCAGTAAATCTCTGAATCACGATCATTGATGTACCACAATGTGGGCAGTGCCAGAGAGAAGAACTCTCAGAGCGTACGTCGCAGGTTCTAACTTGCTGCTCCCTTGGATCACTGCAGGCCAGCAGTTGTCGGCCCAGCGCCAGGCGGGACGCCCGAAAGCGATTCGCTAGAAAGCCGAAGTGACGGATGCGGACGAAGCCTTTGGGCAGTACGTGCAGAAAGAAGCGGCGCAAGAACTCAGTCGCAGTCAATGTCATCTGGCCTTGCTTGCCCCCGCGGGCATAATCCTTCCAGCGGAAGGTGACGCGTTCTTGATCGAAGGCCAACAAGCGGTGATTGGAGATGGCCACGCGATGGGTGTAACGACCTAAATAGCGCAACACCTGCATGGGACCGCCGAAAGCAGGCTTAGCGTACACCACCCAGTCGTGACGATGCAGTCGGCGGAGAAACTTTGCGAACTGCTGTCGATGCGCGATCGCAGCTGCCGGACCCGCGCACTGCAGCTTGTTGCTGCGGTGAAGGCGTTTCAGGCCGGCGAGGAACTTGCCACGAAAGACACGACTCAGGACTCTGACGGGTAAGAAGAAAGGATAGTGCGGGCGAACCCATTGACGATGATCTGGTGAAAGCCCGCCCGCAGGAATGACACAGTGAATGTGGGGATGTAGGAGCAGGTTCTGTCCCCAGGTGTGCAGGATGGCGATGACACCGATCTCAGCTCCGAGGTGCTTCGGATCAGATGCGATTTCCAGCAACGTTTGTGCGCTGGCTGTGAACAATAGATCGTAAAACAAGCGCGGGTTCTCCAAAGCCAAGACATTCAGCTCGTGAGGTACGGTGAAGACCACGTGGAAATAACTGGTGTCGAAGAGTTCGCGTTCCCGTGCCGCCAACCAGCGTTGGCGCGCTTGTGCCTGACACTTGGGACAGTGGCGATTGCGACACGAGTTGTAGGAGATGGCCTGATACCCGCAACCCGGGCAAGCATCGCGATGCCCGCCGAGGGCAGCTGTGCGGCAGCGTTGAATGGCACGAAAGGCTTTGAGCTGCTGATAATCAAAGCTCGATCGATACCGATCCAAGAAGCGATTGCCCTGCACCCGTAGAATGTCGGCCACCTCGAGGGTGGGCCGAGTCATTCGTTATCGTTTCGTCTAAAGCGTCGGCTGATGTTCTGGCTGCGGGACAGAGTAAGCGTGTCCAGTGGATTGGTGACCGTCTGCAAATGTCGTTGCGACAAGTGCAAGTACTGAGCGGTGGTCTCCAGATCGTCGTGCCCCAGCAAAACCTGGATCGTGCGCAGGTCGGTGCCTGCTTCCAACAAGTGGGTGGCCCAACTGTGGCGCAGAGTATGCGGCGTAACGCGTTTGCGGATGCCGGCCCGATGGGCAGCTTCGCTACATGCGATCCAGACGGTCTTATCAGAGATCGGCTCTTCACTCTGCACGCGACGAGTGCGCGTGGGAAACAGATAGAGCTTCGGCTTGCGCCAGCGCCAGTACTCCCGCAGAGTTTCGAGTAAGGCTGGACTCAGGGGCAGATCGCGATCCTTGCTACGCTTGCCCGCTACCACACGGATGATCATCCGTTGGCTATCAATGTCGCCCACCTTGAGATGAGCCAGTTCGGAGCGACGCATGCCGGTGCCATAGAGCGTCATCAGCAGGGTCCGTCGAAACAATGTCCCCGCGGCGTTAATCAGACGCGACACTTCCTCGTGGCTCAACACCGTTGGCAGTCGACGCTGGTCCTGCGGATAAGGCAAAAAATCACGGAACTGATGGCGCTTGAGTGTCTTGACGAAGAAGAAACGCAGTGCCGCTACTTGGTTGACTACAGTGCCCGGCGTCAGCTTGCGCTCTCGCAGTAGATAGGCTTGGTAGGTTCGAAGTTCGTTCAGGCCGAGTTTGTCGGGTGACTTGCCGAAATGCTTGGCGAAGTCAGCCACGACCCGCAGGTAATTGCGCGTGGTGATTGCAGAGTAGTTGCGGCGCTGGAGTTCTTCCAGCATGATTTTTCGTAAACGGGTCACGGGAGTCTCCTTTCTCCGTGACCCAAACTACGTCAGCCGTGCCGAAAATGTCCGGGTTCACCACGCGGTAGCGTCCGCCGCGCCAGCGGCTTAGTCCTTGTCGGCTACTCGGAAGTTAGCGCCCAGAAACCGGCTGGCAGGGTCAAAACCTTAGTCAATCTCGCCTAAGTTAGCGCTTATGGGGCTCTCCCCCGCCGAGACACACTAGAGCCCAGCTTCGATTCGGGAGCGCGGATCGAGATAGTCGCGCAATGCGTCACCAATAAAGTTGAAACTGAGAACCGCCAGCATCACGGCAACTGCGGGAAACAAGACGAGGTGCGGAGCCTCGAAAAGGTACACGCGGCCATCGTTGAGCATGGTTCCCCAGCTTGCAGTGGGCGGAGGAACACCGAGGCCGAGAAAACTCATGGTGGCTTCGGCGAGGATGGCGCCGGCCATGCCAATCGC
>DATGFC010000076.1:0-26529 GCA_035309485.1 Candidatus Sulfotelmatobacter sp.
CACGTCCTGTACTTTCATCGCCCGCTCCATCGCGGCCTTCGGGTAGGATTCCATGCTCCGCATGGTCTCCTACCCTCGCCGCCCGCAAAGCGGACATATCACGTGCTATCTCAACCGGACATATCATGTGCTACCGACAAATATTCTACCGTGGGTTGACCCGTTCGGACGCCAGTACTAACATGCTAGGCCGCAAGAGCGGAGGTCTTATGTCCTTGAAAGGAAAAAACGCGCTAATCACGGGAAGCTCACGGGGTATCGGTCGAGGAATTGCGCTTAAGCTGGCGGAGCAGGGAGCACGCATCGCCATTCACTATTACCGCAACCGAGAGGCGGCGGAAGCGACGCTGCAAAGTATCCGCAAAATGGGGAGCGACGGATTCTTAGTGCAGGCTGACGTCTGCAAACCGGACGAGGTTAAAGGAATCTTTGAGCAAGTCCGGTCTGAATTCGGCTCGTTAGACATCTTTGTGAGCAATGCCCGGACGGAAGCCCCAACGTTCTACGAAGCTCCGATGGAAATCACGCTGGAGAAGTGGGATACAGCCATGGATTCGCAGGCCAAGGCATTTCTGGTGGGAGTGCGGGAAGCGGTCCCGCTGATGTCGGATGGAGGAAGAATTCTTGCGATTACGTTTGCGCCCGGCGGGCGATTCGGAAGCTGGCAGCCCTGGGTTGCCATGGGTGCGGCGAAAGCGGCCATGGAGGTGTTGGTGCGATATTTCGCGGTCGCGCTGGCTGGCCGAGGAATCACGGTGAACAGCGTTAGCCCCGGCTGGATTCAAGACAGTGTGCTCAACAGCCTGCCAGAAGTCTTCCAGACTGGTCTGCGCGAATGGCAGGAGCGCGGTTGGACTCCCATGGGACGACTGGGAACCCCCGCGGACATCGGCAACGCCGTGGCGCTGATTTGCTCTCCGGAGGCAAATTGGATCACAGGCCAGCTAGTTGAGGTAGATGGTGGCGCCTCTCTGATGGATGCGCATCTGCCCCTGGAATTTCAAGGAGTAGCCAAGCCGCGAAAAGCAGAGGCGGCGTAGCGGACCCGTAGGTTCACTGTTTACTGGGCACCGAAAGATAAAGAGAACTGTGTAATAAGAGTTGCGAGGAAACGCTAACGGATCGCTCGCTTCCAGGCCAGAGGCATTTGCGCGTTTACACCGAGAGTCGATGAGCTAATCGAGATCTATCACCGACATTGAAGGGGAACTGAGAGACGGCACTTGAGCGAGATTGAGCCTACCTCACCTCACCAGTAAATGCCCGCGTCCATTCGTGACCTTTCACTTCGAAAGTCTTCGCTGGTATTGTCCCTGCTGGCGTAACTTCTGTGATGCGGATTCGCATTGCAAGTTTTCCCTCTTTCAGAACGTCGATGCGACGTGCTGGCTTCACCCCAGCGAAATCTTCAAACTCTGACCGCTGGGTTTCTATTCCGTCGAAGTAAGTCTTGATTAATAATCCCGCATCATTGAACCAATAGCCCCGAGCCTGCTCGGGATCGAGTTTCCCATCCGGGCTCTCGTAGCCGGCAAGTACGCGAATGGCGCGAACGTCATTGACGCTGTCGCGTTTGATCCTCCAGTCCGATTCGACAAACGTGTCAATCGCGGGAATAGGTTCCATGATTCTCATTACCAGCCGCAACAGCCCTGCATCCGCACCATCTGCAAACTGGTATGCCTTGTCTCCATTCCTCGAACGCACGTACCGACTGTTTCCGAACGACACCTCGCGACGCCATTGCGTATCGTTTAACCAAGTGTCTTCATACTGTCCTGTAGCAATCGTACCGTCTCGAGATCTCGCATCGAACTCCGCATGGAGCACGTAGGCGGCTCCGTTGCCGAATGCAGGAAAACCAACATGTCTCCCATGCTCAAAGTACGTGCGGGCGCTGTCAAAGGCTTCTGTTCCTGAGGGTCGCACGGTCTTAAAGGGAATCGTAAGCTGTGACATCACTTGAACTGGTACTCCGTCTACGATGAACGGCTTGAACCGCAACGCCAACACCGCCTGCTTTCCCGCATCATTCACTGCCGAGTTCTCAGAAACTACCGTTCCGATATCCCTCACCTGTCCTTCACGATCAACGACGACCTGAGTCGTCACATTTCCTTCGAGGGGACCGTCCTGAAGGGGCGGCCACGACCCGGGTTCCATCGGCAGCAGATTCTTTCGAAGCGAAATCTCATCCAACAACACCGTTTGCAGTGGTTGGGAGTCCCCGGCGTTCGAGGACATGGTGAAAAATCCCGTGGGAATTTCTCCTAAATCTTCAAGCGTGGTTATTCTCGCAGTCACTTGAGGTGTTCCCACGTTTACGATCCGTGCGACCATCCGCCCGTGGAAATCCGTGTAGTCCTTAAACTCTCCACCCCACCCAAAACCACTCGCATAAAGCAGCAGACCTGTGCTGTTCTGCAAAGCAAGTGAGGATCGCAATATATTGTGAATCTCGGCAGTTCCGCTGGGAGTAGTCCAGCTTAGGTTCGTCATAGGGCCGATTCGACGGACTTCTGCTGCCTTCGCCTGTTCGAGGACCTGATCAAGCGGGGGCACTGGCCTGATCAGTTCAATAGCAGTCTGCTGCAACCATTCTGGGAAATATTCGCCCTCGTTCTTCTGCCAGTTGTGGGGGCCATCCACAATTTCGATTCGGTGAAAGCCCGGCGATCGCAACTCTCGTTTCGACTGGGTCGGAGAAGCCCACCAGATTTCCACCTCGCCTGTTCGACCAGAATCTTTATCTCGCTCAAAGCTCGGTGCGACTGTCGCTTTCAGATGGAATGGCTTCGTTCCAGACTGGTCTAGCGTGCTGCGCTCAACGGCCTTCTTGATATCCTTGGCTAAATTTTCGGCATGACCTAAGGTGGGCCATACCGCCATTGTTGCAAATGCCGCGATCCACCATTGCCTGTACATATGCTAAGACTGTACACAAATATGAGATGAACAGTGGGAAATTGCGATCGCCCCTCGCTTGCCAACCGCAGTTCCGGTATTGCAAACTTGGGCATGAGGGTCCTATCCCGATTTCTGGCGGCGGCCACCGACGCCGCCCACTTCCCCGCTCCCTCCATTCCCGAGATCGCATTCCTGGGCCGTTCCAATGTTGGCAAATCGAGCGTGATCAACTCGCTGGTCGGGACCAAGCTGGCGCGCACCAGTTCGACTCCCGGACGCACCCGCAGCATCAATTTCTTCGAGATCCGCTGGCCCGGAAAGCCGCGCCCGGAACTGATCTTCGCCGACCTGCCCGGCTACGGTTACGCCAAACTCTCGCGTGAGATTTCGCAGGAGTGGCCCAAGTTCATCGAGCCTTACTTAAACCATCGTCCTACTCTGGCCCTGTGTATCGCGCTGGTCGACGTGAATGTGCCCCCGCAAGAAAGTGATCGCCGCTTATTGGAATTTCTTAGCGCCACCGGACGCGAGTTCCTGCTCGTCGGCACCAAGAGCGACCGGCTCTCCAACAATCAACTGCAGAACGCGCTGCGAACGCTTGGGGAGCAGTATCCCGCAGCGCGGCTGCTTCCCTACTCCGCCAAAAGCGGCGCCGGACGCGATGAACTGTGGAAGCAGATCCGGCAAGTAGCGCAAGAATCCGCCCCGGGTGAGATGCCCTCGGCCGCGCCTTTGAATTAACTATTCCTAACCTGCGCCTCGCATCGCCCGATCTAAACTCAAGACCGACTTCTACCGATAGAAACTGCAGGGTTCCCGGCAAAGGCACTTCCAAGCCTTGCCAGTGCGAATTCCGGCAGATTTTATGGCAGAAGAAATCAACGACAGCGTCGCTTATCTAAAGGCTCTCAAGCAACCGGTTCCTGCACCGTCGGAGAGACACCCGAGTACACCGGCCGAGCAGCCAGACGAGCAGTACCAGGGCCCAGAGAAGCGCCGCAGCCGCCGCTACAACTGCGAAGGCAGCGTGCAAATCCGCGAGGAGGGCCGCGACGTACAAACCTGGGCTTCGTTCACCGACATCAGCCTGCATGGGTGCTACGTCGAGACGCAGGGCACGTATCCCGCCGGAAGCCGGCTGCACCTGAAGCTGGAAACGAACGGCATTCGCGTCGAAAGTGCGGGGATAGTGCGGGTGAATTATCCCTACCTCGGGATGGGAATCGCCTTCGTAGACATGTCGGAGGTAAATCAAGCCCAGTTGCGCCGGATGCTGGCGACCATTACCCATCCCTGCGTGATCATGGGGCCGGGCATTGCCTCTTCCCTTCCCGCCTCCGGGCCATTGAATCCGGTGCCACTGATTACCGACCCGAAGGCTGCGGTCCAGGCCCTGATCGAATTCTTCGAAAGTCGCCAGATGCTCATGCGGGAAGACTTCCTCCGCGTCCTTAGCCAGAGCCAAAACCGATAACGTTCAAATCAAAGTTTCAGGGTTGGGCTGCGAGTGGTCCATGTTCCCCCATGCAACAGTCAGACCAGACCTCCATGTACTTTGAAAGTTTCGTTATGATGTCAAAGCATGTCTCTCTACCTGATCACAGGCATTGGCGGATTCATCGGATCTTCTCTGGCCCAGGCCTTGCTCGCGCGCGGCGAGCAGGTGCGCGGCATTGACAATTTCTGCACCGGCAAACGCGAAAATCTGGCCGGTATGCTCGATCGCATCGATTTCCGCGAAGCTGACATCCTGGATCTCGATGCCATGCACAAGGCGTGCGCAGGCGTGGACTTCGTTCTCCACGAAGCGGCAATTCCTTCGGTGCCAAAGTCGGTGCTCGATCCGCTCGGCAGCAATCGCGCCAACGTGGACGGCACGGTCAACGTGCTCGTCGCCGCGCGCGACGCCAAGGTGAAGCGCGTTGTCTACGCCGCCTCATCGTCCGCGTATGGCGACACCCCCACGCTCCCCAAGTACGAAGGCATGAAGCCGGATCCCATTTCTCCCTATGCCGTGGCGAAGCTGGCCAGCGAGCAGTACATGATCTCGTTTTACCGCTGCTATCAGCTCGAAACCGTGTGCCTGAGATACTTCAACATCTTCGGACCGCGGCAGGATCCCTCCTCGCCCTACTCGGGAGTGCTGGCAAAATTCATCACGCTGATGCTCCGCGGCGAGCAGCCCACCGTCTACGGCGATGGCGAGCAGAGCCGCGATTTCACTTATGTCGATAACGCAGTCGAGGCCAACCTGCTGGCTTGCAAAGCGCCCTCGGGCAAGGTGGCAGGACAGGTTTTCAACGTAGCCACCGGGCGCCGAGTCACGCTCAACGAGACCTTCAAGCTGCTGCAGCCGATGACCAACTATGCGGGCCAGCCGCAGTACGGCCCGGAACGTAACGGCGATATCAAGCACTCGTTCGCCGATATTTCAAGGGCGAAAGCAGGCTTGGGATACAATCCCGTGGTGGATTTCGAGGAAGGCCTGCGCCGCACGGTGCAGTGGTACCGAAGATAACCGCAGTTCGGCGGGGGAATCGGAATTAAGCACGCCGCATTACAACCGATCTCAACAACCCAGACTGGCTCATACCCGCCTGTTCGCCTCCGGACATTACGTTCCGACTGTGGACACCTTGGAACGAGAGCGGTGTTTTGTTGTGTCCGTATCTCAAGGATTTAGCCCTCGCACTATTGGTACGAGCATTGCACGCGCCTTTGCAGCGGACGTGATCCGTTTGTTTTGTATTGGCCCGAATCAGCTTGCCCAGGAGGACGAACCTGAGATGACCGGCCTCGCACAGGACATTCGTTACGCGCTGCGGCAAATGCACAAAAGCCCAGGATTCGCCGCGGTCACAGTCCTCACGCTGACCTTGGGGATCGGGGCCAACACTGCGATCTTCTCGGTCGTGAACGCGGTCTTGCTGAATCCTTTGCCGTTCCGCAATGCCAACCGCATCGTCTCTTTATTTCAGGAGACCCAGAATTTTGCCAAAGGCTCGATTTCTTACCCCAACTTTCTCGATTGGCAGCGCGAGAATCGTTCCTTTGAGGGAATGGCCGCATACCGCCATACAGATGGCGGCATCACCGGCGTGGGGGAGCCGGAGAATGTGCAGGCGGAGGGCGTGTCTGCGAACTTCTTTCCGATTCTCGGGGTGAACCCAATCCTGGGGCGCAATTTCACCTCCGAAGAAGACCAGCGCAGCGCCAGCCCGACGGCCCTGATCTCCGAAGGATTGTGGAAGCGCAAGTTCGGTTCGGACCGTAACGTGATTGGCCAACGGCTAATCGTGGCCGGGCAGCCGCGCACGATCATCGGCGTGATCCCAGCTTCGTTTCAATTGCATGTCTTCAATTTCAGAACCGCCGATGTGTACGAACCCATCGGGCAAGAGACCGATCCCTCGTTTTACCTGCGGGATTCGTATCGGGGCACGGACGCTGTTGGCTTGTTGAAGCCCGGGGTCACGCTGGCGCAGGCGCGTGACGATATGAAACGCGTGAATGCCGGCCTGGCTGAGGCTTATCCCGATATTGACGGCAATCTCAAAACCAACATCATGTCGTTGAAAGAGAACATCGTTGGTGGCATGGGGCCGGCCGTGCTGGTGCTGCTGGGAGCGGTGGGATTCGTCTTGCTGATTGCCTGCGTCAATGTCGCCAATCTGCTGCTCGCCCGCTCGACGGCGCGCCAGCAGGAGTTTTCGGTGCGGGCCGCGCTCGGCGCGGGGCAATTACGGATTCTGCGCCAACTGCTCAGCGAAAGCATTCTGCTATCGGCACTGGGGGGCGGCTTCGGACTGATGCTGGCCAAGTGGGGAACCGCCGTTGCTCTTGCGGCGGTCCCGGACACGGTTCCGCGTGCCGAGGAAATCGGGCTGCATCTTCCGGTGCTGCTCTTCACCGTCTTTGTTTCGGTACTTACCGGAATCATGTTTGGCTTGCTGCCCGCCCTACGTATGTCGCGGACCGACATCAGTGGAAGGCTCAGCGACAGCGGGCGCGCCATCTCGGGCCCCCGGACACGCATGCAGTCTGCCCTGGTGATCGGCGAAATGGCCATGGCGCTCGTACTGCTGGTCGGCGCGGGCCTGATGTGCCGCACCTTGGTGCAATTATGGAAAGTCGACCCTGGATTTGATCCGCGCAATGTGTCCTACTTCGACGTGACACCGTCTCCTTCGCTGGTGAAGCAATCTCCGGATGCAATCCGGGCGGCAGTTCGCCAGATCAAAGCGACGATTCAAAATGTGGACGGCGTGGAATCCGCCTCATTGAATGCCGGAGCGAATCCCATGCAGTGGGATAACGTGTGGCCTTTTTTGCTCGAAGGGCAGGCGTTGCCCACGCAGAAGACCGACTCCGCTCCCCAAACTCTGGCGTACGCGGTTGAACCAGAGTATCTCGAAACCATGCGGATTCCGCTGGTTCGCGGCCGCTTCCTGAGCGATCAGGACAATGAGCAAGCCGTGCGTGTCGCCGTCATCGACACCAACTTCGCACAAAAATATTTTGCAGGTCAGGATCCGATCGGCAAGCACATTCGGGTTTTCCAGTTTGACCGTGATTCCAACCAGCGCGTCGAAATGCCGCTGACGATTGTCGGTGTCGTGGGGCACGTCAATCAGTGGGGACTGGCAGACGACGCCAACCAACCCTTGCAAGTGCAGATGTACCGGGCTGTCATGCAAGGCTCCGCGGTGCAAATGCAAAATCTGGCGCAGGGGTTTGGTGTGTTCGTCCGCTCCAAAACGCCCGTCGAATCAGGAGCATTCTTCAAGGCGATCCGCCAAAAGCTTCACGCCAGCAACCCGGACCTGATCGTCTCTGGGAACGAACGCGAAACAGAAGTAGTGGCAGACTCGATCGCGAGTCAGCGTTTCTCGGTCGCTCTGCTCGGCGCCTTTGCAGCATTGGCCCTGTTGTTGGCCAGCATTGGAATTTACGGCGTGCTGTCGTATCTGGTCGGACAACGCACGCGCGAAATCGGAATTCGCATGGCGCTCGGGGCGCGGCGCCTGGACGTGTTGCGCATGGTGCTGCGAGACGGAGCGCGCATGACGCTGGCCGGCACGGCGATCGGAATCGTCGCCGCCCTGGGATTGACCCGTCTGATGGCGAGCATGCTGTTCGGTGTTAAGCCGACCGACCCGATTACATTCGGCTTGGTCGCGGTGGTTTTGTGCGCTGTCGCACTATTGGCTGGTTATGTTCCTGCGCGGCGCGCGGCGAAGGTCGATCCCATGGTGGCGCTGCGATACGAATAATCGCCGACGGAAATCAATACTAGTCCTTCCCTCTGAAGGACTGCGGCTGATCAACTCGTTCGTACAGGGTCCGCATACAACAGCCACGCGCTCGCCAGATCCTGGACGACATGCCCCAGGGATTTATAAACGGTAATCTCCTCCGCCGAACGCCGTCCTACTATTTCCCCGGCCAGCACTTGTCCGATCTCGGCCACGATGTGCTCGTCCCCGATCAACCCCGCCGCTTTGGCTCTCAAGAACTCCGCTCCCTGGTTGAGCACGCCCTCGCGGCTGTCGGCAACAAAGCGCGAGCGGACCACAAGATCGTTATCCACTTCCACCGGGCCGGTATGGCTTGACCCTACGACATTCACGTGGGTGCCGGGCCGCACCCATCGGCCTTGCAGGATGGGTTCAGAAGCCGACGTCAGGGTGCAGATGATATCGGCCGCGGCCACCGCCTCTTCCACCTTCGCGGCAGCCCTCACCGGCACAGAAAGCTCGGCTTGCATGCGCTCGGCAAACGCGGTCGCGCGCTCGAGCGACCGTCCCCAAACGACAATCGATTTGATGTCGCGCACCTTGCCGATGGCTCGCGCATGAGTTCCGGCCTGCTCTCCATTTCCGAGCAGAGTCAGGCGATGGGCGTCTTTGCGCGCCAACGCGTCGGTCGCGACTGCGCTGGCGGCCGCGGTGCGAATCGCGGTGATCTCGCCGGCATCGAGCACACAGACCGGCGCGCCACTATCGGGATCGAACAATACCACCACGCCCTGGTGCGACTGGATTCCTCGCGCCGAATTCCCATGAAAAACGCTGATCAACTTCGCCCCAAAGGCGGCATGCGCCCCCATCGCGCCCGGCATGATTCCAAACAGCCGTCCATCAGAGAGCGGGATGATCGAGCGCAAGAGTTGCCTGGTTTCACCCCGCGAGAACGCAATCATCGCCTGGCGAACGATTGGTATGCATACGTCGTAACTCAACCGCCTCGACACCTCTTCCCGATCAATAAATCGCATTCGCCGCTCCCCTCTTGCAATACGCGCTGCTTCCGTGAGCACCTCGAAACTTTACCTTAAACTCGCCTGCGAGTCGTCGGCGCGATCAACGCTATAATGTGTGGCCGTCCCAGAGCACCCATCTTGCGAGGATTCGTGAAAACACGTTGGCTCATTCTGCTCGCCTTTTCCTGCGCCGCCGTTGCCCAGAGCGGCGAATCGGTCTATCGCCAACACTGCGCGATGTGCCACGAATCGCCCCAGGGGCGCACGCCATCGGTTGACTCTTTGCGCGCCATGAGCAACGCCGCCATCCTGCGCGCGCTGGAAACCGGCGTGATGCGCGAACAGGCGAAGGCTTTGACCGCCGAAGACCGCGCCGCCGTGGCCGAGTACCTGCACGGCGCGTCCGACAAAACAGCCAACGCAGTCCCTTCTTCGGCGTACTGCAACACTGCTGCCAGTGCAGCGAGCAGCGCAGGCTCCAACCGGAATGGCTTTGGCGGCAACCTCGCCAACACGCGCTTTCAATCCAAAGACGACGCGGGACTCGGCGCCTCCGACGTGCCGAAACTGCGCCTCCGCTGGGCTTTCAGTTTGGGCGATGTCACGATGGCCCGAGGACAGCCCGTCGTGGTCGGTGGCCGGCTCTATGCGGGTGCGGTCTCCGGCAAACTGTACTCTCTGGACGCAAAGACCGGCTGTCTCTACTGGCAGTTCGATGCCGTGGCAGCCATCCGCTCCGGCGTCATGGTGGGCGCCGCCGGCCAGTCGGGCGAGCCCGCAGTTTTCTTCGGCGACGCCAAGGCCAATGCCTACGGCGTGGACGCCGCTACGGGCAAGCTGCTCTGGAAGACTCACGTCGATGACCACCCGGGTGCGCTGATTACCGCTGCCCCAACTCTCTCGGACGGGGTGCTCTATTTTGGAGTTTCTTCCTTTGAGGAATTTGCCGGCGCGCAGCCAAGTTACGAATGCTGCACGTTCCGCGGCAGCGTGGTCGCGCTCGAAGCGGCAACCGGAAAAATAATCTGGAAAACGTACACAGTGGCGCAACCCCCGAGCCCAACCACGAAAACCGCTTCCGGTGTGCAGCGCCACGGGCCCTCTGGTGTGGCGGTATGGGCAACTCCGACGATCGATTTGAAACGCAATGCGATCTACGTCTCAACTGGCGACAACTATTCCGATCCCACAACCGACACCAGCGATGCCATCATGGCCCTGGATCGCGCCACGGGCAAGATTCTCTGGTCCCGCCAGATGACCGCCAATGACGCATACACGGTCGATTGCGAGAGTCCGGTGAAAACCAACTGCCCGGCATCCAAAGGGCCGGATTTTGATTTCGGTCAGCCTCCAATTCTCGTCTCGCTGTCCAACGGAAAGCGGGCGCTGGTCATCGGCCAGAAATCGGGCGTGGCCTATGCTATCGATCCCGACCAACAGGGCAAGGTCCTGTGGCAGACGCGCATCGGAAAAGGCGGCTCACTTGGGGGAAGTGAATGGGGCTCGGCGGCGGACGAAAACCGCATGTTCGTTGCGCTTTCCGACATTGCCTTCAAACTGATCAAGGATCCCGCGAATCCTTCCACTCCGAAGATAGCCCTTGATCCGGAAAAGGGCGGCGGCCTGTTTGCTCTCGACTTGCGCACCGGAGGCAAAATCTGGAGCGCGCCTGCCGTCAGTTGCGGCACACGTGAAAAATGCAGCCCGGCCCAATCCGCCGCCGTATCCGCGATTCCGGGGGCCGTGTTCTCAGGCTCATCCGACGGACACTTCCGCGCGTACTCGACCTCAACGGGCGAGATTCTCTGGGATTACGATACTGCTCGCGATTACGATGCCGTGAATGGGAAAGCCCACGGCGGCGCCATCGACGGAGGCGGTCCGGCCATTGCCGGCGGCATGGTGTATCTCTACTCCGGCTACAATCAATGGGGAGGAGTTCCGGGCAACGCACTCCTCGCATTCTCTGTAGACGGCAAGTAGGCCTGGGATTTGCATTTATGAAGTTCGGGCGCACATCTGTTCTGGTATCGATTTTTGGGTTCTTGAGCCTTTGCCGCATCTGCGCCGCACAGGACAACTCCACGAGTCAATCCTGGTCCGCAACCAGCCAGCAAAGCAGTCCCAGTGGCGCCTTCAATCCGACCCGCACCCGCGAGAGCCATAGTCAATCGGACGGCCGCTCGGTCGACAAGACCACGACCGAAACTCTCGGGCCCGACGGCCGCTATGTGCCCTACACGGACACAGAAAAAGAATCGCGCCGCATCAATGACAGCACGGTCCGCAATATCGTCCGCACGTACGGGCGCGACGCCGATGGTCATCGGATTCTGATTCAGGAGCGGGACGAAGAATCCCGCACGCTGCTCGGCGGCGAACAGAAGGTCACGCGCACCATCTCTAACCCCGACTCCAGCGGCGGCCTTCAAGTCGTGCAGCGCGAACTCCAGGACTCACGGCAACTGCGCCCTGGCGTGACCGTCACCAATACCACCGTTCTCACACCCGATTCCGACGGACACTTTTCTCCGGTCGTGCAGACCGAGCAAAGGGACACCAGCAGCAGCGACGGCACCGTGCAGTCGAAAACGTCCACCCAACTTCCCGACGGCAACGGAGGCTGGACGCTGAGCGAGGTCCGTGAGAGCACCACGCGTGCGAACGGGCAGGGCGTGAGCAAAGAGCAGCAGGTGCTTCGTCCGGACGCAGAGGGTAAGCTCTCCGTTGTCGAACGCACTGTCAATAAACAGACTCAGTCGAGCACTGGAGAAAAGCGCGACACCACAGAAAAGTACTCGACGAATATTCCCGGAGAATCTGGCGACGGCGGCCTGCAACTGGTACAGCGGGAAACCACAACTCAGCGCACAACTGCTTCGGGCGCGCAAAGCACGGTGCGCCAAGTCGAGCAACCCAACCCCGGTGATTTCAGCAGCCGCCTGCAGGTCACGCAAGAAGCCATCGACATCGTCCGCCCCGGCACGAACGGCGCCACGATCGAGTCCCACTCCATCCTGACTCCCGGCGGCGATGGGCGGCTCAATCAAGTCTGGGTAGACTTCGGCAGCTCGGATAAACCTCCGGCCATCACAGTTGATAAAGGCGCTGCTTCCAAGAAAAAGTAAGGCGAATTCACCTACCGCACGCGCTGGCAGTTAGACGGCCGGACCTAACGGCGACCATTGGCTTCTCAGCCCCCCGTTGCCCCAAGCCGTCTTTCACCGAGCCGTGGGAACTGCACGAAAAAAATCCCGCCCACAGCAGTTTCGCTGTGAGCGGGAACGAGCGTATCAGTTCTAACTTCTAGAACACGAGCCTTGCTCCAAGCTGGAATTCTCTTGGATCAAAAGCGGCGGTCACGGCACCGAAGTCGCCCGCGCCGGCATTGCGGCTGATGCCGCCGGTGTTGGCGTCTCCTCGGAATTGCGTGTGATTCCAGGTGTTGAATGCGTCCGCGCGCAGCTCAAACCGGCTTCCACGCGCTTCGTTGATCAGGAAGCTCTTGAACAGCGAGAGATTCCAGTTCTGCCGTCCCGGACCACGGATGGCGTTGAAAGGAGCGTTGCCGTAGATGTCGGTACCAACTCCGGTAGGCACCGAGAATACGGCTGGGTTGAACCAGGAGCCGACCGTCTTAGGATACGTGATCGATCCATTGAGATTCGGCCGGTTCCCCGAGTTCTGGATTACGCTGGCTACGTTGCTGCCCGTGACACCCAGGTTCAGCGGCGCTCCCGACATCATGTTCACGATGCCAGACAGCTGCCATCCGCCGAGCGTCGTCTTCAGCAAACGATTTTCGGTGTTGCGGAAGATGGGCAGGTCGTAAACGAAATTCACGAAGGCCACGTTGGTGCGATCGTACGAAGATGGACCCACGTCATACCTCCATCCCGCGTACGGGTTGGTGATGTTGTTCAGATCGCCGCCGCTGCCGTTGCCGCCCGCATTGGGATCAATGGCGCGCGAAACGGTGTAGGCAAATTGCAGGTACAGATCGTGCCGCACCTGCCCGTGCAGATCGGCCTGGAACGCGTTGTAATGTCCTTCCTGGCCGTTCTCCGCCATGCGGATGGCTCCGAAGCCCTTATAGTTGTAAAGTTCGTTGATGCCAGTGCCGCCTGAGGCAATCAAAGCCGGCAGCGCGCTGTACGCCGGCAGATTGATTTCCTGGTAGTAGTTCATGTTCCGGTTCTGGCTTCCCACGTAGGACAAGGACAGAACCGTCTTCTTTCCCATCGCCTGCTGCACACCCACGCTGTACTGGTAGGTGGTAGGCAGTTTGTAACCCTGAGACTGGATTCCCGTAACGCCCAGGGGGAGAATCGGCAAGGTCGCTGCAGTGATGGTATCCCCGTTCTTGACCGAGAAACCGGGGTTCGACAGCGAGACATTATTCAAGGTAGGGCTGGCATTCATCGGCGGATTGGTAGCGCCGTTGTACATGTCATTGCCCTGGATGCGGTCGAACATGATGCCGAATCCGCCGCGAATGACGGTCTTGCCCTGTCCGGTGAGGTCATAAGCAAAACCAACGCGTGGACCGAAATTCGCCCAGGGATTATTAACCAGTCCCTTGGGAATTCCATTCACGCCGCCGATTCCGATGCCATTGGTGTAGAACTGCAATCCGGCAAGGATGGGATTCGGGCTCGTGCCCAGACCCGGGCTGGCGCCGGTGCAACCAAAATTCGCCGTCGCGCTAGCCGCTGCCGAACAAATATTCCCGCTGCCATCATTCCAGAACGTAGCCGCATTGGCGGGATTGTAGAGGTTGGGATAGAAGTTTGCCGATTGATGATTCACTTCATAGGTATGCGGCATCCCGTCCCAGCGCAGGCCTAGATTCAGGGTCAGCCGGTGAGTGGCGCGCCAGTTGTCCTGCGCGTACAGGCCGTAGGACACGTTGTTCCAGTGGCCCGTATCCTGCACCGCATTCTCCGTATATTGCTGAGAATATCCCAGCAGGTAATCGGCGAAGTCGTTGCCGGTAAAGCTGCCGTTGAAGTTGAAGTTGCCTTGGGTATTGGCAAACCAGGATTGCACTTTCTTGTAAAGCATCCAGCTGAATCCGAACTTGAACTGGTGCGCGCCTTTGGTCCACGAAACGTCGTCTCGAATCTGATAATCATTCGCGGCATTGTTCCACGGAGTCCAGTTGGCCGTGTAGTTGGCTCCAGTGCTGCCATTCAGGTTGATCGATGGAATGCGGCTACTGGCATTCGGTCCCGAGAATAGCCGGTTAAACTGGAAACCCGAGGGCGCCGACACCAGGCCCTGGGGCAGGATGTGAATGCGATTCCCATCGTAGTTGAACGCAACCTCATTCAACAGCGTCGGGTTGATGATGTGAGTGAGGTGAACCACGGCGCTGTATGCGGGATTCCCAAACGTATTGCCGATACTGGGAACGTTGTCCCCGCTCCACATGGTGTTGCCGTAGTTCTGCGAAATCTGTTCGGACACCAAGTGTCCGAAAATCGAGAACTTGCTGTTGAACTGATGATCAACGCGAACAATTTCTTCCCGTACCTTCGTAGGTACGTTGTTCCCGCCGATGAAATGGCCATCGCTGGTAGTGGGTGCCGGGAAAATTCCGCCGTACTTGCCCCCCGCGTTCAGCAGAAGCTGGGCATTAGGGTCGAGCAGCGCCGCCGGAATCGCGTTCGCGTTCAAAGCCTGGAAAACAGGATTCTGGGATAGCGGCAAGCCGGTGTTCGGACTGCATCCACCGTTTGCGTCGGGCGTGCTCAAAGTCTGGCCGGCATTTTGCCAAGCTGTCTGCAGGGCAGGCGAGAGCTGGCCCTGGCAAGGAGCGTGCAGGCCTGAATGCGGAATCGTAACGCCGTTCACGTCCTTGACGTCGGACGGTAGATTGCTCGAGAAATTACCGCCATACGTGCCTGCAAAAGGAACAAGCTGATTCAGCAGTTGTCCCTGAATCAGGCTGCGCCACTCCATGTTGTAAAAGAAGAACGTCTTGTGCTCGGACTTCCAGAAATCAACCGGGCCGCCGCCATTGAAGCCATAGAGGTTGTAGCGGAGTTCGGCCACCTTGGCCGGGGCGGGGTTGAAATAATTGCGCGCATCGAGCGCGTCGTTGCGTCCGAACCACCACGCATCCGCGTGATATCGCCTGGTACCCGACTTGACCACCTGCGTGATCGTCGATGCGCCCGACATGCCGTATTCGGCGCTGTAGTTCGAAGTATTCATCCGGAACTCGCCAATCGATTCCAGAGAGGGTGCGACGCTGGCCTGGCTGCCGCCGCGGTCCAGGTTCTCGCCGCCATCGATCAGCATCAGGTTGTGCCCCATGCGCTGGCCGTTAATGCTGACATTGTTGTCGCCGCTTACCGCCGTGGGGCTGATGTTGTCGCCCTGCAGGCTGACCGCGCCTGGCGTCAGGGCATACAGGTTGTACAGCGTCCGGCCATTGGTGGGCAGATCGCTGACCTGCTGCGATGTCACCACGTTGCTGACCTCGCCCGATTCGGTCTGCACGGCTATCGCGTTGCCTTCCACCGTGATCGTTTCTTTGGTGTCGCCGACTTGCAGGCTGAAATCGATACGGGTTCGATCTCCCACTTGCAGCACCAGATCTTTGCGTTCTGCAATCTTGAACCCGGTTACCTGCGCCCGGACCAGGTAATGCCCGATGTGCAGATCAGGGACGACATATTGCCCGTCCGCTGCCGTCGTCACCGTGCGCGCGATTCCGGTATCCGTGTTCGTAATTACCAACGTCGCATTTGGAATCGCAGCTCCCTGCGTATCCATGACCGTGCCGACGATGGTTGCTTCCTGAGCTGCCGCCACTGCGGTAAATAAAGTTATCGTAAGCAAAAGACTAAGTAACAATCGAAGATCCCGCCTTTTCACAGTATGGCGGAGATCTTCGTAATACCTCGAAGAATGTACATTCATAAACCAGCCTCCAATGAATTCACTTATCTATAAGAACCGAAATACGCTCCGATGGCATCACTAGACGAAGTAACACCGACTTACCGTGTTACGCTCAGTGATTGATCACTGTCAAGAAGAAAAACGTTATTCTACAGCATACTAACGGCATGGAGCGCACACTTGGAAATCAATGTGATTGGAATCACATGATATGGAATATCTATACACTTGAGTGAGATGACAATGCGACTTACTGTGATACTAATCACACTAACCATTACCACCTGGCGTGATTGTAATTACTAAGTCACGGCAACTTAGCTTGTTAACTTATATGACGCTAGCCAGTGCGACGAGCTGCGATTGTAGCGCCGCCGTCCCGGCGGCTGTCGTGGCGGCGTCCCCGCCGCCACACCGGAGGCAATCCGCCACCCCGTGAAGTCTCGCGATTCCGCACGTATTCTGAGGCCATTGCCCTTGTTGCCCGGCAGAGCGCAAACTGCTCATGGCTGGTGTCTAGAGAGAAGCAGGCGGCCTAATGACCCTCGCGCAATTTACCGCGCGCAATGTATGGCGCAACCAGCGCCGCAGCATCCTCACCATCCTCAGCCTTGGCTTCTCTTTCCTGCTTCTGACGCTGATGATGACCATCTGGCGCACCTTCTATATCGACCCTTGGAGCACGGTTTCGGCCCGCCACATTGTCTGCCGTCACCGCGTCTCACTCGCCGTTTCCCTGCCCGCCTATTACCGCGAGAAAATCCGCTCGGTTGCAGGCGTCACCGACGTGATCCCGCTCAATCTCTTCGACGCAGACTACAAGGGCGCCACTCCAGATGACTTCTCCAAGATCGGCACCGACGCGAACGAATATCTCAACGCTTATCCGGAATACCAGATTCCAGCCGAGCAAGTTGCCGCCTGGAAGAACGACCCGGTGGGAGCCATCGCGGGAAGCGAGTTAGCGCAGGAACATCATTGGAGAATCGGGGACCGCATCACCCTCCAGGGCGATCAGATTCCCGTACTGGTTGAACTCAATCTGCGCGGCATCTTCAAGTCCCCGTACCCGGTGCGCGCCATCTACTTCAACTGGTCCAATGTGCAGCAGGCGGCCCATTACGGCAAGGATCAGCTCTATCTGGTCCAGGCCGACAATCCGCAAAATGTCGGGCGCATTTCCCGCGAGATCGACAGCTTGTTCCACAACTCTTCCGAACCTACACGCACGGAGGCGGAACGGGCCTTCGACATCGATCTCATCTCCATGTTCGGCAATGTGAAGGCTTTCATCCTCAGCATCAGCCTGGCAGTCCTGTTCGCCACGCTCTTGGTTTCAGCCAACACGATTGCCATGTCGATTCGCGATCGCACCCGTAAAATCGCCATGCTGCGATCGCTCGGCTTTACCCCAATCCTTGTGCAGGGGCTATTCATCGGAGAGGTCGCGACGGTGACCCTTTTCGCCTGGCTTTTCGGAACTCTCGTCGCCTATGGCCTTGTGTTCGCGATCGTTCATGCCCGAGCCGCGGGACCCTTTGCCGTGCTCCTGAAAATTCCCTTGACCACGCTGGCCGTCTCGTTGCCAATCGCAGCTTTAGTGGCAATATCCAGCGCAGCGATACCGGCATACCGCGCTTCGCATTTGAATATTGTCGAAGGCCTGCGTCACGTCGGATGAATCTGTAGCCGCGAGTCCGTGAACGCGCGGCAGCAGCACACTGGCGCGAAGATCCGAGGTCTGAAGTCGAAGGTCTGAAGTCGAAGGCCTGAAGTCGGAGATCCGAAGTCCGAAGTCCGAAGTCCGAGGTCCGAGGTCCGAGGTCCGAGGTCCGAACTTCCAGCTTCATTACGTTGGTTATCTACGTCCAAATTACCCTCACCGCTACAGTGGTCCGCATGACTCTTTCCTCGATGGTGGTGTCGCGCGACTGGCAGGAAGTCAGTGTTCTGGAATGCATCCTGGGCGGCCTGCAGATGGCAGTCGCCGTCGAAAGCGAGCCGCAGCAAGCCCTGGCTCGCCTCTCCAAATCCAAGATCGACGCGCTCATTGTGGATTGCGATCTCAACGGCAGCTACCAACTCCTGCGCGAATTGCAGGCTCAGGAAGCGAAGCCGAACTCACTTCCGGTCGTGATTATGGGAGGACCGCGCAGCGTCAGCCATCTCGATCTTACCGGGGCGCTGTTTGCCTTCGAGAAGCCCATTTCGGTCGAACAGGCTGTGCGCACCCTTTCGGCGGCCCGCAACATCATTCTCGACGGGCGCTTGCGCTACCACCGCGCCGGACTCGAGGTCGCCGTCTCGTTGAGGTGCAAAGGACAGACTCCGAAACGCGCTCACCTGGTGAATCTGAGCCAGGGCGGCATGCAGATTTACAGCGACAGCTTCATCGAGCCGGCGGGACCCCTGGAAATCTCATTCGCATTACCGGGCACGAAATCAGGATTGAAAGCTCATGCAGAAATCGTCTGGCGCGATCATCGCGGAAACGTCGGGGTTCGATTCCTGAAGGTATCCCAGCCGCAACAGCGGAAGCTGCAGCTATGGCTAGCGCAGCAGTTTCTTGCAAACTGAGCCAAGTCAGAAGGAAGAAGTCAGAAGCATTCTGCAATCTGAATTCTTCATTCTGCATTCTTCATTCTTAATTCTGCAATCTTCAATCTGCAATCTGAAATCTGTCCGTTGGCCGCTAGCGAAATCGCGTATTCCCCCTTTCCTCCTCCTCGCCCGCCTCCGCGAGACGCGCCAGTCTCGTGCCCAGGCTGACGCCGCCGAACATCCAAAACAATCCCCAATACATAACAATCACCAGCAGCGCGTCTCCTGCCGCCATTGCCCATGGCCAGCGCGGCGCCTCGCGCGTGACGGACAAGAAGACAACGGCGAACAACAACATCCCTGCAAAGGCGGCCAACGCGTTGATCGTCCACACCAGACCACGACCTGAGAGGGGCTGCGACAGCCAATCTAAGTCGCGGAGTTGCGGGCGGACCTCGGCGGGAAAATTGACCACCGATGCCGCTTCTCGAACGTCCGCCCGCGGCGGCAACGAAATCACCGGCACCGGCGCGGATGAAACCAGCAGGCCATCCTGTTTCTCGGACTCGGCAACGGCTGCGCTTCCATCGGCGATCGCGTGGGCCGCAAACATCGACTCCGCTTCGCCGGCGTGCAGCGCTCCTCCTTCGAGCAAGTTTCCAAGGATCCATTCCTTGATCTGATGGCTGGTCCGCTCCGGCAGGTCAAGGAAGCGGAGTCCGCACTGGCCCGAGAACGTTGCCCACACCACTTCTCCACGGCCTTCGACTCGCAGGCGGGGATTCCGTAGCTCAAACCGCACGCGCAATTGCTGCTGCGGGTGCAGAGCGGCCACCACCTGTAATCCAATTCCAGTGTCCGTGAGATTGCGAACGATGCCGCCGTTCGCCTCGTCGAGCGTGACGTAGGTGAGGTTGCGAAGCTCGTGCCGATACTGCGTCCGCATCTGTTTTGCGGAAGACGTTCCTGCGTCCATACACACCGCCGGAGTAACTGATCGGCCAGAGCAAGGTTTCATAAATCTTATCCGGTCCTGGAGCACAGGCTCAGTAACCGCTCTGGTTCAGATAAGCATAACCAGTGGTCACTAGTTGGTGGTCAGTGGCCAGTGGTCAGTACTGACCATGCGAGTGAACACTGATCACTGTCCACTCATCACTAGCCACTGATCCCTGCCCCTGCCCCCTAGCCCTAGCGGCCCCACAACTTCCCTATCGGTATGCCCAAATCGCTGATCACGAAAGTACATGCCCAAAGGGTCATGCCCAGGTAATTGCTTCTCGCCTCAATCCTCGCTACCTTACTCATGGGCACGTGTGTTGATGGCGACCACCACCACCAAACCTGACATGGAGATGACCGATTCTCTGCGCGGAGTCGGCGTGTCCGCATGGCCGCCTGAAAACAGAGGCGCTGCCGGGGAGAATTCCGCGGACGATCCGGCAGACAAGCCCTCACAGCATGACGCACTGCAGGCTCTGCTCGCCTTTTCCGCTCTGCACGAGCAAGTGCGGCGCAGGAAAGCTCTTGCCGCTTCCCAAGCCACCTTCGATTCCAAGGCTCCCGCTCCGGAGTTCGAGCCCAGCGAGCAGTTCGTTCTCGACGAGGTGTTGCAGCTCGTCGCGGAGCGAGCGGTTGCGATCACCGGTGCCGATGGGCTCGCTATTGCTCTGGCAGAACATAATGAGATCGTGTTGCGTGCTGCTGCCGGCAGCATCCGGCCCGATTTGGGGGCGCGCATCGATCGCGATTCCGCTTTTTCCGGTGCCTGCTTCCGCACCGCGCAAATCGTTAACTGCGACGACACCGAGCTCGATTCCCGCGTAAACCTTGAAGCCTGCCGCAAGCTGGGTGCCCGATCCATGGTCGCTGTACCGCTCTGCGGAAAGCGCCGCGTGATTGGCGTACTCGAAGCTTTTTCTTCGTGGCCGTTCGGGTTCAACGACAGTGACGTCCGCAATCTGAGCCTGCTGGCAGAGCTAGTGCTCGCCGCCTTGAAACCGGAAGACGAAGACCGCTTCGCCCAATCGGCCCAAGTCGCAGCCACAAAGCTGGAGCCAGCAAAGGTTCCATCGGCAGCCCCTGCGCCGGTTGCGCCTTTGCCGACTGCCATGGCAACGCCAGCGCCTGCAGTTGCACCGGCTCCAACCAGCGCGGCGCAGCCGCCCACACCGCTTAAGCCAGCACCTGCGCTGAGCACCTCGACTCCGCGGTCCGTGGCAGCTCCGACCCCAGCCGCTCCTGCGAAGGAAACCGCGCCAGTCACCTCGGGCAAAGCGGCGATCCCAGTCGTAGAACCGAAGCCGGCTGAGAAAGCTCCAGCCGCGAGCGCAACTCCAGTCCCAAATACGCAGAAGACTTCGACAGCCGCTCCGGTCTCGTCGCCGAAACCCACGGTGGCCGCTCCGGAAGCCGGGACTCAAAAGCCGGAAGCAGAGACCAAAGTGGAAGCGGCCGTCGCGCCCGGCCAACCTGAGCCCGAGCAGCTTACCCAGCGCGGATGGATTCTGGTCGTGCTCGTCTGCATTGTGGTGGCCACAGCATTCGCGGCAGGCGTCTGGTGGAAGCTCAAGAGCCAGCAAATCGGCAGCGAGATGGTTCGCACCCAGCCCGCTGTGGTGCAGCAGCCCGTCAATGTTCCAGCTGCGGTGCCCCCGGTGGCACAGAATCTTGCCACCGCCAATAACGACGACGAAAACTCCGCCGCCGACGAGCCGCAGGCTCCCGCGACTCCCGGCGAATTATCCAAGTTCCCGCGGGTCACCGGAGTTCGCCACTGGTCCTCCGCCGATACCAGCACCGTCGTGCTCGATCTTGAAGACCAGGTTCAGTACGAGCCCGGACATCTCAGCAACCCCGAGCGCTTTTACTTCGACCTGCGCGACACTCAACTCGTGCCCGAACTAAAAGGCAAATCGCTGGATGGAGACGCGTTGCTCAGCAAGATTCGGGTTGCACAGCCAGTCGCCGGCATGACACGCATCGTGCTCGAAGCCAGACCCGGCGCGGCCCTTTCGCAGCCGCAAGTCAGCCTTGAGCGCGATCCGTACCGGCTCGTGATTCAAGTCGTGAAGGCCGGAGCGCATCCCAAAAGTTCGGTGAACCTGTTCCCCAACGCTCCCGAGGCCCAGAAAAACAAGCTCGCCATCGTGGTTCCCCCTCCTACGAAGGAGGATCTCCAACTGCGGCCTCGCGTGCCCCACCTGCGCATCGTGGTGGACGCCGGCCACGGAGGCTGGGATCTTGGAACCGTCGGTCGCCGCGGCCTGCTCGAAAAAGATGTCGTGCTCGAAATCTCCGAGCGTCTGGGCAAGCTGCTGGAGTCGCGCATCGGTGCGGACGTGATTTACACGCGACGCGACGACAACTACATCCCTCTCGATGAGCGCGCCATGATCGCCAACCAGGCCCAGGCCGACCTGTTTGTCTCCGTGCACGCCAACTACAGCGACTTGCCCTCCGCCCGCGGCGTCGAAACTTACTACACCAACTTCTTCTCCGCACCCGGCTCGAAAGATCTTGGCCCCAAGGGAATGGCCGCGTACGGCGGGGCCTTGAGTAACGCAAATTCGGTGGCCGGATCGCTGACCAACGCGGTTGCTCCCACGCTTTCCTCCGCCGACCTGCACGAACGCATCGAGCAGTCGCGGCGTCTCGCCGCCAGCGTGCAGCGTTCGTTGTACGGCACGCTATCGGCGCAGAACTCCGGACTGCGCGACCGGGGCGTCCGCGAAGCTGCCTTCGTAGTGCTCACCGAAAGCGCCATGCCTGGGATCCTCGCCGAAGTTTCATTCGTGTCGAGTCCCACCGACGAGCAGAAACTCCGCAGCGACGGTTACCGCGAACAAATCGCCGAAGCGCTCTATCGCGGTATCGCCCGCTACGCCGTCAATTCCAAAGGAGTAAAGCTAGCCAGCGCATCGAAGTGAGCGATGAGCTGTGAGCAGTGAGCAATGAGCAATGATTTTCGACATTGCTCACTATTCACCGCTCACTGACCACTGTTCACTGTTCACTGCTCACTGACCACTGCCCACTGTTCACTGCCCACTGCTCATTGCTCATAGCTCATAGCTCACCACTCCTCACTTCCCTTCCTTCACGTACCCCGCGCTCAGCGTCCCTTTGGCTTGCGCGATCGGTAACAGCGTCGGGTAGAACTGGACGAAGGTCGTGTCCACCGCGCCGTGGTCGGAGTGGCAGCTATAACAAGGCATGGTGGTGGGCGTCATCTTGGCGGTCTTGGCGTCGTCGAATCCGAAAAACGCCCACTTGTCCGGAAAGCGCGCCTGGTCCTTGACGTGGACTTCGAGGCCCATGACGTCGGTCGTCTGGAAATTTCCCCGCTGATTGATCGATCCCCTGTCCTGCGCCTTCCGCACTTCGAGCACCAGCATGGTCTTGTCGGGCCAGGTGCCGGTTTCGAGAAACGCGTTGTACGCCTCGGGATTGACGAACACGTTGTCGAACATGTGATGGTCCATCGCCATGGCGTTGGCCGTGTAGCTCATGTCGAAGCCGGTCGTCAGGTAGACCCATTGCCGATAATTCTCCGGCTTCTGCAGTTGGCCGTCGGAGGTGTACTCCGGGGCGTTGACGGCGGGTGGCGTCGCCGACTTCAGCAGCGCGGCGGAGGACATCAGAATCAGCAGGGCGAGCAGAAAGGTAGCGGTTTTGTTCGTCATGCGGGACAGTATGCCGCAGCGCGCGGCCACTCGCCAGACCGCTGGCTGCAGGCGGCAGCGGATTCGCTGCATGGTTGTTCCATTCGCCGGATCCTGAGGTACCATTTCGCTTATGCAGAACCGGCAGACCACCGATTTCCGCACCAACAGCGCACCCGAAACAGCGCCTCGGCATTTCCCGCGCCTATGGCTGTGGAGCATCGCCGTTTGGGGAGGATTCGGGCTATTCGACGCATCACAGACTGTCTTTGTTATGCGCGCCGAAGGCATGCACCATTACTGGACGCGCCTGTTCTTCACCGTATTTCTCTCGTGGCTTCCGTGGATGCTGGCAACTCCGCTCGTGTTGCGCCTGATGCGGCAATATCCTCCGACTCACTGGAGACGCTTCTCCGCATGGGGCGCGCATCTTGCCGCGTGCGCCGTGATTGGCGTGGCATTTGCCGCGTGGATTGCCATGTGGGAGTCGTGGCTGAATCCGTGGGCAATCGTGCCAGGACCAGATCCCTTCCCGCAGCTCTGGTTGCACAAGTTCTATGGAGGGATGCTTTCCTACATCATCCTTTACGGCCTGATCCTGCTGGTCGGACACACGCTCGATTCCCGGGAGCAGTTGGCTCGGCAGCAGACCGAAACGGCGCGCCTCAACGAGCAGCTGTCGAAGGCGCAACTCAACGCGCTGCGACGCCAGATCGAGCCCCACTTCCTGTTCAACACGCTCAACGCGATTGCCGGACTGGTCCGCGAGAAGCGGCATGACGCGGCGGTGAGCATGATCGCAGGCCTCAGCGACTTCCTGCGGCGCGTGCTGCAGGATTCCGACCGGCAACAAGTCCCGCTCGCCGAGGAACTGGAGTTCACGCAGAAGTATCTCGACATCCAGAAGGCGCGCTTCGCCGAGCGCCTGACGTTCCTCGTAGATGTTCCGGCAGAACTGCTTCCCGCGCAGGTTCCGAGCCTGATCCTGCAGCCGATGGTTGAGAATGCCGTGAAACATGGCATCGCGCAACGAGTCCATGGAGGAGCCATTCGCATCACCGCATCGCGCAATAGCGGAACGCTCACGTTGCGCGTCTATAACGATGGTCCGAGTTTGCCTTCGGGATGGGAGAAGAGCCAATCCGGCATCGGAATCTCCAACGTGCGAACGCGGCTGCAGAGTTTGTATGGCGATGGCTTCGAGTTGAGCATGCGCAACCAGCGTCTCGGCGTGGAGGCTACAGTTTCCCTGCCCTTCGTTGCGACGGGCGAAAAGGTGACGGAGTGATTCGTGCGCGCCGATGAACATCCCGCGAAGATACGCGCGCTGATCGTGGACGACGAGCCGCTCGCCCGAAGCAATCTTGCCGTGCTGTTGCGCATGGATCCGGAAATTAGCGCGGTGAGCGAATGCGGTTCGGGTACGGAAGCGCTGGGCGAGATTCGCGTCGCGAAACCGGACTTGCTCTTTCTCGACGTGCAGATGCCGGAATGCGACGGCTTCGATGTGCTCGAAATGCTCGGTAAAGATCTGCCTTCCGCAATCGTCTTCGTGACTGCGTACGATCAGTACGCGCTGCGGGCGTTCGAAGCGGGAGCGCTCGACTACCTGCTGAAGCCGTTCGACAACGCGCGCTTCGAACTCGCGCTCGGCCGCGCCAAGCAACGCATCCGGATGGGCGTCAACCAGCCGAAGAAGCTGGAGCGCTTCGTCATCAAAAATGCGGGACAACTTTCCTTCGTGAAGATCTCGGAGATCGACTGGATCGAAGCTGCCGATTATTACGCCTGTCTCCACGTCGGCCCAAAAAATCATCTTCTTCGTCGCAGCATGTCGGAGCTCGAAGAAGATTTGGATCCCGCGATGTTCTGCCGCGTGCACCGCTCGAGCATCGTCAACCTGGAGCGCGTTCGCGGCCTCAAGCTCAGCGAAGACGGCGAGTACGAAATCGTCCTCGAAAACGGAGCGCGCGTGCGCCTCAGCCGCCGATACCGCAAGCAACTCCAGGAAAGAATGGGCATCCGCTCCGAAGTTCTCCCGGGCAATTAGCGGCCCCCTCCCACACACCCTCAACGTTCCTCCCGAGAATTTCGCAACTCATCAGGCCTCCCATCCGGTGTCATCCCGAAGAGCCCGCGTTTTCACCAGCGGGCCGAGGGATCTCGCTCACTGCGGCTTCTGGGCCGCTGTCTCGGCCAGCCAGTTTCGAGCGACCGCTTGCACTTTTTTGCGCGCTTCCTCCAGGGTGATGGGTTCGGCCTTGGTTTGCATGGTATGCGCCGGTTGTTCGTCGCCGGCTGCGGCCGCGCGTTCTTTTTCGTTGGCTTCTTCCTCGTCGCCTTCTTCGCCGCATTCGAAATCGTCTTCAAACCACTGGGCGCCGGCGATGCAGGTAGCAGCGACAGTGCCGCGGTCGATGACCACATCGGTGACCTCATCGGCCTCGAAGTCGACATTGCGGAGGTTGTTGCTGGCGGTCTGCAGGGCATAGAGCATGAGGCCTGCGGTCTTATGCTCGATGGTGCCGGAGCCGAGCATCTGGATGACCTTCATGAGCGCAACCTGGACGGAGTTGGCGTCTTCGAGGAGAGGAAAATCGAAGCGCTCGCCGGCACGGGCCCAGACTCTTGCGCGCTCGATGCGGATCTTGTCATGGAAAAAGCAATACCTTCTGCGGCGGAGTGCGGGAGAGCCGCACTGGGTGCCGTTGAGCTTGACATGCTGACATCGTGGAACATCGTCTAACGCCATAATTTTTCTCCTACCATTCGTTGACTTCGGACGCCAGGGACTGTGGGGGTACCCCCTCCCCCCGAATCTTTAAAGTCAAAGGGTTAGCAGGAAATTCCCGGCAAAATCCGCTGGTTAAAGAACTTAGATATCAAAATCCGTAAAACAAAGAACTTAGGACCGAACCAGTTCGCGGGTAAGGTGAGAAGTACTCAGTACCCAGTACTCAGTACTCAGTTAAGGGCCCTGGGGCCGGACCTGAGTACTGGGTACTGATTGTTGGGCCTTGGCCATGATCCTGTCGTCGTCATTTTTATCTGGACCCGTTTTGCAGCCAACGCTCCGCCCGGCCCACTCCTGACTGTGAGGACGAGGAGCAGGCCGTTTTCCCGCGATTGATTTTCAAAGAACTGAATTTGTCTGGAGTGTTGGCTCCAAAACGAAGCCCCCATCGGACTCTGGGTCCGTGGAGGCTAGCCACACGACGTGGCTAGGCTAAGCTCTCACAA
>DATGFC010000077.1:0-21746 GCA_035309485.1 Candidatus Sulfotelmatobacter sp.
ATCTCCAAGCCTGACATCGTGGCTCCGGGCAACCTGCTGGTCTCGCTGGAGGCGCAGAACTCGACACTCTACAACGAATATCCCGGCAACCGCGTGCCGTATAGCTTCTACGTGAACGGAGGAAGCTCTTCGCCGTCTCCCAACTACTTCGTGCTGAGTGGCACCAGTATGGCCACGGGAGTAGTCAGCGGTGCAGTCGCCGATCTGTTGAAGAAGACGCCGAGCCTGACTCCCGATCAAGTGAAGGCGCGCCTTATGAAGACGGCGTACAAGACCTTCCCGCAATACAGCAGCGTTACGGATCCGAGCACGGGCATCACCTATACCGACCAGTACGACATCTTCACGGTTGGTGCGGGATATCTGGATCTGCAGGCCGCATTGCAAAATACCAACGTGGCCAGTGGGACAGCGATGTCCCCGACGGCTACTTACAACTCGGGTTACGTCTATCTTACTGACGATCCTTCCGCGGTGTGGAACACTTCCTCGACGTGGGCGAACTCGGCAGTGTGGGGATCGAACGAATTCAATACCAGCGCTCCCACAACCACCATGAGCGGATCAAACGCTCTCTGGGGCAGCAATGCCCTCTGGGGTTCGAACGCGCTCTGGGGGTCGAATGCCTTGTGGGGCAGCAATGCTCTCTGGGGAAGTAACGCGCTCTGGGGCAGCAATGCGTTGTGGGGAAGCAATGCCCTATGGGGGAGCAACGTCGTCCCCGGCGAACAATAAACGAGGGGTACGCAGCGTCGCAAAGTAGCGCCGGCGTCCCGCCGGCTGTCCCGAGGGCTCCCGCCCTCGGGATTTGTTGTTCATGAACTAATCGCGATCACTGCACGATACCGCCCGCGCGCATTGCGGCCAGCAACTGATCCGGCTTGAATCCAAACGGTCCCGGTTTGCTCTTGTACGCGACCTTGCCGTTGCGATCGATCAGGTAGAGGCGATCCGGCCAAGCCGTATACGCGCTCTCCGTTGAATTTCCAAACTCATCGAGCAGGGCGGGAATCTTAATTCCCAGCTTCCGCACGCACGTCCCTGCAACAGAAGCCCGTTCGTCTTCATTGCGGGGGCTGGCGAACACAACTTTGTCGCGAAAGTTGTTTTCGGTCTGCCAAACGTCGCTGGGATGCGCCTCGGTAATGTAAACGACGAGGAACTCTACTTGATTTCCATATTGCTCGTAGAGCTTATTGAGGGCGGGCACCTCCCGCCGGAAAGGCGGTCAAGTATAACTTCCAAAAATCAGAACCACCGGCTTGCCCTGCGCGGCGAAGGAAGATAGTTGGACATGCTCGCTCTTGTCGAGCTTGGCGAGCGTGAAATCTGGCGCGGAATCTCCAACCTGTAGGGTGCCCGCGCGCGCATGCAGCCAGAGTGTCTCAAATGGTAGCACCAGAAACGCCACTTGCTCTGGAACTCGCGCCATCATCTGGCCAAAGCGTTCGGGCGGACGTCGCATCACGCCGTAAAGCGCAACGCAGCAGATGCTCCACAACACCACGAGCGCGCAAAACGTCGCTACGATCGCCTTGGAGACAGACTTGTACTGTGTATTCACGAATTCGAACCCCAGAAAGAAGTGCGGCGATTATAAGTACGTCAGAAGGAGATTCAATAATAAGAAAGTAGTAGGAAAGCGGGGCAGATTCTTTTCAAAACGCGCCGCCCCCACCGCCTCCAAATCCCCCGCCTGAAAAACCTCCGCCCCCTCCGAAGCTTCCTCCGCCGAAGCCCGACCCACCCGAACTGGCTCGCGGCGCCGAGACGAATACCTGGTGCATGTCGCCCGCCATGCTGTGCATCGAACTCGAAAAGAAAATCGGATTGAATCCGCCGACGTATCCTCCTGGGCCGACGTACCATTGCGGCGGATCTTTGACGATCCCGGCAAAGGCTTGCGCCCAGTGATGCTCCACGCCAAGGGCCATTGCGTACGGCAGATACTTTTCGAACGTGGTCGGCGGCATGAGCTTCAGCCGTTCTCCGTCCACCCGATTCATAAACTCCTGGAAGCCGAGCACCGCGATGCGAGTCTTCGCGCCCTTAATTGTCTTCGCCGTCATCACGCGCGCAAACAACCACCAGATTACCGCCGAAATCAGAAGGCAAATAACCAGCAGGGGAACGGAGTTGAAGAAGTTCGCCCATCCCATGTACTGGAAGATGGCGAGCGGGATCAGGATAGCGATCGCGCCAACCACGCTGTATCCGTTGGCCGACTCGGGGTCGAGGAGATAAATGCCTTTTCTCTTCAGCGCCGACATGATGTCTTCGCGAATCACCGGAACGGCCGTGTAGAAGCGGTTCTTGAGACTAGAGAGCCGGGTATCGTCGCCGCCTGCAAAAACATTTTCCAGCATGACGCGCTCGTGCGGAGCCAGGTCCCCGCCCCACTGGTCACGCGGCTTCAGCAGGTGAAAAATGTAGTCCTTGTGGGTGAACAGCAGAACTTTTTCCGCGGTCTCCTCGATCTTGATATAACCGCGCACCGCCAGATCGACCATGGTTGAGGTGATATCGCGCGGATGAATGGCGTCATCGAGCAGCGTGCCGGCCTCTGCAGGAGAAATCCCAGCAGGAGGTTCGTACATGGGCGCGACTGACATGCCGGGATCAGGGTCCCGTCCCTTGTACCACCACAGCACGAACATTCCCGCCAGCGTGACCAAGGGCAGAAATACGACGGGATTTCCGCCAAGGAACCACAGGAATTTGGTCAGCGCACCCGGTTCTTTGAGGATGTCTTTTGGAATGTATACGTCAATCGTCAACCCGCCGCGCATCGGCAGGGGAGTGTTGGTAGCAAATTGTGTTTCTGCGCCATTCACCTCTGCGCTGGCATTGCGCTCGCTTGACCCGTAAACGCCGGTGAAGGCTTGGGCCCGGAGCGATCCGGCTGCGGCTTCAGGAAAATGTACCGTCGCCTCGGCATGATCGATCGGCACAGGCCAGTCATTGCCGGTCACGTTCCAGTAGAACTCGTCGTAATCTTTGAAAAAACGCGTGCCATTGCGGACGCGATAGGTGATCTCAACCGTGCGGGTCGTGTCCACCGCATCGGAAATATAAATCTTTAAATCGCGTGCCCCGTGCGAGGTGGATGACTCAAACTTCAGACTGCCACCTTGACCGTCGGTGACGCTCTTAATTTGGAGAAAGAGTTCGTAATTCGTCCCGTTCGGTCCGGGATATTCGATTGGAATCGTGCGATGGATGCCGTGCCACTCACCGACGAAGACCAGCGAGATCCGCTCGGTCACGAGGGCACTGCCTTCTTGATCGACGGTGATGTTGTCTTGAAAATCGGCAATGCGCCAAGATTTGGCGGCCGCGATGCCCGTGAAGATGCAGAACAGAATCGCGAGCAGAGCGATCTTTCGCAGGTTTTTCAAATTACCAAATTTCCCAATTACCAAATTGCAAAATTCGTCAAAATTTAACCTGCACTGGCTCCCGGTCGGCCGCTGTAGTCTCAAAAAACTGCCGCTGGGTAAATCCGAACATTCCCGCCAGTATGTTCGTGGGGAAGGACTGAATCTTCGTGTTCAGATCGCGTACCACCGCGTTGTAATAGCGGCGTGCATTCTGAATCTGATCTTCCGTCTGGCTTAGCGATCCCTGGAGCTGCGTGAATTCCTCTGAGGCTTTGAGTTCGGGATAGTTCTCCGCGACGGCGAAAAGGCTCTTCAGCGCGCCGGTCAGTTGATTCTCCGCGGCTGCCTTGTCGGCGGGAGTGGTCGCTTGCATCGCCTGCGAGCGGAATTTCGCGATATTCTCAAACGTCCCTTTCTCGTGGGCGGCGTATCCTTTCACCGTCTCCACCAAATTGGGGATGAGGTCGTGCCGCCGCTTCAGCTGCACATCAATATCGGACCATGCCGAATCGCAGCGTACTCGCAGCTGCACCAGGCTGTTGTACATGCCGATGAGTACGACCACGATTACGACCAGAATTACCAGGACGATGATGCCCGCCATGTGCGTCCTTTCTGTTTCCGCTTAAGCCGCAAACGGAAATCATTGGGACGTTACCATAGAAGTGCGCAACGACAAAATGATGCGCCGCACATCGAGCCAAGAATTCAACCAACAATAAGAGTCTCCTAAGCTGCGTCTGAAGAGCGACCTACACGAGGGGAGTTAGAGGCTTCTCACTTCGGCTCCGAGCACGTTCCGAATCAGAATCGCTCCTGAAACGGAATCGACACCCGGCCCTGCGTAATCCATTTGTACGCGCCTGCACTGCGCGGATGTCGCGGACAGCGTAGTGTCGAATGGACAATCCGATAACCGTGTATCCCCCAGCAAATTTTTCGAGGCAATGAATCTTTCATGAGCGAAAATCCTGCCGACGTCATCGAGTGGCATATCTCCGAGACCCCTGCTGCCGACTCATCACCCGCAGAACACGAGGGCATCCACATGGGTCCGTTTGCAACAGAAGAAGAGTGCCGAACGGTGCTGGCGAGCCTGAAACAGATTCCCCAATTCCGTGACGGCGCGCTGGAGGTGCATAAGAAGTGTCGCCGTCGCGAAAAACGCATCCGCATGCGGCTGCCGGTACAGGTTGCGCGCCTGTCAGCGGCTGGCAGAACGTGGGCGGCCCACACGGTCGACATTTCGAGCCTGGGCGCGCGACTCGCCGATTTTGGAGAGCCGTGCAAACTGGGCGAATTTCTGGAGATTCGCTGCGGACAGCGGGAAGCTGTCTTCCGCGTAGCTTGGGTTGGGTTGCCCGGCACTCCTACCGCTGGCCATATCGGCGTGGAGTGCCTCAGCCCCGAAACCAATATCTGGGATCTGGATCTGTCGTCGCGAACCGACGACGAACCTCTTTTTCGGGAAATCGCCATAGCCCGTGCGGTTCAACGCAAACTCCTGCCTCGCGAGAAACCCGCGTTGCGTACCCTCGATTATTCGGGCAAATGCATTCAGGCGCTTACTGTGGGCGGCGATTATTACGATTTCCTCGACATGGGCCCGGGGCGTGTGGGCTTCATCTTAGCCGACGTGGCGGGCAAGGGCGTCGCGGCCGCGCTGCTCATGGCCAATCTTCAGGGAAACATTCACAACCGCGTCAGCATTGATTCGGGAGATCTGCCCCGCTTGCTGGCTGCGGTCAACGAGCATTTCTACCAACATACGGAGCCGCAGTGTTACGCGACTCTCTTCTTCGGGTGCTACGACGACAATACTCGCAGTCTGGGCTACGTAAATTGTGGCCACAGCCCGCCGGTCTTGCTTCGCGGCAGCGGCGTCGTTGACCGCCTCGAGGCCACAGCAACGGTTTTGGGGCTGTTTGGAGAGTGGGATTGCACTCTGGCTGAGACCTTCATGGAACCTGGAGACGTGCTCAGTATTTTTACTGATGGCATCACGGAAACGACCGGCGCCCAAGGCAAAGAGTTCGGAGAAGAGCGCCTGCTCGAAGTTCTTGCGCAGAGTAGAGGTCTCGAATCCAATGGCATGTTGAGCGCGGTCGAGAATGCAGTACGGGAGTTCCGCTCGAGCGAACAACTTCAGGACGACCTGAGCCTGGTGATTGCGCGCGGTCGATGAGAGGAGTGCGAGCGGGAATCGGGAACTAAGTACGAACCCTACTGTTGTGGCGCGAAATATCCCTTGCGGGCCCGCACCTGCAGGTCTTTCTTTAGCGAAGAGATTTCAATCGAGCGATAGCGCCCGTCGGCATCGAAATCAGCCGGCTTGTACGAGACCACGTACTGGCTGCGCAGTTCGTCTTCAATCGCGGCGTAGGAGTGCGTGATGTCCTTCATCTTAAAGGGAAAGAAAGCGCGACCGCCGGTCGCCTCGGCCAATTGTTCGAGGACCTTGTCGCCGCGCATTACCAGACCGCTATCGTCAGTCGAGATCGCGTAGATGATGACTTCAGCTCGCTGGGCCATCTCGATCGCCTGGGCTTTAGAGAATTCACTTTGATTGTCTTCGCCATCGCTTACGATGATGATCGCCTTACGAACCGGGCGTTCCGGCCGATCTTTCAGGAACTTGTCTTTGCACGCGCGGTAGACCGCATCGTAGAGCGCCGTTCCGCCGCCGTCATGAAGCTTGCGCACGCCTGCTGACAGCAGCGTGACATTGTCGGTGAAATCCTGCGCCACCTGGCTATGGCTGTTGAAACTCATGACAAAAGCTTTGTCGTAATGGGCGCGCAGCGTGTGCTGCATAAAAGTGGTGGCGGCCTCTTGTTCGAAGTCAAAACGGCTATCCACCGAGCCACTCACATCGACCAGCAGGCCGAGGTGCAATGGAAGGTCGGTCTCCCTACGGAAATTCAGAATGGCCTGCGGCGGTTTGTGGTCGTCGAGAATGCTGAAATCGCTCTGATTCAGATCACGAACAAACTTGCCGTGCTTGTCGGTCGCGATAAAGAGGACATTTACTTCATTGACGCGGGCATGCAGCGTAATGAGTGCGTTCTGCGGCTCGTCGACATTCCCGGTTTCCGCATTCCCGGCTGCCGGACTCCCGGTTGCCGCCGCGCTGGACGCGCTCAGGCTCGGCGCGCCGGACACATAGGACGACTGCGCCCGCAGCTGGCCGGTTCCCAGAAAGGTTGCCAGGGAAAGCATTAAAAACGCGAAAATACGGTTCGTGTACTTCATGCCCAATGAATCCAATTTTTTCACTCTAAATCCCGTCTCAGCACACTCCCAACCTATACGATGCACGCCAGGTGCCGAAATCGGGGGTTCGCTGCAGCGCTATGTGATTGACTTTAGGGGTGTGCCCCAGGGATGCCAAGTTACAAAAGGAGCACTCGTTTGGTCATGGCACAAAACATGCAATCTAAATGACTTGCGGCGTCACACGCGCTCCTCCGGCGGGCGCCGCACGCCATTAGTCAACTGGATGCAGGGTTCAACATAATCGCACGAAGTTTATCGATTTTCCTTAAAATCTTTTTTTGGAGGTTGTGATGAAGAAACTGATCGTGTGTTTCGTAATTGTCCTCATGTCGAGCTTGACCGCGCTGGCCGCGAACGACGAGCGCGAAACCGACCGCGTCAAGGATGCCGGTGTCGTGCTGAAGGAAATCCTCAATATTCCCGACGACATTCCGCAGGACTTGCTCGACAAGGCCGAGTGCCTGATCATCCTGCCTTCCGTGAAGAAGGGGGCTTTCGGGATCGGCGGCAGCTATGGCCGCGGAGTGATGGTTTGCCGCGGCGGCGAGCACTACAAGGGCCGGTGGGGAGCCCCAGCGCTGTACGCCCTGGAAGGCATCAGCATTGGGTTCCAGTTGGGCGGGCAGGCCACGGATTTCGTCCTGCTGGTCATGAATCCGAAAGGCGCGGAGTCGTTGCTGCACAGCAAAGTGAAGCTGGGAGCCGACGCCTCGGCCGCCGCTGGACCGAAGGGCCGCACTGCCGAGGGCGCTACCGACATTGTGATGAATGCAGAAATCCTCTCCTACTCGCGCAACAAGGGCTTATTCGCGGGCGTTTCCCTGGAGGGTTCGACGCTGCGTTCTGACGGTAGCGCCAACGAGAAACTCTATAAGAGGAAGCTGACTGCCAAAGAGATCATCCGTGGTGGAAAGGTCGGCATTCCCGCATCCGCGCAACAACTCGTCTCCCTGCTCGACAAAAAATCTCCGGTGAATAAATCAGATCCGAAGTCTCTGGAGTAGCTGTTCTATCTCTGATTCTGTGCACGCCTCAGTGCCCTCTGCGATAAAGTAATTTCGCAGAGGGCACGATTGCGTCGAATGAATAAAAAGCCAATCCAGGGCAAGGTGATCCGCTGCGCCTGGGCCACCGGCGAACAATCCATCCGTTATCACGATGAAGAATGGGGCGTGCCCGTTCACGACGACCGGAAGCTGTTCGAATTCCTGATCCTCGAAGGAGCGCAAGCCGGCCTGAGCTGGAGCACGATTCTAAACAAGCGTGAGAACTATCGCCGCGCCTTCGACGGCTTCGCTCCCGAACGCGTAGCGCGCTATGACCGGCGCAAGGTCAAGCAACTTTTGGCGGATGCGGGAATTGTCCGGAACAAACTCAAGGTCGCGTCGGCAATCGAAAACGCGAAAGCCTTTCTCCGTGTGCAGGAGGAGTTCGGCACCTTCGACCGTTACATCTGGCAGTTCGTGGGTGGCAAGCCGCTAGTCAATGACTGGAAATCGAGCCGGATTCCTGCTCAAACGACCGAGTCCGACGCTATGAGCAAAGACCTCAAGCGCCGCGGATTCAAATTCGTGGGATCCACCATTTGCTACGCCTTCATGCAGGCGGTCGGAATGGTCAACGACCACGCGGCGGAGTGCTTCCGCTACCGGCCTGTCCAGAAGGCTTTGCAGTAAATCGTTCCTCTTCGTTGTTTGGTTACAGTGACGCCCGGTCCATGAAGTGAAAAAGGGGCAGCTTGCTCTGCACGGCCTGAAAGTGAAAGAGCCGGGCGACGCGATGTAAGCAACCTGCCTTCCTTTGGTCGTACGGATGTCTCCGCCTCTGCCTCTCTCAAAATCTGTCGTTTTAGAAGTCGAACCTTAGCGAGAACTGCATGACGCGGGGTTTGCTGAGCGTGTTGCTGTACGCACCAAAGTTCCCGAAGGTCAGATTGTATTGGAAGGCTGACAGTGCGGCGTCAAACCGTACCGCATTCGTGACGTTGAAGACCTCCCACGAGAACTTCAGATGCTTCGTTTCGGTGACGTCCCAAGTCTTCCACAGACCGTCGTCCAGTTCAAAGTAACCCGGGCCCCTGAGATTGTTACGCTGTCCGGACTCTCCGGGATAAGGGAACCGAAATGCGCTGATGGCCTGTGTCGTATTTTGGAAGATATTGGGATTGCCATTGGCGTCGGTGAACACTCCCATCTTGCCGGTGGATCCGGTCTTGATCGCCTGGCCTTGTAGCTGCCAGTTTGTTGACCAACCTGCTCCGGAACCCATGGTCCATGGAAGTCCGCTGGTCCAGTGGAAAATACCGGATAGTCCCCAGCCTCCGACGATTGCATTCGCAGCTTTGCCCATCCCGCTTCCGAAATGCCGGCCGCGGCCAAAGGGCAGTTCGTAAACCCAGTTGGAATTGATCTGATGAGTAGTATCGAAGTCAGAGACGGATCGCAATTGGCCTGGGGACCAAGAATTGATGACCTGGCTGGCAAATCCGAAGCCTTCAAACTCGTTGATCCGTTCCGCGTTGGAACCAATGTCCATCGACTTCGAGTACGTGTAGTTGAAATCAAACTGCAGTCCACTGCTCATAGCTTTGCGCAATGTGAGCTGCAGGCCGTTGTAGGCACTATTGCCGATGCTGCGCCAAGCGTACAGCGAGGAGAATTGGTCATCGAAGAATGCGAACGGCTGCGCGCTAGTCTGTCCCGGTAACTGCGCACAAGCGGGCAGGCAGAGCAGGTCAGCAATAAACAGCGCTGTAGTCTCGTTTCCGGCGAAGCAGGAATACATGTCGTACATTGCCTGCGTGGCCGTAGTGGTTCCGCCGAATGAAGAATTACCTGGCGCACACCCCAGACCAGCGGCGCCCGGACCGAAACCAAAACTCCCCGCCGCCCCGGGAAACAAGTTCTCCCAGAACGGAATCGGGGCGACCTGGCTAATATCGGTGCCAGAGTTCGTAGCCTTTGTCAGCATGGTTGCGGCGGTGAAGTAGTCCATCTTGGAGCTAGGATCGACCAGGTCAAGCGGCATCGCCAGATCTTCTTCTTGCAGTAAATGATGAGCGAAGCGTCCGACATACGACGCTTCGAAGGCAAGATTCCTCCCCAAGTCGCGGGTGATTGAGAAATCAACTACATGCGAGTAAGGAGTTTTGAGCTTATCATCGAGCCCCCAATAAATTGCAAATGATCCTGCCTCAGTGCCTGTTGGCGGGGTAATCAGACCTGGCAAAGGCGGGGGTTGGGGCCCAACTACCTGCTGACCGCAATAACTTGTATTCGCGGGTGGGAGTGTGAAGAGACTTGTCAGACGCGGCGTGCAATCCACATCTTGAGACCCCGCCGGGTTGACCAACTGGGTCGTCAGTCCGAAGGAGCCGTTCTTGTCAAAGCTGTTTACGATTCCCTCCCCAAAGTGATCGAAATAAATCCCGTAACCTCCTCGGATCGAAGTTTTGCCCGCACCACCGAAGATCTTGTGCAGAAATCCCTCGTTGGCGTGCGGGGAGTATGCGAACGCCAAGCGGGGAGCTAAATTCTTGTAATCCCACGCCCAGTAGGGCGCCTTCCCATTGGCCTGCCCGCCGAGAGACATTTGCACCAACCCTCCCGGGGTTGTGGAATTGATAGTATTTCCGGCCAACATGGCCTGCCCACGTTCCTTGAACCAGCTATTGAGGCTGATACTGGGCGCGACCTGATTGCCATTCCTCTCATAAGGAGGCTGCAGCAGCGAATAGCGCAGCCCTCCTGTCAGTACCAGGTTGGGAGTAACGCGCCAACTGTCCTGGGCATACATCTCGCCCTCGGTCGAGCGGAAGTTGCGCTGAATCATTTCTCCAGGGGCGAAGAAATGCCCCGTCTTATCCTGGTTATAGGTTTTGTTGGTTTCTGTCAGAAGGCCGGCAATAGCGGCGGTAGCGAAGTCATAGGACTCGCCAAAGGAACCACTCACGGCCGGATAGCCGAATGCACCCGGATCTAAACTAGAGCCTGTATTGGCGATGCCAGCATTATCGAGCCAAAAGACGTTGGTGTCTGCCGTCGAAATGTTCTGTGCGTTGCCGTTGCGGTTGTTGGTGATGATGCGCAGATTGCCGCCAAATTGAAACGTGTGTTTGCCCTTCGTCCAACTTAGGTCGTCTACCAGATTATGCACGGGCACATTGGTCAGAATCGTATTGGTCAAACCCTGCACGTTATCTAATCCACGAAAGACGTTGTAATCGGTTGCACTGAGTCCTGAGTCTCCGAGCCCGGCGCGAATAAATCCATAACGCAAATTATTAACGAGCGTGGGTCTGAAGAGGGCAGTGTAGCCTACGAACAAGCCCTTGCTGTTGTTGGTAATGAAATCATTCGCAGGGAGGCCTGGAAATTGCGGTGCCGTCTTGTTGTGGAAGTTCTGCAGGTGCCCTTTTACGAATAGGCTGTGGTTTCCACTCGCTGTCAGTTTGTAATCGAGCTTCAGGATGTAAGTGTCCAGTTTGGCGGGAGCGGGCGCCGCGAACGTAAAGGCCCGATAGTCAAAGCCGTCGCCGAGAGCGTCACTGTTCGGGGAAGGGTACTGCTGGAATATTGCCAATGCAAAAGGATCCGCTCCTCCACCCCACGGACAGGGATTATTGGGAGCGGACTGGCAATTGGTATCCGTGGACGCGAGACCCTGCGGCGTCAACGCCACGACGCCATTGGAGTTGATGCTATAGTTGCCGGCTGGATCTACGAAACCAGGTACGCACGCCGGATCCGTCGAGTCGCACGGATACTGGATCACGCCAGTCCGCATCAGGTCGCTTGGTACAATGCGCGTCGTTTGTACAGCTTCGTTCGTCCGCTGCCCTTCATAATCGGCAAAGAAAAACAAGCGATCTTTCTTGATCGGCCCACCAAACGATGCTCCAAACGTGTTACGAACCAATGGTCCGGGTTTGTTGGGCAGGTTCGACTGCAATTCCGCGTGCTTATTAAACCAGTCGTTGGCTTGACCAATATTGGAGCGGTTGTACTCGTACAACGAACCATGCCAGTTGTTCGTGCCGCTCTTGGTCACCATGCTCACTTGGGCGCCAGAGGACCGGCCCGCGTCTGCGTTGGAGTTGCTAGTGGTGACGCGGAATTCCTGCAGGGAATCGAGAGGAGCCTTCAAAGCACCCTGAAAAGCGAGGCCGGTCAACTGATCGTTGTTGTCCAACCCGTCGAGAGTGACATTGGTTTGGTCACTACGGGCACCTGCTACAGAACCGCCGCGGCTGTCTTGCGACTGATCCACATTTTGTCCTACGTAGGTCACGCCGGGCTGCAAGCTCAAAATGGCGACTGGATCGCGGCCTTCGGACGGCAGGTTGATGAGTTGGGTGCTGTTGAAAACGTTCCCTTGGCTGGCATCGGTAGTATTAACCAGCGCCGCTTCACCACTCACCTCGACAACCTCGGTAGCACCCCTCACTTGCATGGCAATGTCCAAGGTCGCCGGTTGGCTGACTTGCAGCGTGACTCTATCTTGCTTGAGGGTTGCAAATCCGGGAGCCGTTACTGTTAGGGTATAGGTCGCGGGCGGGACTTCGAGAAATTGATACACGCCGTCGGTGCCGGATTTTGTAGTCCGCGAGAATCCGGTAGATGCGTTATTCAGCAGAACGGTGGCGCCTTGTACGATCGCGCCCTTCGGATCAGTAACGGTGCCGCGCAAGGATGTTGTTGCTGTCTGAGCGGAAATCAGGAGACTGAAGGACAGGGATAGAACGACCGAAAGAACACCTGCACGTGAGCCAGAACGCATGGTAGCTCCTTTTACTCACGAGGGCTATGCCCTCATATTTTGTTTCCCAGGAACGGCTAAACGAGGATTTTGACCCCTGGGGGAACCCGATGGGGCGGTATTGTGCAACTTCATCACCAAAACATTCAAGTAAAATTTGCAGCAGACCGGCCTTGTGAAACGTTTGAATACGGCTTATAAGAGGTTTCCTTCCAGAATTGGAAGTTTATGCACGTCGATGAATAACCGTCGAGGCCAGGATTATCAGCGCTGGATAGCATTCCAGCGTGTAGCGGGGTTCGGGATTCTCCAGGGTTCCGAGGAACGCTGAGCGCAACAAAACAAATACAACCAAGAGGCCGATTCCATAAAATTCACGGGCACGGATTAGTCCCGCCAGGGCCATTGCGACGTAGGCCAAATTGATCACGCCGAAAGTCAGGCTGACCATGAGCCAGCGGGGATCGTCGTTGAACTCCCACCAGCGCGGGTCTGAGGGGAACAATTCGGTGCGGGGACGGAGCCACATGTCCGAGATGCGCAATGCGGGGAGCCAGACGTAATAGCGGAGCGGAGCCGCGTGGATTCGTTCCGCAGCAAGATCGCCGAAAAGCGCGTCCAGTTCCGGGGTCATGTTGGAATTGGCATTGTATTCCTCGAATAGATCGCTCGTTTTCTCGCGCTGTGCAGGAGAATCAAAAGCGCGGTTCGGAAGCTTGGTGAAATCCATCTGGGAGCCCGGGACGGGCCAGTAAATCTCCTGCACGGATACATAGTCGATGATCCAGGTCTTGGTCCAGCGATTGAAGCCGCTCATCACCATCTCGTCGGAATCCGTCGCATAACGCGGAGCAAGAGGCTCGAAACGGTGGAGTGTATGCAGATTGCGTAGTGTCCAGGGGATCAAAGGAGCGAGAGCGGCGATGGCGACCACGATCCCGGCCGTGATAATACGTCGCGGCTGCAGGGTTGGAGTTTGCCTATGCGCTGCGTTTGGCCGCAATGCGCGCACGAGCAGGAACAATAGATATGCGCCGATGGCTGCCAGCAAAATTCCGCCATCCGGGCGGAGCAGGATGCCGGCGCCGACGGACAAGCCGCAGCCGAGCCACAGAAGCATCGGGCGTGAGGCGTCGCCGCCGATGCCCAGGCCGCGCAGAGCGAGGTCGAGCGCCAGTGCGGTAAAGAAGATTTCCAGCGTCTCGGTCAGTGCCGCGGCGGCATAATTCGCGAGAAACGGACACAGCGCTGCCAGCAGAAAGGCCGCCTTGGCCGCCCGCTCTGAGAAAAGGCGCCGCGCCATGTCGGCGATTAGGAAGCAGGTGGCAAAATCGAAGAACACCTGGATGAGCAGGACAGCGCGAAAATTTTCGGCCCCGAAGATGGCAAAGATGGCGGCCAGAAAGGCGGGATATCCCGGCAACCGCGAGAGTGTCGGCACGATTACGCCAGAGTTGGTGATGCCGTAGATGCCGTGCTGCAGCCAGTTCTTCGCGATGTCGGAGTAGAGCCTGGAGTCGTCCACCACGGCCGGAAAACGCAGCACAAGGAAGAGGCGCCAGGCCAGCGCGCCAAGGCTGCAACACAAGAAGAACCACGCGTTCTTAAGTACCCGTCCCGGCCGCCCAAGTTCGTGCACGCGCGCATGATAACGCGTTTGCGGTAATCCCGGAGCGGAGAAATTGCATCTTACCCAAGAGCAGCTTCTCACCCTGCCCTGATCGAATTGACCGTGTGCCGGTCGCGGCATACGATGAACATCGTCCCTCATGGCTCAACCGGTTTTTTATGATCCCCGACGCGCCCGCTGGAAACGGCTGCGGCGCACGATCGACGTTGCCGCTGTCCTGATTTCGGCGCTCATCGTTGTGTTTGTCTACACGGCTTTGCGTGACGAACCGTTGCCGGAATTGCTTTTTTCACCTCAGAAACGCGCGTTCAAAGCCCTGAAAGAAAGCGAAAAGGAAAAGGCCAGAGAGCGGGCGAAGAAGGCGCTGGCCCGTTCTCACCGCAGGTCCAAACTGGCGGCGTCTCAGGTCACGCTGAACCAGTCGGAAGGTATTCGCGCAGCTTTTTACGTGCCTTGGGATGCGGCCAGTTTCTCATCCCTGCGCGACTATGCCCACCAGATCGACATTCTCTATACGGACTGGCTGCATGTGCTGACGCCTGATGGACGGCTGCAAGCGGTCGATGACCAGACCAATAAATATTTCGATCTGATTCAGGGAAAAACAGTCGGTTCGGTTGACGATCGGGTCATGCCCTTCCTCAAGGCCGAAGACCCTGGGATGGAAGTCTTTCCCATGGTCAACAATTCCGATGGCGTGGATTGGGTCGACATCTCAGGTTTCTTGAACAATCCTGATGCTCGAGCGCTTTTCAGGCGCCAGGCGGGCCAGTTTCTGTCGTCGGGGCGGTATCACGGGCTGATGATCGATTTCGAGTCCTTTCCTGCCAGCGGCCAGCCGGGCTATATCGCGTTGCTGCAGGAATTGTCGAGCGATCTCCATGCTCGCGGGATGAAACTCTACGTCGCCGTGCAAGCCCACAACACGGAATATAACTATCCTGCGCTGGCCGCCGCCGCCGATGGCGTCGTGGTGATGAATTATGACGAACACTATCCAGGAGGCACTTCGGGTCCGGTCGCGTCGCAAGATTGGTTCGTGGACAACCTGAAATTCGTGCGCAGCGTCATCCCGAAAGAAAAGATCATCTGCGCCATCGCCAACTACGGCTATGACTGGGTTCTGAAGCCGAAGAACGGGACCCTACCGCCGGGCATGCACGACAGTTCAGTCAGTGTGCAAGAGGCATGGCTGGCCGCACGCGATTCCGAGCAGGACATCAACTTCGATGACGATGCAATGAACCCTCACTTCAGTTATCTCGACGAACGTAACCTGCGGCACGATATCTGGTTCGTCGATGCGGTGACGGCTCTGAACCACATGCGGGCAGCGCAGTCGCTGGGCATCCAGACGTTTGCCCTGTGGCGCCTGGGGAGCGAGGATCGAACCCTGTGGCGAATCTGGGATATGCCGGGCGAAGCGGGCGCCGTTGAGAAGTTGCGCGATGTACCTCCGGGAGCCGACGTCGACATGGAAGGACAGGGCGAGATCCTGCGGATTGAAGACAAGCCCGCCCACGGCACCCGCGATCTGACCTTTGATTCCAACAGCAAACTCATCGCGGACGAAGTCTTTCAGGAGTTGCCCGAACCTTATCGCGTGGGACGGTATGGCTATAGTCCGAACAAGATTGCGATCACCTTCGATGACGGACCGGATCCGGAGTGGACTCCAAAAATTCTCGACGTGCTGAAAGAGAAGCACGCAATGGCGACTTTTTTCCTGATTGGCATCCAGACAGACAAGTTCTCGGGCTTGGCCAAGCGGATTTACAACGAGGGCAATACGATCGGGAACCACACCTTTACCCATCCCGACGTAAGCAACATTTCCACCGCTTATATGAAAGTGGAGTTGAACCTTACGGAGCGGCTCTTTGCCAGCCTGCTGGGAGTGCGCGCGACATTGATGCGGCCGCCGTACGCGATCGACGAAGAACCAGACACTTCCGACCAGGTGCGCCCGCTCGAGATTCCGCAGGAAATGGGCTACATCACAGTTGGGAACCGGATCGATCCCAACGATTGGAGTGACAGTCCGCGGCACTCGGCGGAGCAGATTACGCAGTATGTGCTTTCGCATCTCCCGCCTTGCAAGGTGGAGAACCTGCGCTGCGGCAATATTGTTTTGCTGCACGATGGCGGCGGGAACCGTGCCGAAACGGTTCGCGCCCTGCCGATGATTATTGACGGGATTCGTGCTCGCGGTTTCGAGATCGCGCCCGTCTATGAATTGCTCGGCATGCAGAGGGCAGACGTGATGGCGCCCTTGCCGAGGGGCGAACTGTGGGCGGCACGCCTGGACCGGCTAGGCTTCTGGATGTTCAACGCCGTGCAGAGCGGGATCACTTGGATTTTCCTTCTCGGCGACCTGCTGATGACCGGACGTTTGATCTTCATCGGAGCGGCTGCAGTGTATGACCGCCTACATGAAAAAATCTTTGGCAAGGCGGCGGAGGTAGCTTCCTACAAGCCGAAAATTGCAGTGCTGATTCCTGCGTATAACGAAGAAAAGGTCATTGAACGCACGGTGCGGGCAGCGCTGAATTCCAATTATCCTCACCTGCGGGTGATTGTCATTGACGATGGCTCGAAGGACCGCACGCTGGAAGTCGCGCGCAACGCCTTCAAAGCAGAGGTGGCAACCGGCAAGGTGCTCATCCTGGGCAAGAAGAATTCAGGCAAGGCCGAGGCCTTGAACTACGGGATCGAGCACATTGGAGACGCGGAACTTTTTGTTGGCATTGACGCGGATACGATCATTGCACCCGATGCCATTGCGCGCCTGGTGCCGCATTTCATCAATCCAAAGGTCGGGGCAATCGCGGGCAATGCCAAGGTCGGCAACCGGGTGAATCTGTGGACGCGCTGGCAGGCTCTCGAGTACATCACCAGCCAGAATTTTGAGCGCCGGGCCCTCGATGTGTTGGGCGCGGTCAGCGTGGTGCCGGGAGCGATTGGCGCATGGCGAGTTTCGGCCGTACGCGAGGCCGGGGGCTACCACATCGATACGGTCGCCGAGGATGCCGACCTGACGATGGCGCTGCTGCGCCGCGGCTTTCGCGTCGAATATGAAGACATGGCCCTAGCCTTCACCGAGGCGCCGACCAACGCAAATGGCTTGATGCGCCAGCGTTTTCGCTGGTCGTTTGGAATCCTGCAGGCGGTGTATAAGCATCGCGGAGTGTTTGCGCGCAAGGGAGCGCTAGGATGGGTGGCGCTGCCCAACATCGTGATCTTCCAGATTCTGCTGCCGCTGGTCTCGCCGCTGATCGACATCATGTTTGCCGTGGGCACGATCTGGTATTTCATTCAGAAACATTTTCATCCAGACTCAACGGATCCGGCCAGCTTCCACAAGCTGGTGGCGTTCTTCTTCGCATTTCTGGTGATCGATTTCGTGGCCTCGGCGATTGCTTTCGCACTTGAGCGCCGGCGCCCCGACGACAAGGAAGATGTGTGGCTGCTCAGCCAAGTCTGGCTCCAGCGCTTCGCGTACCGGCAGCTATTTTCGATTGTGCTGTTCAAGACACTGAAGCGCGCGCTGGAAGGCCGCAGATTCGCGTGGGACAAGTTAGAGCGCACGGCGGCCGTGAACTATGTGCCAGCGGAAAAGCAAGACCACGTAAACGTGCCTTAAGACTCTGTTCCCTACTGCTCGCCGAGGCGAATTTGGCAGTTTAACGGAACAGCAGGGGTGCAAACTCTGCCAGATTCCTACGCCATACCATCCAGGTGTGCATCCCGGGCGTTTCGATGTCGGTGTGCTGAACGCCTTTCGTCTTCAGCCATTCGCGGAAGTCACGATTCACTTTAATGAGACGGTCTTCGGTGCCGCACGCGATCCACAGCAGGCGGATCTGCTGATTTGCCTTTGCGTCGAGTCCAACAAAATCCTTCTCAAATGGCTCCGGCGGTCCTCCCGAACTGAACGCCCCAATCCACGCAAATTTGTCGAGATTGTTGAGCCCAGTCAGCAGCGACTCCGATCCGCCCATCGAAAGCCCCGCTATCGCGCGTGAGTTGCGGTCTTTGGTCACGCGATATTCGCTCTCGATTCTTGGCATCACTTCGGTGAGCAAGGCTTCGCGAAATCTTGTGACATTCTGCTCGCGCACCTCGGGATGGTTAAAGATGCCTCCCCACCCCACGCGGATCATCTCCATGGTGCCGTAACCCAGCGGCATAACCACGATCATGGGCTTGGCTTTGCCCTGGGCGATGAGGTTGTCGAGAATTACGTTCGCGCGTCCAACCGCGCTCCAACCGCTTGCGTCGTCGCTATAACCGTGCAACAGGTAGAGCACAGGATAGGTAGTTTTCGCGGCGGGATCGTATCCCGGAGGAGTGTAGACGTAGTAATCGCGCTGGTCATCACAGACGGCAGACTTGTAGAAGTGGTGATGGATTTCTCCGTGCGGCACGTCATTCAATTCCCATGGCAGCGAGGACGGGCCGGGAATATGAACCATGTTCTCGGTCGAGAGCAGATTGGGCTTCAGAAGATGGTTGTACGGATCAATCGAGCGCGCGCCGTCCACGACGATGGAATATCCGTAGTAGTCCGGCGGCAACGGCGCGGTGTTCACGGTCCAGATGCCCTGATCGTCTTTCTGCATGGCGAGAGACTCAGCGCCTTCGCGATTCAGCTTCACTTCCTGGGCGTTGGGAGCACGAAAGCGAAAAGTCACGCTGTCGTCAGAATGGACTTCGGGTGTGACCAGAGCGGCCGGCGCTGTTTGCGGCGCTGGCGTTGGAGTTGGCTTCGCCTCCTGCGCGGCCATCGAAGTGGAGAAAAGCAAGGCAAGGATCAGGGCGGAATGAGGCTGCATCGGTCGGCTCCTCAAGTAAAGGCATAATTCTATAGGCGCAGAAGCAACGCAGCACTATTATTACCTTTCAGACAGCCGCCAAACAGTCGTCAGAAACGGCTAGATGGAGGGAGGAATGGCGAAATGAGATGCTTACTTCTGCTGGTGCTTGTTAGCTGCAATGTTTTCGCTGCCGACAAAGTATACGTTGGCTGGGTATCTGATTCCGGTTGTGCTCGAGCCCGGGCTTCGGCTGGGAAATACACTGCTACAAATCCCGACTGCGCTCGCCGATGCGTGAAAGACGGTAAGAGCATCGTGCTGATCAGCCCGGAGACGAAGTCAGTCTTCGCCATTGAAAATCCAACAATTCTCAAATCCGACGTGGGGAATAAAGTACGCGTGTATGCCCGGTCTACCGGAGCGCATCAGCTCCACATTGAAAAAGTAGAGTTTCTAGAGGAAAGCCATCCCGAATGCGAACGTCCGGCGCTGAAGAATTAATTCGCACGCAGGTCTGAACTATTTCGCGTTGGCAACTTCCAGCCGGACTTCCGCTCGGTGAAGAGCATCGAGCGCGCGCTCGACGTCGACCGAGGTGTCGCCGCTGATAAGGCGTTGCTCGGCGCGTTCTTTGGCTTTGCGCGCCCGCTCTACGTTGATCTCGGCAGGACGCTCGGCACTCTCCGCCAGAATGGTCACTTTGTTGGGCAGAACTTCCGCAAATCCCCAGGCCACGGCCAGTCGCTGCTCGGTGGAATGCTCGCGGAACGTGATCTCGCCAACGGCCAGTTCGGTAATGAGCGGCGCATGTCCCGGCAACACGCCCAAATAGCCGTTCTTGCCGGGTATCTGGACTTCCTCGGCCGCCGTGTCCACAACCTTCTTCTCCGGCGTGACGATCTCGAGTTGGAATGTGTCTGCCATCGGTTCTCAGTCGTCAGATCTCAGTCGAATCCATTAACTGATCACTGGCCACTGACCACTTTTTTACGCTGCTGCCTTCATCTTCTCCGCGGCTTCGAGCACTTCCTCAATTGGCCCCTTCATGTAGAACGCCTGCTCAGGAATGTCATCGTACTTGCCTTCGACGATCGCCTTGAAGCCTTTTACCGTGTCGGCGATCTTAACGTACCGTCCCTGCGCGCCGGTGAACTGCTCGGCGACGTGGAACGGCTGTGACAAGAAGCGCTGAATCTTGCGGGCGCGGGCGACGGTCACTTTTTGATCTTCGCTCAGTTCGTCGATGCCGAGAATCGCGATGATGTCCTGCAGGTCTTTGTAAGTTTGCAGGGTCTTCTTCACGGACTGCGCCACATCGTAATGCTCTTGCCCTACGATGCGTGGATCGAGAATGCGCGAGGTTGATCCCAGCGGATCGACGGCGGGATAAATTCCAATCTCGGTTAATGCACGCGAAAGCACCGTGGTCGCGTCCAGGTGCGCGAATGTCGTCGCGGGAGCAGGATCGGTCAAATCGTCAGCCGGCACGTAAATGGCTTGCACCGATGTGACCGAACCCTTCTTCGTTGAGGTAATGCGCTCCTGCAGTTCGCCCATTTCCGTCGCCAGGTTAGGCTGGTAGCCTACGGCGCTGGGCATGCGGCCCAGGAGTGCGGAGACTTCCGAACCAGCCTGCGTGAAACGGAAAATGTTGTCGATGAAGAGCAGCGTGTCGGCACCCTCGGCATCGCGGAAATACTCAGCGACAGTCAGTCCGGTCAGCGCGACGCGCAAACGCGCCCCTGGAGGCTCGGTCATCTGGCCATAGATCAGCGCGGCTTTCGACTCGGCGGGCTTGCCCGGCTTGATCACGCCCGACTCCGTCATTTCCAACCACAGATCATTCCCTTCACGCGTGCGCTCACCCACGCCGGCAAACACGGAATAGCCGCCGTGCTGCTTGGCGACGTTGTTGATGAGCTCCATGATGACGACGGTCTTGCCCACTCCTGCGCCGCCGAACAATCCGATTTTTCCGCCCTTCAAGAATGGCTGAATGAGGTCGATGACCTTCACGCCGGTCTCGAACATCTCGGCGGTGGTCGCCTGCTCGTCGAATGCCGGCGCTAGACGGTGAATCGGCATTCGTTCCTTATAATCGACAGGCCCCAGCTGATCGACCGGTTCGCCGATGACGTTCATCACGCGTCCCAGCGTGCCGCGGCCCACAGGCACGGAAATCGGGCCGCCCTGGTCGATAGCCTTCATCCCGCGCACCATGCCATCGGTGGCCTCCATGGCGATGCAGCGCACACGCCCTTCGCCCAGGTGCTGCTGCACCTCGAGGATGACCTTGATCGGGTTCGGCACCTTGAAGCCGTCGCTGACGACTTGCAGAGCCTCATAGATCGGAGGCAGTTGACCCTCTTCAAACTGCACGTCGACTGCGGGTCCTGCGATCTGAATGACATGTCCTACGTTTTGTGGCATAAAACCTCAGCTCTTGGCTTTTAGCTGTTAGCTCTTAGCTCAATCTCATCGCTCTATCGCGTGTCTCCGACCGTTACTGTTCGTACAAACAACGGCCAGCATCCGTTCCGCTTGAATCTCTCCAAAGAAGCTAAGAGCTAAAGGCTAAAAGCTAATAGCTCCGTCTTTACATTGCCGCCGCGCCGCTGACGATCTCGATGATCTCTTTCGTGATTTTCGCCTGGCGTGCCCGGTTCATGGCTAGCGTGAGCGAATCGATCATGTCAGTTGCGTTGTTGGTGGCTGAATCCATGGCGGTCATGCGAGCGGCATGCTCGGCCGCCACGGACTCCAGCAGCGCTCGGAAAATCTGGATGCTTACGTACTTCGGCAGCAGCGCACGGAACAATTCCGCCGGCGGCTGCTCGTAGATATAGTCGACTTGCGCAGTTCCGAATTGCGAGCCCGCGTCGCCAG
>DATGFC010000078.1:0-28501 GCA_035309485.1 Candidatus Sulfotelmatobacter sp.
GTCCTGTACTTTCATCGCCCGCTCCATCGCGGCCTTCGGGTAGGATTCCATGCTCCGCATGGTCTCCTACCCTCGCCGCCCGCAAAGCGGACATATCACGTGCTATCTCAACCGGACATATCATGTGCTACCGACAAATTCAGATCAGTTCACTTGACCCCGACAGCAGATCGCCAATAAGCTGCGCCCACTTTCCTGGGGCATCTCCCAAGGGGCACCAATTAGAAGAGGAGAAAAGTTATGTCACGAGCCTTCGCCCGACCGTTCCCAACAATTCTTGCCGTTCTCAGAATCGCGGGGGCCGGTTCGAGCCGCCTGCCGCTCGCTTGCGCTCTGCTGGTGTTCTTGGTCGCCGCTCCTCTCTGCGCTCAGACTTATCAGGACCTGTACGACCTCGACTGTCCCGGAGGCTGTACCCCGTGGGACCGCGGACGATTGACGCAGGGGACGGACGGCAACCTCTATGGAACGACGGAATACGGAGGCACAAACGGCTTTGGAACAATCTTTCGAGTGAACCCCTCGGGAGCCGGATACACTGTGCTTTGGAATTTCGATGGGGCGACCACAGGTGCGAATCCCATCGCGGCGCTGACCCTGTCCTCCGTGGACGGCAATTTCTACGGTGCAACATTCGATGGAGGGACTTACGGCGATAGTCTGGGCACGGTTTTCAGCTTCAATCCCTCGACCAGCACCCTCACCGTCCTGCACCATTTCGATCCCAGCGAAGACAGTCCGTGGGTTCCCCCGGTTGAGGGTAAGGACAAGAACCTTTATGGCATGACCCACTCTGGTGCGACCTACCGGGTGACCCCTCCGGCCGGGACCTTTCAGCTGCTCGCCAACAAAGTGCCCGGAACACCTACTGGCCCTTTTCTCTTGGCTGCGGATGGAACCCTCTATGGCACGACCGGCACCGGCGGCACGAACTTTCAGGGGACAATCTTCCGGATGACGACGGCGGGAGTGATACAGACTCTTTACAGCTTTACGGGCAACTCGGATGGCGGCGGCCCGAATGCTCCTCTTGTTCAGGCAAGCGACGGCACTTTCTACGGCACGACCTCGTATGACCTTCAGAATTTTGATGGGACGGTTTTCAAATTCACATTAAAGCCGTTCAAGCTTACGACGCTCCACAACTTTACGGGAAGTGATGGAGCCAATCCGGATGCCGGACTTTTGCTGGCGACCGACGGGAATCTCTACGGAACGACCTCATCTGGCGGGCAAGGGGGCAATGACTTTGGCACCCTTTTCGAGATCACGACGGGCGGAGTTTTCACTCACTTGTTCGACTTCACGGGGGACGTGGTGGGTGTTGCCGGAGCGCAACCGAGAACAACCCTCATGGAAGATACCAACGGGATACTGTACGGGTTGACTTCCACTGGCGGGCTTAATGGAGTCGATGCAGGAGGATATGGTGTTTTCTATAGCCTGACTCTGCCCAACGTAAATACCAACATCACACTGTGCTGCAACTGGTGGGTGATCCTTGACCAACCGGTGACAATCCTGGGTCAAAACTTGACCGGCGTCTTCAGCGTCAGTTTTGGAGGAGCAGCGGCACAATTCACACCCGGTTCCGACACCTATCTCACTGCCTATGTTCCGAATGGTGCAGTGGATGGCGTAGCCACCGTGACCCTGGCTACCGGCCAGCAACTCCAGAGCCAGCAAACTGTCCACATTCTGCCCAAGGTCACGAGTCTCGATCCGTTGAGTGGCAGTGTCGGGACGGTGGTGAATGTCAGCGGCGGTGGATTTTCGGGAACGAAGAAGGTGACCTTCGGAGGGGTGGCAGCCAGCAATTTCACAACGCTGAGCCCGTCTCTGATTCAGGCCACGGTACCGACAGGCGCAGTGACAGGCAAGGTCGTGGTTACAACCCCAAACGGTTCCGCCAACAGCAAACAGACGTTCACAGTACACTGATGGTCGTAATTCCTCCGAGATCTCCGCGAACCTTTCTCGGAGATCGCGGAGGGTTAATCGCAAGTCTCCCGACTTGGGCGAGAACTGGGGCACGAGAAAGGGATGGCAGAAAAAAGGCGCCGGGAGGAACTCCGGCGCCGAATGAGAACGCTCGCGAGATGCGGTCTAGCGAGGGTCGTACAAAGCTCGTTCAAAAATCTTCAATCAGAAATCTGCAATCTGACTTCTGCAATCTGACTTAATCCCCGATCTACTTGCTCTCTGCCACCGACGGGCTAGCGCCGAAGTCGCGGCGATTGCCGGCCGCCGTGCGGGCCGCACGAGCCGCGGGCTGGTTCCCTGCTGCCGCACCGTAGCGCTCCAGCAGCACCGGAGCCATGGCGTTCTCGGCTTCCTTCACGAAGATCATCTTGTTTTCCGAAGCCATGTCGACGCGAACGAAATCTCCCAGCTTCACCTGTCCGGTGGCCACCAGATTCGCCAGCGGGAAGACCAGGTTCCGCTCGATGGCCCGCTTCAGATGCCGGGCCCCGTACCGCGGATCGGTACCTTCCTTGAGCAAGTACTCTTTCACTGCCGCGGTGCAGTTGAACACGAACTGGTTCGTGCCCGCCGCCATCAGTACGCGCTGCTGCACCATGCCCAGCTCGATATCCAGAATCTGTGCCAGGTGCTCGTCGCGCAGCGTCTTGAACACCACCGTCTTATCGATGCGGTTCATGAACTCCGGCGTAAACTTGCGCCGCGCGGCCTCAACCGCGGTGCGCTGAATCTTGTCGTCAAACGACTCGTCTACCTCAACCACCTTGGGTGCGAATCCGAAGCCTCCATCTACCAGGTTCATCATCTCCCCGGCGCCCAGGTTCGACGTCATGATGATGATGCACTGCGACAGATCCACCCGGCGGTTGTCGCCCAAGGTTAATGTAGCCTTATCCAGAATCCCCAGCAGCAACTGCCACAACGAGTCCGAGGCCTTCTCAATCTCGTCAAAGAGCAGGATCGAGAGTTTCAGCCGCTCCGTGAACCATTGGTTGAGCGCTTCCTGGGTCAGCAGAGGATGCGTTTCGCGATGCCCCAGGTATCCCGGAGGCGATCCGATCAGCTTGGCAATCTCGTGGGAGTGCTGGAATTCGGCGCAATCGATCTTAATGCAAGCCCGCGCGTCGCCGAACAGGGCCTCGGCCATGGCTTCGACCACCCGCGTCTTCCCCGATCCGGTCGGTCCCAGGAACAGCAGGTTTCCTACCGGACGCCCGGGCGCGTTGAGTCCTGCCAGGAACATCTGGTAGATCTGGACGACCTTCTCAACCGCCTGGTCCTGCCCCACAATGCGCCGGCGCAGCGCTGCCTCAAACTCCCCGGCATCGCTGCTACGTCGGTTCGGATCGAGCACTGTTGCGAGATTCGTTCTCATAAAGTCGTCGTCCGGATCTCCGGACATTATCCCCTTCGGCCGTTGCTCCGGCTCTCCTATTTTGTTGTTCCGGACTGTCTGACCCACCGTTAAATCGCCCCGCTTTTGGAAGGTAACCACTCTGACTTCCAAAAGCCACCGTCCGGTTGCCTGTGAAATGAGCAAGCGGTTCGCCACCGCTGAACCGGACTCCAATAGCTTTGCAACTCCCGCATATCCATCCGGTTAGCGTGCCTGGGCCCTCTTTCCCCACACCGCCCCATGCATCCTCCGGCAGCATAATGGAAAACCTTTGCACCACCTACGGAACGAACCTACTCGTAACCAGTCACCCGATGACGAGATTACTGGTCACGAGGTCACCCCGCAGACTCGTCAGACCGTCATGCGGCGTGCGAAGCGCATGGGGAGCATAGTTTCAACTGCAACGGATTCCAACTCCCCAGCATCTACGCAACTGAGTGCTCAGTACTGCGACCGAATCCAAAAGAGTAGTCCGCCCGTAACTAGCACCTAACAACCACCCCGGCTACTATCGCAACTTAGGATTGTTTCTCCCCCCGGAGGGTATTTTGCGCTCGTCTTCGACCCGCATTGTTACGGCTATCTTCGTGTTGGTGTTTGGCGCCGCTACGTGGCGCGTCGCGGCTCACTCGGCCGCGCAAGCTCAAACCGCGAAACCGGCGCTCGGAGCCCCCGCGTCCGTCCAGCTGCAACCGGCCAGCGCCAGCATTCCGTCGATCAAGACCGTTCCCAGTCCCAATCCGTTAGCCAGCTCGGGCACTGAAGTCTACACCGCCAAGCGCGGAGAAGCGATCCCGACCATCGCGCGCCGCTACCTGGGACGCACCTCGTATCTTACGTCCTCCGAATTGGCAGCTGCGATCCGATCGGTGAATCACAAGTCCGAATCCTCAAACATCCTCAAAGGCAACGAGAACATTATTATCCCGGGGATCATACCGGCCCCTATCACGGAAAAAACGATCCCTGTTCCCAAAGACTTCGAAGTTCGAGCCGTCTATCTTACAGGTTTGATGGCGGGCAGCGACCACGGACTTCGCATCATCCGGCACTGGCGGGAAGTCGGCGGAAACGCGGTAGTCTTCGATATCAAGGACTCCGACGGCAGCGTCAACATCCCGTTCGAGCATCCGCTGCTCGGGCAGCACAAGGTTTACCTCCACGACGTGCCCAAGTTCGTTCACTTCCTGCATAGCCAGAACATGCACGCCATCGCCCGCATCGCCATCTTCCGGGACGAACGGCTGGTGGTCGAACATCCCGAGCTGGCCGTCCAATCGCGCAAGAACCACACGGCCTGGCGCGAGAACGGCAAGCTGGTTTGGACCGATCCCTCGAACCCCAAAGTTCAGGACTATGACATCGCGCTGGCCAAGCACGTAGCCCAGTTGGGGGTTGACGAGATCCAGTTCGATTATGTCCGTTTTCCGGCTGAAGGCGACCAGAAAGACGCCCAATTTGTATTCCAGAGCGGCGAGCCGGAAGCGTCGAAAGCTGAAATCGCTCCGGCGGTCAGCAGTGACTCGACCTGCCTGATCCCGGTCCCGAGACACCACCGGAAGAAGGGTGCAACCGAAACCGCCGGCCAGGCTCCACAACCGCAGAAGGGGCCCTGCCCAGTAGCGGCTAAGCCAGCTCCCCGGGGCCCGCAGCGTTCGGACGTGATAGCCGGCTTCCTCAAGAAGGCCTATGCCGAGCTGCATCCGACCGGCGTCCTGCTCAGCCTCGACGTATTCGGTGTGATGGCCTGGCAGCGCCAGGTGGACCTCGCGCACACCGGGCAGGACATCGTGCAGATGGCACAGCACTGCGATATTCTCAGCCCCATGATCTACCCCTCGCACTTTTTCGGGATGGACAATATCGCCCGCCCCGGCGACGAGCCGGCTCACTTCATCGGCGAGTCGATGGACCGGTTCGAGCTGATCACCAAGGGCTCCGGAGTCGTCATCCGGCCGTGGCTGCAAGCTTTTCACTGGCGCACGAAAACTTATTCGCCCGAATACATAAAAATTCAGGTAGAGACCGCCAAGGCCAAGGGTGGCATCGGCTTCTTGTTCTGGAACGCCGCCAACGACTATTCCAAGCCCTTCACCGCCATGCCTGAAATGAAGGCCGCTAACTTTAAAGAGGGCACGAAGGATAACCCCAAATACTTCCGCGGCGACGAACTGCCTCCGCCCTCAGTCCAGGCCGTGCTGGCTCCGGCTAAGTAGGAACTCGGACCTCAGTTCGGGCTCCAAAGCCGAAAAACCGCACCGGGAGCCGGAACCGGACTGCTAGGTCCGGAAGATCGGGAATCCAAGGCTCGAAAACTTTTTTGCGGCCAACCTTGTATTTACACCCGGACTTTTATTACCATCGCCCACAATCGTACGACCAACGTTCCCATCCTGATTTGGAGATGATTGTGACCCCTGAAGAACGTGAACGTATGAACGTGCTTTGCGCCGAAATCCAGCAAGAAAAAAATTACGATAAATTCGCCAGCCAGATTGCTGAACTCAGCGAGCTGATCAGCCGCAAGGAGCAGCGCCGCTTCCAAAATCATCCGCCCCTGGTGTGGCACCGCAACCGACCCTGGAAGACGGTCCCCGCAACCGTGAATAAAATTGTGAAGACAGGCATCGCGCGCCAGCCTGAAAAGGCGGAGATATCGATCGCGCCGGCCGACTATCTGTTTCGCGAAGTGCGCATCGAAAACGCACTCACAGGCCCGAGCGGCGAAGTCGTATCGCTCAAGCCAGGAGCCCACGTCGACGTGACCTTCGAAGCCGACGCCGGCGACACGGTGAATATCCCGCGTTCTGCATGACGCGGGGCGGTTCAGTCCGTTTGTGATTGTCAGTACTCAGTACTCAGTTAGAAGCGGCTTAACTGAGTACTGGGTACGCAAACAATTCTGCCCGTTCTCCGACACGGCTAGATGCAGCGGTTTTGCTTTCGCCGAACTCAATGGCAATCCGCGTTTCCCTTCAGAGCTGCATCTGCATCCAAATGCCATGCGGCTGAGCCAAGTCAAAACTGCGCTGGGACGCACGTACGAGGACGTGCAGCAGAAGCACACCATGCAGATGGCAGCCGGGCTGTCGTATTACTTTGTGATGGCGCTGTTTCCGCTGCTGATCGTTTTTGCCGCAACCGTGGCCTACCTGCCGCTGCCCAATCTGTTTGACCAGGCGTTGGCATTTGTTGGTCGTTTCATGCCGCACGAAAGCCTCGGGCTGGTGAAGGCCGTGCTCCGGCAAGTGATTACTCCTCATCGCGGTAAATTGCTGTCGTTCGGAATCGTGGGGGCAGTCTGGACCGCTTCCGGTGGTTTCTCGAGCATGATGGAAGCCCTGAACGTGGCTTACGATGTGCCCGAGAATCGCCCTTTCTGGAAGACGCGGCCGCTCGCCATCGGACTGACCTTCTTGATCGGCATCCTGCTGGTGATCGCTTTGGCGGTCATGCTGGTAGGTCCAAATTTCGGCGGCTGGCTGGCCGCGAAGGTAGGCTTAGGATCTGTCTTTGTCGCTTTGTGGCCTTATTTACGCTGGACCATTGCGGTTGCCTTCGCAGTGCTTGCGGTCGAGTTCATTTACTTTCTCGCTCCCAACGTGCGGCAGCGATTTCGAAAGACGCTTCCGGGCGCGGCGGTGGCGGTCGGCTGCTGGATTCTGCTTTCGTGGGCGCTGGGCGTCTACTTCCAGCATTTCACGAATCTCAACAAAACCTACGGCACTCTGGCAGCTGCCATCGCACTGATGGTGTGGCTCTACTGGACGGCATTCGCCATTCTGTTAGGCGGCGAAATCAATGCCGATCTGCTTCGCGAAGAGGGCAAACGGCTGGCTCTCAAACAAGCTCCTGAAGCCCAAGACAGGACAGATTCAGCTTTGAACAAGGCAGCCTGACCGGGGCACTTTCGACGGCTGGCGTGATGCGGTTTTGGAATTTCAAGAACGCGCGCGAAGCCGTCAGATCCCGGGGCGGCTCCGGGGTTCGACGTGGGCGTCGGCTATAATTGAGAACGAAAAGGAGTCGGAATGGCAATCCAGAAGACCGCGAAGATCTGGCACAACGGCAAGCTCATTAACTGGGACGACGCGACCATCCATGTGATGTCGCATGTGGTCCACTACGGGTCTTCGGTGTTCGAAGGGATCCGCTGCTACGAATTGCCGTCAGGGCCGGCGATTTTCCGGGCGAATGAGCACATGCAGCGCTTGCTGGATTCGGCCAAGGTGTATCGCATGGAGCTGCCGTTTACGCGGGACGAACTGGTGCGCGCCATGGTGGAGACCGTCGGGCACAACGGCGCGTGGCCGTGCTACATCCGGCCGGTGGTGATTCGCGGATATGGCGATGCCGGGGTGAATCCGCTGAATTGCCCAGTCGAGGTCTACATTGTTAACTATCCCTGGGGAAAATATTTGAGCTCCGACGGCGATGGCGTCGATGTGTGCGTCTCATCGTGGACGCGGCTGGCGCCCAACACCCTGCCTGCGATGGCCAAGGCCGGCGCGAATTACATGAACTCGCAGCTTATCAAGATGGAAGCGATCGCGAACGGGTATGTGGAGGGCATCGCGCTCGACAAGAATGGATTCGTCAGCGAAGGCTCGGGAGAGAACCTGTTCCTGGTACATCGGGACAAGCTGATCACGGCGCCGTTGGGCAACTCGGTGCTGCCGGGGATCACGCGGGATTCCGTGCTGCAAATCGCGCGCGACCTGAATATTCCGATCGTGGAGCAGATGATTCCGCGCGAAATGCTCTACATTGCCGATGAAGCATTCTTCACGGGCACCGCGGCAGAGGTGACGGCGATCCGGTCGGTAGACAAAATCAAGGTCGGCAAGGGAACGATGGGCGCGGTCACCAAGGCGCTGCAGAAAGAGTTTTATGCCATCGTGCGCGGCGAGAAGAGCGATCGCCACGGCTGGCTGACCGCAGTCCCGGTCGGCAGCAAGCAACCTGTCGGCGTATAATTTGCGACGCGTTCGAAAGTAAGTTCATCTATGCCGAGGGGCGGCGGTGAAGCCTCGGTCCCTGTCCGGAAGTACATAACAATCTCAACCAACTTGTGAAGGAGGAAACATGTCCCAAGGATTGACTCCTGAATTTGCCCTTGGCTATCGCGCGATGATGCTGGACGGCATCGTGCGGGAAGCAGAGTGCACGAAGAAAGTGATTGCAGCGGTTCCCGACGCGAAGTCCGATTACCGGCCGGATCCGAATGCGCGAACGGCAAAAGAGCTGGCCTGGCACATTGCAAATACAGATATCCAGTTCCTGGACGGCATTGCCGACATGAACTTCAAGATGGAAACCGCGGAACACAAACCACAGACCTCGGCGGAAGTGGTTGCGTGGTACGACGAGAACATTAAGCGCGGGGTGGCGCGGGTAGCGGGCATGACCGCCGAGCAACTGATGACCCCGGTCACCTTTTTCGGCGTATTCAACTTCCCGGCGGTGTTCTACCTGGGATTCTTGAATAACCACAGCATCCACCATCGCGGCGAATTGGCGACGTATCTGCGACCCATGGGATCGAAGGTGCCTTCAATTTATGGCGGCAGCTTCGACGAGCCGTTTGTACCGCCCGTGCCGGCAGAAGTTGCCGCGTAGGACCTTTTCATTTTCATTCTTGCTGTCCCAAGCCGCCCGTGATGGGCGGCTTTTTATTTCCTGCGCGTGTCGAGGCTGAGGGGGCCAGCGCCAAATTGCGAAATCAGCAGCGCGCCGCCCAGCATGGACAGGTTCTTCATGAACATGATGAATTGAATCTGGTACATCATGGGATCGGAGACCGCCCAGAACTTGTGCATCATGGGTGTGACTCCGATCAGGAAAAGGGCGATCAGCCACGCGCCAATCCGGGCGCGATAACCAAGCAGAATCGAGAGTCCGCCGAGAATTGCGAGCACGCCTGAAATTGGAACCGCAATTGAAGCCAGGGGAACGCCTTGCGACGCGGCGTAGGCAATAGTCTGCTTGGCGAAATGATTTGGTCCAGCCGCCAGGAAGATCAGCGCGAACAAGATACGGCCGACCAGCGTAATCGGGGCACTCAGGGCCGGGGCTGCGGTCAGGGAACGGGTGGATACAGCTGCTGTACTTGCCATAAGTTTTCTCCTTCTTGCAATTGCTTTGGATGAAGACACGATGCGCTGGGTTACATTAAATAACTAAGACTATTTGTAATATCAGACACTTTATAGTAACTTAGTTACGGAGATCTCAAATGAAGCGACACAGCCAAACATCCTCTCCTTGCGCCATCGGGGGCTTGCTGGAAGTACTGACTCGCCCGTGGACCATGCACATCCTTTGGTCGCTGAGTGCGAACGGTCCGATGCGGTTTGGCGTCCTGAAAAAGAATGTGGATGGAATCTCCTCCCGTGTGCTGACGGAACGACTGCGCGGGCTGGAGGAGGCAGGATTTGTGTTCCGGCATTACGAGCAGACGATTCCGCCGACGGTGACGTACGGGATCACCGACCGCATGAAGGATATTGAGAAAGTGCTCACGCAACTCGAAGCATTGTCGCGGAAATGGCATGCGGACGGGACGGGGACAGCAAAGGCCGGAGCGCAACCGGCAGGGGCGGAGACTCACGCCTAGGGCGCTTTGACGCCGCAACCCCCGCCTCACTCTGCTTCTACGCGTTACGAGTCTGCGAATCTCTGGGGCTTTGCTCCGATCAGGGGATCCAAAAAAGGCTTTACCGCAGAGCTCGCAGAGAATTACAGGCAGCGCGCCGAGAAGAGCCGAGTTGCTTGCAGCGTGTGGGCTGCCGGTACTCTCTTATTTCCTTAAGCCGGAGGTAAAGTTCGTCACGACCGTAACGGACTGATTCACCTGCTGCGAGATGCGATCGAGCAGGATTTTTTTGCCGTCCGGAGAGACGTCATAAAAAACTTGTGGCGCGGACCAGTTGCTGAGGAGTTGCTGACCGGAACCGAATTGCAGGGCGCCACCGGATTCTTTCACCGGCACGGCAAAAAGATTGTAACTGGGGTCAAAGTAGTAGAGCTGTTTGCCGTCTTTACTCCACGTCGGCTGCATTCCTCCGTTGACCGAGACCTGCCACTTCCCTTGGCCACCGCCGAAAGCGACGACATACACTTGCGGGGCACCGGATTCATTGGACGCATAGGCGAGCCAATGGCCATCCGGAGAAAGGCGTCCGAGAGCAGTGAAGGTATTTTCGGAGCGAGGAACCACGACGAACGGTTTGCGCTCTCCCTGGAGCGGCAATGCCCAGAGTTCGGTGTTTCCGACCGGGCCACGCATGTAGACCAGGTATTTGCTGTCCCGTGACCAGTCGGTAGCAAGCACCAACTGTTCATCGGTGAGCAAAGTTTCCTCGGCACCACTGCCGTCGGCGCGCTTGCGGCACAGGTTGGAACGGCCGTTGCGGTCAGCGGTGTAGACGATCCACTTTCCATCGGGCGACCAGGCGGGAAACATATTGGAAACCGGTCCGAAGGTAAGCCTGGTGCGCACCCCGCGCGCCAGGTCCAGGACCCAGATGTCGTTGGCGCCGGTATCGATCTGCATCGCGATGCGATCGCCTTGCGGGGAGAGACGGGCGATTTGCAGGTTGCTTAGCTTATCGGCAATGGTGGAGAGCTGTTTGGTGTTGCGATCCATCCAGAGCAATTGCCAGTCGCCGGTTCCACCACTGCCGAAAATCAGCAACCCGTCATCGGAGGCGGAGGCGTCCATGTGCCACGTGGCGATGTCGTTCATCAGGCCCTTGGCTACGGATTGAGGCTCGTCGCCACCGAGCGCACCGTTGGAAGGATTGAAGGCTTGGGCCATTAACTGGTCTCCTCGCGCGAAGAGCAGATAGCCGCCGGCATAAACTGCGTTGGATTGAGAGTGCAACAGCAAATGATTCTCGCGGCCGTCGAGCGAGGCGTAATAGAGAGCGTTGTTGGCGGCTTTGGAAGGATCGTGGCTGATCGCCAGGTAAATGAAATGCTTGCCATTGGGCAGAAAAAATGGCCAGCGATGGGAGGTGTGCTGAGTGCGGTCGAGTTTGGTGATTTCCACCGCAGTTCCGCCGCTGGCGCTGACCCGCATCAGGCCGGCTTGTGTACTGGGAGAGAACAGGATGACGCCGCCCGGTCCCCATGCGCCGCCACGGCCAAAGGGCGCGTCCGCGATGATTTGGGGCGAGTCGCCACTGACATCGATCGTCTTGAGCTTGCCATCGGCGAAGAAACCGAGCGCGTGGCTGTCCGGAGACCAGAAAGGAAAAACCGCGTTTTCGCTCCCAGCCAGCTGATGAGATTCAAGGGAGTTGATGGGACGCACCCAAAGCGTGGTTTTGCCATCGGCGCTGGAGGCAGTGAAGGCGATGGATCCGCCGTCCGGGGAGAGCACGGGCGGGCCTGCAGAGTCGCCGGTGAGGTTGAGCGTCATCTTCTCCGGAGGATTGATGACGGTACGAATCGACTGCGCCGCTCGAGCGGGAGGGTGGAGGAGGAATCCGCCAGCCGCTCCCAAAACGACTGCTCCGATCAGGACAGCGATCCAGACGGCACTTGGCCCCTTTGCAGCGGCGGGTGCGGACACCGGGAGCGGAGCGGATGGCTTCTCCGTGGCGATCCACTGCAGTTCGAGCTTAATATCGTGCGCTGCCAGAAAGCGGTCTTCCGGGTTCTTCTGCAGGCAGGTGGTCACGACGTGATCGAATGCCGTGGGTGTTTCTGGTTTGACCGCGCTGATCGGGTCGGGATCTTTTTCCAGAATTGAGGATGCGAGCGAGATTTGGCTCTTGCCTTCAAAGGGGCGCTTGCCGGACGCCATTTCGTAGAGCACGGCGCCGAAAGCGAAGATGTCGGAGCGCGCGTCAGCTTCTTTGCCTTCGATTTGCTCGGGCGCCATGTATTGGATGGTGCCGATGATTGTGCCAGCCGTGGTCAACGGGCTCAGAGGACTGGGGCCGCTGAGCGTGGCCGCAGCGGTGAACGAGGGCGGCGCCGACGCTGAACCCGTGGCTGCAAGGCTCAGGGGCTTGGCGAGCCCGAAGTCCATCAGCTTGGCGCCGGATGGGGTGAGCATGATGTTGCCCGGCTTGAGATCGCGGTGCACGATTCCCTGCCGGTGAGCCAAAGAGAGGGCCTCGGCCACGGCAATGCCGATTTTGTAGATTTCAGTTAGCGGGATCGCTCCCTTTCGCAGGCGTTCGGCCAGAGTCTCACCTTCCAGGTACTCCATCACCAGGAAGTCTGTACCGCCTTGCGATCCGATGTCGTAAAGCTGGCAAATGTGAGGATGGTTCAGCGAGGAGATGGCGCGGGCTTCGCGCTCGAGCCGCTGCTTCAGTTCGGGCGAAGCAGAGAGATTCGAAGCGAGAACCTTGATGGCAACGACACGGTTCAGACGGGTATCGAGCGCTCGATAGACCTCTCCCATGCCACCGGCGCCGAGCGGGGACTGGATTTCGTAGGGGCCGAGTTTAGTGCCGGAAGCGAGGGGCATGCGAGGGTCGTGACATTATAGCCTCATTACATCTGGGCTATTTTCGTAACAGTTCAGTCCAGTTCAAAACCAGGTGGATGGGGACAGCTTCGGGTTGGCCGGAGCGACGGAGGACCAGAAAGCGGCCAGGTGTGGGACCAGGGGTGAACCCGGAAATATCCTCGGTAGGAATTGGCAGAGGCTGAGGCGTACCGAACTGGAAGGACTCCGTATTCGTGATCGGCACCGCCATGATTTTGCCGGAGGACTGGTAGTAGAGCTCTTTGCCATCCGCGCTCCAGGCGATTGGGCTGAGGGGGTCGAGCCCCGAATTGGAAATCGCCCATTTTCCGCCGGGACCGGGAAAGGCAGTGACATAGAGTTCGAAACGCCCGGACTCATCGGAGATATAGGCGAGCCATTTGCCATTGGGTGAGAAATGAGCAGACTGCTCGGAGGCAGGAGACTGCAGAAACTTGGTGAGCTTGCGATCTCCCTTCAGGTCGATGAAGAAAACATCTTCGCGAGTCGTGTTCTCCTGGACGTCGCCGGTCAGGTAGCGGCCATCTTTGGACCAATCACTTAGGACAATCCAAATCGGCGTATCGACAATCTTGTCCTGCGCCCCGGAACCGCTGACGGACTGAGTCCAGAGCGCGCCGCGAGCGCCCCCGAGATCGGCGCTGACGGCGATGGTGTTTCCATCCGGGGAGAAGGCCGAGGCGACCTGCGGAGAATCCACGAGAGTAGCGCGCGAGGAAGAGTTATGCTGCACGTCAGTGATCCAGATATCAAAGCGAAGAGGATCCTTGCCGGCCCGAGCTATGGCGAGTTTGCTGCCATCGTGCGACAAAATGGGTGTCTGATAAATCCCCGGCTCGCCGACCTTGCCGAGTTCGCGGCCGTCGCGATCCACCCAGGTGGGCTGGGTGGGAGTCTGCACCATCTGGCGATAGACGAGAACACCGGCAGGAGAAGCGGAGAAATACGCGGAATCGCGAGCGTTCCAGTAATCGACGCGTTCCGCGATGGGCACAGGGTCGCCGGAGAGTTTCAGAGCCGAAGGATCGAATCCTTGGGCCACGAGATTTCCGTCTTTGAAGTAGAGCAAATATCCGCCGGAATACGCGACGTTGGAAGCGCGCTCGAGGAGCAATTTGGGTTCTGCGCCTTTGAGCGAGGCGGCGTAGAGACTACCGGCGGTTGCGCTACCGGAAGGTTCGCGAACGATGAAGAGGAAGTGTTCGCCATCGGGCAGGAAATAGGGGTTGCGGTGAGTCCAGCCCGGCTTGGCGTCGGTTAATTTCTGCGGGGTGCCTCCGCCAGCGAGGACGCGGTAGAGCGGTTCGGTGATGTTGGGCGTAAAGATGATGGTCCCGTTGGGGCTCCAGCTGCCACCGCGGCCTTCCACTGCATCGCAGATGATCTGAACCGGACCTCCGTCGATGGAGATCTTGTTGAGCTTGCCGACGGCAAAGAAGGCGACGAAGCGGCTATCTGGGGACCAGAACGGAAACAATGCGTCCTCGGTTCCGGTCAGGGGCTCGGTGCGTCCCGTGCTCAGGTCGCGCAGCCAGAGCTTCCGCGATTTGGAATCGCCGCCCACGAAGACCAGGTGCTTTCCGTCGGGAGATATTGCGGCGGCTCCCATCACCGCACCGCCGAAGTCGGCGCCCAGGGGAGCGTTGATGTCGGCGGAGATTGGCCGGCGGGCGTCGCGAAGCTTGGCGTTGAGGGCGAGGACCAGGAAGATGGCTGCCAGCGCAATCAGGGCGCTGAAAGCAGCGGCGCCGATCAGGACACGCCGGGTGGCGAGGCGACGGGTCCGCGCCACCGCTGGCATCGCGGAAGTGCTGGCGTCGGTGATCCACTTCAGCTGCAGCTTTACGTCGTGGGCGGTTTGGAAGCGGTCGTCCGGACTCTTGGCCAGGCAAGTACGAACCACGTGATCGAGCACTGCCGGCGTAGTAGGTTGGACCACGCTGATGGGCTCGGGATCTTTTTCGAGGATGGCGCTGGCTACGCTGAGCTGCGACTTGCCTTCGAAGGCGCGCTTGCCGGTAGCCATTTCGTAGAGGAGGGCGCCAAACGAGAAAATGTCGCTGCGGGCGTCGGCTTCCTGGCCGGAAATTTGCTCCGGGGACATGTACTGGAAGGTTCCCATGACCATGCCCGGGACAGTGGCAGGATTGACGGGTGAGGTGAGGGCGTCGCTGGCGATATTTACCGAAGGATGAGCCGACTTGGCCAGGCCGAAATCCAGCAGCTTCGCGCCACCTTTGGTAAGCATGACATTGCCCGGCTTCAGATCGCGGTGAACGATGCCGCCGCGATGCGCCTTGTCAAGGGCATCGGCAATTTCCATCCCGATCTTCAGAGTTTCGCGAAGAGGCAGGGTGCCGCGCGCTAACCGCGCAGAAAGAGTTTCTCCCTCGAGGTACTCCATCACCAGATATTCGGTGCCGTCCTGGTTGCCGATATCGTAGAGCGTGCAGATGTTGGGATGATTCAGAGAAGAGATAGCGCGGGCTTCGCGCTCGAAACGCTGCTTCAGTTCTGCGTTCTGCGAAAAGTGATCGGGAAGAACCTTGATGGCGACGGTGCGTTCCAGGCGGCTGTCGCGGGCGCGGTAAACCTCACCCATTCCACCTGCACCGAGCTGGGATTGAATTTCGTAAGGTCCGAGTTTGGAGCCGGCAGTTAGGGACATTTCAAGGGTCGCGACATTATAGCTGCAGGATCAGCGTAGGCAAGGGATTGTAGTCGAGCTTCGCTCGACGGACAGCCGAGGCGGCTGTCCCCACATGGATAGTGGAGTGAGGCGGCCTGTGAACGTTAGGGCGGTGTACGGCTGCCGAGGAGGCTATTACCTAGGTCATCTTGGGGAAGGTGACGATTCGGGCGATGATGCTGGGAGAGCTTTGCTGAGGCCTCCAGGGAGGCTTCCTGGGACAAATTCCGCATGAATATTGATGACCTGCTTCGCATCGCGACAGAACGGCGAGCGTCGGACTTGCATTTGAAAGTGGGCAATTATCCGCACTTGCGCATTGATGGCGAATTGGCGCCCTTGACCGATCAGCCGCGCATCACGGCGGAAGACATGCTGAATATGGCGTTCAGCATGATGTCGGCGCGGCAGAAACAAAAATTCAAAGAGACCACGGAAATCGATATGGCGTACGGCGTCGCCGGACTGGGACGCTTCCGTGTGAACATATTTCAGCAGCGCGGCAACGTGGGGCTGGTGCTTCGCGTCATTCCAACCAAGATTCGGGCTCTGGATGAACTGTTCCTGCCCAAAGTGGTGGAGCAGATTTGCGATATGCCGCGCGGGTTGGTGCTGGTCACAGGCGTCACCGGTTCCGGTAAATCTACGACGCTGGCGGCAATGGTCGATCGCGTGAACTCATCGCGCGCGGAACACATTGTCACCATCGAGGACCCAATCGAATTCCTGCATCGCGATAAGAAGGGATACGTGAACCAGCGCGAGGTGGGAGTGGATACGCCGGGATTCGGATCGGCACTGCGAGCCAGTTTGCGTCAGGATCCGGACGTGATCCTGGTGGGCGAAATGCGCGACCTGGAAACGATCCAGACGGCACTGCATGCGGCCGAAACCGGCCACATGGTGTTCTCGACGCTGCACACACTGGACGCGGTGGAAACCGTCAACCGCGTGATCTCGATCTTTCCCCCGCCGGAGCAGAAGCAGATTCGTATGCAGATGGCGGCGGTGTTGCGGGCAATCGTCAGCCAGAGATTAGTCCGGCGCTGCGATTCTGAAGGCCGCGTGCCCGCGGTGGAAGTGATGATCAATACCGCGTTTATTCGCGAATGTATTCTCGTGCCGGAAAAGACACGATCGATTCGCGATGCGATTGCGGCGGGTACTTCGCAATACGGCATGCAGACTTTTGACCAGTCGCTTTGGGATCTGTTCCAGGCGGGGCTGGTCAACTACGAAACCGCGCTGGAGAACGCTTCGAACGCCGACGATTTCAAACTGCGCATGCAGGGCATTGCGTCGACCGCGGATATTTCGCGGCAGTCGATGCAGACGGCGGGGTTTGGAGGGGGAAGGTAAGCTTCCGGTTTCAGGTTTCCAGTTTCGAGTTTCAGGTTTTCGAGTTTCTAGTTTCAGGTTTCGAGCTTCAAGGTTGCCAGATTAGGGCGCGAGTGATCGCGCCCTTTTTTTTGTCAGCCGTTTCTCGGCTTATTTCTGTCCGGCCGCGGGAAACTCAGCGAAAGTGACGTAGTGGCCGGCTGGGTCTTTGATGCCGATCTCTCTGGAGCCGTAGAAGGTTTCGCGCACCGGCATCACGACTTCGGCGCCTTTCGTGGCGGCGATCGCATCATCGAGGCTGTCCACTTCGACATACAGGAAGTGGGACCCTTGCGAACGACCTGCGAAATCGCTGTTACATCCTTATCCGCGCTGGCATAGCTTTGATACATCAATTCCACACTTCCCTTCTGCAGCATGGCGAAGGCGAGTTTGTCTCCGTCGGGCACTTCCGCAGTTTTCTGAAATCCCATGCGCTCAACCCAGAACTTGAGGCACGGCTCCACTTCCGGCACGAACAGTATCGGCGTTATTCTTTTCACGTTCATCGTCTTTCCTTTCCTGATGGGTGTTTCGGATTCTGCGAGCGCAAAGCAGGCGAACTGCCACAGCCAATTTTCGATTTGTATTTTCCCGTTGCCAATGCGATGTAGTCTAATTTAGACTAGTGCACGATATGACAGCCTGACGGCACTGTCAAGGAGAATTCTTATGCCAGCAGCACAACGACGCTTGCAGGATCTGGTTTCCGTGGGACCGGCGATGGTCCGCGATTTTGAGCTTCTTGGAATTCACGCGGTCGGGCAATTAGCGCGGCGCAATCCGGAAAAGCTCTACGAGCAGCTTTGCATCACGACGGCACAGGCACAGGACATCTGTTGTCTGGATGTCTTCCGGGCAGCGGTGGCGCAGGCGAAGGATCCGAATCTTCCATTTGAAAAACGGCACTGGTGGTATTGGAGCCGGCAGCGGAAAGCGCGCGATGGCCGCTAGGAAACGCGAGTTGACTACCCCGGACCTGGTTTTGCTGAGCCTGCTCGCGGAGCGACCAATGCACGGATACGAGGCGAACCTGGAACTGGAGCGGCGGCAGGTGCGGGACTGGGCGGGAATCTCGCGTCCGCAGGTCTACTATTCGCTGGAGAAACTGCGGGCGCAGGGCCTGATTCGCACCGCGGAGAGTGAGGATCGCGCGGCGGGGCCGGAGCGCAGCGTATTCGCTACCACGGCGAAAGGCCGAGCCGCGTTGGCTACGGCGCTCGAGAAGGAGGAGTGGGTGACGCAGCGGGAGCGTCCTCCGTTTCTCACCTGGATTGCTTTGTCGTGGCAGGCAAAGCCGGGAGTGTTCGAGCAGCAGGTACGGCGGCGGCAACGATTCATCGAAAACGAATTGGCGCGCGAAGAGGAGACGTTACGCGCGATCCGGGAAGAGGTGGGTCATCGATTCCATGAGGCCGTGTGGATGGTCAGCCTCGTCATCGAACAGTTTCGCACTGAGTTGCGCTGGCTCAGCAAGTTGTCGCGAGAAATTGGAGAGCGCGGGCCGGCGCGGCACCCGCGGTACGCGGGCGACGAGAAGGGCGCGGAAGAATAGTTCGCCCCACGGTCGCGGACTCCTGTATGGTGGGCCGGTATGGCGTTCTCGCGGCCCAAGAGACGAAGTTATTCCGAAGACGAGATGTATGAATATGCGGTGGGTGCGCTGGCGCGCCGCATGCGAACGGTGGCGGAGTTGAAGCGGCTGATGCGGGCCCGGGTGGAAGAGCCGGAATCGGAGTATGCAGAGACCCTGGTGGAACTGGTGATCCGGCGGCTGAAAGATCAGGGATATCTGAACGACTCGCAGTATGCGGCGTACTACTCCTCGATGCGGCGGGACAATCAGAAGGTGGGACGCAGGCGCGTCATCACGGAACTGAAAACCCGCGGGGTGCACGGCTCGGTCATCGACAAGGCGGTCGAGGCGGCGTACGAAGGCGTCAGTGAAGAGAAGCTGGCGCGAGAGTATCTTCGCAAGAAGCGTCTGGAAAAGCCCAAAGATCAGAAGCAGACGGCGCGCATTTTTCGGCAGTTGGTGCGGGCAGGGTTTGGGACGAAGACGATCTTCACCATCCTGAAGAAATGGGATGTGGACGATGAGACGCTCGGCGCCCTGGAAAGCGAGACGGAGTGAGTGTATTCAACTTACGCGAAGATACCTGGGAGATCCCTCGCCCCGCTGGTAAAAACGCGGGGCTTCGGGATGACGTCCTTCCGATGAGGTCTGATCTGGCACTGCCCTTCTCAGTGATCTCGTGATTTGCGTTGCTGCATGAAATGTTGCATACTCCGGAACCGATCCCGCTACAACTCTTAGGAGGAAACCCATGAAAATGAAGTGGGCAGCAATGCTCGTGGCATTCCTGTGTGCTGCGTCTTTGGCCTTCGGGCAAGATGCGAGCACGGACAAACAATCGGCCGGCAGCGAAATGAAAAATGCAGCGAAGACGAGCAAGGTGAAGACCGAAAAGGGCGCCAAGACTGCGGGCAAAGACACCGAGATGGGGCCAAGAAAACTGCGCACGCCACCAAGACTGGAACAAAGGCAGCGGCGAAAGACACGCAGAAGGGCGCCAAGACGGCTGGGAAAGATACCGAGAAAGCCGCGAACAAAACGGGTAGTGGCGTCAAGAAGGGCGTCAAGGGCGCGGGTCACGAGATGAAGAAAGGGGCTGAGAAGACTGGCGACGCGATGAAGTAGAGAAAGAACAAAACCTTTAGCCACAGAGGGCACGGAGGGCACAGAGGCGACGAGGTTTCCTCCGTGTGCCTCGGTGCCCTCTGTGGTTTGCTTTTTCAATTAGAATTGACGCTTCATGCTGACTGGATCGGAAATTCGCCGCAAATTCCTGGACTTCTTTGTGCAGAAGGGGCACAAGGAGGTGCACTCATCATCGCTGGTGCCTGCCAACGATCCCACCCTGCTGTTTACCAATGCCGGGATGAATCAGTTTAAAGACGTGTTTCTTGGCCTGGAGAAGCGCGATTACAAGCGGGCCACGACCTCGCAGAAGTGCGTGCGCGCCGGGGGGAAACACAACGATCTTGAGAATGTGGGGTTCACCAACCGGCATCACACGTTTTTTGAGATGCTGGGGAATTTTTCGTTTGGCGATTACTTCAAGAAGGATGCCATCGCGTACGCGTGGGAGCTGGTGACTTCGCCCCAGTGGTTTGGAATCGACAAGAACAAGCTCTACGCGACGATTTTCAAGGGCGAGGCCGGCGTCGAGCGCGACGCCGAGGCTTACGATTTGTGGGCGGCGCAAGGCGTGCCGAAAGATCGCATCTACGAGATGGGCTTGAAGGACAACTTCTGGCAGATGGGCGACACCGGTCCGTGCGGTCCCTGCAGCGAGATTTATTACGACATGGGAGCGGCGGCGTCGGACCAGGGACACGCGGATTGCGACTTCGGGTGCGATTGCGGGCGCTATGTGGAGATCTGGAATCTGGTGTTCATGCAGTTTGACCGGGACGCGTCGGGCAAGCTGACGCCGCTGCCCAAGCCGTCGATCGATACGGGCATGGGGCTCGAGCGCACTGCGGCCGTGCTGCAGGGAGTGATCTCGAATTACGACACGGATTTGTTTACGCCGCTGATCAGGCGGGCAGCGGAGTTGTCCGGGGCATCACTTCAGAAAGAACTGAGCAAAGAAGCGCATACCAAATCGGCGGCTTCGCTGCGGGTGATTGCGGATCACTCGCGAGCGGCGACGTTTCTGATTTCGGACGGCGTGCTGCCGTCGAATGAGGGGCGCGGGTACGTGCTGCGGAAGATCATCCGCCGCGCCATTACGCATGGGCGGCTATTGGGGCAGACGAAGCCGTTTCTATATCAGATGGTGTATGCCGTGCGCGACCTGATGCGGGACGCGTACCCGGAGTTGAACGAGACGGCGGATCGGGTTTCGAACGCAGTGCACGTAGAAGAAACTCGGTTCGCGCACACGATGGATGTCGGCCTGGAGAAGCTCGAAACCCTGCTCAAGGCTTCTCGGGACCGATTGGCCGGCGACGATGCGTTCAAGCTGTATGACACCTTCGGCATGCCTCTCGATTTCATGCAGGATGCGGCGCGTGATCAGGGGATCGAGTTTGATCGTGCTGGTTTCGATCATGCGATGGAAGAGCAGAAATCACGGGCGCGGGCGTCCTGGAAAGCTGCGGCCAAGCAGACGGCGAATCCTGCTTACCAGCAGTTGCCGAAGTCTGAGTTCGAAGGCTATCGGCAGACGCGCTCGGATAACTGCGAAGTTCTGGCCATCATTCACAACGGTCAGGGCGCGCGGGAACTAAAAGCGGGCGAGGAAGGCGAGGTCATTCTTGATCACACGCCGTTTTATGCCGAGGCTGGCGGGCAGGTGGGGGATCGCGGGTGGCTTTACTCCGACGATCACAATACCGTCGTGGCCGAAGTGAAGGGATGCTATTACCCGATTCAGGGAGTGCGGGCGCATCAGGTCGTAACGAAATCCGCAATGCGGCTGGGCGATAAGGTTGACGCCGTCGTCAACACGGAGGTTCGCGAGTCCACGATGCGCAATCACACGGCGACGCACCTGTTGCATGCGGGGTTACGCGAGGTATTGGGAAAGCATGTGAAGCAGGCGGGGTCACTAGTGGCGCCGAATCATCTGCGCTTCGATTTTTCGCACTTCACTGCGGTCGAAGACGAAGAGTTGCAGGACATCGAAGACATTATCAATAAAGAGGTGCTGCGCAACCGACAGGTCGAGACGATTGCGGACGTGCCGATTGATGTCGCTGTCAACGAATATCACGCGATGGCGCTGTTCGGGGAGAAGTACGGCGACAAGGTCCGCGTAATCCGGATTGGAGATTTTTCGACCGAGCTTTGCGGCGGCACGCACACTGGGGCGACGGGCGAGATTGGGTTGATCAAAATTTTGAAGGAAGGCAGCGTGTCGTCCGGAGTGCGCCGCGTCGAGGCGATTACCGGTGAGGGGTCGGTTAAGCACTTCCGCCAGGATCATCAACTGGAAAACGTGGTGTCATCGTACGTGTCACCCACCCTTTCGCAAAAGACGCGAAAGGATGCGCCACCCAGTGCTGACGCAGTTCCCGACAGCGAAAAATCGTTTTCACCCGCGGACGCATTAAAGGCGGAACTCGAAAAGAAAGATGCCGAGATCAAGCGGCTGACGCGGGAACTGGACCAGGCGCGGATGAAGTCGGCGTCGTCGGCGACCGCCAATGTCGGCGAGAGAGTGAAAGAGATCAAGGGCGTGAAGGTGCTGGCGCATCGCGTGGACAATCTGGAGCGGGCGCAATTGCGTACGCTGGTCGATCAACTGCGCGACAAGATCGGTTCGGGCGTAGTGGTGCTGGGATCGGCGTCAAATGGGAACGTGGCGTTGATCGTGGGTGTGACCAAAGATCTGACCGCACGCGTGCAGGCGGGCAAAGTGATTGGTCCGGTGGCACAGAAAGTTGGCGGGAAGGGCGGCGGGCGTCCGGATCTGGCCGAGGCTGGAGGAAAAGATGCCTCGGCGCTGGACGCCGCGCTGGACGGGGCTTATGGCGTGGTGGAGGGATTGCTCCCATGAACTTCGACGACACGGTGAGCAGCGTCACCGAAAATCGGCTGCGCTTTGTGAAACACAAAGGGCAAGCTATCTTCCTCGTCGACTTCAGTCACTGCAGCAGCAAAGAAATCCTGCTCCTGATTGAGCAGGTGCGGTCGATTGTGGCCCGCCACGCCCGCGGCTCGATGCTCACGCTGGGCGACGTGACCGGCGCGGAGATGGATAAGAAGGTCGCAACGCGATTGAAGGAAGTGCTGACCCTGGATCGTCCATACGTGAAGCGGTCAGCCTGGGTGGGAGTCGAAACCGTGCCGCACGTGCTCTACGAAAATATCAAGAGCTTCTCGCACCGGGATATCCCCACGTTCAAGACGCGCGAAGAGGCAATGGATTGGCTGGTGTCGGAGTAGTCGTTGGCCCTCGGTGCTTTTTGCCCTGTGTGCAAACAAAATTCCTCTCTGGATTCAATCCAAGATTCTTCCCCAACATCCAAAGTTCGGTCGCTCCTAACTTCCACGTTGCGCCCATTTTTAGGCTTCCGATATTGCCCGAAATTGCCTGAAATCTCACCCGGTTTCAAGCGGAATTGTGGGTTTCGACCGGGCGTTTTGGGCTTATCTTTGGCCGCAAGAATCCTTTCTAATTCATTCAAACATAAGCAGTTACACTCGCTTGTTCCATGACTTCGGTAACTTTTTTTGGGTAGTTCGCAGGTGTACGCTGCCATTCAGTTGAAGCCCATTCCGGAAGCCCTAGAGAGCTGACGGACGGAAGGTTGAATCGAGAGTGGCAGGGCAAGGGAAGGCACCGATGACCGAGGCGCAAACAACCACCGGACGCTACCAGGATCTGCAAAGCGCGCCACGGTTTCCGCTGCACCTGTCGGCGTCCGTCAAAGCAGAAGGCAACGCGTATACCGCGGAGACGGAAAACATCTCGGCCAACGGCGTGCTGTTCGCGATGGACCGCGATGTCCCGGTGGGCTCGCTGGTGGACTTCACAATTTTATTGCCCGCCGATGTGGTGGGCGCCCGGCGCGACGTGCAGATTGATTGCCGGGGCCGCGTAGTGCGCAGCTTTGAAGAAGGCGGCCGCCGCGGCGTGGGCGTAGTGATCGACGAGTACCAGATCGAGCGGGAGTAAGGCAAGGAACTGAATGGCTACCATTCCGGTTGGCGTAGAAGAATTCGAAGCGGGAGATGGCGGCAACGGCCAGTTCGTTCGCGTCATTGTGGCTGATACCCAGGCGATCTTCCGTGCCGGCTTGCGCAAGGTCTTCGCGCTCGAAGACGACATCCGGGTGGTGGGACAGGCCGAAACGCTGGCCCAGACGCAAGCCGCAATCGCGAAATTTTCCGCCGACATCCTGATCTTCGAATCGGCGTTAACTCCGAATCCCGTGGAATCGCTGACCGAGTTGATGCGCCAATATCCCAAGCTGAGGCTTGTTGTGGTTACACCTGGATCCGACGAAGAACTCACGCTGGATTTGTTCCGCCGCGGAGTGCACGGCATCGTGTCGCGCGAGGTTGAACCCGAGTTGCTGGTGGATTGCCTGCGCAAGGTCATCAAGGGCGAGAGCTGGCTCGACAGCCAGGGAATTCACTGGGTGATGGAAGCGTACCGCAACCAGGGCAATCGTCCGGCAGGATCACGGCCCAAGGTACAGCTCACGCCCAAAGAGGCGCTGATTGTGTCGTGCGTGACCCAGGGCATGAAGAACAAAGAAATTGCTCTGCGCGTGGGCACGACCGAGCAAGTCGTAAAGAACTATTTGCGCAAGGTCTACGACAAGCTGGGAGTGGCGGACCGCCTGGAGTTGGCGCTCTACTGCCTGAACCATCACGTCGTGGACAACACCAAAGTTCCGCCGCTGCCGGCCCCGGGTGCGAATGGCAGTGCCGCGAACAAAGGTTCTGCGAACGCAGCTGCCGCGGGAGCATCCGCGTCCGCGAATCCATCGAGCACAGCCACGACGGTGCCGCCGGTTCCGGACTCTCCGGAAAATCTGTCCTAATCTTCTGCGATCTCCTGCTGCGTTGATGCCTGCGGAGAGTTGCGTTTGGGCGGCGGGTCAGGTCCCAGTTGCGGTTCCGCGACTTCACCCATAAAATTGAAACGCAGGAAAGACGCAAAGAATCGCCGCCGCTGTGGCAGATTTGAGCGGCTCCTGATAGTCGTTCCTTCCATCGACTAACGCCGGAGAGATGGCCGAGTGGCTGAAGGCGCACGCTTGGAAAGCGTGTTTAGGGGAAACTCTAACGTGGGTTCGAATCCCACTCTCTCCGCCAGCTTACTGAAAAAAACAACTTGCTTAGATCCCACCCACTCTCAGGGATTGTTTCCTGCTTGGAGTGAGTGACATGCAGTTTTGCAGGGCCCCGGTGCGATCCGTTAAGGCTAAAACCGACTGATTGGGAATCAGTTTTCAAGTGGCAAAGAGAAAATTTTGCAGATCCCGGTAGATGCGTCCGCTTGTGCATCGCCGAACAAGGGTAGAAAACCAGATTAATTCGCGCAATTCGCGTCGAATCTGAACTGCAGCTTACAGCTCGCGAATCGCGGTCACGGGGTTCCGGAGCATCGCTCGATGGGCCGGAAAGTAGCATGCCAGCAAAGACATTGCTCCCAGAAGCGTGACGACGGAAACGACGGTGACCGGATCGTTGGCGCAGATTCCGTACAACAGCCGGGCGATGACACGTGTCAGTCCCAAGGCGAACGCCAATCCCAGCGCCAGTCCCACGCCTGTGAGCCACACTCCCTGCAACAGCACGAGTCGCAGCACATCGACGCGCGAGGCACCCAGAGCCACGCGTAATCCGATCTCGTGGGTTCGTAATTGGGTTCGATAGGCTACGACTCCGTAGATCCCCGTTACCGCAAGGACCAGTCCAATCAGCGCGAACATTCCCGCCATGGCGCTCTGCATGACAGCGAAACTGCTCGCCAGCTGGGTACTCTCTCGCATGGGACGCACATCGAAAACCGGCAGCCGTGTATCGGTTTCGTGGATGACGTTCTCCACCGCTGGCGCAAGGTCGACCGGATTTCCCTCGGTCTCCACCTGCACGATAGTCTCGTACCCCTCCTGGAAAAAGCTCATATACACCATGGGCTCCGGTGACTCATTTACGAACATATGTGTCGAATTTCTCGCGACGCCGACGACCGTGAAAAGGCGGCCCCATATCCTCAGATTCTTTCCCAGCGGATCCTGTCCCGGCCAGTAGCGCTTCGCCGCAGTCTGATCCACGATGAGTACCCTCGGGGCCTTTTCATCGTCGTCCAGCGTAAACTCGCGTCCCTCCAGAATGGGTATATGAAGGGACTCGAAATACCGCGGGGCCACTTCGGCGTGGTACACCTGCAAAGATTCATGGGGGTGTGGCACATACCCTTCCGGATACGCATCCTCGCCCTTGTGGCCTAGGGTCATCGGAATCCAGTCCGTAAAAGACGCAACCTTCGCACCGGGCAATGCCGACACGCGATCAAGTATCTTGTGACGGATCAGCTGTTCCTCGCTGTGGCTGTAGCCGGCGATATTCAGTCCCACGGTCGCAGTCAGAATGTGGTCCTGCTCAAATCCGGGATTCGCACCGGCGAGATTCCGCAGCGTTCGCAGAAGTAGCCCGGAGCACAACAGCAGAGGAAGTGAAAGCGCGATTTGCGCCACCACCAGCCCGCTGAGCAATTTCCGGTTGCGTGAGCCGCCGGAGATGCTTGCCGACTCTGCCTTGAGTACCTCGACTGCCGGCGCGTGGGACGAACGCCAGGCGGGGAGCGCGCCGCACAGCATGCCGGCCAACAGGGAAAATACCGCAATCCCGATCACCACGTTTTGGTCCATGCTCCCGTTCACGGTGGCAGGATTCGAGCTTGCCCGAAAGAACCATGCGAATGTCTTCGAAGTCCACGATGTCAATACAAGGGCCACGACTCCTGCGACGATGGAAAGCACCATGCCCTCCAGCACCATCTGCCGCACCAGTTGCATGCGATTCGCCCCGAGCGACTGCCGGATCGCAAGCTCGCGCCGTCGGGATACAAACCGCACCAGCGTGAGCGTAGCCACATTCGCGCAGGTCAGCAAGAGCACCACCGCGGCGAAGGCGAGCAGAACGGGCAGCGTCGCCGCCATGTATCCGTTAGCGCCGAATGGCGAGCGCCACATGGGATCGAGCGTGATCTGGTTCGCTCCCAGATGATCGTTCGGATACGCCGCTACAATATTGTGCATCAGGGTGTCGAGATCCTGAGCAGCCTGGCCACGGCTCACTCCGGGCCGCAATCTTCCTATAACGTTCAGCCAAACCGCACCACCACTGCGATGCGTCATCCGCCACGGATCCGTCCCGAGGGGATCAAGCGTTACCCACAGATCATCACGAAGCCCGGGCATTGCTCCGACAAACCCCTCCGGCGCCACGCCGATCACCGTCAAGGGGTGGCGGGCGATCTCGATCGACTTCCCCACAATTGCCCGGTCTTTGGCATAACGCGTCTTCCAAAGCGAATAACTCAGGACCACGTTGGGAACGGCTGGACGCGTCTCTTCTTCAGCCAGAAAGAACCGCCCCAGCATCGGCCTGATGCCGAGCACGTCGAAGTAATTCGCCGACACGTTCGCAATAAAGGCACGCTCCGGCTGTGCGCCGCCCGTCACCGTGATCCAGTCGTGATGATATGCAAGTATTCCGGCGAAGGTGTGGTTCTGCTCGCGCAGATCGCGATAGTCGAGATATGAGAAGGGCGGAGTCGGAGAGAAGTTCCGTTCTCCCCGCTGCAGGCTTACGAGTTCGCCCGTGTCTCTCGCGCCAGGAATCGGACGCAACATTGTGCCGTCGATCCAACTGAATACGGTGCTGTTGGCGCAGATAGCTACTGCCAGCATCGCCGTCGCGGTGATCGTAAAGCCGGGGCTCTTGCGCAGTTGCCGTAACGCATAACGGACATCCCGGCCTAGTTGTTCAAACCAGCCTCCGCCCCACATCTGGCGCGTCACATCCTGCACCAGAGCAATGTTTCCAAACTCCCGGACTGCCGCTCGTCGCGCCGTCTCTTCCGACTCGCCTCGCGCCACTCGATCTGCAATCGCCATCTGCAGGTGAGCATCGATCTCTTCCTGCAATTCGCGATTGCGCCTCTGAAAACCGAAGCTAGGAAGCCACTTCATGACGGACTCTCCTCCGGCTTGACGTACATTACCGACCCAATCGCTTCGACAATCTGCTCCCATCGGTCCAGATCCGAGGCCAACTGCTTCTTCCCCTTGGCGGTGATTCGGTAGTATCGGGCTTTTTGCTTGCTCTCTGACTGCTTCCATTCGGACTGCACCCAGCCCTGACGCTCCAATCGATGGAGAGCCGGATACAGTGATCCGGTCTCCACCTGAAGCACATCTCCGGATTGCAAACGTAAAGCCTGGACAATGCCATATCCATGCTGCGGTCCCCATTGCAGCGTCTGAAGAATGAGCATGTCGAGTGTTCCCTGTAGCAGCTCAATCCGGTTCTTATAGTGACTTTTCTCGTTCATGGAGGTAGACATTCTACTCACAATGGAAGTAGATTGTCTACTCCCGCGTCATGGCGGCGCCTCAATCCAAAGCCGTGCTTATAGCAACTCCTCATATGAGATCGGAATCCGGCCTGACACTCCGGTCCAAGCAGTCCGCTGTGTGGCCTGCTGACCCACGCGGCCGGCGCGGCGGCTGCGAGCCAGCAGGAAACACTTGCTATTTGCCCAGATTCCACATAATGCACCGGCCCGCGGTGCTTCCGCTCGAAGATCGACGGTCATCCTTCCAGTTGCTCGTCGTCCAGAGCGTCTTCGAATCGATCCGCATAAGGCGACTTGAACGAAGCCGCGTTGCGGCGGACGCATTCGCGTGTTGCTGGCCAACGGTGGAGGTGATCTGAGCTAGTTTGTGTCGCAGAGGAGGAACTCTCTGTGACCCATCTACGTCAGCTCATGCTGGAAGAACTAAGACG
>DATGFC010000079.1:0-3030 GCA_035309485.1 Candidatus Sulfotelmatobacter sp.
CACCACGTGGAAGTGTTGACCTTCCAACGATGGCCGAGGCTTAAGCGCTAAGCTCATGAAATCAAGTTAGATGTTGCATCCAAGGCAGACTCCGGCTTTGCTGGGAGGCTCGACTGCATGCCCATTCTCCCGATTCTCCGCGTTCATGAGAAAGAGTTAAAGGTCACGATAGTCCACGTGAAAATGCGCCACTTGCTGCCTTTGGCTGTTCACAGAATGATACGAAAGTAACCGGAAGCAGTGGTCAGTGATTAGTGGACAGGGGGAGCATAGCCCTGATACTGATCACTTGCCACTGACCACTGACCACGTTGTTTCCGGCTACGCGACCTTGCGCACAGCCCGCGACTGACCCTCGGCGAACAGGCGAATCATCTCGCGATTAAAGGCCGGGATATCGTCGGGTTTGCGGCTGGTCACCAGCTTGCCGTCGGTGACCACTTCTTTATCGACCCAATTCGCGCCCGCATTCCTCAGGTCAGTCTTGAGCGAAGGCCACGAAGTCATCGTCCGGCCGCGAATCCCATTCGCTTCGATCAGCGTCCAGGGGCCGTGGCAGATGGCGGCAATCGGTTTCCCCGCGTCCACAAAATGTTTGACGAACGCCACCGCTGACGGGTCCATGCGCAGGTGGTCGGGATTCATTACTCCACCGGGCAGCAACAGGGCGTTGAAATCCTCAGCCTTCGCCGATTTCAGCGGCACGTCCACGGGAATTTCGTTACCCCATTCTTTATGATTCCATCCTTTCACCTTGCCTTCCTTGGGAGCAATCACTTCGGTGGTAGCCCCCGCGTCGTCGAGCGCCCTTCTGGGTTCCAGCAACTCCGCCTGTTCGAATCCGTCGGTCACAAGAATTGCGACCCGCTTGCCTTGAAGACTATTGTTTGCCATGATTTTCCTCCTGCTATGAATGTGCAACTTGATTGGGTTTCGGGTTGGTGGAAATGATTGGAAAAGAGCTTAAGCAGCGGTAGGATGCGGTCCCCTCTCAGGCGGTTGGCGCTGCAGTCACGGCCAAAATCCATAATCTTCTATGGCGAATAAAAAGCGAAACTAGTAAAATAATCTAATGGCGCGCAGGCCCGACCCCGGCAAGCGGGAGCAGTTTTGGTCGCGTGAGGACTTGAAAGAGATCATGCACAATCTCTCCTTGCTCAGCGAGCACGGCGTACGCGAATTTTACGACCGTGCCTACCGCGAGTGCCGCATCATCAACAGCCATACCTTCCCTTCGGCGCGCGCGGTTCAGGAGCTGGTGCAGGCCTGGAAGCAACTGCGCAAGTGGCGCAAGCCCTAGTGAGTGCGCGCATTGCCTCTTGCATCGGCGGTCATTTACATTGGTTGCCGGATGCCCACTACCGGAGAACGGTTCGAACGAGCAGTTGCCATCATGGAACGCCTGCGCGCCCCCGGCGGCTGCCCCTGGGATCGCGAGCAGACTTTCGATTCCATCAAGCCTTATACCCTGGAAGAAACCTACGAGGTCCTCGAGGCCATCGATAACCGGGACTGGCCGGAACTGGCAGGCGAGTTGGGCGACCTGCTTTTGCAAGTGCTCTTCTATGCCGAGATGGCGAAAGAGCAATCGTCATTTTCGGTTGACGATGTGCTCGACCGTCTTTCTACCAAGCTGATCAACCGGCATCCCCATGTGTTTGGCGACGTGAAGGCCGATACTTCCGCCGAGGTCAAGCGCAACTGGGAAGCGCTGAAGGTGGAAGAAAAGAAGAAACAGCAGGGCATCGCCGCTTCGGAGAAGACGGAACGCCATTCCATTCTCGCCGGAGTTTCGTCGGCCATGCCGTCATTGCTGGAAGGCTACAAGCTCAGTTCGCGGGCGGCGCAGGCCGGGTTTGACTGGCCCAATATAGAAGGCCTGTTCGACAAGCTGCGGGAAGAGACGGATGAACTGCGCGAACATCTCAAAGAATTTCCCGAGCCCGGGCCGCGCCCGCAGGGCCGAGGCATGGCAGGATCGGGACGAACCGTAGTGCCCGAAGCCCTGCAAGAAAAGCTTGAAGAAGAGGTGGGCGATCTGTTCTTCGTGCTGGTGAACATTGCCCGCTATCTTTCGCTTGATCCCGAATCCGCCCTGCGCAAGACCAATCGCAAGTTCAAGCGACGCTTTCAGTGGATGGAAGACCGTCTTCACGAGAGCGGGCGCTCCGCCGAGCAGGCATCCATGGAAGAACTGGAATCGCTGTGGCAGCAGGCGAAAGCTCAGGAAAGCCCAGGGCGAACGGAGAAATCGGCGTGAACCCGGGCTCAGTCGAACTGAGGCGCTGTCACGGGATCGAAGAGTTTCGGGCCTGCGTCGCCCTGCAGAAAGAAGTCTGGAATTTCACCGACGCCGAACTGGTCCCGCTGCGCATGTTCGTGGTCGCCGACAAAGTCGGCGGCCAGGTGATGGGCGCCTTCGACGGCGAAGTGATGGTGGGCTTCGCGCTTTCCGTTCCCGGTGTGCGCTCGGGGCACAGCTACCTGCACTCCCACATGCTGGCGGTGCGGAAGGATCATCGCAATGGCGGGCTGGGACGCCGGTTGAAGCTGATGCAGCGGGAAGACGCTCTGGCCCGCGGCATCGAGCTGATCGAGTGGACATTCGATCCGCTGGAAATCAAGAACGCCTATCTGAATATCGAAAAGCTGGGCGCCATTGCGCGCCGCTACAACATCAACCAGTACGGGATCACGTCGTCGCCGCTGCAGGGAGGACTGCCCAGCGACCGCCTGATCGCCGAATGGTGGCTCAAATCGAAGCGGGTGGAAACGTTGCTGGCGACCGGCACGAATCCTCCGGTCAAAGGCGAAGCCTCAATCGAAGTTCCCGCGGAAATTTACGAGTGGAAGGCCGCGCCGGAAACCCGCGTCAAGGCGCGCGAGGTGCAGGAGCGCAATCGCGAACAGTTTCTGCGCACCTTCGCCCGCGGCCTGGGCGTTCTGGGCTACGAGCGCGACGCCAAAGGTAACGGCAAGTTTTTGTTAGGACACTGGGAAGAGAAGTGGTCGTACGCATCGGAAGCGTAA
>DATGFC010000080.1:0-94642 GCA_035309485.1 Candidatus Sulfotelmatobacter sp.
CGACGAGCGCACCAACAAGCGTCTGCTGACCAAGGGGACGATGCTCACGCGCGAAGAGATCGAGCGCATCTCCACCCGCAACCTGAAGCGCATCAAGTATGCGGATAAGGATCCGCGGGTCAACGAGCAGATCGACGAGATCGAGGAAATGACCTCGCGCCAGATCGACGTGCTCAAAAAGATCGTCAACGAAAAGAAAGACAAGCTTACCAAGGGCGACGAACTGCCCCCCGGCGTGATCAAGCTGGTCAAGGTGTACATCGCCATGAAGCGCAAGCTGAGTGTCGGTGACAAGATGGCCGGCCGTCATGGCAACAAGGGCGTCATCGCGCGCATTCTGCCCGAAGAGGACATGCCGTACCTCGAAGACGGAACGCCGGTCGAAATCGTCCTTAACCCGCTTGGCGTGCCTTCCCGTATGAACGTGGGCCAGATCCTCGAAACCCACCTCGGATGGGCCGGCTTCGTACTGGGCGAGAAGATCACGCGCCTGCTGCAAGAGAACACGCGTACCGAGGCGATTCGCCGCGAGTTGAAAGCGCTGTTCAAGGATTCGCAACTGGCGGACATCATTTCCGACATGAGCGATGAGGAGCTGGAATCGGTGGCGCCGACGCTCACCAAGGGTGTGTTCATGGGATCGCCGGTATTCGATGGCTCGAAGGAAGGCGAAATCAAGGCGTTGCTCGAACACGCCGGACTGCCGACCTCGGGCAAGACGAATCTGCGCGACGGCATGACCGGAGAAAAGTTCGAACAGCCGGTCACGGTGGGCTACATCTACATGCTGAAGCTGTCGCACCTGGTGGACGACAAGATTCACGCTCGTTCCATCGGGCCGTACTCGCTCATCACCCAGCAGCCGCTGGGCGGCAAGGCGCAGTTCGGCGGACAGCGCTTCGGCGAAATGGAAGTCTGGGCCCTGGAAGCGTATGGCGCTGCATTCATCTTGCAGGAGCTGCTGACGGCGAAGTCCGACGACGTTTATGGCCGCACCAAGATCTACGAGGCCATCGTCAAGGGCGAAGCCGCCATGGAGCCTGGCGTACCCGAATCGTTTAACGTGCTGATCCGCGAATTGCAGTCGCTCTGCCTCGACGTCGAGTTGATCAAGGCGACCGAGAAGAAGCCGACCGCAAGCGCGGCAGCGGATTGAAATTAAGTACTCAGTACCCGGTACTCAGTACTCAGTGAAAAACTGAACTGCGACCGGGTGCTGAGAACGCCCAAAAGAGATTTTGACTTACGGCCACTGCGGCATACGAGCTCAATGCCGCATGAAGGGGCGAAAAAGTTCGACCCGGTTCTAACTGAGTACTGAGTACCGGGTACTGAGAACTTGTTTTAGAGCTCCGTCAGCGGACGCGTCAGAACCGCAGGAAGCGGAGGAACACCTTGTTTCGTTCGAGCCCATTCGAAATGGCAAATGTGGTCGCGGACTTTGACGCCATTCGCATCAGTCTAGCCTCTCCCGAAAAGATCCGGAGCTGGTCGCATGGCGAAGTCACCAAGCCCGAGACCATCAACTACCGCACCTTCAAACCGGAGCGCGATGGATTGTTCTGCGCCCGCATCTTCGGCCCGGTCACCGACTGGGAGTGCCTCTGCGGCAAGTACAAACGCATGAAGCACCGCGGCGTGATCTGCGACAAGTGCGGCGTGGAAGTCACCCTTTCCAAAGTGCGCCGTGAACGACTCGGCCACATCGAGCTGGCTTCGCCCTGCTCGCACGTGTGGTTCTTTAAAGGATTGCCCAGCCGCATCGGGCACCTGCTCGACATTTCTTTGCGCGACCTTGAGTCCGTGCTCTATTTCGAAGCCTACGTCGTGGTTGAGCCCGGCGATGCTCCGGTGAAAGATCGCGAAGTCATCAAGGACGAAGCCAAGTTCCGCGAACTCGATCAGCAATACCGTCCCGCCGGTTTCAAGGCGATGATGGGAGCTGAAGCGATCAAGGAACTGCTCAAGCGCGTCGACACCGAGGGCTTGGCCACCGAACTGCGCGAGAAGATGAAGAACGAGAGCTCGCTGCAGAAGCGGCTCAAGTACGCCAAGCGCCTGAAAGTCGTCGATGCCTTCCGCAAGAGCGGCAACAAGCCGCACTGGATGATCCTCGACGTCATTCCGGTCATTCCGCCGGAGCTTCGTCCGCTGGTTCCACTCGATGGCGGACGCTTTGCCACGTCTGATTTGAACGACCTGTACCGCCGGGTCATCAACCGCAACAACCGGTTGAAGAAGCTGATGGACCTGCACGCTCCTGAAGTCATCGTGCGCAACGAAAAGCGCATGCTGCAGGAAGCCGTAGACGCCCTGTTCGACAACGGGCGCCGTGGCCGCGTGCTGCGCGGTGCCAACAACCGTCCCCTGAAGTCTTTGTCTGACACGCTGAAAGGCAAGCAGGGACGATTCCGCCAGAACCTGCTGGGCAAGCGCGTCGACTACTCCGGACGTTCCGTCATCGTGGTCGGCCCCGAACTCAAGCTGCACCAGTGCGGCCTGCCCAAGAAAATGGCGCTCGAACTGTTCAAGCCGTTCATCTATCACCGGCTGGAGCAGACGGGCAACGTCACCACTATCAAGCAAGCCAAAGAAATGGTCGAGCAGCAGGAACCGATCGTGTGGGACATCCTCGAAGAAGTCATCAAGGATCACCCCGTACTGCTGAACCGCGCTCCTACGCTCCACCGCCTCGGCATTCAGGCGTTTGAGCCGGTGCTGGTTGAAGGCAAGGCCATCAAGATTCATCCGCTGGTCTGCACGGCGTTCAACGCAGACTTCGACGGCGACCAGATGGCGGTTCACATTCCGCTGTCTCCGGAAGCCCAGGTCGAAGCCAGCGTGCTGATGCTGGCCTCGCACAACATTCTTTCGCCCGCTTCCGGTCAGCCGATTACCGTGCCTACGCAAGACATGGTGCTCGGCCTCTACTACCTGACCAAAGCGAAGCCCGGCGCGAAGGGTGAAGGCCGCGCTTTCGCCAACATTGAAGAAGTCCTGATGGCGCTGGATGCGGGGGAAGTGGAAACCCTGACCCCGATCCGCCTGCGCTACTCGGGCGAACTCATCGACCTGACCACGGCGTACGACGATCAGGACATCATCCACACCGAACCGGTGCAGGTGGAGCGGGCTTTCGTCAACACCACCGTGGGCCGCGCCATTCTGAATGACCAGCTTCCTGAGGGCATGCCTTTCATCAACGGCCTGCTCAAGAAGAAAGGCATTGGCGCACTGGTCAACTACGGATACCTCCGCTTCGGGCTGGAAGTCACGGTCAAGATGCTCGATGAAGTCAAGCAACTCGGGTTCAAATTTGCGACCCGCGCGGGCTTGTCGATCGGCATCGATGACATGGTCATCCCCGACAGCAAGAAAGTCCTGGTCAAAGACGCCGAGAAGCAGGTGGTCAACGTCCAGCAGCAGTACCTGGACGGCGCCATCACCAACGGCGAGCGGTACAACAAGGTCATCGAAATCTGGTCGGCGATTACGGAAAAAGTTGCTGACGAAATGTTCGGTGAAATGCAGCGCCGCGACAAGGAAGGCGAACTCAATCCGATTTACGTCATGGCCGACTCCGGCGCTCGCGGATCGAAACAGCAGATCCGCCAGCTCTCCGGCATGCGTGGATTGATGGCCAAGCCGTCGGGCGAGATCATCGAGTCTCCCATCACCGCCAACTTCCGCGAAGGATTGACGGTGTTGGAATACTTCGTTTCGACCCACGGCGCCCGCAAGGGATTGGCCGATACCGCTCTCAAGACCGCGGACTCCGGCTACCTGACCCGCCGCCTGGTCGACGTCGCGCAAGACGTGATCATCAGCGAATACGACTGCGGCACCGTCGACGGCATCTACGTGCAAGGTATCGTGGAAGCCGGCGAGATCATCGAGCCGCTGCGCGACCGCATTGTTGGCCGCGTATCGCTCGAGAAGATCAAGGACTACGACGGCAACGTAATCGTCGACATCAACCAGGAAATCACTGAAGAGCTCGCGGGAGCGATCCAGGCTGCCGGTATCGAGCGCGTGAAAATCCGCTCGGTGCTGACCTGCGAATCCAAGCGCGGCGTCTGCGTGATGTGCTACGGCCGCAACCTGGCATCCGGACGCCTCGTCGAACTCGGCGAAGCTACCGGCGTCATCGCGGCGCAGTCCATCGGCGAGCCCGGAACCCAGCTCACCATGCGTACCTTCCACATCGGTGGTACCGCATCGCGAGTCTCCGAGCAGTCGCGCCTCGATGCCAAGAACAACGGCAACGTGCGCTTCATCGGATTGCAGACCGTCAAAGCCAAGTCCGGCGACCTGGTGGTGATGAACCGCCAAGGCTCGATCGCGGTGGTCGACGACAAGAACCGCGAGCGCGAGCGCTACTCGGTGGTGTACGGCGCCAAGCTGAAGGTCAACGATGGTGATCCGGTCACGCTGGGCCAGGTTTTGGTCGAGTGGGATCCTTACACCTTTGCCATCCTGACTGAAATCGGCGGCACCGTGCAGTTCAAAGACTTGCAGGAAGGGGTCACGCTCCACGAAGAAGTGGACGAAGTCACCGGCCTGTCACGTCACGTGGTCGGCGATTCTCCCGACGAGAAGCGCCAGCCCGCGATCGTCATCAAAGGCAAGAACAGCAAGCGCTACCTGATGCCGTCGCGAGCCCACCTGATGATTCAGGATGGCGATACCGTAACCCCGGGCGACGTGCTGGCCAAGATCCCGCGCGAAACCACCAAGACCAAAGACATCACCGGTGGTCTGCCGCGCGTGGTTGAGCTCTTTGAAGCCCGCAAGCCGCATGAGACCGCGGTCATCAGCGAAATTGATGGCACGGTCAAGTTTGGCGAGGTCTCCAAGGGCCAGCGCAAAATCTACGTGGTCGCCGACAACGGCACCGAAAAGGAATACTCGGTTCCGCGCGGCGTTCACATCAACGTGCAGGAAGGCGAGCGCGTCAAGGCGGGCGAACCGCTGATGGACGGTCCGCTCAACCCGCACGACATTCTCGCCGTACTCGGCGAAAAAGAGCTGCAGGCTTACCTGGTGAACGAAATCCAGGAAGTCTACCGGCTGCAGGGCGTCAACATCTCCGACAAGCACATCGAAGTGATTGTGCGGCAGATGATGCGCTGGGTGAAGGTCGAGGACGTGGGCGACACGCGGTTCCTGCTGGAAGAGCAGACCGACAAGTTCGCCTTCCGCGAAGAGAACGAGCGCGTTATTGCGCAGGGCGGCAAGCCGGCCACTGGACGGCCGCTGCTCCTCGGGATCACGAAGGCTTCGCTCTCCACCGACTCGTTCATCTCGGCGGCGTCGTTCCAGGAGACCACGCGCGTGCTCACCGAAGCCAGCATCAACGGCAAGGTGGACCACCTGCGCGGCCTGAAAGAGAACGTCATCGTTGGACGCCTCATCCCGGCCGGAACCGGCATGGAGTACTACCGCAACGTCCGCCTCTCGCCGGAAATGGAAGAGGCTGCCGCCAAGGTTCAGGCCGAAGTCTCGGCTGCGTACGAAGAAGCCGAGCGCGCTCTGGAGATGATGCGCCACGAGGGCGAGAACGAAGAACTCAGTGCGGAACTGCCCGCGGCCGAATAGCGGGAACGGAAGTAATTTTCGGGGGCGAGTTCTCGCCCCCGAACTTGCTTCTACTATCACCTGATAACAACCAATGCACGCTACCCCCCAGCGAGTGCGTATCGAGGAACCTGGCCCACTTCCTTCTTTGCAGGCGGTGCCTCCACGCCCTAAGCTAAGTCAGGGCATGTTACGTTTCCTTCGGCTCCTGCGAACAGCTTTTTGGCGGGCATTCGTGCACGACGCCTTCGCCATCGCCAAAGCGTCCGCCTACTCTTCCATCTTTACCTTCTTCCCGGTCCTGGTGCTGGTCGGATCGGTGTTGGCGAATTGGCGCAAGGGCGCGCCTTACCTTCGTGAAATCTCCTACGCCCTCGGCAGCATCCTCCCGGCTGGCAGCAACACTGCGCTGAACTATCTGAAGGGAGCGCCCAAGCATCCATTAGGATTCTTGATGACGACCTCGCTGATTACGCTGTGGACCGCCTCCGGCGTCATGATCTCCTGGATGGAAGGCTTTCGCCGCTGCTACGAACTGCCCAAAGCATGGGGCTTGGTCAAGGAACGCCTGGTCGCATTCCTGCTGGTGATTTTTGCGCTCGTCCCGATGACCTTCGCTACGATCCTTGTGGCTGTGGGCAGCAAATTTGAGACGCGCTTGCTGCCGCTTATTGATCCCGACTTTAGCCCGTACATCCTGCTCATGTGGGGCGGCGTCCGGTGGGTGATTGCCACCCTCACCAGCATCTCGGTCATCGCCCTGATTTATCACCATGCCGTCCCGCGCACTCAGCCATGGCATAGCGTGATTCCCGGAGCGATCCTCGCAACCATCTTGTGGTTCTCAGTGACGGTGGGCTTTCGCGCCTACTTGCAGCATTTCAGCGACTTCGGCACCATCTACGGGTCGCTGGGTGCAGGCATGGCCCTGCTGGTCTGGATGTACATGGTTTCTCTTGTAGTGCTGGTGGGCGCAGAGTTTAATGCCCTGCTGTTTCCGCGCGCCATGCTGGGCAAAGAACTCACCGCCATCAAGCCATAAGAGATTATCGCGTCTGAAAAGATACATTGTGGAACAGAGGCGTTGCTGAACCGCCGCCTTGGGAAGCGCCGCCGAACCGTGGCGGTGAGGAAGAGCGGCTTTCCAAAGCGTCGCCGAACCGTGTGGAAGAGCGGCGTTGTGAACTGCGGTCTTGTGGAAGAGCGGCCCTTTAGGGCCGCGTCAGCCATTGAAATGAATCGGGCTTTAGCCCCTGTGGGCCACCAACCTCGTTGAGGAATAAATTGCCAAAGAGCGATACCAATCCCGAGGACTCGTCTACCCCAACGAACCCCGCTCTGCGCCGCGCCAAAATCATCTGCACCATCGGACCCGCCTGCAATACCGAGGCCGCCATGCGCGACCTGCTTCGCCTGGGCATGGACATCGCCCGCCTCAACTTCTCCCATGGCACCCACGAGGATCACGCCCAGCACATCCATCGCCTGCGCCGCGCCGCCGAACGCGAACGCCGCACCCTCTGCATTCTCCAGGACCTGCAAGGCCCGAAAATCCGCACCGGCCAACTGGAGCGGCACGAACCTGTTCATCTGAAGACCGGCTCGGTTGTCACCATCACGCCCCAGAATGTTCTCGGCAACGCGACTCGCATTTCGACCACCTTCCCCGACTTGGCTCGCGAGCTCGCCGCCGGCGCCCGCATCCTGCTCAGCGATGGCCTGATCGAACTGCGCGTTCGCGGAGTGCGCGGCAAAGATGTCCAGTGCGATGTGCTCAATGGCGGCATGCTGGGCGAGCACAAAGGCATCAACCTGCCCGGAGTTGCGCTCTCGATTGCCGCCCTGACTGAGAAAGACCGCAAGGATCTCGAATTTGGCCTGGATCACGGCATTGACGCCGTAGCGCTCTCCTTCGTACGTACCGCTGCCGACGTCAAGATGGTCAAACAGATCATCGCCTCACGCGGCAGCGATGTTCCCGTGATTGCCAAGCTCGAAAAGCCGCAAGCAATCGATCACCTGGAAGAAATTCTCGAAGCCGCCGATGGAGTGATGGTCGCTCGCGGCGATCTCGGCGTCGAAATGGCGCCGGAAAAAGTTCCTGTCATTCAGAAGCACGTCATCCGCCGCGCCGCTGCATGGCGCAAGCCGGTGATCACCGCCACGCAGATGCTCGAGTCCATGATCGAAAACCCACGCCCTACGCGCGCCGAAGCCAGCGACGTGGCCAACGCCATTTTCGACGGCACCGATGCGGTCATGCTCTCCGCCGAAACCGCCAGCGGCCAGTATCCGCGCGAGTCGGTTTCCATCATGGCGCGCATTGTGGTCGAAGCCGAATGCAACATTGGAGATCTTGGCCAAATCCGCCGCCGCCGCGAGCGTCGAGGACTCTCGGTAGCCGAAACCATCTGCGAGGCGATCGCCCACGCCGCCGAAGACCTGCCCATGGGCGCCATCGCCATTTTCACCGAGACCGGCAACACCGCTCGCATGATTTCGAAGTATCGGCCTAAAGTCCCGATTTACGCCTTCACTCACATTGCGCCGGTCGTGAATCGCGTGAACCTTTATTGGGGAGTCCATGCCGTGGGTTGCCGCCAGGCCCACTCCGCTGAGCAGATGGTGAGCATGGCGGAGCAGACGCTGGTCCGCAGCGGGCAGATCAAGCCCGGCGATGTTTTGGGAGTCGTCGCCGGCACGCGCCAGGCTTCGGGTTCCACGAACCTGATGCGCCTGCACACCGTCACCGCCGAAGAAGCCGACCGCATCGGCCATCCGGGCACGTCTTCCAAGAAAGCGCGCTCCCCGCGCCAGCCCAAGCTATAATCCCACCGTATGCCGCAAGAGATACTCTCGGTGGCTGTGTGGGAACCCATCCCGGAGATGGAGGCCGCGTCCCTCAATACCCTTCGAGAACTGTCGGCGATCGTGGCTTCGAAAGGTTATGGACGCGATCTGCTCTATCGCGACCGCGAATCGCACTACGTTTTTCTGCGCTATTGGAAGTCGGAAGACGCCCGCCGCATCGCGCAGGAAGATCCTGACATGCTCCGCTGCTGGGCCCGCCTGGGAAATGAAATTCACATCCTGAAGGTCTACGAGACGCTCAGCGAAGTCACGGTGGACAAAGCAAAATAATCTTCTCAGTCGGCGGTCGCCCCAGACGTCGACAATCCCGCGTCGACCACGAACACGGTGCCGAAATGTTGCACTCCTGAACTGTCAACACAGGACGTTCCTACCCCATACAACTTACCGTCTATCCCCTGGATAACACCTTGTGGCATTCCACCATTCAGCGTGCAACTGAATCTGGCTATCTGGACTTGCAGTCCTGCCAGGGTCACAGCGAATACATCTCCTGGATCAGTATTGGTAGCGCCTTGATGCGTTGCCCATAGATTTCCGTCGGAAGCTTGCGTTAGCCCACTTCGGATTGGATCGAATTGTCCTGGAACAATAATCTTAAAACTGCCAGCCAGTGTGCTTTGGTAAATCTCTCCGTAAAGAGTGACGCCGTACAAGTTTCCATCGGAGGCTTGCAAGAGGGACCCCATCGGATCGGCGTCCGGCGGCGAGGAGAAGTCGTGCAAGGTAGTGAACACGCCGGACGGGGTTACCTGAAAGATCGTTCCGAGCAGACCGGTCGGCCCGATGTCGGTGGTTGCATAGAAATTTCCGTCAGTAGCCTGCGTGAGAGCGTTCGGAGAACCGCTATCACTATTTCCATTCAACGAATGAATGGTCCTGAGCACGCCCCGAGGTGTGATCCTGAAAATCGTACCGCTGTTTGCCCCACCTCCAGAGACCGTCGCTCCATATAGGTTGTGGTCGGTGCCCACGATCAGGCTGGTCGGAGATGAACCGTCGGCGCAGCCTTGCAAAGAGCAGAAGCTGTGCAACAATCGAAAAATACCACCTGTGCTGATCTTGAACACTGTACCTGCGTTATGTTTGCCGCCCAGAGCGGTTGCGCCATAAAGAAAGCCATCCGGCCCTTGCACCAGGCTTCCTAACGGAGTTTCGCCGTTTGGAAAGTTTCCACTGCTATCCGAATCGAAACTGAACAAAGTGGTCAGCACGCCCGTAGGCGTGATTTGAAAGATAGTGCCACCGGAACCGGGGGCCGTTCCGCCGCTGCTGGTTGCGCCATAGAGGTTGCCGTTCTGGGCCTGAACCAGTTTGCCTTTCGGGAAAAAACCATTCGAACACAGGTTTCCGTTACAAGTAAATTTGAACAGTGCGGTGATGGTGGGTGTTGCAATCTGCTGGGCAAAGGAGCCAATACAGAAAAAGCTGATGAAGGTAGTCAGGGTCAACTTACGCAAGGCAGCGGTGTGCCAGTGCATTGGGGGCCTCCGGGATTTGCTCATGCGAACGATTGGCTGCAGCTCTTTTACACTCTGTGAACTCGATTGTGTCAACGACGGGTAAAATAAACGTCAATTCCTTCGCTGACGTCAGTACACTCTCAGATACTAGCTTGACGGTGTGAGGACGGCCCGCCCCGATCCTGGAAGGCTCCGCTGCTGGGCCCGCCTGGGAAATGAAATTGACATCCTGAAGGTCTATGAGACGCTCAGCGAAGTCACGGTGGACAAAATGAAATAACCTGCTCAGCGGATAGCTCCTTCTACTGCCGTGACATTGCGGAGCCGCAGCGCCCGTTGCAAATTCTTTCAGCCTAGGCCGCTCGACTGGCCAGTGGTATGTTCCGCTAAAGCACGCTCCCCAAGTGAAAGGAGTTTCCAGCCTGATGAAGTCCTTGCGAATCCTCTCTCTCGCCCTCGCATGCCTGAGATTTGCATCAGTCGCTTTTTGCCAAACCGCTCAACAGCTCGCCGAACTCACTGCTTCCGACGGCCAGAACGGTGACGAACTCGCAACATCCGTGGCCATCAGCGGCAACGTTGCGGTGGTCGGCTCGCCGTGCGCCATGATCGGATCCAACCGCTGCCAGGGCGCGGCTTACATTTTTGTGAAGCCAGCCGCGGGCTGGGGTACAACTTCAACCTTTGTCGCCAAGCTGACAGCCTCGGACGGCGCCGCAGGAGACGCTTTCGGACAGGCAGTTGCCATCGGCCTGGACACTGTCGTGGTCGGCGCGCCCTTTAAGACGGTCAATGGCGAGGCTCAAGGCGAGGTCTATGTATTCACGAAACCAGCAACCGGCTGGACCAGTATGACCGAGACCGCCAGGTTGAATCCGTCTGACGCGGCCACCACTTGTTCGGCGAGCGAGTACTGCCTTTTCGGAAATTCAGTGGGTGTGAGCGGCAGCCAGGTAGTTGTCGGGGTCCCAGGCAACATCGTGAACAACCACGCGAACCAGGGAGCGGTTTATGTTTACGTGAAGCCGGCCACCGGCTGGACGAGCACCACGCAAGTCGCGAAACTCAGCGTGTCGCTCGGTAAAACAGGCGATCAGCTGGGCATCTCGGTCTCGATCTCCGGGGACATCGTTGCTGCTGGCGCGCCCAACGTGAACTCCAAAGGCGCTGCTTACGTCTTCGTGCGGCCCACAAGCGGGTGGAGAAATGCCTCCACTCCGATCACCACACTTACCGCTTCGGACGGCAATCAATACGACACTTTTGGCTGGTCGTTGGGGGTCCAGGACCACATAATTGTCGTCGGCGCTCCTCAATTCGGTAACCCTCAGATTGGCTCGCAGGCGCCCGGCAAGGCCTACCTCTACTTGGGCAGCAATCAACTTGCCGAGCTCACTCCATCGGACGGTAATGCCGGAGACAACTTCGGCTATTCAGTAGCCATCGGAGGAAACAACGTCCTCATCGGTTCAATCCTGTATCCCTTTGACGGCTCGCCCAATGGCACCGGCAAGGCGTATGTGTTCACAAAACCAGCCAGCGGCTGGACCAGTTCAACCGAAACCGGTACCTTGCTACCCTCGAACGCTATGGCAGGCGACTATGTCGGCCACTCGGTATCCCTGACCGGAACCGGGAACACAGCGCTGGTGGGTGCTCCTGGCCACACGGATAGTGGCTCCTTCCTCTACCAGGGTGCCGCTTACGTCTTTGTCCCGTAGGCTTCAATCTCCGCAACAGCCCCATCCTGCACTCTCGGCAGACGGGGCTTGCCCCGGAGATTCCTGTTGAACCGATAGGATGAGCCCGCGCCCTGGATTATGACGGGATGGGAACACTGTCGACCCCGTCGCCATATCCCTTCAAATCCCCAATCGTGACGCCGGTCACTGACGGCGGCAGAATAATCGGCTAATGTTTTCCACTAGTTACGATTGCGAGGACCACAATGAAGAACGCGACAAAAGCATTTTTGGTATTCGTTTTCGCCCTCATGACTGTGTCTGCTGCTATGTGTCAACAAGCCCCCGATTGGTCCAAGAGAACATTCGCTGCACCACCCGAGCGGGTATTTGCCGCAGCCCTTAATTCCATTGCTGCTCAGCACCACGATGTCAAAGCCAAAGACCCAGCCACTGGAGCCGTTACATTCCATGTTGGGACCACGGCTTGGTCATGGGGATACAACATGGTCCTCAAAGTAGCTCCCGCATCGGACAACCAAAGCGATGTCACGGTAGAGATAGCCCGATCGGGAGGAAAGGCGGTCTCCTGGGGCTCTGGCAAGAAGGAAGTACAAAAGATCTTCAACGGCATCCAGAATGAGTTGGACAGGAAGTCTGGCGCGTCCTAAATAGCTTCAATTTCCAGAAACCATCGTAACGAGGGATAGGAGGTGCCGGCCTTTTGGCGGTACCTAACCAGGTGAAAGCGGCTACCATGCTGTCACGATTACACTCATAACCGGCGGGTACGACTGACTTGGCAATAAGGGACGGCGGTCCTCAGCTGCCTGGGCGAGCAAAGCTCGCCGGCTGCCCGCTCGATTTAAGATCATTGCTTGCCTCTGACCTCCATCCTCGAGTTCACCGACACCACGGTCGATCCAAACATTCGTGGATTCCTGCACGTTCCTGAAACTCCCAACCAGGATGGCGTGATCTTAACGCACGGCGCCGGTGGCAACGCCCAAGCCCCGCTACTCCGCGCCCTCGCCGAGACCTTTGTCGGTGCGGGCTTCACCGTCCTCCGTATTGATTTGCCATTCCGTCAAGCGCGTCCCTTTGGGCCGCCCGGCCCCGGCGACGCCGCCCGCGACCGCACCGGCTTGAAGACCGCGATTGCAAAGATGAGAGCGATGTTGTCAGGCCGCATCTACCTCGGAGGCCACTCCTACGGCGGACGCCAAGCCAGCATGCTCTGCGCCGAGCAGCCAGATCTCGCCGCAGGCCTCCTGCTGCTCTCCTACCCGCTGCATCCGCCGCGCCGCCCCGATCAGCAGCGCACCCAGCATCTTCCCGACCTTCGCACGCCCACCCTCTTCGTCTCCGGCACACACGATCCCTTCGGCACCATCGCCGAGCTCGAACGCACCCTAAAGATGATTCCAGCCAGGACGAAGCTGCTGCCGGTAGAAGGAGCCGGTCACGATTTGGGATTTAGAGGAAAAGCCCGTAAGGACGAATTACCTGGCAGACTGTTGGAAGAGTTCCAAAACTTCGTGCGATGAGAAGAGCGGCTGTAGATTCGATTGCAGATTGTAGATTTCAGATTGAAGATTGAAAATCGCGAGGCGCCAGTCTTTCAATTCTTCAATCTGCCTTCTGAATTCTTCAATCTGCCTTCTGCAATCTGCCTTCTGAAATCTGAAATCTAAAATCTGCAATCTGACTTCTAATCTGCCTTCTGTCTTCCTAATTCACCCACCCCGACTTCCCCCCGCCGTTTCCCTTGCGCGCGTCGTCCTCGGGTGGAACGTAGTTTCCGTGCTCATCGAAGTGCACGTCACGGTCGTGCTGCCGCATGTAGACTTCAAATTTTTTCGCCGCACGCCGCCGTCTCCAGCGATAGTACGCGTTGCGGATCCCGTAATAACGCTCCGAGAAATTCACGTTCACCATGGCCGGCTTCAGCCCACGCCTCACGTACAGCCAGCCGAAGAACAGCCCTCCCAGGTGCGCCACATACGCGACGCCTCCTCCGCCCGACATGGCCATGGCAACCGTCGCCACAATCAAAATGCCAATCATGTACTTGGCCTTGATCGAGAAGGGAAACGGGATCATCAGGATTTCGCTTTCGCTGAACAGCACGCCGAAGGCGATCAAAATGGCAAACACTCCGCCCGACGCGCCCACGGTTGCATCGTTCGGATTGCCCAGCACGTGAGCGTACGACAGCACGACCGTGGTCACGGATGCGCCCAGCACCCCGATGACATACAGTTCAATGAACCGGCGGGTTCCCCAAGCCTCTTCAATGGAAGCTCCAAACATCCAGAGCGCCAGCATGTTCCAGAACAGGTGCCAGAATCCCGCGTGCAGGATGCTGTAAGTGATGAGCTGCCACACCTCTCCACGCTGCACCACCTCAAAAGGCACCAATTCGAAGTTGAAATAGATGAACCGGGCTAACTGTGGCCCCACCCTGACCAGAAGCTCCAGCAGCAGATACACTGCGGTATTAATTCCGATCAGCCACGTCACCGCCTTGGTGAAGGGCGGGAAGCTCAACATCATGGGTTCGCGCGATCTTCGCACTGAATGAAAATCCTCTGCACTATTCTACGCGTAATTGCCGAATGCCCGGCTAGCGCTCGGGTGTGGGCACCACCGGCAAGCTCCGATGCCCCGCCCCGTCCACCGCCCGTACCGCGAAGATCACGTTATCCTTCGACAGCTTCATGGTGGTGAGCGTCGCCTTGCCGACGTTCTCGGCGTGCTCCCACTCGGGGCTGCTTGTGGCCCGCCAGACCACTTCATACGACGTCGCCAGCCCGCCCGGCGAGGCTTCCCACGTCAGCGTCGAATCATTCTCCAGATCTTTGGTCAGCAGGTGTACGTTTGCCGGAGGCGCCGGAGCCTCGGCCAGCGAGGCCAGCGTCGCCGCGTTCAGCCGCGCCACGTGCGCCACGTAGTCGTAGTCCACAAACTTCGGCACATCGCCGTATTCCACGCCGTTTTCCGTGCGCACGTTTTGATGCTGATGATGAAAGTCCTCGCGAAATTCCGTTAGCCGCACCGCCGCGAATCCCTGCTGGTTGAAAGAATAATGATCCCCGCCGCGCAGGTAGCGATCCAGCCGGAACACCAGCATTGGTTTTACGCCCGCCTCGTAGGTCCGCCCTACCTCGGCGATATACCGCGCCAGTTCCCGCGATGACGAATCGCTCTCCCCGCCCAAGCCGCGGATCCGCCGGATCTCCTGATCCGTAGCCGCAGTGGGGATCCCTTCGGAAAACACGCGCACCACGGACTGATCCTGCTCTGCGCTCTTATCGCCGCCGACAATATCGTTGTTGAGGACCGCCTCCAGTTCCCATCCCTCATCCTTCGCCATCTTTGCAAAATGCCGGCTGCCGTTCAGGCCCTGCTCCTCGCCCGCAACCGTCAGAAAAATGATCGTCCCCGGAAACTTCAGCCTGCTCAGGACCCGCGCGCACTCCAGGCTGACGGCGGTCCCGCTGGCGTCGTCATTCGCTCCCGGCGCGTCGCCATTCACGTCCAGCGTGTCACTGTTGCGCGAATCGTAGTGTCCAGTCACCAGCACGATGCGTTTCGCATTCTCCGCGTCTGTGCCCTTCAGCACCGCATAAACATTGATGATTTCCGTCGGCTTGGGAATCCGCTCGACCGGCCCCTCGGTGAAGCTGTCGGTCTTGACGTCCAGGCATCCCCCGCAGTCTTTGGAATATCGCTCGAATTCCGCCTTGATCCACTCGCGTGCCGCGCCGATTCCATGCCCGGCCGCAATCGACGCCGGATCCTGCGCCGAGAGCGTGAGCCGCGTCCCGAAGCTCACCAGCTTTTCGATGTTCGCCTGAATGCGTTGCGCCGAAATCTGCTGCAACGCCGCCACAATCCGCGGATCGGCAGCCATCGGCGGCTCAGCTGTTTTCTGCGCGCCAGCCTGCAGCGCGCCTGCTGTCAGTGCCAGCAAGGCCGCGCATACCGTCTTCAAAAAGTGCCCACTCATTTCTTTCGAATCCCCATCGGGCGAATCCCGTAGTCAAAAGACTCCGCCGGTGGTCGCCGAAATCCGCATTCTCCAGCCCACCCCACTTGACCAACCGCCGCGGAGAATTAAATATTATCAGGAGGGTCCTTACAGCCTTGGGAGGCTTTATGGTGCTTTGCCCTGAATGCGAAAACAACCTTGACGTCGAAGAAGAAGAGGTCGACGAAGGTGAAGTGATTTCCTGCCCCGAATGCGGCACTGATTTCGAAGTCGTCACCACCAGCCCGCTCGAATTGAAGGCGGTGGAAGAAGGCTACGAAGAGGAAGACGAAGATGAGGAGGAAAGCGAAGACGGTGACTATTCCTAGCCTTCGCCTGCGCTCGTCCCAAGCGAAACTCGCTACAATCTGGATTCTCTCCTTTGTGCTCCTCCTGCCGGCGCTCGTCTCTCGCCCAGCTGCTTTTGCGGCTCAGAAGAATAAAGATAAGGATAAGCCCTACGCGCTGATTGCCGGAACCGTCTGGGGACCGGATAACCGCCCTGTCTACGGCGTCCGGGTCAAAATTCGCCGATCCACCGATAAGCCCAAGAAGGTGCGCTGGGAAGTGTTCTCCGATCACAGCGGCGAGTTCGCCCAGCGCGTTCCCCCGGGCGAGGCCGACTACATCCTCAGTGCTGACCTGAAGGGCATCAAAACTGCCGATGGCAAACCCCTGCACGCCCAGGACGTCACCGTTCATATCTATGGCGACGAGCGCGAAGACACCGGAGTCCACCTGACCGAGTAGGTTCCATCGTTCTGAAATCGTGAGACAATAGGCCTAAGATGAATCACTTCCGCTCGGTGATCAAGGCCACTGCCGTTGCTTGTGTTCTGTTGACATTCTTGGGTTCGCTGGCTGCCGCCTCGCCTGATAAGAAAGAAAAGACCAGCGGCCGCTTGCTGCTCGGCAAAGTGCTCGACCCGCAGGATAACCCGCTTCCCGATGCCGTCGTCTACATCACGAACACGCGCACCCGCGCCGTAAAAACCTACATCGTGGGGGCCGACGGAACCTACCGCTTCCCCGCGCTTTCCACCGCCGTCGACTACGAGATCTATGCCCAGTTCAAGGGCAAGAAAAGCGATACCAAGTCCGTCAGCCAGTTTGACGACCGCTCCCAGGTCTACCTCGATCTCAAAGTAGATACCCACTGACCTGCAACCCTGTAACGCTGGCGTGAGATAGTAGCGCCGCCGTCACGGCGGCTGTGGTGGCGGCGTCCCCGCCGCCACCCCTAGTAGAGAGCAGCATCGTGTGATTCTCTCCGGTATCGATGTCCCTCTCCGGCACCAACCCATGCAACTTTTCCCCATCCATCCGTGTTCTAGATTATGAGGATGTTTGTCTGGAGGGAATTGTGAACGGTAAACGCTCTCTTGAAATATTCAGATTCAGCGCCCTCGCGGCAGGCCTGCTGCTTTGCGCGGCTTCGGCCTTCGCGCAAGGCGGCGCCATGAGCCCGTACCAGGGCGAGCAGGACGGCGTCAGTGCGGGGGGCAAGTGGATGGAATTTCGTTCCGAAGACAAGATGACCGGCGCAAAAAAAGTGCGCTTCGAACTTCTGTCGGACAACTACTTTCGCGAAGATCCCGACTACAAGCCCAGAGTCGATCTTTTCTGTGAGGACGGCAAGCTCAAACTCGCCGACTTCAATCCCGGCGTCAGGCTGCCTCCTCCGAATCGTCCTGGCTTCTGGGGACAGCCGCAGCTCGAAGTTGAGGTCCGCATCGACGACTTCCATACCCGTCACGGATGGAACTGGGTGCGCGGCCACTTCCTCGCGATGGACAAAGGTACAACTCGCGGCCTCATCGGTGCGCAGATTTTCAAAGTAGCTCTGCGCACCCGCAGCGGCCGCCAGATCGCCGAATTTTCCCCCGCGGGCCTCAATGCGGATGAAGTCCGCCACGCCTGCGACATAACCCCCAAAAAGCCCAGCAAAGACTAGACCGAATTTCGAAAGTTTTAGATCCCCCACTTCTTGCGTGTTTTGCGAGAAGTGGGGATTTCTATTACGCCGCTCTCTGTGATCCTCTGTGCCCTCTTTGGTGATGTTTTTTCATACCGCCGGGGCTATCAGTCACTCCCCGGTAACTTGCCAAGCGCTCGCCCGTACTGGCACCTTGGAAGAGACCCGAGGTGCCGATGGGCAGCAGCCTGGTTTCCGGTCTTGCGTTTCTCCTGTTCGCAGCCGGAGTCTTCACTTACGCGATCATCCTCTACAACGGCCTCGTCCGCCTGCGCAACGAGAACGACCGCGCCTGGGCCAACATTGACGTGCTCTTGAAGCAGCGTCACGACGAAATTCCCAACCTGGTCGAGACCGTCAAGGGATACATGCAGCACGAGCAGCAGACGCTGCTCGCGGTCACTCAGGCTCGTTCCGCGTCCATCAGCGCCTCGAGTATCCCCCAGAAAGCGATCGCCGAACTGCAGGTAACGAGCGCTCTGCGCGGGCTTTTTGCCGTGGCCGAAAACTATCCTCAGCTCAAGGCCAACGATAACTTTCTCAAACTGCAGAACCGCATTACCGAGCTGGAGGAACGCATCGCCGACCGCCGCGAATTCTTCAACGACGACGTCAACACCTACAACACGCGCATCGGCCAGATCCCGGACGTGTTCGTGGCCAGCTTTATGAACCTCAAGCCGCGCGAGATGTTTAAAGTTTCCGACGAGGACCGCCGGCAAGTGGAAGTGAAATTCGCGGGCACCGGCGCCTAGAAGACAATTTCAGACTTTCGATTCAAATTGCAGATTTCATTCCGAGCCGTAGACGCAGCACGCTGAATTCGGGTTCCCTCCGCGTCCTCTGTGCCCTCTGTGGTTAAGATTTTGTTCGAAAAATCTAAACCGCGAAGAGCGCGGATTTGATTTACAACAGCTTGGCCGCATCCTTCGCGTAATAAGTCAGGATAATGCTCGCCCCTGCCCGACGGATCGACAGCAATGATTCCATCATGACGCGGTCGCGCTCGATCCATCCATTGCGCGCTGCGGCCTCGATCATGGCGAACTCGCCCGAGACCTGGTAGGCCGCGAGCGGCAGATCGAACCGCTGCCGTGCCGCCGCAATCACGTCGAGATACGGCATCGCAGGCTTCACCATGATCATGTCCGCGCCTTCTTCAATGTCGGCTTCGATCTCGCGCATGGCCTCGCGCAGGTTCGCTCCATCCATCTGATACGATCGCCGGTCGCCGAACTGAGGCGCGGAATCCGCTGCTTCGCGGAAGGGACCATAAAATCCGGAAGCAAACTTCGCCGCATAAGAAAGAATCGGAATATTGATCAGCCCCGCCTCATCCAGTGCGCTGCGAATCGCCGCCACCCGCCCATCCATCATGTCGGATGGCGCAATAATGTCGATTCCCGCCCGCGCCAGCGATACCGAAGTCCTGGCCAGCAACTCGAGCGACGCGTCATTCACGATTTCATACTCGGTAGTCGCAGCCGGCGGCGCTGCTACCGCCGCTCCCAGCGATTGCGGCGTAGCCTTCACAATCCCGCAGTGCCCATGCGACATGTACTCGCACAAGCAAACATCTCCCATCAACAGCAGCCCGGGAACCTCCCTTTTGATCGCCCGCGCCGCCTGTTGCACAATCCCGTTCTCCGCCCATGCTCCGGTAGCAACCTCATCCTTCTTATCCGGCAAGCCAAACAGAATCACCGACGGCACGCCCAGCGCATGCACTTCCCGAGCTTCCTTCACCGCCTCATCCACCGAGAGGTTGCACACGCCCGGCATGGAGCGCACTTCTTTGCGCACGCCCTCTCCCGGGCACACGAACATCGGATAGACGAACGCGTCCGGAGTCAGACGAGTTTCCGTAACCAGATTGCGCATCTCCGCCGTGCGGCGAAGGCGCCGAAGGCGCGTAACTGGGAATGCCATGGCAGATCACCAATCGACTAGCTGGATAAACGCCGTACCCCTCGATTCTAGTCCATTCGGGATTCCAACCCCAGTGACCGTGCTCCTGCCATGACCCAGGTGACCGAAGTAACCACCGTCATTCCCCCAGTTCCTCGGAATCCCAGATTGGCTCCCATAGAATGAGAGCCGGATGAGTCTGCTCCGACGCTACCCATGGTTTGCCGTGGCCGCAGGGATCACCCTGGCCTTTACGGTGGTGTGTGTAACGGCTCACCGCGGCCCGGCGCTGACCGCCTTCGCCGATCTGACTGAGCTGGCAATGCTGTTGGCCGTTGCGGGCCTGGCTGCAGCCAATGCCTGGGTATGTCCGCGGCCACAGCGCAGTTTTTGGCTACTGATGTTCCTCGGATTCCTGCTCTGGGCGGTCAATGGCGCTGCCTGGAGCGTCTTCGAGATTGTCCTGCACCGCCCAATTCCCGATCCTTTCGTTTTCGATATCGTCCTTTTCTTTCATGCCGTCCCCATGTTCGCCGCGGTGGCGTGGCGTCCCGATCTGCTGAGTCGCGACGACAAAGTCCGCATGGGCGTGCTCAATTTTCTGATGCTGCTTGGCTGGTGGATCTTTCTCTACGCCTTCCTAGTCTTCCCGCATCAGTACGTGGTGCTGAATGTCCCCACCTACAACCTCTACTACGATCATCTTTACGGGTTGGAAAACGGGCTGTTGCTGCTGGTCCTGGCCATCGCGGCTTCGACCAGTTCCAGAGAATGGCGCCGCCTCTATCTGAATTACCTGATCCCGTTGGCGCTCTATGCCGTCAATTCTCAGTTTCTGGACCGCGCCACCGCCAACAGCACTTATTATTCGGGCAGCCTTTATGACGTTCCGCTGGTTGCGACGCTCGGCTGGCTTGCGGCTGCTTCGTTGGCAGCGCGCCGCTGGGATCTGCCCAGCGCGAAATTTAATCTCGCCCCTGGGTGGAGGAAAGTCGTCCCGCGCCTGGCGATGCTGGCGATTCTGTCCTTGCCGGTGCTTGGGATTTGGGCCGCACTCTTCGACCACTCGCCCGGTCCCTCGCGTGCTTTTCGCATTTACACCGTGCTGGCGGCCATGGTGCTGCTGGGGACGTTCGTTTTTCTGCGTCAGTACTTGCAGGACCAGGCGCTCATCTCGCTTTTACGCGAATCGCGCCGAGCCTACGACAGCCAGAAGCAACTTCAAACTCAGCTCGTGCAAAAAGAAAAACTCGCCTCGCTGGGCAATCTCGTCGCTGGAGCGGCCCACGAAATCAATTACCCGCTCAACGCTGTCATGAGCTACTCCGAGGAACTCTGGACCAACGAGCGCCTCAACGAGGAACAGAACAATCTGCTCCGCAAGATGGTAAACCAAGCGTGCCGTACCCGAGACCTGGTGGCCAATCTGCTGAGTTTTGCCCAGCAGGCTCCTGGAGAGAAAACTCTCGTCGACCTCGGCGTCCTTTTAAAGCGCGCCACGCAGATGCTCGAAACGCGACGTCCGCCAGTCAAAATCGACATTCATCTTGCCGTCGAATCTGATTTTCCTCAAGTCTTTGCCAACCCCAACCAGTTATTCCAGGCGTTTGTCGAGATCATTGAAAATGCCATGGATGCGCTGGAGGAGGCGGGCGGTGGCTCTCTGAACGTCACGGCCATGCGCGACAAAGCTGATGTGGTGCTGCAGTTCTCCGATACTGGCCCGGGACTGCGCGATCCCGAGCGCGTCTTCGACCCGTTCTATACCACCAAGGCCGTGGGCAAAGGCACCGGCCTGGGGCTCAGCGCAGCCTGGGGCTTTATTCAGGACCACAACGGCCAGATCACCTGCCGGAACAAACCGGAAGGCGGCGCGCTCTTCATCGTCCGTCTGCCGGCCACTGTGCAGCCCGCGGCGCAAAGCGCGGGAGCAGCGGGCTGAATTCCGGGAATAGAAGGCCTCCCAATCCTCTGTGCCCTCTGTGTCCTCTGGGGTGAATTCTGCGCCGTCCTGTAACATAAATTGCGATGCCGGCCTTAGCTCACAGCTCAGCCCGCGTGCTGGAGTTCGAGCCCCTGCGCGAACTACTGCGCGGATACGCCTCGTCGCCCTTGGGACAAAGCCGAATCCTGGCGCTCCAGCCCTCGACCAATCGCGCCTGGATTGAAATCCAGCAGGCATTGACCAGCGAAATTCGCGAATTCCGCCGCGTCGGCGGACGCTTTGATTTCTCTGCGCTGGTAAAAATCGAACCGCTAGTCGAAAAATCGCGCATCGCTGGGGCTGCCCTGGAGACTACCGAGATCCGCGACGTGATCCTCGTGGTAGACCGCGCCGCCGAGTGGCGCCAGATCGCGCTGCAGCCGCCGGCTGCCATGCGCTCGGAGTGGATTAATGTTCGCGCGCTCTCCGCCCGCATTGCCGACTTCACCGATTTCCTGCGCTCCTTCCGCAACAAGATTCAGCCCGACGGAACGCTCGACGAGAAAGCCTCCCCCGAACTGAGCCGCATTCGCCGTGAAATCGAGAAGCAACGCCGCGCCATCCAGGATTCTCTGCGCGGATACCTGCGCCGCCTCTCCGAAGGCGGCACGGTGCAGGATGAACTGATCACAATCCGCGGCGAACGCTTCGTCATTCCGGTCAAGGTCGAGCAGAAACGCCGCGTACAGGGCGTGGTTCACGGCGCGAGCTCGAGCGGCCAAACGGTCTTCATCGAGCCGCTCGAAACGATCGAGCAGAATAACGAACTGGTCCGGCTGTTTGAAGAAGAGCTTGCCGAGATTCATCGCATCCTCATCGAGATGACGCAACGCATCGGCGCCGATGCCGACCAGATTCTTGCGGCAGTCGAGGCGCTCTCAGAACTGGAACTGCAATTTGCCAAAGCGCACTTCGCCGAAGACTACAACTGTGTAGCCGTTCACCTGAGCGGCAGCGCGGAGTCCGAGATCCGGAAACCGGAAGCCGGCGCGCGGCTGCTGTTGCAGAACGCTCGCCATCCATTGCTGGAGCGGAATCTGAAAGTGAAAGGCGGCTCTGTCGTTCCGGTCTCGGTCGAACTTGAGGGCGACCGCCGCCAACTCATCATTACCGGACCGAATACCGGAGGCAAAACCGTCACGCTGAAAACCCTGGGCCTGCTGGCCCTGATGGCGCAATCCGGCGTGCCCGTGCCGGCCGATCGGGGTGAGCTTCCCGTGTTCGATGCCGTGCTGGCGGACATCGGCGACTACCAGTCCATCGAGCAGAATCTGTCCACCTTCTCGGCGTACGTGACCAATATCGATTTCATCTCGCGCACGGCCACGGCCGACTCGCTGGTCTTACTCGACGAGCTGGGCTCCGCCACGGATCCCGAAGAAGGGGCGGCGCTCGCGGTCGCCATCGCCGGATACTTTGGCCGCATCGGCTGCATGACCGTCGTCTCCACCCATCACACCTCGCTCAAAGTTTACGGCGCGAATACTCGCGGCGTGCTGAATGCTTCTGTCGGTTTCGATGAGGCGACGCTGCAGCCGACTTATGAACTCAAGATCGGCGTGCCCGGAGCGTCCGCGGGCATCAACATCGCGCAGCGTCTCGGGCTGAATCCCGCCATCATCGAGAGCGCCCGCTCGCGTCTCGGCACGCAGGCTCGCGACGTCGGCCAGTTCCTCGACAAGCTCCACGCCGACCTGCGCGCCGCCGAGCAGCAGCGCTTGCGCCTCACCGCCCGCGAGCAGGAATTGGAGCGCGAGAAGAACCGCCTGGCAGCCGAAGGGAAAAAAGATCAGCAGGCCAAAGTACGCGAGATGGAGCAGAAGCTCGAGAGCCTGCTGCGCGATTTCGAGTATCACGCGCGCGAGGCGGTCAATGCCGTGCAGGATCGCGCCGCCGCACAGAAGTTATCGAAAGACGCGGAGCGCCGCATCGCCAAGCTGCGCCGCGAATTCCGCGAGCAGTTCGATTCGACCGTCGTCGCGCACTCGACCGGTGCCGATCGGGGCGATCCGCATGCGCAGCCGCAGCTGGTGAAGCACGTCTCCGAAGGCGACATGGTGAAGCTCAAATCCACGGGGCGTCCCGCGAAAGTTGCGCGCAAGATTGACGACCATCACTTCGAAGTCGAAATGGGCGCGCTGAAGATGAAGATCGCTCGCGACGACATTGCGGAAGTGCTGGCGAGCGCCCGTCCCGTGGAGTCGCCGGTGAAGGCCGCGCGTATCCGCGGGATTTCGGTCTCGCTGACAAACGAAGGCGCCGACGTGCCCAGCGAGATCAACGTGATCGGCCAGAATGTGGACGACGCCTCGCGCGAAGTGGAAAAGTTTGTGGACCGCGCCTTTCTGGCAGGGCTGCCACGAGTCCGCGTGGTTCACGGCAGCGGCATGGGGATCCTGCGCAAAGCCCTGCGGCAGCTGCTGCTGCAGCACCCTCATGTGGCGTCGGTCACCGAACCGCCACAGAACGAGGGCGGCGGCGGGGCCACGGTCGTCGAGTTGAGAGTCTGAGACTGTGGAAAAAGTGTTCCTGCAGGAACACATCGACGTATTTCTGCGGAGCCGTTCCCAAACCTATCTCATTGAAAAATAAGAGGTAAGCTGGTTCCCCGACGCCGAATTCCGGTCGATGTCCAAGGAAGTTCAGCTGCCGGGCTGAAGGGCTTTTTACGATGCCTTCTTGACGGGATGCAGATGGCCGCGATGCTGTTCCTTCATCTGTTCTACGGAACGAACTCGGCGGCCAAGGTCAGCGAGCTGAGCGAGTTCCTGCTGGATTTCTTGTAGCCGCTCGTGCCTTTGGCCGTGAGCGACCTGAGCCTGGGTTTCATTTCGGAGTTCACGCCGATAAAGATCGTTCAACTCTTTAATCTGAGCGATCTCGGCGCGGAGGCTGCCAACTTTTTCACGAAGGACTGCGAGATGATCCATATCAACAGGATAGCATCTCGATCGATCGAGGGCAGCGCAAATCAGTTGCACGCGAATAAGGCGACCCTAAAGGCTCACTCTTCGGGGGTGGCGGCTACCAGAGGATCTTCTTCCAGTTCTCGTCATACAGCGCGTTGCGCGCGGCTTTGGCGATGGCCTGCCTGCCGCTCTCGGAGAGGTCGTCGGAAAGAATATTCTTCGCGTTCGCAGGATCGAGAACCTGCGCTGCCTCGAAGCGGTTCCCTAGATAGCGCAGCACGGTCAAAACGTTGTCGGCAAGCTGGCCAAAACGCTCATTTTCCAGCGCGCGCAGGACCGTGAGTTCGAGATATAACGAGGGAAAATCCAGCGATTGCCGAGCCCGCCAGATCTTGAGCGCGCAAATCTCCTGCTGGCGACCGGAGTTGGCAATCAGGTGGATATGCTGCGCGACGTCGGTGGAGACGGTATCGTCGAGCTTCTTGTTGAACAGTAAGTTGCTTGCCGAGCCCTGGCCGCGGCATGCGGGGATGAGGTCGATCCAGATGCCCTTGCACTGCACTTGCACCGCGACGTCGCGGGTTCGAGGCCGCAGGTTGCGGTCGCTCAAGAACTCGAACAGGCTCCAAAAGACTTTCTTCATGTCCAGGTTCGGAACGGGGCTCAGCGCGATCAGCAAGTCCGCCTGCGACGACAAGCTGATGGCGGTGTTCTTCGCGTAAGCCCCCGACAGCGTGATGCCGAGCAGATATTCCTTGCCCCATTGGCGGACCAGAGGAATGATCTCATCGGCAGCGCGGTGCGACGGCGAGCCGGTGTCGGCATCGACGTGGTACTTCTCGACGATTGAGGCGGCGTATTGCTCGACGGTAGGCACGGAGAGAGAAGCCTCCGAATGCTCTATCGGCAGCTGCCGTCAAAAGTTGAGAGTATTATGCGGATAACTGAATACCGAGAATAAATTAAGAGGAGAGCAATGCCTCAGTCGATTGACTGGCCGCGGATAGGCCAGGAGCCGCGTCGCCGCCGCCCTTTCGTTCTCATCCTGGTCGTGCTGGCCCTGATTTACTTCGGCGGTCGGACCGTTTTGTCCTATTACGTCGATGTGCTCTGGTTCGGATCACTCGGCTATGGAGACGTGTTTTGGAAAACGCTGAGCCTTCATTGGGAAGTCTTTACGGCGTTCGCAGCAGCCACATTTCTCATCTTGTACGGATCGTTTCTGTCTCTGAAGCGAGCCCATCTCCCTGACTTGCCGGACGGTCACACCATTCTTATTGGCGGACAACCTTTGAAACTGCCCGTGGAGCCGGTACTGCGAGTCATCGCGCTCGCTGTTTCACTCGCCGTTGCCGCTCTCGCTGGGGCCGCGATGATGGCGGAATGGCCAACTCTCGCGCTGTTCTGGTATGCCCCTCACAGTACGGGCAACATCGTGGACCCTATTTTTGGCAAGCCGCTCAACTTCTTTTTGTTCACCTTGCCCGCGTGGCAGGTGCTGCTCGGCTGGCTGCTGACACTCTCGGTGATCATTTGTGCGGTCGCGCTTTTCTTGCTCCTCATCACAGGAGGGGCGCGCATGCTCGCTGGACGCCTCAGCCGCCATGTCACCCTACCATGGCGAAGCTTCTCCATCACTTTTGGATTTCTGTTGCTCATCCTCGCGGCGTACGCGTATATCGGCCGCTTCGAGCGGTTGCTCGACGATCATACGATTTTCGGCGGCGTGACCTACACCGATGCTCACGTCATTCTCACTGGAATGCTCGTAGTCAGCGTCGTCCTGGTTCTCGGCGCGCTCATTGCTTTTGCGAATGCGGTGCGAGTCCCTCGTGGAAGCTGGCTGGTTGCCGCAGTGCTTCCCGCAGTCGTCTTCTACCTCGCGCTTCAGGTGGTCGCCTGGTACGTCAACAGCTTTATCGTCAAACCGAACGAACTGGTTCGAGAGAAGCCCTACATCGTGTTCAACACGGCCATGACCCGGCAGGCCTATGGATTGAACGAGGTCACACAGCGGGAGTTCCCGGCGGAGACCACGGTCGAGGCAGCCGACGCCGCTAACAACCAGGCCACGCTGCAGAACATACGGCTGTGGGACTGGCGCGCCCTGCAGGATACCCTGCGACAGATTCAGGAAATCCGCACCTATTACGACTTTCCGGACATTGATATCGATCGATACAACATCGACGGGACCACCCGTGAGGTGATGCTGGCCGCGCGCGAGTTGAACGTCGACAAGCTCCCGGAGAGCAGCCGGAACTGGATCAACGAGAAACTGATCTACACCCACGGCTACGGACTCACGATGAATCCGGTGAATGGCTTCACGCCCGAAGGATTGCCCACGCTGATCCTGAGCAACATGCCCGTGCAGAGCACGGTGAGCAGCCTGAAGGTGACGCGTCCGGAGATTTACTTCGGCGAGCTGACCAATACCGACGTCTACGTGAAGACCCGGCAGCAGGAGTTCAACTACCCTCAGGGCCAGACCAACAACCTGAACTCCTATGAAGGGAACGGAGGCATCGCGCTGGACAGCTTTCTGCGGCGCGTGATCATCGCCTTCGATCGCGACGACCTCGCCAAGTTGCCCTTCAGCGACGACGTGAACAACGGCAGCCGCCTGCTGATGCGGCGCAACATTCGCGAGCGCGTCTCAGCATTGGCGCCGTTTCTCACGTTCGATCCCGATCCATATCTCGTGCTCGGTGACGATGGCCGCCTGTCGTGGATCATGGACGGCTTTACCCTTTCCGACAGTTATCCCTACTCGACTCACTATCAGCTCGGCGGCACTTCCATTAATTACATGCGCAACAGCGTCAAGGTGGTAATCGACGCCTACGATGGCACGACCACGTTTTACGTTTTTGATTCGGAGGATCCAATCATCGCCGGGTGGCGCCGGATTTTTCCCAGCCTGTTCAAAGACGCGTCCACGATGCCGCCGGGGTTGCGAAAGCACGTGCGCTACCCTGAGATGCTGCTCACGCTGCAGGCCGAAGTGTACGGTCTTTACCACATGACGGATGCGGAAGCGTTCTACAACCGCGAGGATCTGTGGACAGTCGCCACCGAAGTCACCCTGGGCGCGGGAGGCGAGCAAACCACGCAGATCATGCAGCCGAATTTCGTGCTGATGAAACTTCCGGGGGAAGACGGCGAGGAGTTCGTGGAGATTCTGCCCTTCACTCCCGCCAACCGCAACAATCTGATTGGATGGATTGCCGGCCGCAGCGATGGCGCACATTACGGCACGTCGGTGGTGTACAACTTCCCCAAGACGAAGCTGGTCGACGGACCGCTGCAAATCGAGGCTCGCATCGATCAAAACGCACAGCTTTCCGGGCAATTGACGCTATGGAACCAGCAGGGCTCGCATGTGCGAAGGGGGGCACTGCTGGTGATTCCGACTGGGAAAGCGCTGTTGTATGCAGAACCGATTTACCTTCAGGCGGAGCGCAGTCCGATGCCGGAGTTGCGCCTGGTTGTGCTCGCGCTGCAGGATCGGCTGGCCTATGGACCGACCTTTGAGTCCGCGATGGCGTCCCTTTTTGGCGGAGCGGTTTCGTCTTTGACCGCCGCATCAACCAGCGCGGCGGGAGCGGCGCGAGGCGCCTCGGCAGCTCAGCCCGCAGCAGATCTTAATGCGCTTATCGCAGAAGCCGCCAAAGACCTGGCTGACTACCAGCGCCTGACGGCGGAAGGGAAACTGGGCGAGGCCGGACAGAAACTGGAAGAGTTGAAGAGCGTCCTCGACAAGCTGAACACCCGAAAAAGATGATCTCGCGATGGTGCTTTAGTTTTGACGATCGACCTCTATAAAAGTGAGTCCAGTAGGTCGAACTTTGATCCACTTCCGATCCTGATCATCTACTCAGGCTCCTGTTGTTTTCCCAAAGGAAATGTGGCATGCTTGTTTGGGAAACCAAAAGGACTGTCCCGATGAAGCAGAAGACCGACGTTCAACAAGGAACGCTGGCCCTGATGATCCTCAAGACCCTTGAGGTTTTGGGCCCGTTGCATGGATACGGAATCGCCCGGCGGATCGAACAAATCAGCGGAGACCTGCTCTCGGTCAACCAGGGCACGCTCTATCCCGTGCTCCTCAGGCTGGAACAGGAAGGGGCTATCGCGTCCGACTGGGGCGTGTCGGAGAACAACCGGCGGGCGCGCTACTACCGGCTCACCCGCGATGGACGCCGGCAACTTCACAGCGAGGCTCAGGACTGGCATCAGACGACCGAGATCATCGCCCGCTTCCTTTCGGCGAAGGCGGAGGATTTGTCATGAGATCTATCCGGCGCTTGTGGGCCCGCACCGTCAACTTCATAACCAGAAGCACTTCAGACCGCCGACTGCGCGAGGAGATGGAAGAGCATCTCGCACTCCAGATCGAAGAAAACATCCACGCCGGCATGAGCGCGGCTGAAGCCCGCCGGCAAGCCATTCTGAAATTCGGCCCGGCCGAGGCCGTTCGGGAGAGCTACCACGCGGAAGAAGGCTTGCCGCTGATCGAAAGCGCCTTGCAGGACTGCCGGTACGCACTCCGGATGTTATTGCGTTCGCCAGTCCTCAGCGTGGTCGCGGTTTTGACGCTGGCCTTGGGAATCGGCGCCAACACCGCGATCTTCAGCTTCCTTGATGCCGTAATGCTGCGCTCGCTTCCGGTCAGAGACCCGCAACGCCTCGTCAAGTTGGGCGTGGAAGACTGGGACGGCATCACCGACAGCTTTGCCAGCACCGAACTTTACTCCTACCCGTTTTACCGCCAGTTCCAGCGGGATAATCGCGTCTTTTCCGACACAGCCGCAGTCATGAGCATGATGAATGAGGTTCACGGCTTTGTCGACGATGGCAAGCAGTTGGAACGAATCAATGTCCAGACCGTTTCCGGCACATATTTCCAGACGCTTGGAGTCGGTCCGCAGATCGGACGTGTGATCAACGAGAGCGACGACTCCACAGAGGGCGCCCATCCCGTGCTGGTCATTAGTTACGGATTCTGGAAGCACCGTCTGGGCGGAGATCCCGCAGTCCTCGACCACAAACTGAAGCTGGGGAACACCGTGTTCAATATTGTCGGTGTGGCGCCGCCGGAGTTCTTCGGCACGAAAGTTGGCGAGGCTCCGGACGCGTGGGCGCCGCTCTCGATGATGGGGTCCATTCCCCCGGGCTGGAATGGCCGTAAGGACAATTTCTCCGAATCCCTTTACATCCTCGGCCGCTTGAAACCAGGCGTCACTCCCGAGGAAGCCACTGCGAACGTGAATGTTCTGTTTCCTCAGATCTTGCGCAGCTTTCCCGATGCGAAGCTCACCCAGGAAAACTCAGAGCGCCTGGCCCGCACGCGCGTGCCCTTGAAATCCCTGGCTCGCGGTATTTCTGACCTGCGCAACGCCTACTCCGAACCCCTGAAAGTGTTGATGGTGATCGTCGCTCTCGTGCTGCTCATCGCGTGCGCGAACATTGCGAATCTGCTTCTGGCTCGATCTACCTCCCGGGCGCGTGAACTGGCAGTTCGGCAGGCGCTGGGTGCGGCAAGGATCCGCATCATCCGTCAATTGCTCACCGAGAGCCTGGTCCTGGCCCTCGCAGGCGGAGCGCTCGGTATTGCATTCGCAGCCTTTGCGAACCGCCTTCTATTGCACATGATTTCATCTGGGCCGGAGACAATTCCTCTGGATGTCTCCCTCAACCTTCGCCTGCTCGCCTTCACCTTCGCCGTCACCGTCGGGACTGCGTTGCTGTTCGGAACCCTCCCAGCCGTACGGGCGACCCGGATCGAACTAAGCAACAGTCTCAAGATAGGGCGTGGCACGTTCACAGCGGGCGCGCGCACTCCACTCGCCAGGGCACTGGTGATTTCGCAAGTGGCGCTCTCGTTGCTGCTGACCGTGGGCGCCTTTCTGTTTCTGCGCACGCTCAACAATTTGAGTCGGGTAAACCCTGGCTTCAACCGAGAAAATGTGTTGCGCCTGGACATCGATTCTTCTGTCACCGGCTATACAGACGACGACCCGCGGCTCAAAGCGATCTTCCATGAAATTGAGGAACGGGTCAGCTCCTTGCCTGGGGTAGAGGCTGCCAGCTTTTCAGCCTTCACGTTTGCCGAGGGCAGTTGGAATACCACCATCATCGTTCCCGGCAAGCCCTTCGATAGAAGGGTGAACGTGAAGCACAACTCGATCGGCAACGACTATTTCAAAGTGATGCAGATTCCGCTGGTCGCCGGCCGCCAGTTCGGCCCGCAGGACACCGCTACCTCGCAGCCGGTCGCGATCATCAGCGAGGCGATGGCGCGCAATCTTTTCCCTGCCGGATCCCCGATTGGACGTACCTATTCCCTCGGCTCTCCCGATGGAATGGAGGCGCCGGCCGAGAAACAGGTGATCGGTGTAGTGAAAGACGTGAAGTTCAATAACGTGGCGGAGTCCCAGGAATACATCGATTACTTGCCGTATGCGCAGCGGGGTTGGGGCTTCGGAGACTTCGAGGTTAGATACACAGGGAGCTTCAGCGCGGCCGCCTCGAAGGTGCAGCAGGCGATCCACGCGATCGACCGCACCTTACCGATCACAAACGTGACCACGCTCGATAAACAAGTGGCCCGCTCCTATTCCAATCAAGCAATCATCGCGCAGCTTTCAGCTTTCTTTGGGATCGTCGCGGTGTTCCTCTCATCGATAGGGCTCTACGGCATCATGTCGTACCTGGTCAGCCGCAAAACCGGGGAGATCGGAATCCGGATGGCGCTGGGTGCCGAGCGCGCCGACGTGGGATGGCAAGTCATGCGGGAGGTCGTCCTCTGGATCGCGGCGGGGATCATCATCGCACTGCCTCTGACTATTGGAAGCGGGAGGCTGGTGCGAACGATGTTATACGGCCTGAGCGGCTCTGACCCCATCAGTCTGATTGCGGCGGTCGTGGTGCTAGCAATCGCCGGATTAGCCGCGGGGTACTTGCCGGCCCGCAGAGCGTCGCGTGTGGACCCCGTCGTTGCTTTGCGCTACGAGTAGCAGCAGAAACCAGCAGCATGCCGGCTTTCCCAAAATACCTATTTTAAAAATAGGTATTTTAAGTGTAGAATCCCTCCCATGGCAAATAACCCCGAACATCGCGACCTTTTTCCGGGCGCGCTGGAAGTGATGATTCTTCAGTCGCTGCGCTTGAAGCCCATGCATGGATATGCGCTCGTGAAGCATATCAAGCAGGTTTCCGACGACCTGCTTCAGGTGGAAGAAGGGTCTCTCTATCCCGCGCTCCAGCGCATGCTGAAGGAAGGGTGGCTCGAAGCGGAAACCGGAACCTCCGCCAAGGGGCGGCCTACGCGCATTTACCGGCTCACCGATGCGGGCATCCGACACCTTGAAAAAGAAGTCATCAGCGTCAGAAAGATGTTCGCCGGCATCACCCGCGTGCTCGCTGTTGCCAAAGTATAGGAGGCCTACGATGCGATGGTTGGCTGAGTTTTTCTCCCGGCGGCGGCGCTATCAGGACATCTCCATCTCGATCCAGGAGCACCTGGAGGAGCGAACTGAGGAATTAATGGCCGACGGCCTCTCGCGCAAGCAAGCCGAGCAGAAGGCACGGCGCGAATTTGGCAACGTGACTCTTCTCGAGGAGCGCAGCCGTGAAGTATGGCAGTGGCCGGCGATCGAATCTATTCTGGCCGATGTGAAATTCGCCTTCCGCCGGCTGGGGAAATCTCCGGGCTTTGCCGCGACCGTTCTGCTCACGCTAGCCATTGGCATCGGCGCCAACACTACGGTGTTCAGCGTGATCAACAGCGTCCTTTTGAAGCCCCTGCCTTACCCCGATTCAGAACAACTGGTCGCGTTGTGGCTCAACGCTCCCGGCGCCGGAGGCCTGGCAAATTTCTCCAGTGGCCTTCAGCTTTCGCCCTCGATGTATTTCACCTTCTCCGAGCACAACCGAACCTTCCAGTCGATGGGCATTTGGACGCCAAGCACCGCGAGTGTAACTGGCGTCGCGGAACCGGAGCTGGTGCGAACCGAGATGATCAGCGACGGCGTGCTGCAGACGCTCGACGTTCCCCCGGCGGTCGGTCGCTGGCTGGCTCAAGCCGATCAGGATCCCCATGGCGCGAAGACCGTCGTGTTGAGCTACGGCTACTGGCAGCGGCGTTTTGGCGGAGATCGCAGCGTGATTGGACGCGTCATTCAAGTGGACGCACAGAGCAGGGAAATTGTCGGCGTCATGCCGCGCGGGTTCCGGCTGGTGGACCGGGATTTCGATCTCCTCGTACCGCTGGCTCTGGATCGCACCAATCAAAAGCTGGCGCCCTTTGGCTATTCCGGCATCGCCCGTCTCAAACCAGGCGTGCAACTCGCCCAAGCGGACGCTGACATTGCGCGCCTGATCCCTGTATGGATGGATTCCTGGTCGAACGGTCCCGGCACGAACCCGCATTTTTACGAGAGGTGGCGAATTACCCCCGCCTTCCGTTCTTTGAAGCAGCTGGTCATCGGCAGCATCGAGGGTGTGCTGTGGGTGGTCATGGCGACCGTCGGGCTGGTCATGCTGATTGTGTGCACCAACGTCGCCAATCTCCTGCTGGTTCGCGCGGAGTCGCGTCATCAGGAGCTTTTCCATTCGAGCCGCCTTAGGCGCAGGCCGCATGCGCATCGCACGCGAGCTGCTGATCGAGAGCATCTCGCTCGGGATCTTGGGCGGGGTGATTGCCGTTGGAGTGGCCTTTGCCGGCTTGCGTCTTCTCGAGGCGATTGGCCCCGCCAACCTGTCGCGCCTGAGTGAAATCTCTCTCGATGCGCGCTCGCTCGGCTTCACTCTCGCCCTCTCGGTTCTCTCGGGACTGGCGTTCGGATCCTTATCGGCGTTAAGGTACGCCCGGACGCAAGCCTCCGCGACCATGGGAAGCGCAACCCGGACGGCCAGCGCAGGCCGTGCGCGGCAGCGTTCTCGCAATGTGCTGGTCACGGCGCAAGTATCGATGGCGCTCGTTCTGCTGGTGAGCGCCGTGCTGATGATTCGCACCTTCGCCGCGCTGCGCAGCGTCGAGCCCGGCTTTGCCGATCCCCAACACGTGCAGACGATGCATATCTGGATTCCTGATTTGCTGATCCCCGATCCGCAAACCGTCACGCACATTCAGAACGACATCGTCGACAAACTTGCGGCGATTCCGGGAGTCACTTCGGTTGGGTTCGCGGGCGCCGCGCCCATGGAGAACAACGATCCCAACTGGGACGAAATTCGCGTAGAAGGAAAAAGTTACGCAGGCGGGGAGCCGCCCCTCAGGCTCTTCAACTTCGTTTCACCAGCGTATTTCCACGCGATGGGCACTCGTCTGGTTGCAGGCCGTGACTTTACATGGAGTGACATTTACGACCTCCGGCCCAGGGTAATCGTGTCGGAGAATTTTGCGCGGGAGTCGTGGGGTTCGGCTTCGGCCGCCCTCGGCAAGCGTCTTCGCCAGTTCTCGAGCATGCCCTGGCAAGAGGTCATCGGTGTCGTCGAAGACGTGCGTGTACATGGCGTCGACGGAAAAGCGCCAGCCATCGTCTATTGGCCGGCGATGATCAACGATCCCTACACGGCGAAACCGACCATTGATGCCCCGCGCTTTGTCACCTTCGCAATTCACAGCAACCGTGCCGGAACGGAGAGCTTCCTCAAGCAGGTGCAACAAGCTGTCTGGTCAGTGAACGCAAACCTGCCCATCGCCTCGGTGAGCACCATGCAGGAGATCTACAGCCAGTCGCTCGCCCGCACCTCATTTACGCTGGTCATGCTGGCGATTGCCGGCGCAATGGCGCTTGCCCTAAGTCTGATTGGTATCTATGGAGTCATCTCCTACGCGGTTTCGCAGCGCACGCGCGAAATCGGAATCCGCCTTGCGCTCGGGGCACAGAAGGGTGAGTTGCGATGGCTGTTCGTTCGTTCCGCGCTGGTGTTGACGGGAGTTGGCGTCGTCATTGGCCTGGGGGCGGCAGCCGCACTCGTGAGACTGATGAAAACCCTGCTCTTCGGCATCAGCCCACTGGATCCCTTGACGTTTCTGGCGGTGCCGCTCATCCTGGCCACCGCGGCTGCGCTGGCCAGCTATCTGCCGGCCCGCCGCGCTGCTGGAGTCGATCCAGTGGAAGCGCTGAGAGCGGAATAGCTGAGGCGCTGCCCCAAGAAAGCTTGGCTTGCGGCGGCGTGCTTTCAATCGGGAGCAAGGGCCGAGCCGCGAATGATAAATATCTTGACCTTGATTCCGGGCTAAGCCCTCGTTTTGCACACCGTTCCACATCCCTCCGCTATTCTCTTGCGCATCCTCCTTTGTTACCCTCAATCTGCCCTCCAATGGCGAACCCTGGCGATTTCGCGTACACGCTGAAGCAGCAGGCGGACATCGTCCGAATTATCGGCGATTACGTCAAGCTGAAGAAGGCTGGAGCGCAGAACTATGCCGGACTGTGCCCGTTCCACGGCGAGAAGACACCATCGTTCTCGGTCCATGCCACCCGGCAGTTCTATCACTGCTTTGGCTGCGGCGTTTCCGGGGACGTGTTCAGCTTCATTCAGAAGATTGAGAACATCACCTTTCCTGAATCCGTCCGATTCGTGGCGCAGAAGCTTGGCATCCCTCTTCCTAAAGCCAGCTATGCGACCGAGGGCGAGGCCAAGGATGCGCGCCTGCGCGGCCAGTTGCTCGAGGTTCACGAGCGCGCCGTCGCCTTCTTTCAGGAATGCCTGCGGCGGCCGGAAGGGGCGAGGGCGCGCGAATACCTTGCGGGGCGCGGCCTCGATCAGGAAATGATCGCGAAGTTCCGCATCGGCTATGCGCCGGATTCGGGATTCCTGCTGCGCGACCGGCTGAAGGGAGAATTCAGCGAAGAGGTGTTGCGCGAGAGCGGACTGTTTTCCTGGAAGCAAGACGACGGACCTCGGACCTCAGACCTTGGACCTCAGACCTCGGCCCTCGGATCTCAGCCAAAGTCTCCTGCTCCGGTAGCTAATGACAATGGGGTCGGACCCACTCATAACGGTGCCGAGCAGAGTTCGCCGAAGTCTGAGGTCCGAGGTCCATCGCCTGCTTACGTCCGAGATCCGGCGGCCGCTTCCATGTATTCCAAGTTCCGCAACCGGGTCATGTTCCCCATCGCCAGCGACTCGGGAAGAGTCATTGCCTTCACCGGGCGCACCCTCACCACCGACGAAAAATCCGGACCCAAATATCTGAATTCGCCCGAGACGCCCATCTATTCGAAAGGCAAGGTGCTGTTCAATCTCGATCTCGCCAAAGAATGGGTGAAGAAGTTTGACTATGCGATCCTGGTCGAAGGGCAGATGGACTGCATTTCCGTCTTCGCCGCCGGATTCCAAAACGTCATTGCCAGTTCCGGCACGGCCTTCACCGAGCTGCAGGCGAAGCTGCTTGGGCGCTTCAGCAAGAACGTGGTCGTGAATTTCGACCCCGATACCGCCGGTGCCAAGGCCACCGAGCGCACCTTGGGCTTGCTGGTGGAGGAAGAATTCCAAATCAAGGTGCTGACGCTCGAGCAGGGATTCGATCCCGATCTCTACATCCGGCGCAAAGGAAAAGACGCCTACGGCGAAGCGCTGCGGCACTCCCAGAAATATTTCGACTACCTGATCGAGCGAGCGCGCGCGACATTCCCGGTGCGCGGCGCCGAGGGCAAGCATAAGGCCGTCAACTACCTGCTGCCCCACGTTCAACGCATTCCCAGCCGCATTGTGCGCGACGAACTGGCCCATGAGATCGCGCAAAAACTAGGGATCGATTCGGCTGTCCTTCGGCAGGAGCTGCGCCACGCCGCCGCGACGCGGTCCACTTCGGCGATCAAGGCTCCCATCGAGGCCCAGGTCACGGACGCCGAAAAAGTCCTGATCCGGGCGCTTGCCTCCGCCCGCGAGATCCAGACCGCCGAGGATCATCTCTCCGCCCGCGACGGCGCCGAAGAAGAGTTCGATCCCGCCCGGCAGGCGCAGTATGTCCTGCAAAGCGAAGGCCTGCACCGGGGCTTGGCAACCGAATCTCTGGCCGAGTCCCTGCTGAATGCAGGGGTTGAAATTGCCAACGTGCTTGACATCCCCGCCAGCGAAAGCGACCGCCAGATGCTGGCTTCTATCCTGCTGAAAGAAGACGAGGAACTCACCGCCGACATCGTGGAAGCATCCGTCCGCGCCCTGCGCCGCATTCACCTGAAACGCGAACAGGAACAAGTCCAGCGGCAGCTCAAGAACCCTGCCGTAACCGCCGATAAAGAGCGGTTGCGGGAATTGCTGCTGGAACTGGAGCGGATCAGCCGGGCGCTAAGGGATCCAGCCCTCGCCGAAGATGGTCTGAAAGCCGCAAAAAACCAGAAAAGTGCTTGAAACAAAACACCTTGTGGCACCATCTAATGGGATAAGGACAACTGCGTAGCGGCGGGTTGCCGAAATAAGGCGGACAACGAATAGAGAGGAAGGCACAATTGTGCTAAACTCTATAAGTTTGTGCTAGCTGCACAATCCCGCTAGAACCCAGATTCCCACCTTTGAAGCAACTTTATCACACGCTCCAGTGGAGCGGAGTTGACAATTTAAGGACACCTCTTGGCTCTTGATGACAAGTACGACGACATAAAAAAGCTGATCGACACAGGAAAAGAAAAGGGATATCTCACGTATGACCAGGTCAATGACCTCATACCGCATGACGTGCACAGTCCCGAAGACCTTGACGATCTGCTGACGACGATTGGAACGCAGGGCATCGACGTCCTGGAAGGCCCGAAACTGCCTTCCGCCGGACTCGACAAAAAATTCGAAGAAGGCGAAGAGGGGGAGGACGTTGAACTCGACCTTACCCCGGGCGCGCTGGAAAAGACCAACGATCCCGTCCGCATGTATCTGCGCGAGATGGGAACAGTGCCGCTGCTGACGCGCGAAGGCGAAGTGGAAATCGCCAAGCGCATCGAGCGGGGGCAGATCCGTGTGCTCAAGGCGCTCTCGCGTTCGCCGATCGTGATTCGCGAGCTGCTGACCCTGGGCGAAGACCTCAAGAAGAACGTCCGCTCGATCAAGGAAGTGGTCACCTTCGATGAAGAAGAGATCACCGACGAGATCCTGCAGAACCGCTTGAACGAGTTCACGGGCAAGATCGATGACATGGCCAAGCTGTACAAAAAGGCCCAGGTCCTCGAAGAGAAATACAAAGAAGTTTCGAAAACGAAGAAGCCGAAGGACCACCGTCGTGCCCGCCGTAAGCTGGCGCGCGCGATTGTGGCCACCTCGATTGCGCTCCGCAAGCTGGGATTCACCAACGCCGAGCGCAAGCGGCTGATCGAGCGGCTCAACAAAACCGTCGACGGCATGCGCTCGCTCGACCGCCAGGCGACCAACCTGGAGCGCAAGGCTGAAGCCACCCGCAGCGAAGAGCAGAAGAAAGAATACCGGCGGCAGTCGCGGGCGATTCGCGGAGAAGTCGAAAAACTCGAACTCGAAACCGGCGTCATGTTCCAGGAGCTCAAGCGCACGCAGCGCGAGATCATCCAGGGCGACATGGACGCGGAGCAGGCCAAGCGGGAGCTGATCGAGGCCAACCTCCGCCTGGTAGTTTCGATTGCGAAGAAGTACACCAACCGCGGGCTGCAGTTCCTCGACCTGATTCAGGAAGGCAACATCGGCCTGATGAAGGCCGTGGACAAATTCGAATACCGCCGGGGCTACAAATTTTCGACGTATGCCACGTGGTGGATTCGGCAGGCCATTACCCGCGCCATTGCCGATCAGGCGCGCACGATCCGTATCCCGGTACACATGATCGAAACGATCAACAAGCTAATCCGCACCTCGCGGCAGCTGGTGCAGGAACTGGGACGCGAGCCTACGTCGGAAGAGATCGCCAAGCGCATGGATATTCCTGTGGCAAAAGTGCGCAAGGTGCTCAAGATCGCGCAGGAGCCGATCTCGCTCGAAACGCCGATTGGTGAAGAGGAAGATTCGCATCTGGGCGACTTCATCGAAGACCGGGCGGTAGTTTCTCCGGCCGAGGCGGTGATCAACGTGAACCTGAAGGATCAGACCGGACAGGTCCTGCGCACGCTGACTCCGCGCGAGGAGAAAGTGATCAAGATGCGCTTCGGGCTGGAAGATGGCTCGGAGCATACGCTGGAAGAAGTCGGGCAGAGCTTCGCAGTCACGCGCGAACGCATCCGCCAGATCGAAGCCAAAGCGCTACGAAAACTGCGGCATCCCTCGCGCTCGCGGAAGTTGCGGGCGTTTATGGATGGGGTTAGGGACTAGGTCAGAGGTCAGAATGCCGAAGTCAGAAGTCAGAATCGGGCGCGAGCGATCGCGCCCTTCTTTTTACACGGAGGCACCGAGTCGCAGAGGAAGCAACCTTAATAGCCGAGGATTCACGACGATCAGTGCGGATCCTTTTAAGGCACGATTTGAGCCGTGCCTTTGTTAGGAGTGACTTCACCTACGGCCCGATCTCATAGACCAGGCCGGAGTCATTTCCTCCATTCGACGTGGTGCCGTACAAGCGTCCTCCCTGCAAGGTAACGGGTGCCTCGGGATAAAAGCCATCATTCCCGTCGAAGCTGTGGAGAACATATTCCACCCAGGTCCCGTCGCTGGCTTTTGAGAGGCGGAAGACTGTGCCGTAATAATTGAATGCTCCGCCATACCACGTCGTGCCGTAGAAATTGCCCTTCGAGTCTACAGTCAATCCAGTTTGGGGTGAGTTTCCGTCGCCGCTGTACGTGGGACCGAAACTATAGATCACGTTGGTGGTTAGGCCCGTCGTTTTGGAATAAGTTGTCTGATAGACCGTGCCGAAGTGATTCGCTCCACCTCCATCGGTAGTGCCGTAGAGTGCGCCTTTGTAAATCAAAACTCCAGCCATAGGAAAGCTGCCGTCGGTGGCGCCGCCGAGGAATTGGTGCAGGATGGTCTCAACCCATGCGTTTTGAGACGACGAATACTTCAGTTGAAAAAGAAGGCCGCTTCCAGCAGCGCCCCCATTTTGAGTCGTACCGTACAATGCGCCGTTGCTGTCCAGTGCAACTCCGCCAACCGGAAACTCTCCGTCAATGCCATCAGCTTGGAACGCATGGATGACTTTTTCATTCCAAAGTCCTCCCCCAAGAGGGGACAATTCGAAGACGGTTCCGCAACCGTTGAAGCATCTAGAGTCGCCGCCACCTTCGTTTGTGGTGCCGTACAGATTGCCTGCCTTGTCAAATACGAGCGCGGAGTTTGCAGCAAACCCGTCGCCACTTTGAGGGTATGCCCCGAAGTTGTAAATGACCCGGTAGTTCCAAGTGCCATTTTGAGGAGTTAGTTCGTAAACTACTCCAGTGCCATTCGTTCCTCCAGAGCCAGTTGCTCCGTACAGATTACCCCCGGCATCGAAAGTCAGACCGCCAATGGGACCACCTCCATCAGTCCCTGAGAATTCATGGACGACGGTTTCCACCCACTGGCCATTAATTCCGGGAGAGAGTTCGAAAACCATGCCGCTGCCATAGGTGCCACCGCTCATGGTGGTTCCGTATAAGTTGCCGGCGGCATCGAAGACGACTTTGCTCCAGGGATACATGCCATCTTTGCTGCCAGGGGCTCCGAAAGCGTAGACGGTCTGCTCGGTGACTCCATGAGCCAGGCAAGTAAGGAACAACGCAATGACAGGAAGGTAGCGGGCTGGCACTCTGTAGGGCATCATTCTGGGCACATCCTCGACTAAGATCGCCTGCGGGGAGCTGATTATAACTCGTTCTCAGCGGATATTGACTGCCTAGAAGTTGGTTTGCGTCCTCTTCCGGCGTTTCCAGCTAAGTACTTTCCGAGATCAAATATGTGCCACAGTCCAGTTGGGGATGGGATGAACCCCGGCTCAGATGGACGCCTTTGACCTGGGTGGCTAAAGCCGCTCTGTCGACAGAGGAATGTCATGCGAGTGAAGTCGCCGGAGTGCCGACGTTTTTTCGGCGCCCTTTGTGAAAAAAGGTAGCTCCGCGGCATTGCATCTTTTGATCGTTTGGAAATTTGGCAATCCCGGGATTATGTGGCAGAAAACAAGCACCGGGCCAAAGCCCACAGCGTTCAATGGCGCTGAAGCGCTCTTTCACGGTGCTGTGGATGACGACGAGTGGGTGGTTCTCTTGGCAGGGTCATCCGGAAAAAATGGCGTACAACAGCCATGCCGTGCGCGCGCAGGCGACTCACGTTATTACGGTGCTCAGTCCCGCTGGAGCCGGTGCACGCGTCCACAAAAAAAGGGCGGGCTTGGGGCCCGCCCATGTTCCCAGCAGGTTAGAAGTCGATCCGTCCTCCGATGCTCAGGAAGCGCGGCGTATTGTACTGGGTGCTCGTCTGCCCGAAGGTGGTCGTGTTGCTGAGGTCTGGAGTTGGATCCGAGAACTCCATGTGGTTGAACACATTCACCGCTTGCAGAGTGAGCCCGAACGAAACCCGCTCGGTGATTCTGGTGGTCTTGGTCAGCGCCGAGTCGACGTTCCAGCGGCCGAAGCCAACGATTGGAGTTCCGCCCATCCGCGTGTCCGAGAACAACGGAGCCCGGAACGCGGCCGATACCGCTGCAGGGTTTGCGTACACATTGATCGAGCCATCGGGCATGTGATGGACGGCGAAGTGAGCAGATGCTGCCGAACTGGTTGGAATCCAGGCCGCGCACTGCGTCAGATAACCGTCGCCGAGTTCGGCGCACGAGTTGAAGTTGTATACCTTCTGGGGCAAGCCGCTGCTGGCGGTAATCGCCGACGAGATCTGCCAGCCGCCAATGATTTTGTCGAGGAAATTGCCGGTACGGAAGCGGCCCTTTCCCCCGAAAGGCAGGTCGTACACGAAGAAGCCGGTTACGACGCTCCGGCGGTCGAAGTACGAGTTGGTATAATCCCGCCGGAAGTTGAAGCCGTCGGTGGGGTTGAAGAACACGTACTCCTGCGCCAACCCTGAGTCATCCAGGGAATGGGACCAGGTGTAGTTCATCTGGAACATCAATCCATTCTTCATCTGCTCGCGGACCGATGCGTAACCGGCATTGTAGAAGGAATTTCCGTTAGAGGTGGTGATGTCGGCCCCAAGGAACTGCTGGTCGAATGGCATCAGGTTGAGGGGGGTAGACGTAGCATAGTTCAGATAGTCAAATGTATCCGTCGCATCGCCAATTGCTGTGAACCCGGCAGTGTTGAAAGCAATATTGGCAGTGCCTCCGGGGCCGAGAACTGTAGGGTCTTCAAAGAAGGGTTGTGGCGTGATCCCCGGGCATGTAGCCGGCGTTCCACCCGTACACACGTTAGGATTCTGGATAATGGCCTGCTGCGAAGGCTGCATCAGTGCATCGTATGCACTCGCAAATTGCTGGCCGCTCTTGGTGAACATGTACGGAATCTGATTTACATCGTTACCGCTGTATAGGTGCCGTCCCACTCGGCCGACATACCCAAGTTCAACCATCAAGCCGTTATTGACCCGATGTTGCATGTTGAGCGTCCACGTATCCTCCACACCGACTTTGCGCTTTGGATCAATGCGAAAGTCATAGCTTTGGTACGGCGTAGCAGCGCTCAAGCCCGGAATGATCGGAGCTGTGGTAGTCGCCAGCGGAGGAATAGGAACGCTGTTGCTGTCAATCCCAATGCGCAAGGCGTCGGTTGGATCCGTCTTGGCGCCATTGCAGGCACTTGCTATGGTGGGCGAGTTGCAAGTCACACCATTGCCGAAACCGATGCCCAGCGCAGGAGTCATCACAATACCGACGCCATTGATGCGGTCAAAGTACCGACCGTAGCCGAGCCGGAACACGTTGGCACCACCTTTGGGGTTCCATGCCAGCGAGAGCCGCGGAGCAAAGTTGTGATAGTCAGGATCGTAGGGATACTTCCGGCCTGCTTGGCGCACCGGCATGAAACCGATAGTCGGCACATAGGGTATGCCCTGCAACGCGTTGGAGATTATGTTCTTCGACCAAGTAGAGAAAGGAAGGATCGCATTGGTGGCCGCGTCGACCATTACGGTTTGTTGGCCTTTGGTTTCGTAAGGCGGTGTCTGGTATCCCCAATCCAAGCCGTAAGCCAACGTGAAGGTAGGCTTGAAACGCCAGGTATCCACGAAATGGATATCGTAATCGTCTACCAACGAATTGGCCGTGTTCGGTGTGCCCGGCGGGTTCGGCGTCAGATCCGAGGAGCGCGTAAGCAACTGGGCGGAGTGATCGATTAAGCCCATCACTGCGGCATAAGCCTTGTCCCAGTTATGTTCGTCGCCGGATACAAGTGTGGACGGCCGGTAGCCACTTAGGTCGAGGTGCTTGCTGGTCCACTCCGCAAAGTAAACCGGTTCTGCCAAGCCGCCTACGACTTTGTCGTCCCTGACGTGATAAAAGTGCTGGTGGCGGAATGCCCCACCGAACTGGAACAGATGGGTTCCCTTCAGCCAGCTCAGTTCTTCATTCAGTGTGTAATCCTTGCCGTTCCAGATACGGCTGCGAGCATTCTGCGTGTCGATGTTCATGGGCACAAGGCCGCTTACATTACTCTCCGCGTAAATTTGCAGAGCAGCTCCTAGTCCCGAGACTTGTGGAAATGGCGCAGTCCGGTGCCATTGCCAGAAGTGCCGCAGGAAATCAACGTGAGTGTCGGTCGTGATACTGCTGCCGATATGCCCGGTCAAGCCCAGGACGTAGTATCTGGGTTGTAAGGGCTCAAGGTCGGTGGATTTCGGCACTCCTAATGTATCGCTGGGGAGTAATCCGCCTATATCGATCTGGGAGGCGCCATTAATGTCCACCACCGCATAACGCCCCACCGCATTGATCGTCCAGTTCTTGCTCAGGTTGTAATCGAAGCGCGCAATGCCGTCGTTTTCGTGAGAAATGACCGGCACAGTGCTGTCGAAACCGATGAAATTCAGTCCGTCTCCTTCGGAAGGGTTGTTCCCCATCGGTTCATAGGTGTTCCAGATCTGCGACACGATCGGGTTCATGCCTAATCCGCGAGGATCGCAAGGACCACCGGCGCACTGGGCCGTGGGAGCGCCGGCCGCAAAATTGAACTGGTCAATTGCCCCTGTGTTCGCGTCCTGGAACTGCAGAATTCCCTGTCTCATCAGCGCGCTGGGCACGTTGCGGGTGAAAGTTTCGCCCTTCTTGAACCTGCGTCCTTCGTACATCAGGAAGAAGAAGGCTTTGTCTTTGATGATGGGGCCGCCAATGCGTCCACCGAAGCGGTTGTCCTGCCAGACGGGCCGTGGTTCCTGGGCGTTGTTGAGCTGCCAGAAATTGGCGTTGTAGTCGGTGTTCTGGTTGTATTCCCAGCCCGCGCCATGCCACTGGTTGGTGCCATGCCGTGTGATCAGCTGCACCTGGGCGCCGGAAGAGCGCGCGAAAGTGTTGGAGTTGTTGGTGGTGACGCGCACTTCCTCGATGCTTTCCACCGGAGTGGGGACGACCGCCTGTGGAGTTCCAATTCCGCTGTTATAGTTCGCGTCGCCTTCGGTGTTGCTGGTAGCGTCACCGCCATCCAGATTGAATGTGTTCTGGTCGTTGAGCGCGCCGGCGACTCCGCCCGATGTCGTATTGCCTTCACCACCGCTTGCGCCGGGTCCGGCGTTATAAGAAGGCGAGGCCATCGGCTGCAATTGCAGCAAGGCCGTCGCATCGCGGCTCAAGCTCGGCAAGCTTTGCAGCGTATTGCGGTCCAGCACATTGCCAACGCTGGCATCGGTGGTCTGCAACTCCTGTCCGGTAGCCTGCACTTCGACGATTTCATTCGCGCCGCCGACCTCGAGTTTGAAATTCTGCGACACGTTAACCCCGATGCTGATGTTCAGCGTCGCAGTGGTCTGGCGGAATCTTTCTTTCTTCACCGTCATCTTGTAATCACCAGGCGGCACGGATGGGAACACGTAATGTCCCGCCTGGTTGGTCGTGGTCGTTTGCGTAATGTTTGTGCTGGTGTCGGTGAGGTCGACTGCAGCCCCCGGCACGACGGCGCCGCTGGCGTCAGTAATGTCGCCGCTAAGGGTGGACGTGGACGAGCTTTGAGCGAAGAGCATGCACGAGGAAAAAATCAAGCTCAACAGGATGGAGAACAAACGGTAGCGACGCATTGCACAAACCTCCTGAGAAAGAAGACTTGCTCCCGCGATCATGCGGGGCTCGATGCATCGACTTCTTTGAAAACGGGAGGGACTCCGGGAGCGGCGTTCGTAAACCTACCCAATAAATCCCAGAACCCCTGACAGGCCGGACACACTACCACTCCTCACTGCACAAAAACAAGTCGGAATTTCTCTGATCTGTATTTTTTGTAGCTGCATGATGGCTCGAAGATATAACTTATGTGTTATCAATTACATACATTTTCGTCCCTCACTTGTAGGCGTGCCGTTTCGCAGGGAGCTGTGCTTGTTATGTGCTTTGCGCGGCCTTTGGAATTGCTTGAAATTGCAGAAATCTTTGACCTTGTGTTCACTCGCGAACTCCAGTAGTTTGCTCGTTTACCTCATTCGTGACGCCTGAGAATGCTCACGGCGAACACATCCACCCAGAGGCGAAAGCTAAATTATGCGAATTGCGGCAGACGTTACCGAGCTCATCGGCCACACGCCGCTGGTGCGGCTCAATAAAGTTACGGAGGGCTGCGCCGCTGAAGTCGTGGCGAAACTGGAGAGCCAGAATCCTTTGTCGAGCGTGAAAGATCGCATCGGCGTGAGCATGATCGTGGAAGCGGAACGCGCGGGCAAAATTCATCCGGGCAAGACGGTGCTGATCGAGCCTACCAGCGGAAATACGGGTATCGGGCTCGCCTTTGTCGCGGCAGTCAAAGGTTACAAATTGATTTTGATCATGCCCGATACGATGAGCCTGGAGCGCCGCGTTTTATTGCTGGCGTTCGGAGCCGAGATCGTCCTCACCCCCGGGCCGCGCGGAATGACGGGCGCGATCATGAAGGCGAAGGAAATTCTCGCCAGCGTGCCCGACGGGTACATGTTGCAGCAGTTCGATAATCCGGCCAATCCGAAGATTCACTTTGAAACCACGGGTCCCGAAATCTGGAACGATACCGATGGGCGCGTCGACATTCTGATCTCGGGCGTGGGCACGGGCGGAACGATCACCGGCATCTGCGAATACATCAAGCCGAAGAAGCCTTCCTTCAAAGCTGTCGCAGTGGAGCCGGTAGACAGCGCCGTTCTTTCAGGGGGCAAACCGTCTCCGCACAAAATCCAGGGCATCGGCGCAGGATTCGTGCCCAGCATCCTGCGGCGCGACTACATCGACGAAGTCATTACGGTCACGAATGACGATGCGATTGCGATGGCTCGCAGGCTGCCGCGCGAAGAAGGATTATTCGTCGGCATCTCTTCGGGAGCTGCGGTGGTCGCTGCGTTGCAAGTCGCGCGCCGGGCGGAAAACAAAGGGAAAATGATTGTCGTCATCCTGCCATCTTTTGGCGAGCGCTATCTCAGCAGTATTCTGTTTCAGGAGTTGCGGGACAAGGCGCTGCAGATTCCGACGGCGGCGCTTCCCGCCTGATCATGCCGCATCTGCTGTCTCTCATTCGCGAAGATGTTGCCACGGTGCTCGATCGCGATCCCGCCGCAAAATCGCGGCTGGAAATCTATCTGTGTTATTCCGGTCTGCATGCGGTGTGGTTCTACCGTATGAATCACTGGCTGTGGAATCATGGCGTGTTCTTACTGGCGCGATGGCTTTCCCAAGTGGCGCGCCTGCTCACCGGGATTGAAATTCATCCCGGAGCGAAGATTGGACGCCGATTCTTCATCGATCACGGAATGGCCGTGGTGATCGGCGAGACCACCATCGTAGGCGATGACGTGACGTTGTATCAGGGCGTGACGCTCGGGGGCACCGGCAAAGAACACGGTAAGCGGCATCCGACCATCGAAGATAATGTGGTGATTGGCGGCGGCGCGAAGATTCTGGGCAACATTGTGGTTGGCAAAAACTGCCGGATCGGAGCGGGTTCTGTGGTGTTGCGCACTGTCCCCGAAAACTCCACGGTGGTGGGCGTTCCCGGGCACATTATCTTCCGCGAAGGCAAGCGCGTCGTGATCACCGATCCCAAGCAGATCAACGATCCGCTCTCTGAAGCTCTGGCGGCCGTAGCCACCGAGGTCAGCAAACTGCGCGAGCGCGTGCAGCAACTGGAAGGCTCGCAGGGCGAACCGCTCTCCGCGTCGCTCCAGCGGATCATAGAAGATGTCGATTACCAGATTTAGGGAACCCCGGACTTCAGACTTCAGACTTCGGACCTCGGACCTCGGACTTTGGACTCAGGCCTCGGACCTTTGCATCTGCCGGTCGAACCTCACTCCTCGGCCACGAACTTGAAATTGCTGAGGTCCGCGGTCTGAGGTCCGTCCACCAGTGGATCATCCCTGTTTAGCGCGAGTATGATGGGGCGTCCCAGAACTCAGCTAGACCTCTGATTCAGACGTGAGATGTCAGCTAGGGCAGGCCTTAGTCTCTGTCATCCAAAGTTGAATTTGCTGATCAGGGTCTGCGGTCTGACGTCCGTCCTTACCGGAGGTTCGCCCATGAAGTGGATCATTCGTGCTCTTCTTCTTTTCCTGTTTATCCCTCTCTGCCTGGCAGCAGACAAGAAAGACGAGAAGCCCAAGCCGGCGCAATCCGTGGACGAACTGCGCCAACAACTGGAGAAGATTCTCAAGGATACCCATGTCCCCGGGGTGTCGATTGCGATCGTTCACAAGAATGGGCCGGAATGGGTGACAGGACTGGGCAAGGCCGATGTGGCCACTGGGCGCGATGTCACAGCCGACACGCTTTTCCGCATCGGTTCCACGTCGAAGGCGTTTGCGTCGCTCTCGATCCTCATGCTGGCGGATCAAGGCAAGGTGTCGTTGAATGATCCGGTCCGCGCATTAGCCCCAGAAGTTTGGTTCTCGAATCCGTGGGAGGCCACGGATCCGGTTCGTGTCGTAAACGTGCTGGAGCACACTACGGGTTGGGACGACTTACACTTGCGCGAGTATGCGAAGCAAGCGCCTGACTCGATGACGCTACGCGAAGGCCTGGATTACGATCACTCCTCGCGCACATCGCGCTGGCCTCCCGGCACCCGGATGGCGTACTGCAATTCGGGGCCTCCGGTGGCAGCCTTCATTGTTGAGAAAATCTCCGGGCAACGATTCGAAGACTTCGTGCAGCAGAATTTGTTCACTCCAATCGGCATGAAGAGCGCAACGTATTTCGAGACCGCGCCGGGCACCGCCACTACGCTGTACCACGAAGACGGCAAGACTCCTTATTCTTACTGGCACATACTGCTTCGTCCCGCGGGATCGATCAACGCCTCGGCCAACGATATGGCGGCGTATGTCCAGTTCTATTTGAATCGTGGAGCGGTGGGCGGCAAGCAAATTGTGGCAGCTTCCGACATCGACCGCATGGAGGTTCCGCAGACAACCTGGGCGGCCAAAGATGGAATGAAGACCGGCTACGGCCTCAGCAACTACTGGACCATTGACGACGGGTTTGTATATCACGGCCATGACGGGGGCGTGGAAGGCGGGTTGACCGAAATGGCTTACATGCCCAACTTCGACGTGGGATATTTTTTCAGCATCAACAGCGGGAATGGTGCCGCATTCGAGAAAATCGCCAAGTCGATGCGAGCTTATGTCACCAACAAATTGCAGAAGCCGGAGGTTCCGGCTGCCGCGTCTTTACCGGCGAATGCCGCGGACTATGCGGGATGGTATGAGCCCGACTCTCCACGAGTAGAGCTGACGCATTTTCTGGAGCGGCTGCTCGGACTTACGCGGGTTCATTTCGAAGACGGCAAATTGGTGCGCAGAGGGCTGGGATCGTGGAACGACACCTACATTCCCGTCGTGGGCACCCAATTCCGGCACGTTTCAAAGAAAGATCCGCCGGATCCGGTGCCCAGCCTCGAATTGCTGACGCCGAATGTGGAAGGGCGCTTCATCGAAGCAGGCGTGACCATGAAGCAGATTCCTGCGGCGCTCGCGATGACAGAAATCCTGGTGACGGCGTTTGTGGTGCTGTCGATCGTGGCAATCCTAGCGTACGCGCCATTCTGGATTCTTGGCGGACTGAGCAAGCGCCGCCGACGCCCGGCCGAACGCGGGATGCGGCTGTGGCCTCTGGTAGCAGTGCTCAGCTTGGTTGCCTTCGTAGGTATATTCATGGCCAGCAGCGGCGATCTCATCGGCCGGTTAGGGAATCGCACGATCTGGTCGGAAAGTTTGTTTCTCACCACCATCGTCTTTGCAGTGGCAGTGTTGGTGAGCCTGATCAGCTGGTTGCGAGCGCCGCAGCAGAACGTGCGCCCGGCTGTGCGTGAATTTTCCCGGGTCGTGATTCTGGCGCTGCTGATTGCCGCGCTGTATCTTGCCTACTGGAACATTCTAGGGCTGCGTACCTGGGCGTGAAAACAAACCGGGACTAAGAAAGCGGTTCGCGGGACATCTGTCCATCGATCATTCGCCAGATACCCAGCGGATTCGCGTTCTTCAGTTCGTCGGGCAATGCGCTGTCAGGAAATCCTTGATAGCACACGGGCCGCGCGAAGCGGAAGATCGCCTGGCTCCCGACGGAGGTGGAGCGGCCATCCGACGTAGAAGGATACGGGCCACCGTGCACCATCGCGTGCGTGACCTCCACTCCGGTTGGGAAACCGTTGAAGATCAGCCTGCCGACTTTGTTTTCAAGAATTGCGACGAGGTCTGCGAAGTCGCGAAGGTCCTGCTCGGTGCCGTGGATGGTGGCGGTGAGATGTCCCTCAAGCGACCGGGCGATGGCGAGAAGCTGTTCGCGGCTGGCGTGATTCACAAGCAAGGTAGTTGGTCCGAAAATTTCATCGGCAAGATTTGAGTTAAGGAAAGATTCGGCATCGGTTTGAAATAGGGCAGCCTGCACCTCGAACCCAGAGCCCTGTTTTTTTCGGGCTCCCCCGCCTGCGAGTGTGATCGCTCGATTCGTCGCACGCTGGTGGATCGCCGAATCATAAGAAGAGCAGATTCCCTTCGTCAGAAGGTGAAAGGAAGCGGGCTCGCTCATCAGCTGCTTCAGCTTGCGTTCGAAAATTTCCGATTCGGCCCCTTGGGGCAAGAAAACCATTCCCGGCTTGGTGCAGAACTGCCCGGCTCCCATGGTGAATGATGAATGCAGTCCAGCGGCGATGTTCTCGCTTCTCTCGCGCAGAGCCCCGGTCAGGATGAAAAGCGGGTTGGTGCTGCTCATCTCGGCGAAGAACGGGATCGGTTCGGGACGGGCTGCGGCCAAATCCATCAGAATGCGTCCCGCGGCGCGGGAGCCGGTGAATCCCCCCGCCTTTACAAGCGGATGCTTCAGCAGCTCGGTTCCTACGCGCGTGCCCGCATCGAATAATAGCGAGAAGAGTCCTGCGGGAAGGCCGCTCTCGCGCACGCTCTCCTGAATCGCACGGCCCACCATTTCGCCGGTTCCAGGATGCGCGGGATGCGCTTTCACGATGACCGGATTTCCCGCCGCGAGAGCGGATGCCGTATCCCCTCCGGCGACCGAAAATGCCAGCGGGAAGTTGCTGGCTCCAAAAACTACGACCGGCCCCAACGGGCGCAACATCGAACGGATGTCCGGCTTGGCTAGCGGCTTTCGTTCCGGTTGCGCGCGGTCCATGCGCGCCTGCACCCACGATCCTTCTTCCACGAGTTGGGCAAACATGCGCAACTGGCCGCAGGTACGCGCCATTTCTGACTGTAATCGGGCCTGCGGCAGGGCCGTTTCGCGCTGCGCACGCTCGATAACATCGGCCGCGATTGCCTCCAGGTTCGCTGCGATCTTGCGCAGCAACCGGCCTCGATCGTGTCCTGAAATGCGCCTGTAAGGTTCGAACGCTTCCGCGGCAAGCCGCGCGGCCTGATCCACCTCCGCCGGGCTCGCCGAGAAAAAGGCGGGTTGAAGAGTTTGTCCTGTTGCGGGATCACTCGCAAAAAAAGTTTCGCCGGCGGTAGGCCCTTCGCGCAAGCCGATCAGCGATCGTCCCTGCAGATTTGTGTTCAATGCCTGCATTTATTTTCCATTTGGTAATGCATAGCTGACGACCGACTGCGGCCGCGATTGCAATGCGTCTCGGATCATCTTCCGATTCCGTTCCAGCTCTTCGCCGGCCAACTCCAGGCGAGGTGGACGCACCCGGGCGTTGCCAATCCCCACCTCCGCCTGAACGAGCTTGATGAGCTGCACGAAATTCGGAACCGTGTCCATGCGCAGCAACGGCAGAAACCAGCGGTACAGCTCAAAGGCCTTGTCGCTCTCTCCGTGCAGACCGCAAACGAACAGCTCTACGGACTCCCGGGGCAGCGCATTGGCCAGCCCGGCGATCCATCCAGTGGCTCCCGCGGCAATGGCTTCGAGAACGGCATCGTCCACACCGACGCATATCTCCAGCCGGCGATCGAGCAGCGCTCGAATGGCGGAGACGCGCCGCACGTCGGCGCTCGATTCCTTGACCGCCTCCAGATTGCGATGTTCCCCGGCCAGTTCCTGAATCTGCTCGGGAAGAAAATCTGTGCCGTACGCGATGGGATTGTTGTAGAGCATGCAACTGAGCGGCGTTGCGCGAAAAACTGCCGCGACATGCGCCTTCATCTCGCGCCAATTGCCTTGATAGACGTAGGGCGGCAACACCATGAGACCGTCGCAGCCTGCATCCGCGGCAATTTTCGCGAGCGCCACGGCCTCTGAAGTGGATAGCGCAGAGATGGCCCCTACCACCGGTCCGCGCGTGCCCGCCGCCTTTACGCAGATGCCCAGAATCTGGCGCTTCTCATCCAATGTCAACGTGGCGCCTTCGCCTAGCGAGCCCAGCGCGACGATCCCGGTGCAGCCATTATCCAGCAGCCAGCGGCAATGCTCGGCCATGAACCCGTGATCGACGCTGAGATCCTGGTTGAAGCATGTTGTGATCGCGGGCATCACGCCCTTCCAGTTCATGGCAAACCTCCCGGGGAGTGGACAGTGGTCGGTGATGAGTGGCCAGAGATACTTCCAAAGAACTCCTACTACAGAATGGCATGAAATATCGGCAGCTTGCCACTGAGACTTCCTTAGTCAGCAGGCGCAACTCCAGCTAAACTCTCCACGGTCGCGGGAAATATTGGCGGCCGCACCGAATCAGGCTTCCAGCCGAAAAGAAATTCCACCGCAGACCCGCACACTCTGCCCTGACACGGACCCATGCCGCAGCGGGTATGCAACTTCGCCTCCCGCCACGACGTGTGCCGTTGCAGCCGAGAGTGGGTCACATCCTCGCAGCGGCAGACCAGCGTTTCGGCGTTGCACAGATTTTTAAACTCGGGACGCAAGCGGAAGGTCTGTTCCAATAATCGCGCGAAGCGTTGTCCTTTCCCCCGCTGTCGAAAAAGTCGTTTTGCCTCACGCTCGTTGCCGACGGATGCCAAGCCGGCAATCTCGCCTTCGACGAGCGCGGACTCGACTCCACCGATGGCGGTTGGCTCCCCCGCACAGAAGATTCCCGGCACGGTCGTTCGTTGGAAATCGTCCACCTGCACGAAGTCTCCGCTCATCGCGCATCCGAGGAATAATGGCAGCTCAACATTGGGAATCAGATGGAATCCGCAGGCAAGGTAGTCACAGGCAACGGTTTCGAGTTTGCCGGCGCGCGATATCGTGACCGACTCGAGTTGCTTTTTGCCCTCAGCAGCAATGGGCCAACTACCGGCCGCGAAGGGAATGCCCGCAAGCTTTTTCTTCAACTGCAGCGCCTGTGTAATCTTTTCTGGAAATCGCGCCAGCGCCGCGCCGAAGGCAGCCAAGCTGCTCCACGGGACTTGTTCACAAATCATTAGAACGTCGGCCCCCTGCTCTCGTAGATGCGCCGCAACCGCCAGCAACAGCGGCCCGGACCCGGCCACAACCACGCGCTTGCCGGAAATGGGTAAGCCAGCCTTCACCATTGCCTGCAGTCCGCCGGCTCCCATCACATTCGGCAGCGTCCATCCCGGAAACGGCAGGAAGCGCTCACGTGCTCCAGTCGCCAGGACCAAATGCTTGTAGCGCAGTTCGGAGATCTCATCATTCGCCTGGGCCAACAACACTCCGGCTTCCGGCTGATCCACGACTCTCATCCCGCACACGAGGGCAACTCCAGCTCGCTTTAGACGGTCACGCCAGGAGGCCGCCATCCGATCGTGGTGCTCCGCTCCCCGCCAGATTTGCCCGCCCAGTGCCACGTTGTCATCTACGATCGCGACCTGCGCTCCGCCCTCTGACGCGCGTACGGCCGCAGCCATGCCCGCGGGCCCGCCGCCGATTACCAGCACATCGAAGTGCTGCTGTGAATGGCTACTCATCGGTTCTGATATCCATTCCAGGCTCGCACAAAATTTGGCAGCTGCGGCAATGTGATTTCCCGTTGATAACTGCGCGGCATTCGAAGCAAATCCCCATGCCGCACAGCGGACCGCGGGGTTCGCCGGTGACTGACGTGCGGCACGCGTCCCGGGCGATCATCATGGCAACCGCGACGGTTGTTCCGGGTTTAACGGAGACCGCAATTCCATTCACGTGTAATGTGATGTCGTCAGGCATCATTAGTCACATCAGATTGCAGATTGTAGATTTCAGATTTCGGAACGAAGTGAGCGCACTACTAGGTTGAATTTTCAATCTGCAATCTGACTTCTGACTTCTGCAATCTCTAATCTGCAATTCTCCCGATTACTTCTTTCTTCATTCGCGCCGGCAAGTACGGTTCTATGGGAATCGGCGGTCTCATGCCCATGATCTGGTCCACGAGAATTTTCGCGGTGGCGAGCGATGTTGTAATGCCTAACCCCTCGTGTCCGGTTGCCAGAAACAAAGCATCGTCTCCCGGCCAGGGGCCAATCAGGGGGAGCTTGTCGGGAGTCGCGGCGCGGAACCCCGTCCACGTTCGCAGCGCCGACAGCGTTGCCAAGCTCGGCATGTAATCCTGCGCACGCTGCAGCATTCTTCGCAGAATCTCGTGATCCACCTCCTTGTGTTCAGCGCCATACTGGCGTGACGAACCGATCAGAATTTGCCCTGTCCGCCGAGGCTGCACGTTGAATGCGACCGAATCGCTGGTCACGGAATGCGCGCTCTTCAAATAGCCCAATTCCACAAGTTGATGTCGAAGAAAACGCGGATAGCGGTCGGTGATTACCAGATGCCCTTTGCGCTTCTTGATCTCCAGCCCCGGCATGAGATCTGCGGCCCAAGCACCGGCTGCATTCACGACTTTACCGCCCCGCAACTCGCGCCCACCGGTGAGCCGCACGTGTCCGCGCCCGATTTGTTCGACAGAGCCTCCAAGGTGAACCACAGCTCCGTGTTGCTGCGCGCGCTCGATCAAGAAGCGGGCCGCGCAAGGGGGATATAACACGCCATCCTCGGGGACGAGCAAGCCACCGGCCATGCCCTTGCGCAAGTTCGGCTCGAGCGCCTGGACAGCGGCGAAATCAAGCACCTCGGCCGGCACACCCCGCCTCGAGTAATAGTCGTGCTTCCGCCGCACCTCGGCCATTTCTTCCTCATCCACCGCCACCCAGATGGTTCCGCACTGTTCGTACTCGACATCATCGGGCAATTCCGGACGCAAGGCTTGCCAAAGTTGCTGCGAATACCGAGTCAGCGCGAACTGCGCCTCGGAATCGTCCATCACGACGATGTGTCCCATCCCTGCCGCCGTTGCTCCGCTGCCAACGACATCGCCGTCAACGACGGCAACTCGCATTCCGCGCCGCGCGAACTCGTCGGCGCAAGCGGCGCCCACGATGCCCGCCCCAACGATCACGACGTCGTAAAGCTTCTCGCTCATCCCAGGTTTGGTTCCCCCGCTTCCCTCGTGTACCTTGGTTTACTGGTCGCAAGCTTCGCCAGTTCGAGCTTAAGTGTAGACAATATCTACGACGGGAGATACGCATGCCTGATCTCACATCCTGGTCCCGCAGGCACTTCCTATCCGCAAGCGCCACCGTAGCAGCATCCACGTTCTTGCCGAGACTGGCAAAAGCCGCGCCATTGCAAGATCCCGTCGTGAATACGATCGACAGAAATGGCAAGTCCGTCACGCGCGAGAAAGTTTCGTGGAAGGCGCTCCCGTTTCCGATGAGGCAGGTTCGCCTGGGAGAAGGGCCGTGCAAGGCCGCCATGGAAGCCGATCGCCAGTTCCTGCGCTCTCTGCCTCCCGATCGCCTGCTGCATACCTTCCGCCTTAATGCCGGACTTGTGTCCTCGGCGGAACCTCTGGGCGGCTGGGAAAAGCCCGACTGCGAACTCCGCGGCCACTATGCCGGCGGGCATTATCTCTCCGCGTGCGCGCTTATGTACGCGTCTTGCGGTGATGAAGATCTGAAGAAGAACACCAACCTTGTGGTCGCCGAGCTCGGCAAATGCCAGGCGGCGATGAAGAGCGGCTATCTCAGCGCATTCCCCGTGGAATTTTTCGATCGCCTCCGCGAGCGCCAGCAAGTCTGGGCTCCGTTTTATACATTGCACAAAATCATGGCCGGGCTGCTCGACATGTACACCTACTGCGGCAATGAACACGCTCTCGATATGGTTCAGAAAATGGCTGCGTGGGTTGATCTTTATACCTACCCGCTGGGCTACGAGCACATGCAGCGCGTGCTGGGCACCGAGTTCGGAGGCATGGGCGAAGTCCTCTCCAATCTTTACGCCGTCACCGGAAAGGAAGATTATCTCGAGATTGCGCAGCGCTTCGACAAGAAGGTGTTCTTCGATCCCTTAGCCGCGCATCGAGACGAACTCAAGGGCCTCCACGTCAACACGCACATTCCCCAGGTCATCGCCGCTGCCCGCTATTACGAACTCACCGGGCAGCCACGATACCGCGATATCGCGCAATATTTTTGGGATGAAGTGGTCAGCGAGCGCTCCTATTGCACGGGAGGCACCAGCAACAACGAATCGTGGAACACCGATCCCGGCAAGCTCTCCACCGAACTCGGCCCCAGCACAACGGAGTGCTGCTGCGCTTACAACATGATGAAGCTCACGCGCCACTTGTTCGGCTGGTCCCCCGAGGCGCGTTATATGGACTACTACGAGCGCGCGCTATTCAATCACCGCCTCGGCACGATTAATCCTGAAGATGGCACCATGATGTACTACCTCCCGCTCGCCTCGGGCTACTGGAAGACTTTTGGCAAGCCGATGGACTCCTTCTGGTGCTGCACCGGTACGGGCTCGGAGGAGTACGCGAAGCTCGCCGATACGATTTATTTCCACGACGAGGATTCGCTGTATGTGAACCTCTACATCGATTCGCAACTGGACTGGCCGGAGAAAGGCTTGCGCCTGCAACAAGCGACTCGTTTTCCTGAGGAGCAAGGAACCACGATCACGATTGCGACCAACACTCCCACCCAATTAGCGGTGAAACTTCGCGTTCCCTACTGGGCAGAAACTGGCAGCATAAAAATCAATGGCGCGGCTCTTCCGGTATTTTCGAGCCCAGGCAGCTATCTGACTCTGAATCGGATATGGAGGAACAGGGACAAGATTGAACTCACTCTTCCGATGAAGCTCCACACCGCGCCCATGCCCGATGACGAAAGCATGCAGGCGGCCATGTATGGACCGCTGGTTCTGGCGGGCCGGTTCGAACCGGTGACCCAGGAGATGAGCTTCAGCGGCATGGGCCCCAAATCAGGAACACAAAGCAAAGTTCCAGACATCGTCGCCAATCCCGCCCATCCCACGGCCTGGATTGAGCCCGGCTCAAAAGAGCCGCTCACTTTCCAGACAGCCGGACAATCCGAACCGATCACCCTCGTGCCTCTCAATAAGGTCATCCACGAACGGTACGCGGTCTACTGGAAAGTGAAGCCTGCTTGACCGGTTCGTTGAGCCACTGTGCCCTCCGGGGGTGAATTTTCTTGGCGCGTCAGCAGCTTTGACAAGGCGAATAAATCCGTTTAATGTTCTCCCTTGCGTAAACGTTTACGGAAGGCGTTTGTAGGGGCGCGAACGTCAGAACCCTGTCATTTCCCATGCTGCTGAAAACGCTGCGCGAAGAGGTGCTGGAGGCTAACCTGGAACTGGTTCGCCGAGGGCTGGTTCTTTATACCTTCGGCAACGTCAGCGCCATCGACCGGGACGAAGGACTGGTCGCCATCAAGCCCAGTGGGGTTCCCTACGAGCAGCTGACTCCCACGCACATGGTTCTTACGGATATGGAGGGCGCCACGGTCGACACCAAGCTTCGCCCGTCTTCCGATCTCGCGACGCACTTAGAGTTGTACAAACAGTTTTCCAATATCGGGGGCGTCGCCCACACGCATTCGGAATTCGCCACGGCTTGGGCACAGGCGGAGAAGCCCATCCCATGCTTCGGGACCACCCACGCCGACTATTTTCACGGACCGATCCCGGTGACGGAGTGCCTGAGCGCAGCCCAGATTTCGGGCGAGTACGAGTTAGAAACCGGCAAGGCCATTTGCCGAACATTCTCCAAACTCGATCCGGACGCGGTTCCCGCAGTTCTTGTGGCGGGGCATGCTCCATTTTGCTGGGGAGCAAGCGCCAGCGCCGCCGCGCATAATGCGGTCATCGTGGAATACGTGGCCAAGATGGCTTATCACACGCTCGTAATCAACGCTGAATCTACGCCGCTAGCCCGCGAACTGCACGACAAGCATTTCCTTCGGAAACACGGTCGCAACGCCTATTACGGACAGGTGAAGACGCAATGAATCCTGCTCTCCTGCTGTTCAGTTCTGCCAAGCTGGTGCATCTTTCCCCGGTGGATCTGGTGATCATTGTCTTCTACTTTGCGCTGGTGCTGGCGATCGGCTTGTACCTGAAAGGACAAGCGAATACCGGCGAAGACTTCTTCATGGCCGGACGCGAGATGACGGCGTGGGTCGCGGGCCTGGCTTTTCTGTCCGCCAACCTCGGGTCGCTTGAACTAATGGGCTGGGCCGGCAATTCCTACAAGTACGGAATCCTGGCGGCGCACTGGTATTGGATCGGCGCCATTCCGGCCATGTTGTTTCTGGCCCTGGTGATGATGCCCTTCTATCACATCTGCAAAACGCATTCCGTCCCGGGATATCTGAAGCTGCGTTACGGGCAGGGCGCGCAGGCTCTGTCTTCGATTTCGTTCGCCTTCATGACGGTGTTGATGAGCGGCATCAACATGTATGCCATGGCCGTCGTAATGCGCGTGGTTCTGGGCTGGGACATTCACTTCAGCATCTGGGTCTCGTCGATCACGGTGGCAATCTATGTGGCCCTCGGCGGATTGCGGTCTGCAATTTTCAATGAGGTTCTTCAGTTCTTCTTGATCTGGGCGGGAGCTCTGCTGATTCCGATTCTCGGCCTGATCGAGGCCGGAGGCTGGAGCGGATTGCAGGCAAAGATCCTGTCTAATCTCACCGAGCAAGGAGTTCCCAATCCTGGATCGTACACACATTTGTGGTCGACCTTGGGAACCTTCAGCGCCAACCCTATGGGCATCAATTGGGTTGGCATCGTGTTTGGTCTTGGAGCAGTAATTTCGATGGGCTACTGGACCACGGATTTCCTGGTCGTGCAGCGAGTGCTGTCGGCCAAGGATTTGCGCTCCGCAGAACTCGCTCCTATTATCGGCGCCGCCTTCAAGATGATGGTTCCGTTCATCGTCATTCTTCCCGGCCTGCTCGGGCTGGCGCTGCTGCGCGATCCGCAAGGGCACCTTCTGCGCCTCGTGCCCGCAGACCTGGCTTGGTCCAAAGCTGGACAGGCACAGGGATTGCACGGATATGACGAAGTCTTGCCCCTCATGCTGGCGCGCTACTGCGGACCGGGCTTGCTGGGCCTGGGCATCACGGCCTTGATCGCGGGGTTCATGTCGGGTATGGCGGGCAATGTCAGCGCCTTCACCACGGTGTGGACCTATGACATCTATGGCGCTCTGATCAACAAGAATGCCTCAGACGAGTCGAAAGTGACGATGGGCCGTTGGACCACGATCGTAGGAGTCATCGTCAGCATCGTGACCGCTTACTTCGCCATGTACGCTCAAAGCATCATGGACTACGTCCAGGCACTCTTCAGCTTCTTTATTGCTCCTCTATTCGGCACGGTAATTCTTGGCATGTTATGGAAGCGCGCCACCCCGGCGGCTGGATTCTGGGGACTGTTCGCTGGAACCCTGTCCTCGATCGGTATGTATGTCTGGGTGAAGATCGATCCTAACGCGGTGAGGTATGTCGCTCTTTCCATGCAAGCCCAGGATCAGGCGCAGAACATGTTTCGCGCGCTTTGGTGCTGCCTGATTTGCGTCATCGTTACGGTCGTCGTCAGTATGATGACCAAGCCGAAACCGGATGCTGAACTGGCTGACCTGGTCTATGGCCTGACGCCGATTCCAAAAACCGAACACGTGACCATAATCAAGAGCCCGCTGTTCTGGGGAGCGGTGGTGGCGGCTGTATTCATTATTCTGCAGATCATTTTCTGGTAGGGAGGAACGATGAAATCTGGCGGCTCGCTCTCGATCTGGTTTTTCATCGGCGTATCGTTGGCGGTCAACGGAGCCGTGATCTGCGCGACGGGTGTGTACGAGTTGGTGCATCCGCCCGTGAACCAGGTTGTGCTTTACAACCTGCATGCCAACGTGTGGTGGGGTGGGATTTTGTTCATTCTCGGCGTGTTCTTCAGTGTGCGCTTTTCACCCGCGCGCGAACGCGCTCGGATGGCAGGTAATTCTTAACGTAGGAATCATTCAGAAGGACTCATATGGCAAATAAAAAAATGACGATGGGCGTCATCATCGGGAACCGAGGATTCTTTCCCGACCAGTTGGCGAAAGCAGGACGCGAAGAGATGATCCAGGCGCTGGCCAATGCCGGTATGGATTGCGTTGTCTTAGGGCCGGAAGAGAGCAAGCACGGCGCGGTGGAAACTCACGAAGAAGCAAAGCGCTGCGCAGCATTGTTTCAGAAGAACCGTGACCGGATTGATGGAGTCATCGTTTCGCTGCCCAATTTCGGTGACGAACGCGCCATCGCCGACACACTCCGCCTCGCGCGCCTCGATGTGCCCGTGCTGGTGCAGGCCACTCCCGATGATGCAACGAAGATGACCATCCTGCACCGTCGCGACAGCTTCTGCGGAAAGATGTCGGCCTGCAACAACCTCAGGCAGTATGGCATTCCCTATTCGTTGACGCGCCTGCACACGGTCAGTCCTGACTCGGACGATTTCCGCCAGGATCTTGCCTGGTTTGCGGCGGTGTGTCGGGTGGTCAACGGTTTCCGCAACCTGCGCATTGGGAGCATCGGGGCGCGACCCACGGCTTTCAATACTGTGCGCTATAGCGAAAAATTACTTGAAGGGAGTGGGATCTCGACAGAAACGCTGGATCTGTCGGAGGTCTTCGGGCGCATCGGCAAGTTGAAGGACGATCATTCAGGCGTGCAAGGGAAGCTGGCGGAAATTCGCAAGTATGTCACCACGAGCGGAGTTCCGGACGCTGCCCTGATCAAGATGGCGAAGCTGGGTTACGTCATCGACGATTGGATGAAGCAGGCCGATTTGCGGATCAGCGCGGTACAGTGCTGGACCTCGATGGAGGAATACTTCGGCGTCGTGCCCTGCACCATCATGAGCATGATGAGCAACAACTTGTTTCCCGCGGCATGCGAAGTGGACGTTTGCGGCACACTCAGCATGCACGCGCTCGCGCTCGCATCGGAGACGCCCAGCGCGCTGCTCGACTGGAACAACAATTACGGCGACGATCCCAACAAGGCTGTCTGCTTTCACTGCAGCAACTTGCCCAAACATTTCTTCCAGGACGTCCGCATGGACTTCCAGGAGATCATCGCGGGCACGGTGGGGAAAGAAAATACGTTCGGCACGGTCGTCGGCCGCGTGAAGCCGGGCGCGATGAGCTTTGCCCGCTTCTCCACCGACGACACTGCAGGCGTGATGCGAGGCTACGTTGGAGAAGGCGCATTCACCAGCGACTCCCTGAACACGTTCGGCGGCGTCGGCGTGGTGCAGATTACAGCGTTGCAGAAGCTTCTGCACTATATCTGTGAAAACGGATTCGAGCATCATGTGGCGGCCAATTTCTCGTCCACTGCCGGTGCGGTGCACGAGGCTGCCGTCCGGTATCTCGGCTGGCAGATGTACTGGCACGGCCAGCAAGCGCAATGCTAAGTACGATCGCGAAGGTCGCGACGGCCAACGACTAGCGAATAACGAAGAATGACCTATTACTGAATCATGGCCATCGTAGCGGGAGTAGATTTTGGGACGCTCAGCGCTCGCGTCTCCATTGTGGATAGCGAGCGCGGCCTGCTTGCCTCCGCGGTCGCCGAGTATCCCCTGCATCGCAAGCGCGAAGATCCTGACTTCGCCACGCAATCCCACGACGACCACATGCGTGCCCTCGCCGAGGCCACTCGGCTGGCGGTGAAGTCGGCGGGAATCTCAGGCGATCAGGTGGAAGCGATTGGGCTTGATACGACCGGCTCGAGCGTCATTCCTGTGGGCGAGGGCATGGTTCCGCTTGACGACTACTACTTGTGGTGCGATCACCGGGCCAAGCAGGAAGCGGCTCAGATCACGGAGCTGGCGCGCCTGGAGAAGGTGGAAGCGATCGAATGGTGCGGCGGAGTCTACTCGTCGGAATGGGGATGGGCAAAGCTGCTGCACTGGCTGCGACACAATCCAGACAAGCGCGCGAAATTCGTGAGCGCATTCGAGCACTGCGACATGGTGGCAGCCACCCTGTGCGGCATCACCGACGCAAGCCGCGTGAAGCGCAGCGTGTGCGCGATGGGACACAAGTGGATGTGGAATCCATCGCTGGGCGGGCTGCCGCCGGAGAGCTTTTTGGCGAAAGTGGATCCGCTGCTGGCAGGCGTGCGCGCAAAAATGGATGGCGAGTACGCAACCTCCGACCAAATTGCCGGGATGCTAGCGCCGCAATGGGCTGAGAAACTCGGTTTGCGAGCAGGCATTCCAATTCCAGTGGGCGCTTTCGACGCGCACTGGGATGCGATCGGCGCCGGCGCTCGCGAGGGCGACGTGGTAAACGTGGTCGGCACCTCAACGTGCATTATCGCGTACGCGCCCAAAGCGCAACTGATTCCGGGCGTGTGCGGAGTGGTGCCCGGCAGCGTGCATCCGCAGTTCACCGGCATTGAAGCCGGACTCTCGGCGACGGGCGACATCTTTGGCGCGATTGCACGGCGGGCCAATACCACCGTCGAAGAACTGAGCAAAGATCTCAGCAGCTATCGAGCGGGACAAACCGGCCTGCTGCGCATGACCTGGGATAATGGCGACCGCACGGTGCTTGTCAATCCGAATCTGGGCGGCATGACGATTGGATGGAACCTGCTGCACACCGCGCAAGACGAATTGTTTGCCGCGATCGAAGGCACCGCGTTTCACACCCGCGTGATCCTCGATCGCATGAACGAATACGGCGCACCCACGCAGCGCGTGATCAATGGCGGAGGTATTCCGCAGAACAATCCGGTCCTTAATCAGGTGTATGCGAACGTGCTGGGCCGTCCGGTGCTGGTTCCGAGCGGAAAGGTGACCGGCGTGGGATCAGCTATCTTCGCTTTCCTTGCCGCGGGAACGTTCAAGACTATTGGTGAGGCGCAGGACCAGATTTGTCCTGCACACCTGGTGTACGAACCGCAAGCGGAGACGCAGCGCGTATATGGCGAACTCTACGACCTGTACCGCAAACTCTATTTCGAATTTGGGCAGGCGACCCCGACGTCATCGTTCGGGCACGTGCTGCCTAAACTGATTCAGATTGCACGCGGCTGAGATCGCGAGATGTGTCGACCTAACCAATCACGTCCAGTTGACGTTAAACACGTTGGTTTGCAGTGTCCCAATGTTGATCCAACCCTAATTCGGAAATCCACTTTTCCAGGTAATCTCGGTCGAGTGCTTCGCGTTGTACGCGTAGTATTGCAGCCACATCTTCTACTTTGTGACTCGGATAGTCTTGCCCATTCTAGCTTTGCGATGACGACATCTTCCGCGGTTGCAATATAAAGCTCGACTCCTTCGAGGCTCGTTCGTTGGCGGCGGCGGAATTCCTCTTGGCTGAAGGGACGTGACTTTCGGAAGATCAGATCGATCTTCCATCCTGTGGTCAGATCGACTAGGTTGAACAAAGACTCACGTTTATGAGCTTCGAGCGCCGCTCCCAGATCCGCATAGTAGTGGTCACCATCCAAACGTTCTATGAGTTGTCGCAACTGTGCTGGAGTTGCGGCGATTACAAAATCAATGTCTTGAGTCGATCGCGGGCTGCCATAGTGCGCGCTGGCAAAGGATCCGGTCAGCATGTAAGGAATGCCAGCCTCATCAAATTTTGCTGTGATCCCGCGAAACAGGTCGGGAATGGTCATCGCATGCGTTCTGGCAGGGGGTGCGGCAGAAATGCGATTCGCAGAAGCTCGCGTGCCACTTGCGCCTCATCCCAATCGGGATGCTCTGTGCGAACGCGCGCGCGGCACAGGTCGCGAGCGAACATGCTCATCTCGTAGGCGAGAAGCATGCGGTCCACGCCTGACATCGACCGTTGAATCCTAAGTTGAAGCTCTCGCGCTTCGGGGGTGGTATCGCTGATGGGCACGGCAGAAATGTTATCACGCAGCCATGGGCATCCTTCGTAATCCCTAGCCTCCAGCGATTGCGCCGATCACGAGAAATGGCTCTTTGCCGGAGACTACCGCTTCCGGCAAGGGAGCGTCGGGCGGCTGGTGCGTAAGATCCTCCTGGCAGGCAAAGAACCGCAAGAAGGCGCGCCGTTCTTTTGTGACGTGATCGCGAATCGCTCCTTTCAGCATGGGATAGCGAGCCTCGAGCGCATCAAGCACGGAGCGCTGGGTTACTGGGCCCTCGACCTCAATGGGCACCTCGTGGCCAACGTGCGCCAGAGTCCGCAGATGCTGGGGCAGTTCAACTCGGATCGTTACCGGCATCTCAACCGCACCTTCACTTTACGTAGGTTTCCTGCAGGTAGGAATCTTTCCATTCAGTGCCCTGACGAATCCAGACCTCGGCAAACACGCTTTTGGCTTTGCTGGTCTGGCCGCCGGACTTGCCTTCGTACTGCGCCATGTATGTAACCAGCGCCGCATTGGGACCGAGCGATTTCACGGTAAAGTCACTCAGCGTATAGCTGACGAGTTCGAAATCATCTACCGCGTTGACTTCGGCGTTCTTGTCGCCAAAGGTGCTGAGGCCCTCTTCAAACATGCGAAATCCGTTGTCGAGCATCGCCGCCAGGCTCTTCTTGTCTTTGTTCTTGAAATTCTCCCAGAGCTTGCGAACCTTCGCCTCAAGCGGAGATGCCATACGATGCGGGTTAGCTGCCTGCGGCTTTTGCTGCGCTGCCGCTGTGGCGGCGAATGACAACAGTACGGCGACGGCGATGAACGCCTTTCTCATATTATGTTGTTCTCCTCGGGCAAATCGAAACAGACGCTAACATTCAGGCTGCTGGAAGTCAAAAGCCGGTTCGGCTTCGTTTGTCGACGCCCCAATTTTTAGCCGGGACCCGGGCACGCCGATACTGCAACCTCTCTATTTCAGCGTTTGCACCTCGACTGACAGTACTGCCGGCAGATCCCGCACAATCGGAGACCACGAGTCTCCCGCATCGGGAGAGACATAGACCTGGCCGCCCGTAGTTCCGAAATAAATGCCGCACTTATCGAGCGAGTCGACGGCCATGGCATCGCGCAGAATGTTTACGTAGCAATCTTTTTGCGGCAGGCCATTGGTCAGGGCCTCCCATTCGTTGCCGCCTGTTTTGCTGCGGTACACGCGCAACTTGCCTTCGTGCACATAGTGCTCGCCATCGCTCTTGATGGGAATGACATAGATCGTTTCGGGTTCGTGCGCGTGCACGTCGATGACGAATCCGAAATCCGTGGGCAAATTACCGCTGATCTTGTTCCACTGATCTCCGGCGTTGTCGGAGCGCATGACGTCCCAGTGCTTCTGCATGAAGAGCACTCCCGGCCGCTTGGGATTCATCGCGATGTGGTGCACGCAGTGTCCGACTTCGGCGGTAGGGTTGGGAATGTATTTCGAATAGAGACCTTTGTTGATGGGCTTCCAGGTTTTGCCGCCGTCGTCGGTGCGGAAGGCCCCCGCGGCGGAGATCGCGATGTAAATCCGATTCGGATCTTTGGGATCGAGAAGGATCGAATGCAGGCACATGCCGCCCGCGCCCGGCTGCCACTTCGGGCCAGTGCCGTGGCCGCGCAGGCCCGGAAGTTCCTTCCAGTTCTTGCCGCCGTCGGTCGAGCGGAAGAGGGCAGCGTCTTCGACTCCGGCGTAGACGGTATCAGGTTCCGTAAGTGATGGCTCGAGATGCCAAACGCGCTTGAACTGCCAAGGATGCTGCGTGCCGTCGTACCACTGATGCGTCGTTAGGGGCGCACCCGTCTCGGGCGAATCGTCGTAGACAAACTTGTTGCTCTCGCCTTTGGGCATGCCTCCTGGGCCGGTGGTTTCACCGGGAGGCGTTCCGGGCTGGAACCACGTCTTGCCCCCGTCGTCCGAACGCTGAATGACCTGCCCAAACCATCCGCTGGTCTGCGAAGCATAGATGCGGTTGGGATCGGCAGGCGAACCCTTCAGGTGATAAAGCTCCCACCCCGCGAACAGGGGTCCGTTCACCTCCCATTTGTCGCGCTTGCCATCTGCGGTGAGAATGAATGCTCCTTTGCGTGTGCCGACCAGAACTCGAACCTTGCTCATACCTGACTCCTTGCTGTTTTAGACTGGGGGTGAATACATCGGGAAAACAGGCACCGATTTTATCTGAGGAAGGGATGTGAGTGCCAACTCACCCGCTTCACAAAATCTCTCTACAAGACGAGCAACCGACGTTAGTGTTGCGCGGAATTCGATGTCGGCTGCTCACGCGGTCCGGTGTATACCCGAACGTAATCCACGAGCATAGTTTGCGGATAGGTGGAGGTAGCATCGGGATCGCCGGGCCAGCTGCCTCCGACGGCCACATTCAGCAATAAAAAGAATGGATGGTTGTAGACCCACTTCGTTCCTTTGGGTAATTCCGCCGGAGTGCGGGTGGCGTAGAGGTGGTCGTCCACATAGAAGCGGATGGCCTCAGGTTCCCACTCAACGGCGTAGATGTGGAAGTCGTCGGCAAAGCGCTGGCCGGTGGGCAAGCTGAAGGGATCTCCGATGCCCTTGTCGCCGGAGTAGCCGGGACCGTGAATCGTGCCATGAACGGTGGACGGCTCTTTGCCGATATTTTCCATGATGTCGATCTCGCCGCAGTCGGGCCAGCCGATCTTGTCGATGTCTTCGCCGAGCATCCAGAACGCCGGCCAGATTCCCTGCCCGCGAGGAATTTTGATGCGGGCTTCGAAACGTCCATAGGCTTGTGCGAATTTGCCCTGCGTCTTGAGGCGGGCAGAGGTGTAGTCGCGCGTAACGCCATCCGCACCTGTGTACTTCTCCTTCAGAGTGGTGATCACGAGGTTCCCATCGCGTTGCACCGCATTCTGCGGGCGCGCGGTGTAGTACTCGAGCTCCTGATTGCCCCAGCCTCCTCCTCCCGTTTCCAGAACCCATTTGGAAGGATCCGGTGCGGAACCGTTGGGAGCGTTGAATTCATCGCTCCAGGCAAGAGTCCATTTTGAGGAGGTAGCGCTGGTTTGCGCGTTCGAGGTGAGGCATATGAACAGGAAGATTGCGCTGAAAAAGATCGGGCGCCAATGAGGTTTCATTGCGGTCCTCGTGTAATTGGCCATATTCGCACTATACTCACGAGTTCCATTGGAGACTAGGAGAACTGTATGTCCAGCGAACAGACAAGACGGACTTTTCTGAAGTTATCCGCAGTCGGGGTTGCTGCTACAGCCGCTGCCGATTTGGCGGCTGCAGCCCCCGCCTCTATCCCCCCTTCTCCGGAAGGAGAGATTACGGTTCGCGTTACCGGTGGCAGCCAGCGCTATGCCGCAGCCAAGCCGCTGAATTGGCGAGCCACCACTGCCGCGGTGGAGAACGCGATTACCCTGGATCCGACGACCAAGTATCAGGAGATGCTGGGGTTCGGGGCGGCATTCACTGACGCGGCCTGCTTCACGTTCAATCGCCTATCGGCACCTGCCCGGGAAGAACTGTTCCACGATCTGTTTCATCCTTCTGAAATGGGGCTAAACGTCTGCCGGACCTGCATTGGCGCAAGCGACTATTCGACCGAAGTCTTCAGCTACGACGAAGGCGCCCCTGATCCGGAGATGAAGCGCTTCTCGCTGGCGCACGATCAGGCTTATGTGCTGCCGATGATGAGGGAAGCCCGGAAGGTGAACCCGGACCTTTTCCTGTTTTCATCGCCGTGGAGCCCTCCGGGTTGGGTGAAATCCAGCGGCACAATGCTGGGCGGATCAATATGGCAGCACTTTTTTCCCGCCTACGCCCAATACTTCGTGAAGTTTCTGCAGGGCTATGCGGCAGAAGGCGTGCCGATCCAGGCTGTCACGGTGCAGAACGAAGTGGATACCGATCAGGATGGCCGCATGCCTGCCTGTTCCTGGCCGCAGGAATATGAGATCGGATTCGTAAAGAATCATCTAGGCCCGGCGCTCCAGCAGAGCGGGCTTGGGACGAAGATCTGGATTCTCGACCACAATTACAACTTGTGGGGACGCGCGATCTGCGAACTGGACGATCCGGATCTTCGCAAGTACTGCAATGCGCTCGCCTGGCATGGCTATGTAGGTACGCCCGACATGATGAGCAAAGTGCACGCAGCACATCCGGACGTGCAAATGTACTGGACCGAAGGTGGTCCGGACTATACCCAGCCGGATTACGCGACCGATTGGGCCAAGTGGGCCCAGACGTTCACGCAGGCCATTCGCAACTGGAGCCAGTGTGCGACGGGGTGGAATCTGGCTCTCGACGAAAAGGGGCGTCCGAACATTGGTCCATTCTCGTGCGGCGGGATGGTGACGATTCATTCACAGACGAAGGAAATCACGCGCAGCGGGCAGTATTGGGGGTGCGCGCATTTTTCGCGGAGCGTGAAGCGAGGTGCGAGGCGCTTCGAATCCGCCTCCACAACGGCGGGAGTGGATCAGGTTGCGTTCGAGAATCCTGATGGGCAGAAAATACTCGTCATCACGAACTCTGGGGCGGGGAAGACGATTTTCCTGAAACAAGCGAACCAAGTGGCGGAAGTCGCGCTGGGCGCGGATTCGGTCGCCACTCTATCGTGGAGATAGGTCGAACCCTCTGCTCTCGGTCTTTTTCCACAAGCAAGCAGGGAAGAAATTACATTCGGGCGTTGTGAAAAGCTCGCCAGAGCTATGAAAAGCAACGGCTTGCGTTTGGCAAGCTCGGTGCAACCTTTTACCTGATTCCGTCCTCAGAAAGTAGCTGGCAAAGCGACTCAGGCGTAGGCTTGGGTCTGATCGAGTTTCCGGCGGCGGAAGTGCCACCTAACGCCACTCGTCTTGTGATAGTGGGATCGCGCGCAAAATGACGTCCACAGATAAGTTGTCCCGTTCAGTAATTGGATCTCACGGAACTGTCGCTTACTCCCAGCGTGGTTGGTTTCTCGCGAAGTAGCAGGATTCGAGGACGCGTAGATGCGATTACTCAGCGTGCGACTTATCGTTTCGCTCATCATCGGCGTTACGCTGGTATCGCTGTGCTCCTCGTATTACCAGGTATTTGTTCTAAACCGGCAGATGCAAAAGGATCTGGAGCGCCGGGCTGAGTTGCTGGGCGAGAGCCTCGCCGGAAATGTGGAGCGCGACCTGGAACGCGCGGATTCCCGGACCCTGCAGCGGACAGTTCAGCAGTTTGCCAATCGCGAGCACCTGGCGGGATTGGCGGTCTACGATCCGCAAGGCCAACCGCTCGCGGTGACGACGAATCTGCAGTCGCTAATGGCGAGTGCGCCGCCGGTGGTTCTGCAGGCGCTCAAGGAAGAACACGACACCAGCGCCTTTGTGAAGATCGGCCACGCGCACACGCACATCTATGCCCTGCCATTGCATCATGGCGAAGACCTGATTGGCAGCCTCGCAATCATCCACGACTCCGGATATATTCGCAGCGAAAGCCTGAGAATCTGGTGGGGGACATTTCTAAGCGCCCTCGCCCATGTCTTCCTCATTGCGCTGATCACATTGCTTATCGTGCGCTGGAGCGTGGCGGGACCGATTGCTCGGACCGCGGTTTGGATGAGATCACTCCGAACCGGACGCATGTCGTCGCGGGTAAAGCTTCCCGACCTGGAGCTGTTCCGGCCGCTGGCTCGCGAGGTGGCGACCTTCGCGGAGAGCCTGAATAACGCGCGGTTCGCGGCAGAGTTGGAAGCGCGCCTACGGGCTACCGGGGAGTCATTGTGGACGGCCGATCGCCTGGCAATACACGTCCGCGAGCGCCTGGAAGACGGGCGCTTGTTCGTGGTCTCGAATCGTGAACCCTATATTCACTTGCGGCGAGGTAAGTCGGTGGAACTGAGCCAGCCAGCCAGCGGCTTGGTGACTGCCCTGGAGCCGGTGCTGCGCGCGTGTGGGGGAACATGGGTGGCTCATGGCTCAGGTGATGCGGACATGGAAGCGGTAGACGCGCACGATCGATTACTGGTGCCGCCGGACGATCCCCATTACACGCTGCGGCGGGTATGGCTGTCGAAAGAAGAGGAAGAAGGGTACTACTACGGATTTGCCAACGAGGGTTTGTGGCCACTGTGTCACATCGCGCACACCCGGCCGCTCTTCCGGGCGAGCGACTGGAAACATTACCGCGACGTAAACCAGAAGTTCGCCGGGGCGTTGCTGGAGGAAATGGAGAACGTCAGCAATCCGGTGGTGCTGGTGCAGGATTATCACTTTGCGCTGCTGCCGAGAATGATCAAGCAGCGCCGGCCGGATGCGCGGCTGGCGATCTTCTGGCATATTCCGTGGCCGAATCCGGAGGCGTTCGGGATTTGCCCATGGCAGCGGGAACTGGTGGATGGCCTGCTGGGTGCCGATCTGATTGGCTTTCACATCCAGTCGCATTGCACCAACTTCCTGCAGACCGTAGACCGGACGGTGGAGTCGCGCATCGATTGGGATCACTCGACGGTGCAGCGTCTGGATCATCGCACGGTGTTGCGGCCATTTCCTATCAGCGTGGAAGGTTTGGAGAATAGCGGGCAAATTCGGCAGGAATCTGCCTATGAGGAACGCGGCTCATTACTGAAGGCGCTTGGAGTTGAGGCGGCTTTGATGGGGGTTGGAGTCGACCGCATCGACTATACGAAAGGCATTCTGGAACGCTTTCTGGCCATTGAACGTTTTCTGGAAAAATATCCGCGCTACGAGGGAGTGTTCACGTTTGTCCAGATCGGCGCGCCCAGCCGCACGCACATCAAGCGATATCACGATCTGCAGGCGGAACTGGAAGCGGAAGCCGACCGCATTAACTGGAGGTTCCAGGCAGATCAGTGGAAGCCCATCCTGTTCTTGAACCGGCAGCATAGCCACAAAGAGGTGGAAGCGTACTACCGGGCTGCCGATCTGTGCCTGGTGACTTCGTTGCACGACGGAATGAACCTGGTGGCAAAAGAATTCGTGGCGGCCCGGCACGATGAACGGGGAGTGCTGATTCTCAGTTGCTTCACAGGGGCGGCGAGGGAGTTGCGGGATGCGCTGCAAGTGAATCCCTACGACATTGACCAGACGGCTGAAGCCATCCGAACCGCGCTGGAGATGCGCTCAGAAGAAAAAGAATTGCGCATGCAGCGAATGAGAAAGGTGGTGCGCGAACACAACGTGTATCGCTGGGCGGGAAGTTTGATAGGCGACCTCTGCGAGTTGCGCCTGGATGCCAATAACAACGATGTATCCGGCATGCATGCGTTGCCTGCACTTGTAACGGAGAACGGGGAAACTGATGTCATATCGAAAAGGGATGCAACACCACCAGAATATTGATGAATTTTTGGAGGCAGTCGCCAAAGCTCCGCGCTCAGCTTTGTTACTCGACTATGACGGGACGCTCGCGCCATTCGCGGTGGACCGGCAACGGGCTTTCCCGTACGCGGGATTGACACATCGATTGCAGCAGATCATCGAGACCGGACGCACGCGGCTCGTCATCGTGACCGGCCGAGATGCGCGGGAAATCGATCCCTTCTTGCGGTTGAAGCCGCAGCCTGAGGTTTGGGGCTCGCATGGATTGCAGCGCCTGCGGCCGGACGGGACCTGTGAGATGCCGGAGATTCCGGAGGACGTGGCCGAAGTGCTGGATGACGCCCGGCGCTGGCTGGATTACCAGGGCCTGCACCATCTGGCAGAAGTCAAGCCGGGGAGTATCGCAGTGCACTGGCGCGCTCTGGAACCGGCGGATGCGGAAGAGCTGCGTGGCAAGATTCTGGTCGGGTGGTTTCCCATCGCGGACCGCGCCTGCCTGAAGCTGCTCGAGTTTGATGGCGGCGTGGAGATGCGCATGCCCGATCTGGACAAGGGAGATGCGATACGGACTGTCCTTTCAGAAATGGGGCCTAATGCTCCGGTGGCGTATCTGGGTGACGATCTGACGGACGAGCGGGCGTTTCGAGCGTTAGGGGAGAGAGGTTTAAGTATCCTGGTCAGGACGAAGCCGCGCAAGAGTGCGGCCCAAGTGTGGCTGAAGCCGCCGGCAGAACTCCTGGATTTCTTATCGCGATGGCTCGCCGCCACGGAGACAACCCAACTGGCACGGAGTGCTACCTACTAGCCTGCGATGCCTGACACAGCGAAGTCTCCGGTTCGTAAACCGGACAAGCCGTTCTATTTCAACACGTCGGAAAACCTCCTGCGCATTGGTCGGCAGAGGGCTGGAAATCTCTGCGAGCTGCTGAGTGCGATCGAACGCTGCCCTGACGATTCCATTTTTCAGCACACGTTTCGGACGTTGCAGGAACATCATTTCATCCGGCAAGGATTCTCAAATGACTTCGCGCACTGGAGTTTGTCGGCATGCCACGAACCGGCATTGGCCGAACAACTGGCCAGTCTTGACGTGCGGGAATTTACGGCGATCGAGGGCCTGCGGCGCCGCATGGTGGAGATCATTGACTCGTTTCTGCAAAGTCATCCCAACTCGGGGAACCGTCCGGCTAACGAGCCCTTCTATTTTTGCGCCTCGGATCTGGTTGTGCTGCCGACGAAGTACGCGCCAGATACTCTTGCCGGCTTTCTAGACGCCATCAATCAGGTGAGCGTGCATTCGATTCACCACCATTTCATAGAAGCGCGCCTGCGCCTGCGGCGGATGTCCAACGATTTTTCCAACTGGCTCGAGCAGGAGGTCGGCCTCGAACAGGCGGCGGATGCGATCGAGCGCCTTGACATCTACACCAACACACTGGAAGGCGTGCGGCTGAAGATTGCGCGCATCGTTTCCCAAACGATGAATAACTAGGACGGGAAGTAATGAATTCAAAAGATCGGCTCGCCACTTTGTCCGGTACTGGTTCCCAAGGGATCACCGAAGCAACGGAAACAAGAGCGCAGTCGATCCCTGTGCCGGACCGGCGTTCCGCTGATCGCAGAAATGGCACCAGAAAGTTGCCTGCCAGCGTCTTGACGCCGCCGACGCCCCCGCCTCCTCCCCATTTAGACGATTACCGCCCGATTGTGGGCCAAGGCCAGATTGACACATTGCGTTATCTGGCAAAGGAACTCAAGGGTAAGACGATCAAGATGGTGAATTCCACGGCGGTTGGCGGCGGCGTTGCGGAGATGCTGAACCGCCTGGTGCCGTTACTGTCGGAACTCCAGGTGCCGGCCCGTTGGGATGTGATCACCGGCGGCAACGATTTCTTTGAAATTACCAAGGCGTTCCACAATGCCTTGCACGGCACTCCATACGAATTGACGAAGGCCGCGCAAGACATCTTCCTGATGTACAACGAGCAGAACCGGGAGCGCATGCATTTTGACGAGGACATGGTCGTGATTCACGATCCGCAGCCCGTGGCCCTGATTCGGTCGCGCTCGAAGACGCCTGCAAGTTGGGTATGGCGCTGCCATATTGATCTGTCAAATCCTGATCCGAAGGTTTGGGAGTTTTTGCGTCCGTTTGTCGAGCAATACGATGCGGCGATCTTTTCGGCCCAGTCGTTTGCGCGGCAATTGCCCATTCCGCAGTACCTGTTCTATCCATGCATTGATCCCTTGTCGGAAAAGAACAAAGAATTGACCCACGAGCAGATTCAGCAAGTCTGCGATGATTTCGGGATTGACCGCTCCCGTCCGATCGTGACGCAGGTTTCCCGCTTTGACCGCCTGAAAGATCCCACCGGGGTAGTGCAGGCCTTCAAACTCGCAAAGAAATATGTGGACTGCCAGTTAGTGCTTGCGGGCGGAGGAGCAAGCGACGATCCCGAGGGTGCCGTCGTTCTCCAGGAAGTGAAAGATGCCGCGGGCAATGATCCCGACATCATCATTCTGGACCTGCCGCCGTGGTGCGCTTTTCAGATTAATGCGATCCAGCGCGCCTCGACGATCATTGTGCAGAAATCATTGAAGGAAGGCTTCGGCCTGACCGTCACCGAGGCCTTGTGGAAAGGAAAGCCGACCATTGCCGGCGCGGTTGGCGGCATTCCCAACCAGATCATTCACAAACTTACGGGAGTGCTGGTGCACTCGGTCGAGGGATGCGCGTTTCAGATCCGGTATCTGCTGACTCACCCGGAATTTGCGCGCAGCATCGGGGTGAACGGACGCGAACACGTAAAAGAGAACTTCCTGATGACGACCAACGTGAAGCGCTGGCTGCTGCTGTTTCGCATTCTGGAACAAGCGAAAGCTCGCCGCGAAAAAGCTGCTTAAGGCGCGGGATTGGGCTTGTGTGCGCTGATTGCAGGTAGACTCCCAAAAATGTGACCCTGTCCGCCACCGAGCGTCAGAGGTATGCTTGAAGGGTGTCGTTCCGTTTTCCTTCCTCCGCAGACAAGAAGCTGGTTCAGATTGTTGATGCCGCACTAGCCGAGTCGGCGCGCAAGAGCGGGGAATGGCTTGCTTGCCGTCCGGGATGTACGCAGTGCTGCATCGGCGTGTTTGCCATCAATCCCCTGGACGCGATGCGATTACGCCGCGGATTGGCGGAACTGGAAACGCGAGCTCCTGAACGTGCGGCGGCCATTCGAGAACGCGCTCGCGTTGCGGTGAATCGTCTGAGAAAAGATTTTCCCGGAAATCCACGAACCGGGATACTGGGCGAAAGTGAAGAAGCTCGCGGGCGCTTTGAGGACTTCGCCAATGACGAGCCCTGTCCCGTGCTTGATCCGCAAACGGGACTTTGTGAGCTCTACGAAAGCCGCCCCATGACTTGCCGCGTCTTCGGCCCGCCTGTGCGCTCGGAGGGTGGCCTGGGGGTTTGCGAACTCTGCTACAAGGGCGCCTCCGAGACAGATATTGCCGCCTGCGAACTGATTCCCGATCCCGATGGCTTGGAAGATCAAATCCTGAAAACAGTCGAAAAGCGCACGGGCCGCGGGGGCGATACAATCATCGCTTTCTGCTTAGCATCGTGATGCGCGCGACCTCATTCACCTCCTCCTTTTTCCGTCCTGTCTTGATGGCGATTTGCGCCCTCTTATTCTCACTGCCCGCGCATTCCGAGACGGGAGCCGAGGCATGGCTCCGCTACGCGCCATTGAGTCCGGCAGCGAGGAAGACCTACGAGCGCTTGCCATCCAGAGTCGTGGTCCTGGGCGACTCACCGGTGCTGAAGACGGCCGGCGAGGAATTGATCCGCGGACTCACGCCGATGTTAGGGCGCACATTTTCGGCGAGTCACAAGTTTGCGGGTGCGAGTGCCATCATCCTTGGGCAAATTGATCAACTTCATGGGCTCGCCCCGAATGAGAATCCTCCCGAGCGCTTGGGACCTGACGCCTATTGGTTGAAGAGTTCACGCGTGAAGGGAAGCGAATGCCTGATTATCACGGCGTCGGCAGATCGCGGAGTGCTCTACGGGGTCTTTCATCTCCTGAGCAAGATCGCGCGCGAGGAGAGCGTCTCGAATTTCGATGAAGTGCAGCAACCCTATGCGCCCATTCGCTGGGTGAATCAGTGGGACAATCTCGACGGTCGCATCGAGCGCGGCTACGGCGGCCCCTCGATCTTTTTCGACGCAGGCAAGGTACGTGGCGATCTGGCCCGCGCCGGCCAGTACGCGCGGCTGCTGGCTTCGGTAGGCATCAACGGCTGTACGGTGAACAACGTCAATGCCGCGCCCGCTGTTCTCGAAGACGCCTTCATCGCGGAAGTCCGCCGCATCGCCGATGTGTTTCGTCCGTGGGGCGTTCAACTCTCACTGTCCGTCGACCTGAGCAGCCCGAAGTTGATCGGCGGCTTGAACACATTCGATCCGCTCGACCCGCGGGTCGCCGGCTGGTGGCGCAAGAAGGCTGACGAGATCTATCGCCAGATCCCCGACTTTGGCGGTTTCGTCATTAAGGCAGACTCCGAAGGCCGGAGCGGGCCCTCCACCTACGGACGGACTCATGCCGATGCGGCGAACGTGATCGCCCGTGCGCTCAAGCCCCACGGCGGTGTCGTCTTTTACCGCGCGTTCGTCTACAACCACCATCTCGACTGGCGTAACCCGAAGAACGACCGCGCCAAAGCCGCTTACGATAATTTCCATCCGCTCGACGGCGACTTTGAGGACAATGCGATTGTTCAAATCAAGAATGGTCCCATTGACTTCCAGGTGCGCGAGCCGGTGTCGCCCTTGTTTGCGGGCCTGCGCCGCACCAACGAAGCCATCGAACTGCAAATTACCCAGGAGTACACGGGGCAGCAGAAGCAACTCTGCTTTCTCGTGCCGATGTGGAAAGAAGCGCTTGATTTCGACATGCGCAGCGATGGGAATGCAACGCCGGTAAGAGATATTGTTTCTGGCCGCGTCTTTCACCGTCCGGTCGGCGGGTTCGTCGGCGTGGCCAATGTTGGAATGGATGCGAACTGGCTGGGCAGCCCGCTGGCCATGGCAAACCTTTACGGCTTCGGACGACTGGCGTGGAATCCCAACCTCAGTTCAGCAGATATCGTGGAGGAGTGGACCCGCCTGACGTTCGGCAACGATCCGGTAGTGGTGCAAGCAATCAGCCGCCTGCAATTCGACTCCTGGCAGGTTTACGAGAACTACACGGGGCCATTGGGCGCGGGAACGCTTACCAATATTGTTGGCAATCATTACGATCCCGGACCGGAGTCGTCGGAAGAGAATGGCTGGGGACAATGGCATCGCGCCGATCACCATGGCATTGGCATGGATCGCACCATCGCGACCGGAACCGGCTTCATCGGACAATACCCGCCGGCGGTGCAGAAGCTATACGAATCCTTGCAGGATTGCCCCGATAATCTATTGCTCTTCTTCCATCACGTGCCGTACACGTATGTCCTGCATTCCGGAAAGACGGTGATCCAGCACGTCTACGACTCGCACTACGAAGGCGCGGAGCAGGCGGAGGGTTTCGTGCCGCGTTGGAAAACACTGGCCGGACACATCGACGACGAGCGCTACCGGGACATTCTCGCGCGGTTCGAATTCCAGGCGGGAGAAGCCATGAAATGGCGCGACACGATCTGCCGCTGGATTTATGGCCTCTCCGGTATCCCCGATCAGAAAGGTCGCGTTGGCCGATCCTAGCGGCGGCATCCCGCCGGGCCGTCGTGAGCCCAATCATTTTTTTCAAATTTTGCTTGCGTGCTGTACATTGTGTGGCCTACGACTATGAAACCTTTTTCCCGCTCGCGCCGCCGTTTTCTAACGCAGGCTTCTGGGGCAGCGATCACTGCCTCTGCCGGCATGACTCTCAATGCGAGAGGACTATCCGCTGTCGTGCAAACGAAAGCGGCTGCCGACTCCGCCAAGGCCACGCACATCTACATCGACACGCGAAGAACCATCGCCCCTCTCGATCGTAATTTGTTCGGATCGTTTCTCGAGCATCTGGGACGCGCGATCTATGAAGGCGTCTATGAGCCGGGCTCCAAACTATCCGACAGCAATGGATTCCGCAAAGATGTCTTGAATGAAATTCGGCAGCTCGGAGTGCCCATCGTTCGTTATCCGGGAGGCAATTTCGTTTCCGGATACAACTGGCTCGACGGAGTCGGACCGAAGCAGAGCCGGCCCCGCGTTCTCGATAAAGCGTGGAATTCAATGGAATCGAATCAATTCGGCACCAACGAATTCATGGCGTGGTGTAAGGCGGCGGGAACACTGCCGCTGATGGGTTTAAACCTGGGTACGGGTACGCCGGAGGAAGCAGCCGCGCTGGTTGAGTATTGCAATGTCGAAAAGGGGACGAAGTGGAGCGAACTGCGGCGTCAGCATGGCGTTGCCGACCCGCACAAAGTGCAGCACTGGTGTCTGGGCAATGAGATGGATGGTCCTTGGCAGATCGGGCACATGCCGGCTGCGGAATACGGTTACAAGGCCGCCGACTCTGCGCGGCAGATGCGCGCGGTGGATCCGTCGCTGACACTGGTGGCTTGCGGATCAAGCGGCCCCTTTATGCCCACGTATCTGGAATGGGACCGCGAGGTGTTGGAGCAATGCTACGACTATGTGGACGGCCTCTCGCTGCACCGCTATTTTGGCGACGATCAGCGGCAGACGGGAGGAGATTCCGCAAGGTATGTTGCGCTCAACCTGAGCATGGAACGGCAGATTGAAGAAACGCTGGCGGTCTGCGATATGGTGCGTGGCCATAAGCGTTCGCCGAAAAAACTTTGGCTGTCCTTTGATGAGTGGAACGTCTGGTACCGGGAGAACTCAGGGGATGCCGTCGATGGTCATCGCACCGAGGCTCCGCATTTGCTGGAAGAAATTTACAACCTTGAAGATGCGCTGCTGGTGGGAGGGCTGATTAATACCTTGCTGCGCCACGCCGACCGCGTGAAGATCGCTTGCCTGGCGCAGTTGGTGAATGTGATTGCTCCCATTATGACCAACACGGACGGTCTCTTTCGTCAGACAATTTACTATCCATACAGCTTGGCTCTACAGTTTGCCAAAGGCGCGGTGCTCGATCTTTTGCTGCAGGGCCCGGGGTATGACGTTCCTGGATTCGACAACACTCCCTATGTCGACGCGGCGATAACGTTTGACCAAAATGCAGGTACCGTAACCCTGTTCGCGCTGAACCGCGATTTGTCAAAGTCTCAGCGCATCGAACTGCATTGGCAAGATACGTCTCCGGCGAAGGTCGCGGCGGCATGGCTGCTGACCGGAGACGATGTGAAAGCATCGAACAGTTTCGCAGCGCCGGGGAGGGTTGCTCCGCAAAAATTCAATCCGCCGGCAGGCAGTGCCTCGCGCACAGAATTCGAATTGCCGGCGCGTTCCTACACGGCAGTTCAGTGGTCCCTAAGCTGAGAGAAGTGTTTTGTTTCAAGGCGTTAGATCACGGGGAGCCTTGAAAAATATGACATCTCTTTCCGCCAACTTGCGTATTTAACGGACTTCCGTTAACGTTTACGCTTCGGGCGTGATTTGCTGCCGCTTGCCCGATTGACGTGCTGGCTGTACACGGGCGGCCTCGACGCGGGCCTTGATGATGGGTAAGCCTCCCACGACACTCCGTGACATTGCTAAGGCGCTGGGCACGTCCATTGGAACCGTGCATCGGGCATTGCACGATAATCCGGGAGTAAGCCCGGAAACGAAGACGAGAGTGCTTGAGGCCGCCAGGTCTCTCGACTATCGTCCAAACCTCGCGGCCCGGTATCTGTCTTCGAAAAAGACGCTTCGAATCTCGGTCAACACGCTGCAGGGAACGACTTCATTCTGGGACGAAGTGCGCACCGGCATTCGCGAAGAGGCCGCGTCAATCCTTCTTGAAAATCTGGAGATGGAGTTCAGAACGTGTCCGCGTCTCGGAGAAGGCGAGGAGGAGGCACTCGAAGCCGCTATTGCCGAAAAGGTGGATGGCATCATCATCTTCCCCAGCCGCCCCCAATCTCTGCGCGGCGCGATCCGGCGCGCGGCGCGAGCGCAGATTCCCGTAGTATGCGTTGCCACCGATGCTCCCAACAGCGGGCGGCTGGGAATCATTGCGGTGGACACTCTGGCCAGCGGCGCCATCGCCGCGGATCTGATGGGCAGGTTTGTGGGGCCGAAGCCGGGCGAGATCGCGATCACAGTGTTTGATACGGCCATCACCGAGCACGCCGAAAAGTATTCGGCTTTCCAGTCGACCCTACGTTCTTTCTATCCCAACCTGCGCCTGCTCGAGCCCATTGAAGATCACGACGTTGAGAAAGAAGCGTATGGGAAGTGCCGGACGCTGTTCGACGAGCACCCTGAGCTGGCCGGAATCTACGTGACGACGGAAGCCTCGATACCGGTGCTGAAGGCAGCGGCCGATGCGAATCTTCTCGACCGGCTCACTATCATCACCACAGATTTATTTCCCGACTTGGTCCCGTATATTCGCTCGGGAGCAGTCACTGCCACGATATATCAGCGTCCGCGAGCACAGGGGCAAATGGCGTTGCGGATGCTGTATGAGTTCTTGGTTGAGGGAGGCCGGCGCTCGAATCAGGTCGCGTTGGCGCCGCACCTGGTGATGCGCGGCAACCTGGATTTCTTCCTCCGGCGGCAGTCCCAGGAGTCGGTGGCGCAGACGATCAGGGAAAGTTCCCGCGAACTGGCCGAGGACTTCGTTGGATGATTTCTCGCTCCCCAGTTCTTGATTGAAGCCGTTTGCCAAAGTGAAATCTGCATGAATTTTCTAGGCATTGATGTCGGCACCGGCGGCACGCGGGCGCTCGTCATGGACGAGCGCGGAAGCGTGGTTGGATCCGCGTCCTGCGAGCACGAAAACTTTGCCAGCCCGCGCCCGGGCTGGGCGGAGCAGGAGCCGACAGATTGGTGGCGCGCGACTGGGAGCGCCGTGCGCCAGGCATTGCAGGCCTCCGGGCTGAAGCCCGACGATGTTGCTTGCGTTGGCTTTTCCGGACAGATGCATGGTGCGGTCTTGCTCGACTCGAAGGATAAAGTTGTCCGCCCGGCGATTATCTGGTGCGATCAACGGAGCAAGGCGCAGTCCCGCGAACTGGATGACATGTTCGGGCGCGACACGCTGATTCGATTGACGTGTAACCCTCCGCTGACGAATTTCACTCTCACCAAGCTTCTGTGGGTGCGCGAGAACGAGCCGAACCATTGGTCCCGAGTCGCCCATGTGATGCTGCCTAAGGATTACGTTCGCTTTCGCCTGACCGGAGAACGCGCCATCGACATGGCGGATGCATCCGGGACGCTGCTACTCGATGTCGCGAACCGGCGCTGGTCCACAGACGTTCTGGCCAAGACGGAGATTCCGCAAAGTCTGTTGCCGGCACTGTTCGAATCTCCGCAAGTGTGCGGCAAAGTTTCCGTAACGGGCGCTGAGGCTACGGGATTACGGGTGGGAACTCCGGTGGTGGCAGGCGCCGGAGATCAGGCTGCAGGCGCTGTGGGGATGGGCATTGCGCGCGCGGGCGCGGTCAGCGCGACGATTGGAACTTCGGGCGTCGTGTTTGCGTCGACCGATCGTCCGGCCATGGACCCGAAAGGAAGGCTGCACACGTTCTGCCACGCCATTCCAGGGCGCTGGCACGTTATGGGGGTCACACAAGCAGCCGGGTTATCGCTGCGCTGGTATCGCGATCACTTTGGCGAGGGGTCGCCCGGCGTTCGAAAAAAGGACGGGCGCGATCCTTACGATGTATTCGCGGAAGAAGCGAGCGCCGCGCCCGCAGGTTCGGAAGGCGCGTTCTGGGCGCCGTATCTCATGGGCGAGCGCACGCCGCATCTCGATCCGAATGCGCGCGCGGCACTGCTGGGGCTGACCGCGTCGCACACTCGCGCGCACGTGATTCGCGCCATTATGGAAGGCGTGGCCTTCAGCCTGAAAGATACATTCACAATCTTCGAGGAAATGAAAATTCCGGTGACCTCGATTCGTTTAGGCGGAGGAGGCGCGCGTTCCCCTTTATGGCGGCAGATTCAAGCCGACGTCTACGGCCGGGAAGTAGAAATTGTGGCGGCGGAAGAAGGCGCCGCGTATGGGGCGGCAATTCTGGCGGGCGTGGGGGCTGGAGCTTGGGAGACCGTGGAGCAGGCCTGCGACGCGGTAGTGCGAGTGGCCAAATCCATTGCGCCGGACCCGCAGGATTCAACGACGATGCAGAAAGCGTATACCAAGTATCGCCAGATCTATCCCGCCCTCAATCAAATCGGCGCGCTGTGATCGTGTCGCCGGCATCCTGCAGTCTGTCTTGAGGGGTGTCGGTCCCACATGTCGCCTCGACGTTACTTGGTTCCTTCTTTCACGACTATTACGCGGTCCGCGGACACATCCTTCAACTGCTGAACAATGCCCGACGGCCAGCGAATCTCTACGAGATCGGCCGACGGGTTCGTGCCCAGACCGAAATGGACCGGGCCCGCGCTTGATGACGCATAACCGCAGCTTGTGGTCATGTGGTTGTATTGTGCCCCGGATTTGGTCACGACCTTAATGCGTGCGCCGATTCCGTCGCGATTGCTCTTCGTGCCCTGCAGCTTGAACTCAAGCCAATGATGGTCGCCCGGGCTTTGGTTCATCCAGATCTCGGCTGGCGCGCTCAGCGCACTGACGATAACGTCGAGCTTCCCGTCTCCATTCAAATCTCCGAAAGCTGATCCGCGATGCCGCGATGGAGCTTGCGCAGTCAAACCAGCTTCGGCGGTCAGAGCCGAGAATTTCATCCCGCCCAGGTTGCGGAAAACGGTGTTTGGTTGTGCTATTGAAAGATTCGACGTCGACGCCATCGACTGCACGTGGCCGCGCGAAACAAAAATGTCTTTCCACCCGTCATTGTCGAAATCCGCAATCGTGGGGGAATATCCCGCCATAGGCAGGCTTAACCGCGTCATCCCGCTCTCCCGTGTCACTTCGACAAAACTCCCCTTGCCTGTGTTCCGGAACAGCGGAAATGTTTCCCCATCGAGCGCAACCAGGAAAATATCGGGATATCCGTCGTTATCGAGATCGCGGAAATCCACGCCCATCCCCGAAATATAAGTCCCGTCTTCGCGTAACGCGACGTTTTCGTCGAAGGCGACTTCCTCAAATTTCCCGCCACCCCTATTTTTAAAAAACTGGTTCATCAGCTTGTCGTTGGGAACCATCAGATCCATCCTGCCAGTCAGATCCGAGTCCGCCATCGCGATGCCCATTCCCTTCCCTGGATGCTCGCGAAACCCTGCCTCAACAGAAGCATCGCGAAATGTGCCATCGCCGTTATTGATGAACAGCTTGTCCGGCGTAGGTTTGTACATTTTGGGATGGCAATAGTCGCGATGGCCGTACCCTTCGCACACCGGCTCGTGATTGACGTCCCATTTCAAATAATCGATGACAATGAGATCGAGCAGCCCATCGTTGTTGACGTCCATCCATGCCGCTGCGACAGCCCAAAGGGGTCCGTATTCGGCATCCGGCTTATTCAGGCCTGCCTTGGCCGTCACATCGGTAAACGTTCCGTCCCCATTGTTGTGATAGAGGGTGTTCCGATGGACGCCTGCGAGGAAGATGTCTTCGTAGCCGTCGTTGTCGTAATCGCCGATCGCGACCCCGGTATCGTAGCCAGTGCCGGCGAGGCCAGCTTTCTCGGTGACATCGGTGAAGTGTCCCTTGCCATCATTCTCGAAGAGACGGTTCGAGTACTTGGGAGAATCTTTTTTCAGGGATTGAATGTCGGCGCCATTCGTGAAAAAAATGTCCAGTTTGCCGTCATTGTTGTAATCGAAAATCGCAACGCCGCCCGCCATGGTTTCAGGCGCGTGAAATTCCTTGGTCTCGTCGCTCTCGAGTTTGAAATCAATGGGCTGAAACGCGAACTTGATGGGACTGTCGCCGCCAGAAGTAGCCGATGCCTCAGCGGGTTTCGATGCAGTGTTTGCCTGCGGGCGTGCAGTGGTCAGCGCGCCCGCAACCAGCAGGACTATGAATGCGATCACACAGGAGCGAGCGTTACTACGTATCATGTCGGAATCGGCGGCCAGGCGCCTCTTCTCATCTTACTCCGGCAATTTCTCCTCGCCCTGAATCGCCAGATGGATATCCGCATGCGCCGCCGACGTTCCCGGCTGGCCTCCGCCGACCGTGATGAGATAATCTCCCGCCCTCACCAGCCGATCCCCGGCCTCGTTCACGTAACTTAAATCGCGCGATCCAAGCGAGAGCTTCACGTGCTTCTGCTCGCCCGCCGCAAGGTGCACGCGACTGAAGCCGCGCAGCGCTCGCAGCGGAGCGCCCGCCACTTTCGGGAAGCTGATGTAAAGCTGCACCACTTCATCACCCTCGCGTTTGGAAGTGTTCTTCACGTCGACTTCCACATCGAGCGGATTACCGGCCTGCAGTTCCGGACTAGACAGCTTCAATCCGCTGTACTCGAAAGCGGAATAACTCAGTCCATATCCGAACCCATACAGCGGATCTTTGCTGAAATAGCGGTAGGTGCGTTCCTTCATCGCGTAATCGTCGAAGTCGGGCAGTTGCTCGGTGCCCTTGTAGAACGTCACGGGCAGGCGTCCGGCAGGATTGTTCTCTCCAGCCAGCGTCTGTGCAATGGCCGTTCCCCCTTCTTCCCCCGAGTACCAGGCATCGAGAATCGCGTTGGCATGATCGTTGGCCCAGTTGACGGCCAGCGCGCTCCCATTCATTAGAACGATGACGAGAGGCTTGCCGCTCGCCCGTAGTGCTCCGAGCAGAGCCCCTTCTTCTTCCGGCAGATTCAGGCTGGTGCGATCGCCGCCGCGAAATCCGGGAAGGTCCACTTTCATTTCCTCGCCCTCAAGCTTCGAGGTGATGCCCACCACAGCAATTACCACGTCGTTATCTCTAGCTGCGGACGCCGCTTCCACGATGGGATCGGCACCGAGAGCCAGCCATACCAGCTTCGTTCCGAACCCACCGCGCATCGCTTCGATCTTCACCGCATAACGATGGCCTTTGGTGAGGGAGATGGTCGCCAGTTGTGGATTCGGATCGTGCAACACCGGGTCGTCGACGATGAGCTTGTCATCCAGCCACATGCGATTCATCGAACCGACTAGGCCGATTTGATACCGGCCCGATTCTGCCGGAGTGAGGAATCCACTCCAACGCGCCGAAAATTCCTTCATGTTTTCTGGAAGCCGGATGGCTTGAGGACCGGGATGGAACAGTTGCAGATCCACATACGGATCCACACGAACGACCTGCGGAGTGCCCGTCAGTTCGCCGGCAAAGTACTCACCGGTCAGCCCCGGTTTTCCATCGGCCGTTGAAAGGACAGAGGTCGGAATGACTTGCTGTTCGCGCAGGAAGTTCGTGCCCGGCAAAAACGTCACTTTTGCTGCCGAGAACTGTTTGCGAATTCCCTCCAGTGCCGTAACTGCGTGCGAGGCCGTCCCGCTGTAGTTTCCATGCAGTACGCTGACCGATTCCGCCAAAGGTCCCACCACCAGAATCTTCTTGGGATTCGCAAGCGGAAGCACGCCATCATTCTTGAGCAGAACCATCGATTCGCGCGCGGTCTTGAGTGCAAGTTGGCGGTGCTCTGGGCTGTCGATCTCCGAATCGGGAGTCTTCGCGTATGGCACCATCTCCGGAGGATCAAACATTCCCAGCCGCATCCGCGCCGTGAACAAACGCTGCAACGTCCGGTTGAGATCGGCTTCCGTCAGCAGTCCCTGCTTCACTGCATCGATGAAGGGCTGATAGTCATGCATGTCTTTTGTGATGGTGAAGAAGTCGGCGCATTCGTTGTCCATGCCGGACTTAATCGCGACCGCCGCCGCTTCCGCCTGGCTCTTGGTGAAGTGATGTCCTTGGTAGATGTCCACAATCGCATCGCAGTCCGACACCACATAACCGTTAAACTTCCATGCGCCGCGCAACGTGTCCTGCAGCAGAAATGTATTGGCGCATGCCGGCTGCCCATTGACGCGGTTATAGGCGCACATCACCGATTCCGCTTTGCCCTCCGTCACTGCCGCGCGAAACGCCGGCAGATACGTATCCTCCATGTCGTGCTTCGATACCTGAACATCAATACTGTGCCGAGTCGGCTCGGGCCCGCTGTGTACCGCATAATGCTTGGGCGTGGAAATCACGCGAAAATATTTGGGATCGTCTCCCTGCAATCCGGTCACAAATGCGACGCCCATGCGTCCGGTTAGGAATGGATCTTCCCCATATGTTTCTTGGCCGCGCCCCCAGCGCGGATCGCGGAAGATGTTGATGTTCGGCGACCAGAAATCGAGCCCCTCCATGATGTTGCTGTGTCCTGCGCGGACCGCCTGATTGTGTTTGGCGCGAGCTTCCGTTCCAATCACGATCGCCATCTGATGGATGAGCGGGTCATCGAAAGTGGCGGCGAGCCCGATTGGCTCAGGAAATACGGTGGCTGTACCCGCATTGGCCACGCCATGTAGCGCCTCGCTCCACCAGTCGTATGCAGGAATTTGCAGCCTCGGAATGGCCCTTGCCTGGTTTACCAACTGCGAGGCTTTTTCTTCCAGGGTCATCCTGCCAATAAGGTCGTCCACCCGGGCCTCGATAGGCTTTGAGGGGTCCAGGTAGGCGGGGTTGGCATCGGTCTGTGCCATCGAATTGACGGTTACGAATGCAAGTAGGAGCAGGATTATTAAATCGATTCTGTTGTGGCTTTCCATTAGATTTCTCCTCCGCCGTGAACTCGAGTCGCGGGTTGGGATGGGTTCCGTAAACGATTACGGCCGACCGTCGCTTGTAGCACAGGGGCGGGTCGAAATCAAGGAAGCGGCTCACGCGGAGAAGGCCAAAATGCTCCCTTTGGCCCGTTAAAAACCCAATACGATATCGATTTTGTGCTTGACAACAAACGTGCAGTGGATGTATTCCCGTAAACGTTCACGGACGCTCGGGTTCTCGTCCGTTTCGGTTTTCCCCGACAACACACATTTTTTTGGAGGCGGGACCATGAAATCTCTCTCGACCACGAATGCCGGGAGTATCGGCCTTTACTTAAGACGCGGTGACGTTCGGCTGGGGTTACTGCTGGCCGTCGTCATGCTTCTCTTCGCCGCGCAGGGCTTGGCCCAAGAAGCGACCTTCGTCGGAACCGTCATGGATCCTTCCGGCGCTGCTGTCGCCAATGCCAAGGTGACACTCACAAACCTGGACACGAATGCTACGAAAGTATTAAACACGAATGATTCTGGCCAGTTCACCGCAGTGGACATTCATATTGGCCACTACAACATTCAAGTTGAAATGAACGGCTTCAAGACCGCGGAGAAAAAAGGCCTGGTCTTGCAGGTCGGCGACCGCATGCGCGTTGACTTCCAGCTGCAGGTCGGAGGTTCAGCGGAAACGGTCAGCGTGGAAGCGAACGCGCTCACTGTCCAGTCCGATACTGGCGAAGTCAGTAACGTCATCGACGGCTCGCAGATTGAGGGACTCTCGGTCAATGGCCGCGGCATTTATCAATTGGCCGCTCTGGCCCCGGGAGCGTCCAGCCAGATCGATGTCACTGCTCCCAACACCCCGGTCGGCGGCAGTGCCGGCGTCGAATTCAACGGCCTTCGTCAGAATCACAATATCTACTTGTTGGATGGCGGCGAAAACGATGACCGCGGTGGCGCCGGCGGCATGAGCATTGCCCCCTCGTTGGATTCGATCGCCGAATTCCGCCAGCTCACTTCCAACTACAGCGCCGACTACGGTCTCTCCTCTGCGGGCACCATGACGCTGGTACTGAAGTCCGGAACCAAGGACTTCCACGCTGCAGCCTGGGAATTTAATCGGAATGACGCGTTCGATGCCCGTACGTACAACAACCGGCCTCCGAACCCCGTGGCCGAACTCCGCCAGAACACCTTCGGGTTTAACGTGGGTGGTCCGGTCACGTTCGGCAAGCTCTACAACCCGGAGAAGAACAAGACTTTCTTCTTCTACAACATGGAGTGGCGGAAGTACATCAATGGGCAGACGCTGCAGCAGACGGTCCCGTTGACCTCGTGGTATGGGGGAGCGTTCGGTTCATCCTTCAACAATACAACTCTGCACACGCCATGCACGACGCAGCTCGGAGTCGGGACGGCTACCCCCAACACGGCGCTCATCAATGCGTTTGCGGCGGCTGGCCAGACGCTGAGCACCCCGAATTCGGCCGATGGCAGCTGCACAGCGGATAGTACCCTGCCAACGCCGGGTTCGAACTTGGTAGCATTTACCAACAACACGATTCCAACCTCACTGTTAAGTCCGAACGCCCAGGCATTGCTGACTGCCGGCGGCGCATATGGCGGCATCTTCCCGGCGCCCAACAGCGGCAACAACTTTATCGGCGGCGCCAATTCTCCCACGAACCTGCGGGAAGAGATCGTCCGCATCGATCACAACTTCACTAGCAAGTTTTCGGTGTTCGGACACTTCGTCGACGAATCGGTGCAGCAGACGTTTGGTACAAGCTTGTGGAATTGGTCCAATACTCCAGTACAGGGTACGTCGTTCGGCAACCCGTCATACAGTGGCGTCATTCACACCACCTATGCGATTAAGCCAACCTTGCTGAATGAAGTTGCCTTCAATTACAACGGGAACCGGATTAACATCATTCCCACCGGGCTGATTTCCGCTCCATCGGGTTTCAACTTTAGCCGCATCTTCACAGGCCCCAACAGCGACAATCGGATTCCGAATATCCATCTGGCGGGTTCGACGGGCACACAGTTCGGTAACAACAGCTGGCCGTGGACCAACAAGGCTGATGATTACCAGATTCGCGACGACTTGTCCTGGACCCGGGGCGCCCATCAGTTCAAGTTCGGCGGCAGTTGGGCGATCTACAAGAAATACCAGCAACTGTTCGGCAACACGCAGGGAGACTTCACCTTCAACGGCGCCTACACCGGGCTTGACTTCGCCGATTATCTTCTCGGCCTATCCAATGCCTACGGTGAATTGGGTGTTCAGGACTATGGCCGCTGGAACAACGTCTCCTGGGCAATGTATTTCCAAGACAACTGGCGCGTGAACAAGCGGCTGACCTTGAATCTTGGCTTGCGCTGGGACGGCGTGCCGCACACCTACGAAGCCAGTAATCGGATGGGTAACTTTTATCCGAACCTCTACGATCCGGCGAAGGCTGCGCTGTTAGATTCGAACGGCAACATCTGCAGCGGGCCTGCCAATGCAGTGGCTGGTACTAACCCGGGGTGCTCGGCCGCAAGTCCAGGTCTGGGTGGCAGCCCGAATCCGATCCTTAAGGCCGCCGGCACTCAGTTCTATCTGAATGGTATCGGCATTCCGGGCACGACTCCGGGCGTTCCCAAAGGGTTAGTCAACACGAACTGGGCAGCATTCGGTCCGCGACTTGGATTTGCCTATGACCTCACCGGGTCAGGCAAAACCATTGTCCGCGGCGGCTTCGGCGCCATGTATGAGCGCATCCAGGGCAATGACATGTATAACGCGGGTCCGAACATTCCGTTCAGCACCAACGTTACTTTCAACAACGTGTCATTGGACAAAGCGGAGACGTTCACGAATACGGGTCTAACAGCTGTCGCGCCCATTACAGTCGCAAGCATCACCGGTCTAGCGGTGAACCATTACAAGCTGCCTGTGGCTTATCAATACAGCGTGGGCGTGCAGCATGCGCTCGCCAACCGGACGATCCTGGCGGTAATGTATGTGGGCAACCAGAGCCGCCAGCAGAACTACTACCAAAACATCAACCTGCCAGATCCGTCTACTCTTCCGGGTTTGATCGGGGGGACGCTCCAATACAACAACGTGGTTCCGTACAAGGGCTTCAATGCGCTCAGCATGTCCACTGATGGAGCCAATGCTCACTACAACGGCCTCCAAGTTGACCTCAATTCCCAGATTAAGAGGGACCTGAGCTTGCGAGTGTTTTACACCCTTTCCCGTTCGATCGATCCGTCCAACCAAACCAACGGCGGCGGCGGAGGAGGAGACCTAGTAGCGATCTCGAATCCTTACGCCGGCTGGCAGTACGATGTGGGACGGTCGGGTTATGATCGCCTGCACAATTTTTCCGCCAACTTCATTTATTCGTTGCCGTTCCTGCGAAACTCCACCAACGGCTTCCTTAGAAGCGTTGTTGGCGGCTGGGAGTTTTCGGGGATCGTCACGATTGAATCCGGTCTGCCACTCAACGTGACGATTTCGGGACCTCAGGGCGGTAACGGCTTGCCGAGTGCAACGAATCGGCCTGACAAAGTGGGCGCTCTTGTCGCGCCGCACACAAAAGATCAGTGGATGACCGATTCGGCGTTCGCTTTGCCAGCTGTCGGCGCATGGGGCAACCTGGGCTACGACGCCATTGACGGCCCTGGCCGTGACAACTGGAATCTGTCGCTCTTTAAGAGCTTCCTCTTCAATGAAGCTCGGGGCAGCCAGTTCGAACTGCGTCTGGAAACGTTCAATACGTTTAACCATCCGCAGATCCAGTCCGTGCCCACGGGCTTTGGAAGCTCGAACTTCGGTCAGCCAAACGGATTCTTCCCCGGGCGCATCGTGCAGCTCGGTGGAAAGATCTCTTTCTAGCCCTTCTTAACCGAAGGCTCACTTACGCCCCGTTCGCAAGTTCTGCGAGCGGGGCGTTTTCTTGACGCTCCTGCCAAACCAGTAATACGCTGGAGCCAAGATACGGCGGAGTTCTTATGCGTTTCGCCAAGCTTCACAGAAGCCCGCGAACTGGCCTTTCTCTCCCGCTCCTGCTCGCCGGTTTGCTCTTGTCTATTCCATCCTCACTCGCCCAAGACAGCGGCAGCGACGGCACGACTCTGCGTGCCGACCGGCCGGCGCTTTCTGTCACTGTGCACGATAACGGTGGCGCACCGATCTCGTCTGCGGGCACTGTGAAGCTCTATCGCGAAACCACGCTTTTTGACGAGACCGGACTCTCGCATGGTCGTGCTTTCTTCGCTTCGCTTCCTTTCGGAAGCTACACTCTCGTAGTCGAGGCCACAGGCTACAAGTCCGCACAGAGAGACCTGAACGTTTCGGTCGCTATGCGTTACGAAATTGAGGCCAATTTGCAGCGGGAGGGAGCTTCAAATGCAGCCGAGGGACCGGCAAAGCCAATGCTGGCTCCCAAGGCGAAGGAAGCCCTGGATAAGGGGCTCAAGGCGCTGAGCAAAAACAAACTCTCCGAAGCCGAGAAATATGTCTCGGAAGCTGCCGGCCTGGCTCCCGGCCACCCGGACGTTCTCTATTTGCAGGGGATTCTGTTCTTGAAGCAGCAAAACTGGGTTCAGGCCGAGAGCGCGCTCGAAAAAGCCTCCCAGATGGATCCTGCTAATGGGCGCGCACTTTCCGCTTTGGGGATGGCCTTCGTGGACCAAGGCAATTATGACGCCGCCATCGCCCCCTTGGAGAAATCCGTTCAGTTGAATTCCGGAACCTGGGAAACGGAGTGGGCTCTCGGCAAGGCTTATTACCAGCGCCAGCAGTACGATCAAGCGCTGAAAGCCTCGCAGCAAGCCTGGAGGGATTCCAAAGGCCAAGCTCCGGAAATCGAGCTGCTCCTGGCCAAGTCGCTCACGGCCGTGGGAAATTATGAGGATTCCGCTCAGGCCCTTCGCGATTTTCTGAAGAGGTATGGCGACCGTCCCGAAGCGCCCACCGCTCGCCGCTATCTCAACCGGCTTGCCAGCGATGGAAAGATCCATTCAAATTAAAACTCCGAACGTCCGAAACTTTGGGGCTGGGATCTGATGCCCGCCACCGTTGGTTACTGAGGCTGACGCTGAAAGAGGCTCGGCAAAGATATCCACAGCCATGAGATGTCACATGTGACATCTGCCCTTGCGCTTAAACGGAAAAGAGCGGAACATAGCCAAGGCGAAAGCAATGAATGAGGAAATGGGAAACGAAGCGTAACTCCTTGAGGCTCAAGATTTTGCCCCTAAGCTCTTGTGTCCCAAGATTTTATTTTCGATTTCCCGCTAACTCGATGATTCAAATAGACCAGGGGGGAGGGGGGTATACCCAACCAGTCAACAGGTTTCCCGAAAAAAAACTCTCCTGTCGATCATCCACCCGGTGTTTTTCTCGAATTTTTTTCCTGAATCCTCTCTTCCAGCGACCCTTGTTCGCCTGTCCGCTCAGGTGCCTTCGAATCCTTATCATGGCAGTTCCCTTTCTGCCGACGCTCGCCCTTGCGCAAACAGCTACGCCTGCTGATGCCATGGCTTTCGAGCAGCAACAGAAGTGGAGCGAGGCCGTTGGAGCGTGGAAGGCCGTTACCGCTCAGAATCCGAATGATGCGGCAGCATTCGCCGCGATGGGCGTCGATCTCGCTCGCTTGCAGAAGTATGGCGAAGCCTCGTTGGCCTATCGAAAGGCATTGCGCCTGAACCCCAAGCTTCCTGGAATCCAACTCAATCTTGGGCTGGCCGAGTACAAACAGCAGCGTTGGACAGCCGCGGCAATGGCATTTCGCGCCGTCTTGGCCGCTGATCCCAGGAACGCACAAGCTCAAACGCTGCTTGGAATGAGCTACTACGCGACAAAGAACTTCGAGCAGGCAGCTCAGTATCTTGAGCCGGCCAGCAAAGCCGATCCGGGCAATGCCGAGCTTCATCAGATGCTGGCTGAAAGTTGCTTGTGGGCGAAGAAAGCGGAATGTGCAATGGAACAATTCCGGCTACTTCTCCAGCAGAGTCCCGATTCGGCCCCTACGCACGTTCTCATGGGTCAAGCCCTTGATGCGCTCGGGAAACACGAAGAAGCGATTGCTGAATTCGAAGCAGCTGAACGCATCGCGCCAAACGAGCCCAACGTCCATTACGCGTTGGGTCAGATGCACTGGAAGGCGCAACAATACGAGGACGCCAAGAAAGAATTCGAACAGGAACTGGCCCTCAATCCGAACCACGAGCAAGCGCTGACCTTGCTGGGCGATATTGAATGGAACAATAACAATCCTGAGGCAGCTCTGTCGCTGCTTCACAAGGCTGTCAAGGCGAACAAGGATTACCGTTTCGCCCACGTCGAGTTGGGCGCCATTTATCTTGCGCAGAAGAACTACAAGGAAGCTGAACCCGAGCTGCTGCGGGCTGTCAAACTGGACCCCACTGAGCCGGACGCCCACTATCAACTCGGACGCCTTTATCAGGCTCTAGGCAGGAAAGTGGAGGCGGAAAGAGAACTGCGAAAGACCAAGGAATTGCAGGAAAAGGCCGATCAGCGTGTTGCCAGCCATATGCCCGTCCATGCACCTGACGGGAAGCCTGTTGAGAACAAGTAAGGGGAAGTTTCAATGTTTCAAAGTCAGAAGCAAAAGCGAGCGACATTGAAACTTGGGATTGTTACGCTCTGCCCTTCTTTGCCGCGATCGCGGCCGGTTTGCCGGCAACTTCCCAAGGGCGCTTGGGACGCTCCAACGCTGCCTTGTCCCGGTTCTCCACGCGATCGTACTGATATGCCTCGCTCACCGTTCCGAGCGACTCGTTATAAAGGCTGGGCAGTCCCAAGGCCTCTTTCAATTCCTGCGAGAACTTTTGCAGCGCGTTCAAATGTTCAGCGGTCGCCGGAACTTCTTGCTTCGAGGTCTTCAGGAACTGCTGGTATCCGCGATTAACGAGCTTGGAAATCTCGCTGCCGATCAAATATCCAGGGTAGGCGAAAATCTTCACGCTGTCTTCCGGAGTCTTTTGGATGGCCGCCGAAACGTTATATTTCCGCAGGAATACGCGGCCGTTCGTTCCGGGTGCATCGGTCACGTCGAACCCGTGCTCGCGCAGCCAGGCTAGCGCTTCTTCGTAGGTTCGTGTTTCAATTGTCTTAGCCATTGAGTTTTGAATACCCTTTCTTTCCCGGCTTAATGCTCGCTGATTAGATGCACGCTTTATAAGGACCGTACGTAACTTTACAGGGGCTGCATCGCCGGGCGAATCTCGTTCATCAAACAAGTTACTACATATCCTGTTTCGGACTACATAGCACATTACGTTGGTCATGGCGATCTGGTTCAACTATGGCACAGGGCTCTACCAAAACGGCTGCAGTCTCATCCTTGGAACAGTACTCCAAAGCTCGGGAAACTACCTCAGGACTAGGGGAAACATTAGGCCACAGCCTGATTGAGCGCATCGGAAACACTCCGCTGCTGAGGTTGGACGCGATTACGCGCGATCTGCCGGGCATAGCACTTCTGGGCAAAGCGGAGTGGTGCAATCCCGGAGGATCGGTCAAAGACCGCGCCGCTGCGAGTATTGTTTCGGAAGCTCGCCGCCTCGGCCACTTACGCCCGGGAAAGATACTTCTGGATGCTACCAGCGGCAATACCGGCATCGCTTACGCGATGCTGGGAGCAGCCGAAGGATTTCCGGTCACGCTCTGCATGCCCGAAAATGTCTCGCGCGAACGCAAGCAGATCCTGCAAGGATACGGCGCAAACATTATTTATACCGATCCCGGGGATGGGTCTGACGGCGCCATCCGCATAGCCCGTTCTCTCGCCGAGAAACATCCCGATACATATTTCTACGCCGACCAGTATTCGAACGATGCGAACTGGAAAGCTCATTACTCCATGACGGCGAATGAGATCTGGCAGCAGACGCAAGGGCGCGTCACGCACTTCGTTTCGATGCTCGGCACCAGCGGCACGTTCGTGGGCACCACGCGCCGGCTGAAAGAACTCAACCCTGCGGTGAAATGTATTTCGCTTCAGCCCGATTCTTCTTTCCACGGGATCGAAGGGGCCAAGCACATGGCGAGCGCGATCGTTCCTAAGATCTACGACCCAGCGCTGGCGGACCAGAATCTTGAAATCGCAACCGAAGACGCGTATGCCATGTGCCGCCAGCTCTCGCGTGGGGCCGGGCTGCTGGTAGGAATCTCGGCCGCGGCCGCAATCGTGGGCTGCCTGAAGATCGCGCGTGATCTTCCGCTGCGGCGAGGGCAAGAAGCTATCATGGTTACGATTCTCTGCGATTCGGGCGAGAAGTATTTGAGCGAACGCTTCTGGACGGAAGCATAGACTCACCACGGAGACACGAAGGCACAGAGAACTTCGAAGAAGATGGCTCAACCGATCTCCATGAAGGCTATCCGATCTCCACAGCTACTATTTTGAATTGGTTTCTCCGTGCCTCTGTGACTTCGTGGTGAATCCCGTTTCTATGCTAAAGATCAATACCAAAGACTACGATTCTATCCGCCGCCATGGAGAAGACACCTACCCGCATGAATGCTGCGGCGTGCTTCTGGGCCGATTCGACGACGACGGCACCCGCGTCGTGACCTCGACTGCTCGCTGCGGCAACACCCGAACCGATTCCGCCCACAACCGGTACAACATCGATCCCAAGGAACTGGTGCGAATCCAACGCGAAGGCCGTGGCCGCAGCGAGGATATTGTCGGCTTCTACCATTCGCATCCAGACCACCCCGCCCAGTGGTCGCAGACGGACTTCGCTGAGGCCCACTGGATCGGCTGTTCTTACGTGATTACGAGTGTAGAAAAGGGCAAGGCTGCCGCTACCAACTCGTTCGAACTCGCCGGCACAGACGAGAACGACAAGCGCCTTCTCGACGAAAAAATAGAAATCGCGTAGGGAGTCATTCCTCTTAAAAACCGTGCCAGACGCGGGAAGTGCTGGATTTTCACAGAGCCGAAATATAGCGTCACGCTCGGCTCTGGATTGCTTCCAGACGATGAGTACGGCGAAAATCCGCGTCCAGAGCGGGTTTTGCGAGACATGCTTTTGCGGCCTGCACAAAATTGGGGCAGGCGCTTGTGGACGGGCTGCACTCGATTGAAAACACGTGTACTTACAACGCGCGGTTTTTCATTGACTGGAAAAATAGAAGGAGTACAACAAGATCGTTCTTTGACAGCTTCTTAAGTTTTTCCGGTTGGTGCGGCGTCCGGGGCTCGAGCGAAGTCACCGGCCTGATCGAAAGATTAGGTTGGAGGGCCAGCAAGGGTCTATAGCAAAGCGCTGGTCGAGGAGAACGGAGAAGAACTGTTGAAGGCAGGATAGAGTTCCGAGGCGTAGGGTAGGTTTATCCGGTTGGCGGTGAGCCCGGAGCCCGAGCTATCGATCGCGCAGAGCGCCCCGCAAGGGAGGTTCTGAGAGCAGGTCGAGCAAGGGTCAAACGCGAGCTACTGG
>DATGFC010000081.1:0-10561 GCA_035309485.1 Candidatus Sulfotelmatobacter sp.
CACGTCCTGTACTTTCATCGCCCGCTCCATCGCGGCCTTCGGGTAGGATTCCATGCTCCGCATGGTCTCCTACCCTCGCCGCCCGCAAAGCGGACATATCACGTGCTATCTCAACCGGACATATCATGTGCTACCGACATGGCACAAATTTCCACTTGCCAGAAGGTGCCGCTCTGGTTACTATGGCGCATCCTGAAATGCTCCCTACCATGAATATCGGCGAGACCATCCGCAACTACCGGCTTGAGAAAGGTATGTCCCAGGGTGACATCGAGAAACGCACCGGCCTCCTCCGCTGCTACTTGTCTCGGGTCGAAAACGGCCACACCATCCCGTCGCTCGACACGCTTTCCAAGATCGCCGGCGCCATGGAATTGCCGCTCTCTCAATTTTTCGCGGAACCGGGCCACAGCAACGGCTCCAAGGGTCTCCCGCAACTCTCTGACGATGAAGTCCGCTTCCTGAGCCAGATCCGCCGCTATTCCACCAACCTGAACGACAGTGACCGCAAGCTCCTGCTGGCTATGATCAAGAAAATGGCCTCGAACGCCGCGAAATAAGCCTTCCGCCTTTCCGCCCGACCACTTAGATACCTGATAGCCGACAGCCCGACCCCTCGCTTACTTTCGTACCATCCCCTCTGTGACCCAGCGGTAACTCGCCTGCCCCGTCCCCGCTTACTACACTGTGCATGGAGATATTCGTGACCACCGACGAGGAACTGAACGTACTCGACACTCAGCTGCGCCGGCTGAAGATCGAGTACGAGATTTTTTTCAGCAACCCGAACAAGCGTCCTCCTACCGATATTGAGTGGAAGGTGCTCGCCATGTTGCGGAAATTTTCCGATGGCGGCCGCATGAATTTCTCCCAGCGCTACCGCTATAACGAAATGGCGCAGCGCTATGCCATCTACAGCGATCTCTGGCGCAAAAAATCCCGCATCCGCGAAGAAGGCTATCGCCGTCCCCAGGACGCCATCCTGTCCATCCAGGGAGTCCGGGAGGAGGAAGTCCACAAACCGCAGCACCACCCGGTTTATGGTGTCAGCCATGCCGCAGCCACAGCCTCTTCCCCGCATTTCACGCTGCACACCGTAGACGAAAGCGAGCAGGAACAGGTCGAGCGCCTTTACAACATTCTGGTCGCCGCTAAGAAAAAAGCTGGCGAAAACGTCTCCGGCAACATCGACTCCTTCACCGCCTTCGTCCAGAAAAAAACTGAGCAAATCCGAAAGCAATACCACTGCAACGACGTGGAATACTCCGTCGAAGTCACCAATGGCCATGTCAAGCTGAAGGCCAAAGCCAAGTAAATCCGATCCCCCGCCGTGACCCAGACTCCCATCCGGCTATAAGGACTTTCGACCTGGGGTCCTTTAATCCGTTGACTTTCCCATGCCCGGCAATACTATGTCCCCGCAGCTCAGGGCATTCCCCGTCGTTTTCCCAGGAACGCGTGGTCAATGACTACAAGGGCGGAATTCCGTCAGGACCCGTCTTTGCTGCCCTGCGACTCAAAAAATCTGGAGGATAGGAGAAAAGATGGTCACAAAGCGCGCACTCAGCAGCCTTTTCGTATTGGCCCTTTCGTCCGGCATGGTTGTGGCGCAAAATGCCGGCCTCAAGATCGCCCACACCACTCATTCGGGTCCTATCAAAGCAGCCCCCACGAATCTCGGACAGCTTCTGTTCAGCAACCTGGCCCCGCCGCCGGCGGCCGCTTACAACGACACGACCGGTTATTACGTTCTTGGGCCCACCAATTCTGTTGGCCTCTCGGAGCAGTGGATCGCGGTACCGTTCATTCCCAAGCGCAATGCGCACGTAAACCTTCTGCAGCTCGCCGTCCAATGGATTTCCGGAACCAATACGATCAACGTCGGCCTCTACAGCGATAACGGCGGTGTCGTCGGATCACCGTTGGCGGTCACATCCGCCCCAGTCACGTCCACCTTTGGCACTTGCTGTCAGCTGGTGAACGCCAGTATCGCGTCGACTGCCGTCACGCGCGGCACCCAATATTGGATCGTCGCCAGCTCCGACGATGTCAATGCTCCGGATTTTACCGGCGTATTCGACGCCTCGGCCACCGAGATCATTGGCGCCGATGTGAGCGTAACGGGATGGTTCTCCTTCACGACCCTTACGCCGGCAGCGGCGGCGTGGGGCACAATCCCTTAAATCTATTACCAAGGTTGATGTTTTCAAGGCCGCGAAAAAATCCGCGGCCTTTTCTTTGTCTAAAATGCCGATGGGGGACAGCCGCCTGATAGAATTTTTGGTTTCGCACATCCGCATTTTTTTGCAATCCGAGGCCCCGCATGCCTGCCCGCATCCAGCGCGCCATACTCAGCGTCACCGACAAAACCGGCCTGGTCGACTTCGCCCGCAAACTCGCCGCTCTCGGCATTGAACTCATTTCCACCGGAGGAACCGCCAAGCTTCTGCGCGACTCCGGCATTTCTGTGAAGGACATTTCCGACCTCACGGGATTCCCCGAAATGCTCGATGGCCGCGTCAAGACCCTTCATCCTAAGGTTCACGGCGGAATCCTTCATCGCCGCGACGATCCCAAACACGTCGCCGCCGTTGCCGAACACGGCATTCAAACGATCGACATGGTGGTCGTCAATCTCTATGCCTTCGAGAAAACCGCAGCCAAGCCCGGCGTTCGCTTCGAAGAACTGATTGAGAACATCGACATCGGCGGACCGTCGATGATCCGCTCCGCCGCCAAGAATTTTCAGGATGTCGCCGTCGTCACCTCTCCGGCCGATTACGAGTCCATTGCCGAAGAGCTCCAGCGTCAGGGCGGCTCTCTCACGCGCGATACCAAGTGGCGCCTCGCGCAGAAAGCCTTCGCGACCACCGCTGCCTACGATTCCGCCATCGCCTCGACTTTGGAACGCATCCCCGGCGATTCCTCTCAGCCACAACCTGAAACCGCTTTCCCCGCCAACTTGCGTTTTTCCTTCCACAAGACACTCGACCTCCGTTACGGCGAAAACCCTCACCAGAAAGCAGCCATGTATTCCGACGGCTCGGGCGCCGGAGTCGCCAATGCCCGCCAGTTGCAAGGCAAAGAGCTGTCTTACAACAACATTGTCGACCTGCAAGCCGCCTGGGACCTCGCCCAGGAATTCGAGGAAGCGGTGTGCGCCATCATCAAGCACACGAACCCTTGCGGCACCGCCACCGGCAAGACTCTCGCCGAAGCCTACAAGCGCGCGCTGGAGTGTGACCCCGTCTCTGCCTTTGGAGGAGTGATCGGCGTCAATCGTCCGGTAGACCTCGCCGCAGCCGAGGAGATGCACAAGCTTTTCCTGGAAGTCATCGCCGCACCCTCCTTCGACAAAGATGCCAAGGCCAGGTTCGCTTCGAAGAAAAGTCTGCGTTTGGTTGAGGTCGTGCCCGCGAATCAGAAGTGGATTCTGAAGAACGTCTCCGGAGGCATGCTCGTGCAGGACAGCGACACCCGCGCCCTCACCGATGCCGACCTCAAGGTCGTGACCAGGCGCCCGCCGACGCCTGAAGAAACCCGCGCCCTCTTATTCGCGTGGAAGGTGTGCAAGCACGTGAAATCGAATGCCATCGTTTACGCTCGCGACGGCCAAACCGTGGGCGTGGGCGCCGGCCAGATGTCCCGTGTGGACTCGGCTAAGATAGGCGCGATGAAAGCTCAACTCCCCCTCAAAGGCACGGTTGCGGCTTCCGACGCTTTCTTTCCCTTCCCGGATGGCGTCGAAGAAATCGCCAAAGCAGGGGCGACCGCCATCATCCAGCCCGGAGGCTCACAACGCGATCCCGAGGTAATCGAAGCCGCCGACCGCCTCGGCCTGGCGATGCTCTTCACCGGAGTCCGCCACTTCCGCCACTGAGGATTGCCGATTTTCGCGATTGTTGATTGTTGATCCACGAAAAGAAGCTTCGTAAAAGTAGAGTTTTTAATCAACCATCGGAAATCAACAATCATCAGTTTCCAGTGGTCCCTGACCTTCCGGGAATCCCCGATTTTTGCCACGGCGGCCTTCCCTCAAGGTAGAATAAAAGCACCTTTCCCCCGGCGGCTTTGCATCCAACTAAGCTGAGGTTCGGAAAAGCGCTTCCGCGCACACAGGTCGGCACAGTCAGCTCTCATGTCAGGTCTAATGATGAATAGAATTTGTCGCCTCTTCCTTCTCCTGATCTCAGTCACAACCCTCGCCGCTGCCCAGACCAGTGCCCCCGCGTCACAATCGCCGCAGCCTGATACGAAGCCGGCCCAGTCCTCGGCTCGCAAGGTCGACAAAGCGGCAGCTTACTATCACTACACCCTCGCCCATATGTATGAGGAAATGGTTACGGCCTACGGGCGCAGCGACTTGGCTACGAAAGCCACGGAAGAATATCGCCTGGCTATTGAGGCCGACCCGTCCTCCGAATTTCTGACCTCAAGCCTCGCCGAACTCTATGTCAAGACCGGCCGCATCGCCGACGCAGTTAAAGAAGCGCAAGATATCATCAAGCGCGATCCCAAGAACCTCGAGGCCCACAAGCTTCTCGGCCGCATCTATCTCCGTTCCCTTGGCGATATGCCCGGCGGTTCCGGCTCCGATAACATCCTCAAGCTCGCCATCGAACAATACGAGCAGATCGTCAAGCTCGATCCCGATAGCGTGGACGATCATCTTCTTCTCGGGCGCCTCTACCGCCTCAACAACGATCTTTCCAAAGCCGAAGCCGAACTGAAGACTGCGATCAAGATTGATCCCACTTCAGAAGAAGCCGTCACCACGCTGGCCATGCTTTACACCGACGAAGGCGACAGCTCGCAGGCGTTGAAAGTTCTGAGCTCGATTCCCGACTCCGCCCGCTCTGCGAAACTCTATTCCGCGCTGGGCGCGGCCTACGAGCAGCGCAAAGACTATAAGAAGGCCATTGACGCCTACAAGCACGCTATCGTTCTCGATCGCGACAACCTCGATGCCATCCGCGGCCTCGCCGAGAATTACCTCAACGACGGGCAACTTGATAAAGCCCTCGAGCAATACAAGATCATTGCCGATTCCAATCCCGAGGACGCTCAGACTTACGTTCGTATGGCCGAGATCTATCGCCGCCAGGGCAAATACGATCTCGCGCTCGAAAATCTGAAACGCGCGGACACGCTCGTTCCCGACACGATGGACGTCCCCTATAGCATGGCCGCTGTCTACCAGGCTCAGGGACGCTACGACGACGCCATCAAGCTCCTGCAGGATCTGCTCAAGAAGACCGAGAAGAGCGAGGCTGGAACCAGCCAGTCCGACCGCAACAACCGCGCCATCTTTATTGAGCGCCTGGGAATGATCTACCGCGAGCAGGAAAATTACAGCGCGGCGGTAGACACCTTCCGCAAGATGCTCACGCTCGGCGATGAAAATGCCCGCAGCGGTTATCAGGAAATCATCGACACCTACCGCGAAGCCAAGCAGTGGCCGCAAGCCACTGCTGTGGCCAAAGAAGCGGTCCAGAAATTGCCTGACGACCGCGACCTCCGCATGGTCCTTGACTCCCAGCTGGCAGACATGGGGCAGGTCGATGCCTCGGTGGCCGACGTTCGCTCCATGCTCAAAGGCGGGCCGGAAGATCGCGAAGTCTACGTGCGGCTTGCCATTATCTTCACCCGCGCCAAGCGCTGGAACGACGGGCTCGATGCGCTTGCCAAGGCCGAGCAACTCTCCACCAAGAACGACGACAAAGCCTACGTCAGCTTCCTGCGCGGCGATCTCTATCAGCGGCAGAAGATGTTCGATCAGGCCGAGGCGCAATTCCAGAAAGTGCTGTCCATGACTCCGCCCAGCGATCCCCAGGCCGCCGCCACCCTCAACTATCTCGGATACATGAATGCCGATCGCGGCGTGAAGCTGGACGAGTCCCTGAACTACATCAAGCAGGCTCTCACCTTCGAGCCCAATAACCCCGCCTATCTCGACTCCCTCGGCTGGGTCTACTTCAAACTAGGCAAGTACGACCTTGCCGAAGACAACCTGAACAAGGCCGCGGCTCACATGGGTTCCGACCCCACCGTGCAGGAACACCTCGGCGATCTGTACCAGAAAACCGGACGCCTGAAACTGGCCGCCGCCCACTGGGATCGCGCCGTCCAGGAATGGAACAAGACCGTTCCAGCCGAGCAAGACAGTGATGCCTTCGCCAAGGTCCAGCAAAAACTAGAGTCCGCCAAGATCAAGATAGCCAAAGAAGAATCAAACAAACAGCAGTAGCGCCGGCGTCCCGCCTGCTGTGCCGAGGGCGTTCTCGCCCTCGGCGCGTAAATCAGCACTAGCACCGTAATTGCCCCGCGCCGATCACCCGGGGTGCTACACATTGCCAAAAACTGAGTACTGAGTACCGAGTACTGCCAACTGCAACAATGCTATCCTTCCCCCATGCTGGCGCCCTACGCCGTGCACGTCGACCAATCCCGTGGACGCCGCTTTCCCGAATCCCCTCATCCCTACCGCAACGACTTCCAACGCGACCGCGACCGCGTCATCCATGCCCGCGCGTTTCGTCGCCTCGAAGCCAAAACCCAGGTCTTCACTCGTCGCTACTCCGACCACTTCCGCAATCGGCTTACCCACACGCTTGAAGTCACACAGATCTCCCGCACGATTGCCGGAGCGCTCTCTCTGAATGCCGACCTCGCCGAAACTCTCGCGCTTGTCCACGACATTGGCCACCCCCCTTTCGGACACGCGGGAGAAAAAGCCCTCAATGCCGCGATGCGCGAGCACGGCCTGACGTTCGACCACAACCTGCACGCGCTCCGCATCGTCGAAGACTTCGAGCAGCGTTATGCCGCCTTCCCCGGCCTCAATCTTACGTTCGAAGTGCGCGAAGGCATCATCAAGCACTCCCGCGATTACCACACGAAAGATCACCCAGAACTGGCCGAGTACCTACTCGACCAGCGCCCTCCGCTCGAAGCCCAAATCATCGACCTCACCGATGAGATCGCCTATAACACCGCGGACCTCGACGACGGATACGAAGCGCACTTAATTTCGTTGGAACAAATCCGCCGGGGCGTGCCTATGTTCGAAGGGCTTTACCCTGAGGTAGCACAACTCTATCCCCAGGCCTCGGAAAAACTGCAATTCAATGAAGTCCTCAAGCGGATGCTCAACCGGTTCGCGGATGACCTGATCGCGAACACACGAAAGCGCCTGACCCAATCTGCCATTCATTCGACCGAGGATGTCCGCAAGCACCCCGAGCGGCTCGCCGCCTTCAGTCCCGCAGTCGACGCCGAGCGCCAGCAGGCCAAAGACTTTCTTCATCAATGCGTCTATTTCAGCCCAAGCTTGGCGGACGAAAAGGACAATGCCGAGCGCGTTGTCACCGAACTATTCAATTTCTGGATGCAAAAACCCCAGACGCTGCCTCAGCATTACCAGGACAAAGCCAAAGAAGAATCCCTGCCCCGCATGGTTTGCGACTACATCGCCGGCATGACCGACCACTTCATCTTCGAGCAACACGAAAAATATTGCGCGCCTTAAATGTGGCGACAGCCGCCCTCGGCTGTCGGTCGAGCGCAGCTCGACTGCATTCATACTCAATCGCGCCTATTCGCGTGATCCGCGGCCTGATCACTTTGCCGCCACCTCAGCCACTACATCGAACAGGATCCGCGGCCCCCGCCTCACTTCCTCCACGCGAATGCGCTCATCGTTCCCATGCTCGGTATGCCCCTCTTCTTCGGTAGCCGTATACGGGTTGAAGCCATACGCAACCATCCCCAGCGGCCGGTAGCGCTGGTTCTCCGTATACCCACTGGTAATGTGCGGCACCACCGGCGTTCCCGGAAAGTATTTCCCGGACACGTCCTTGATCGCCGTAAACAGCGCATTATCGGTGCCGGAGAAATTCGCCAGCCGAAATTCCTTATTTAAAGGCTCGATCGTCACATTCGGATCGTTCACCGCCTTCCGCAGCCCTTCCAGCAGCGGCTTAGGATCTCCTCCCGGCAGAATGCGCACATCCAGATTCGCCCACGCCTCCGGAGGAATCACATTCGTCTGCTCCGACCCGCCCAGCATGGTCAGCGAGATCGTGTCGCGCAGCAGAAAATTCAGCGACTCATCCTCCTCGACCTCCTCCTGAAACTTCTTGTCCTGAACCGCCTTCCTCACGTCGCGGTAGTACGCCGCCCGCTGCGGGGGCTCATAGGGAGCCATATCCTTTAAGAACTCATCCACCACCGGCAGCACGTGCAGCGGCGTTTTGTAGGCGATGATCCGATCCAGCGCCCGCACCAGCCGGTTCGGCGCCGAGTCCGGATTCGGCCTCGACCCATGCCCTGGCCTCCCATGGGCCACCACATGCAGCCAGTACGTTGTCTTTTCTCCGACGTCAATTCCGATGAACTTTACTTTGCCATCCTGCAGCAGGTTCTCTCCGCCCTCATTGATCAGGAATTCCGCATTCTCCAGCCGGTCTTTCTGATTGTTGATGAACCAATCCGTCCCGGTCCCGTCCGCCTCTTCATCGGACACCGCCAGGAAGATCACGTCGCGATCGAGCGGCACCTTCTCGCGCTTGAGCATGACCATCACCACGAGTTGCGCGAGTCCTTCATCTTTCATATCCTGCGCCCCGCGCCCCCAGATGTATCCATCCTTGATCTCCCCGCTAAACGGAGGCACCCTCCAATGCGACGCATCGCTTGTCACCACATCCATGTGGTTGAGCAGAACAATGGGGCGTTTCCCCTCACCCGTCGTATGCGGCAGCCGCGCCCACAAATCCCCCCGCCCCGCCGCGTATTCGAATGTCCGATTCTCAATCCCTTCCGCATCGAGAATCTTTTTGTAAAACGCCACTGCCCGGGCTTCATTCCCCGGAGGGTTGGTCGTATCGATACGCAGGTATTCCTGCATCCACGCCACCGACAGATCGGAATATTCGTTCAAGTGCTGCGCCGAAATCCGCGAAGATGCCGTTCCGGTGACCGCGTCCTCTGCCCCGGCAGCATAAGCCAGCAATCCAGCCATGATTCCCAGCACAACTCCAATGCGACGCAGCGAAGCTGCGAAGTCCCCGCTACCCGACATGTGAAAGCCCAAAATTCCCTCCCTGACTGCCTCTCTGGTTACTCTGATTACCAGCGTGAAACGCGACATGGTTACTAGACCGGCAAACCCCGCAACTGCTGACTTAGACTAATTTTTTGCACGCAGTTTTTATATCAGGTCTCCCAAAATTACTCTCCGTTGCACACCCGACCCAATCCAGGGTCCCCGCCTGACGTTATAATACCTATAGCTTTCAATCGGTTAGCCCTTCAACCTTAGGGCTCGATTTGGCATCCGACATGATATGAAGCTATGCGGCGTCTCCGTATCGGCGCCGAGAGTTTAAGGCTGGCGTAGCGTCAGCGCCGGTCGGCTCAGCAAATCTGCTGGCTTTCTTTACGGTTCAGTGGGACGCAAACAAAAAATTTAAGCACGCCCAGGCGTGCCGGGGTGGCGACCAAGGCCTGAACCCAAACGCCCGCCCCTAACTTGGAGGAAGTCATTATGAATCACCGTCTCGTAATCGCCCTGCCCCTGGCCGCGATCCTTGCTGTTCCGGCTCTGGCGCAGTCCACCTCGTCCAGCTCTGATCAGAGCCAGCCCGCTGCTACCCAGCAGCAGACTCAGTCCAACTCGGCTCAGCCTTCCAGCGACAACAGCGGCAACGCGACTGGCAAAGCTCCTCTGGCAGCTCCTTCTCGCGAGGGCTTCTGGGGACGAATCAATCCCTTTGCCCGCAAGAAATATGTGCAGCGCCAGACCGAGCCCATCCGTGACCGCGTCAACGAGCTCGATGAGCTGACTTCCAACAATAGCAAGATGATTAAGGACGTCGATTCCCGTGCTACGCAGGGCATCAAGCTCGCCTCCGACAAGGCCAACGAAGCCGACCAGCACGCCCTCGATGCCGGCAACAAGGCCACCCAGGCGCAGCAGTCCGCCCAGCAGGTCACGACCCGCGTCCAGACCGTCGAGAACGTGGTCAGCAACATCGACCAGTACAAGGCCTCGAACCAGACTGAAATCCGCTTCAAGCCCGGCCAGACCCTGCTCAGCAAGAACGCAAAAGACGCTCTCGATGAAATGGCGAACGGCGTGAAGGGACAGCGCGGCTACATCATTGAAGTCCAGGGCTTCTCTTCGGGCAAGGGCCAGATGGCAATTCAGAATTCGCAGAAGATGGCCGAATCGGTCGTCCGCTACCTCGTGCTCAACCACGAGATCCCGGTCTATCGCATTTACCTGGTCGGCATGGGCAACGCGCCGGTCGGAACGGATGAGACCGCCAAGTCGAAGCACATCAGCGGCGGCCGCGTCGAAATCAGCCTGCTGAAGAATGACCTGGAGCAGCTTTCCAGCAATTCCGCCGCTCCCATGAGCGATCAGCAACAGCAGCCGAAATAGTTACTGGGACCACGGGCGCCTCGCCCGCAAGTCCCTCCCCCGAAGAAGCCTCTCGCACTGCGAGAGGCTTTTTTACTCCCGATACGATCCCGGCTTGATCTTGAGCTGATCGAG
>DATGFC010000082.1:0-113767 GCA_035309485.1 Candidatus Sulfotelmatobacter sp.
GTCGCTGATTCTGCCACATTAGCGGCACGAGCGCGTGCGGTACGCTGAAGACCAAATGAAAGTAGCTCGCCGGCAAGAGTTCCTGCTGGCGCTTCGCGAGCCACTTCTCGCGAGCGTTGGTCTGGCACTTGGGGCAGTGCCGGTTGCGGCACGAATTATAAGAGATGGCTTGATGACCGCAGCGCATGCACTGATCGCGATGTCCGCCGAGCGCGGCGGTACGGCAACGCGCAATGGCATCGAGCACCTTGCGCTGCGGCCAGGTCAACGACGTGCGTTGGCGGAAGCTGTCACCTGCTTTGCGGATTACATCGGCCACCTCAAAGGGTGGCCGACTCATCCTCGCTGATTCTCCTGCGCACTGCGAAGCGTGAGTTGATCGAGCGGGTTAATGGCGGCATGCAGATGACGCTGGGAGAGGTGCAAATAGATGGTCGTGTCTTCCAGCCGCTCATGCCCCATCAATAACTGGATCGTGCGCAGATCGGTCCCTGCCTCCAGCAAATGCGTCGCGAAGCAATGCCGGAGGGTATGCGGGCCGAGCTTCTTCTGAATGCCGGCGCGAGTGGCGGCCGCTCGGCATATGTTCCAGACCGTCTTGTCGGAGATGGGCTGCTCGACGCCGGGATCGCTCATCTTGCTGGGGAACAGATAGACGCGGGGCTTCTTCCAACGCCAGTACTCGCGCAGGGCTTCGAGCAACTTGGAGGTCAGAGGCACGTCGCGATCGCGCAGGCCCTTCCCACGACGGATACGAATGACCATGCGTTGGCTGTCGATATCGCTCACCTTCAGCAGAGATGCCTCGGTGCGGCGCATGCCGGTGGCGTAGAGCAGCATCAGAAGCATGCGATGCATGCGGTTCGGTGCTGCCTCGATCAGTCGCGTCACCTCATCCTGACTGAGTACGGTGGGCAACGTGCGCGGCTGCTTGGGAAAAGGCAGATCGTCGAAGGCCAGATCGCGCCGCTTGAGCGTCTTCTTGTAGAGAAAGCGCAGGGCCGAGATGCAGTTCTCCACCGTCCCCAGTGCCAACTTCCGTTCGTGCAGCAGATAGATCTGATAACGTCGCAGCTCTGTGGCGCCCAAGTGTTCGGGAGAGCGGCCGAAATACTCAGCAAACTGTTGGACCGCCCGGATGTAGCCGCGGATCGTGTCGGGAGAATAGTTGCGCCGCCGGAGATCGTCCAGCATGCGTTGACGCAGTCGGGTCATAGGAACCTCCTCCTATGACTACTCAAGCTAGCGCCACTCGACTCCTCTCGCTACACCACTACTCTCAATCCGCCGCACCAGCGGCTTAGTTCTGACGAGCAATCCGGAGCCCAGGCGCAATGACACTTGCGCGAGGGTTCGATAAGGGTTTGATAAGACTTCCAAAGCTTTCCTTCGAGCTCTTACGATTGCGATCCGTGCCTCTGGTTTCAATTAGTTACGATTGTGAGTATCTCTTTCACGGCAGTAACCCGAGGAGGTAGCCTCTGCGGCGAGAACAACAACCGTTACTCTTGCGCGTCTGCTCGGAAATACTTTCACTGCCCCAAGGGGGAATTTTCCGCAGCGGAATTCGACTCCCCGAGAATCCCCGAAGTAAGGAGCCGGTAGGGACTAAGGCGTGTCTCGTCAACAGCTTAGGGGAGCGCTGCTCTGACTCTTAATCAGTAGGTTGAAGGTTCGATTCCTTCCGCGCTCACCATTCCTCGGAATCAATCACCTGCGCTCGCCCGGAAGATTCGTCCTCACGTGAGTCGAGTCCGCGCGAATGGAGCCAGATTCGCGCTCGATTATTGCCTGCCCGGTACCGGCTTGGCTGATAATGTTTTCGTCGTTCGGACAACTGCGAAGGGCGCCAATTTTGGCGGTCTGGAACCGTGCCGTACTGCGTTGAGAACAGGCATGTAATTGAGTTCTTGGCGTGAGGCAACGCAGCGCAGCATTAATCCGCCACGGCTCATGTCACCCCGACCCACGAATTCTGCCGGAAACAGCAAACGCTCACTAAACACCTGAAGCAGCGGTTCCACATACTTCGCCGTCGCGATGCTGCCGAGCAGGACAATGTCGCAGTCGCTCCCGAGGCGCGCCTCGAGCAAGTGGCAATCGCGGTCGAGTGGAGCGCGATATCGCCGGTCGCCTGCATCAATATCGTTCACCGCTATCTCGCGGATTCGATCGAGAGTCACCACTGCGTCCGGCGAAACCAATCCCGCACCTGCTGTAATTACAAAAGATCCGTCCATATCGAGTGGAGGTGCCGAAAAGGCTCGTGCGTACGCCAGCTTGCCCCGGAAATACAGACCGCTGACAAAGGTGAACAACTCTCCCAGCGGCACGCCCCCTCCGCGCAGGCGACGGGCGACGTCTGACTGTCCTGCCGCGCTCAAAACATAACCTGCACGGATGCCGGCGAGGTTGGCGGGTGATAGCAGGAAGATTCGGCGCCTGGACTTCGCTTCGCCCCCTCTGGCCAGGTTGTTATCGTGATGGTCTGTGGGCACAGACTTATTCTAGCCGGTTGAGCGTCAACTCTGATTCGCGCTTGTACAGTTAGTGTGGGGAATATCTCTCCGGATGCTGCACATATGCTCGATGTAGAAATCTCCCATAGCCGGCCGCCCCGGTTCGACGCAAAGAGTCGCACAGCGCTCCCGCGAATCTAGTTCGCGCCCCTCAGACTCAATCACCAGATCGACACGGTAGAGTCCGGGTTGGATGGGCAACAGAGGACATTCAAAGGTGATCTCGCCCTCGCCGCGTTCGATCGTCAGCCCAGGTCTGGAGGCTTCACTCGTAAGTTGCGCGCACAAATAGCCGCTCGGCCAATAGATCGAAATCCGGAAGATCGCGTCGCGGAGTGGCATTGCGGCATGGTAGGCGAACCGCGCGATCATCGGGTATCCCGTCCGAATTGGGTGATGCAAACCCGCGCCTGAAAAAGAGATGCCGATGCACTGCGCAGGTCTTTCAACATCGAGTTCGCGCTCCATCATCGTTCCACGATCGGCAAATGTCATCTTCTGATAAGCGTCCACGACGGCGCGCGGAGTATCGTCCATCAGGAGCCGCCCGCGGTCCAACAGCAGTGCCCGATCACAAACGCGGTAAATCGAAGCCAGATCGTGCGAAATAAAGACGATGGTTGCCCCGTTCTTGCGCAGGGCTGAGATCCGATCGAGGCACTTTGCCTGAAAGGCGAGATCGCCGACGGCAAGAACTTCATCCAGCAAGACGATATCCGGCTCCAGATGAGCGGCCACAGAAAATCCGAGGCGAACGTACATTCCGGAGGAATAGCGTTTTACCGGCTCATCAATGTATTTTTCGACGCCCGAGAACTCGACGATACTGTCCAACTTTCGGGTGATTTCCGAGCGGCGCATGCCGAGCATTGCTCCGTGAAGATAAATATTCTCGCGTCCGGTGAGTTCGGGATGGAATCCGGAGCCCACCTCGATGAGGGCCGCCAACCTGCCGCGGATCGTGATCTCCCCCTGAGTAGGCGAAGTGATGCCGGAAAGAAGTTTCAAAATAGTGGTCTTGCCGGCGCCATTGTGTCCGACAATGCCGACCGCCGCGCCTTGCTGGACTTCGAAATTGACGTCCTGCAGCGCCCAGACTTCGCTGGAGCGCCTGCGTAGCCCTCGATACCACCGCTTTGGCACGTTAGCGTCGGAGCGCAGGGCGTACTTTTTATAGACCCGATTCAGCTTCAGATCAATCATTGCAATACTCAAACCACGTCAGCCATTGTAGCTTCGGAGGATTTGAAAAAAGCATAGGCAAATGTTACGGCGAGGATCATCTCTCCAGCCGCAACGGCCAGCATGCGGGCGTCAGGAGCGCGCCCATAAAGTACTGCTCCGCGGAAGTTGTCGATGGCAATTGCGATCGGATCCAGCAAGTACAACTTGCGAAACCGTGCGGGAACCGACTGCAATGAGTAAACGACCGGGGTTGCAAACATCCACACCTGCAAAACGAAGGGCAAAGCCAATCCGATATCGCGAAAACGCACGTGAACGGCGGAGAAGAAAAGCCCGACCGCAGCAGCAAAGGCGCCGAGAATGAAAAGAATGGGTATGACATAGAACAGATTCCAGGTTACGGCGACATGATAGTAAGCGAGCAAGCCTGCAAGAATCAGCGAGGCGATCAAGAAGTCCGCCACGCCAGCGGTCAAGTAGGACAAAGGGATGATTTCGCGTGGGAAATACATCTTCGTAAGCAGGCTCGGATAGGCGACCATTCCGTGCACCGCGTTGGTAATCGAACTGGAAAAGAAAATCCAGGGCAGGAGACCGGCAAACACGAACAAGGAATACGGCGTTCCGCCAGTGTTGACTCGCGTGACACGCGCGAACACGAACGTGTAAATGCCCATTAAAGCCAGCGGTTGCAAAGCTGCCCACGCCCAGCCGAGAACGGACTGCTTGTATCGAACGCTGAGGCGGAAGACACTCAGCACGTAGAGGAGATCGGAGTACTGGATCAGGGAACGGAGTCCGGCGAAGACGGTGCCGAAAGAAAAAGCCGCCGGACCAATCACCCGAACCCGACGCGGCTTTGATTTTTCGAGGGGTGCGGCTTGATCCCAGACAACGCCTACGGCCTCGGCTGCCGCACTGGTTACCGCCATCGACGAGTCCTCGGGCATGATCTCTGGCATCCCTTCCTTAAATTGAGAACTGGGGTAACCCGGAGGACATGTCCCCGATGGGCACGGTTATGGTTTTTTCGGGCACCAGCAAGGTCGATTGTTTTGCGCGGTCGTTGATTTCGCGCAGGCGGGCTGACAATCTTTGGCCAATGATACCTACGTATGGCGGCCTCAGAAGCTCGTAGTGTCCGCAGTGCAGTTCGCAGATCTCCACTCCGCCTTTGGAACGTGCCCCCCAGCCCATTTGCGGATCGCGCACGTAGTAGTATGGCTGCCGCGGCCGCTTGAAGAGGATGACAGGTGCGTGAAAACGCGGCTCCTCAAATTCGGGTCCCGGCCAGTAAGCTTGAGCCCATCCGACACTTGTCGAATTGTCTCGCGTGGCCACTCTCTTGACGGTTCGCTGAATTGTGTCGATCCGCTGTTTCAGAGGCGAACTCCGAAACATACGAAGCCGTTCACGGTAGTAGTCAATCGCCCACAGTGTTCGGATTTGTGAGTTTTCGAGCACCCAGGTGTCGAGAATAGCGAAACACGCCACCTCCTCTCCGAGTGACTCCAAGGCAAGAACCATCTCCTGCGCGATCAGGACGCCATCGCACATGCCGCCGACGCAATACGGACCATGTGGCTGGACGGCGCGCATCGCTCTGATGTACTCCTGCGCTAGCTGGCGGAGTTCATCCTTCCTAAAAGGCCGGCCCCATACGCCCGGTCCTGGGCCCTGCAGCTTGTACATGGAATCGCGATCGCCCAGATGGCGCGCCAGCAGAGCATAGCCAAGGGAATCGGCTCCTGGAGCGACAACGGCGAAGAAGGGCACGCCGCTATCACCTTGGCGGAGTGGCATCGCCACCGGATCGGGTTGCGAGACCGCGTCCTCCCGCAAGAGTACGGCAAGGCTCTCAATCGTCGGCGCCCTAAAAATTGCTGATACCCGAAGAGCACGCCCGGTAGCCTCCTGAATCTGCCCGACAAGGCGCGCTGCGAGCAGAGAGTGCCCACCCAGATCAAAAAAATTGTCCTGCACGCCGATGTGCTGCACACCCAGTACATCTTTCCAGATTTCTAGCAGCAACGCCTGTTCTGGGTCGGCGGGCAACGTCGACTTCGTGTTCGACTTGGCCGCTAAGGCGCGTGCGTTGCGTTTGCGAACCTCTTTTTTTTGCGGTGGTACAACCGCTGCAGGTCGGGACAGCTTGGGCAGCGGGAGATCATCGATCTGAATTTCTGGCCTAATTGTAATTTCCCGCAGAACCGTGGTGTAGTGATCAAACAGTTGCGAAATGCGTTCCTGCGTGAACAGGGCAGTGTTGAAATCGAATTGCAACCACCATTTTCGATCGCTATCTTCGATGAATGTCGCGCACAGATCCAGAATTGAAGTATTTGAATTCACCACGTATGGATAAGCCACAACATTGCCGAAAGCATGCGATCGGATGGCGGACTGGATCTGAGAGAACATAACCTGGAAGACAGGGTTATAGCTCAGGTTTCGTTCTGGGCGTAAGGCCTCAACTACCCTCTCAAAGGGAACATCTGCATTGGCGAGAGCTCCCAGGGTCGTTTCGCGCACCTGCGCGAGCAGGTCGAGAAAGCGCGGATTGCCAGAGAGGTCGTCGCGCAACACCAGCGTGTCCACAAAGAATCCGATCAATGACTCAGTTTCTACCTGGGTGCGACCGGCCACGGGCACGCCGACCAGCACATCCGGCTGTCCGCTGTAGCGGTATAGCAGGACCTTGAAAGCCGCCAGCAACAGCATGAAAGGCGTGACTTGGAACTGTTTTGCGAGAGCGAGCGCGCCCGTAATGATCTCCGGGGGCAGCGCGAACGTCCAAGTCGCGCCTTCGAAGGTTTGCTCTGCGGGACGGGGACGATCTTTTGCCAATTCCAACAGTGGTGGCGCATCCGCAAGGCGCTCTTTCCAGTAAGACAGTTGTTGCTGCGAGGACTCCGTTTCGACCAAATCACGCTGCCAGACCGAGTAATCTCCATACTGGATTGCGAGTTCGGGTAACTGGGGAGTCCTCCCAGTCGTCCACGCGTCATAAAGAGATGCCAGTTCTCGGGTGAAGGCCTGCATCGACCATGCATCCGTAATCGTGTGATGCATCGTGCAGAGTAATACATGTTCCTCCGGAGCAATCCGCATTAATTGCGAACGAAACAGCGGCGCCTCAGCGAGATCGAAAATGGTGCCGACTTCCCGTTTCGCAAACTCGTAAGCTGGAGGATAGGGGTTTTCGAAGTGCGAAAAATCAGTCACCGGCAAGCTAACGGAGTAAGTGGGAAGGACCCGCTGGACTAGCTCACCACCTTCGAGAGCGAAGCTGGTGCGCAGGGTTTCGTGCCGATCCACAATGGCCTGAAGACCGCGCTGCAGCACGGCAATATCCAGAGGCCCATATAACCAGAGGCCAACATGCACGTTATAAGCGGCGGATGGGGACTGTAACTGGTTCAGGAACCAGAGTCTTCGTTGCGAAAGCGACGCAGGGTAGGTTTCAACACCCGTCGGCGGAGGGACGGCCATAAAGTGCGCGCGGGTAATGCAACAAGGTCGTTCCGCACAACCCGGACTGCGGATTCAGAGTCGCGTAGTTAGCTCGCCCCATCAATACAGGGAACACTGTATAGCTGGGTACACAAACTACTCTATTGGCGAGCGAGTGCCGTATCCATCACCATGAGTTGGCCTTATCGCCGCTCCGATGAGTCAGGCAGCCTTCCCCGCGTCATTCGCCCAGCAACGATTGTGGTTCCTGGATCAACTCGAACCTGGAACCGCCGCCTACAACCTTCCTCGCGCTTTCCGGATTACCGGCCCCCTGGACGTCGAGATACTGGAGCGCGCTCTGCATCGAGTGATACAGAGACATAGCTCTCTGCGCACAATCTTCAACTCGGTTTACGGCGAGTCGCGGCAGATAGTTCTGCCGGATTGCGAAGTGAAAATTCCTCTGGTTGATCTGGCTCACCTTCCGGAAGCCGAGAGGGAGCTGGAGGCGCTGCGAGTTGTAAGTGAAGCGGGTAGAAATCCGTTTGATCTAAGCGAAGGTCCACTTTTTCGCTGCCTGTTGGTGCGCTTGGAGCCCGGGAAGCACATCTTCTTGCTAGTGCTGCATCACATCGTCACCGATGGCTGGTCGATTTCCATTTTGTTTCGCGAAATTACCACCTGCTATGCCGCTCTGGTGAAGGGCGAAGAGCCTTCTCTGCCGGAACTTCCGATCCAGTACTCGGATTATGCGCAGTGGCAACGCGAGTACATGAATGATGAAGTGCTTGCGCGTGAGATCGAGCATTGGAAGGCAAAGCTCGCTGGAGCTCAAACTGTGCTCGACCTTCCCCTCGATCATCCCCGTCCTAAGGGCGCAGACTGGCACGGCGCGACCCAGGAAATCAGCTGGGACAGCACCATCCTATCGAAGCTCAAAGCGATGGCTCAAGCGGAGAGCGCAACGCCGTTTATGGTCGCTCTGTCTGCGTTTCAGGCCCTGCTATGGCGCTATACAAATCAGGCAAGCATTCTGCTGGGGACGCCCGTGGCGGCTCGAAACGAAATTGAATTCGAGAACATGGTGGGCTTGTTCGTCAACACCCTGGTGTTCCGCAGTGATTTTTCGAGCGGCTTGACCTTCCGAGATTTAGTTCGCCAAGTACGGGCGTTTGCCCTCGATGCTTACATGCATCAGGACGTCCCCTTCGAGAAGCTGGTGGAGGCGCTGGTTCCTCAACGCTCGCTCGACTCTCACCCGTTATTCCAGGTGATGTTTACGTTCCAGAACATTCCCAAGCAGGTCTTCGAGATTCCTGGGCTGAGTATCAAGGAAATCGCGTTTGAGGCCGGAATTGCAAAGTTCGACCTTTCGGTTGAAGTCTGGGAGGACGGCGAATTTCATTGCCAGTTCGAGTACCGCAGCGATTTGTTCGATCACTCGACGATGCGGAGGATGCTCGAACATTTCGAAAGGCTGTTGCAGGCGGCGCTGGAAAATCCCGATCGGCCTTTGGCCGAACTGCCGATGATGAGTGACGAGGAACGCTCGCAAGTGCTCGTCGGATGGAATCGCACCTACGCAGAGTATCCTCGCGAGTTGACGATTCAAAAGGCATTTGAGGAGCAGGTCGCGCGAACTCCCGACGCCACAGCATTGCGGTTCGAAGGAAAGACCTGGGTGTACAGCCACATCAATGATGAGGCGAACCGGATTGCACAGCTTCTGGTCCAGAAGGGCGTCACCCAGGGCTCCCTGGTGGGAATTTTCTTTGAGCGCTCGCCAGAAATGGTGATCGCACTGATCGGCGTCCTCAAGACCGGTGCGGCCTATGTTCCTCTCGATCCTGCTTTTCCGCCCGACCGGCTCCGGCTCATGATTGACGATGCCGGATTGTCGGCGGTGGTAACTGTCTCCGCACTCCAGTCAAAACTGCCGGCGGAAGCAGGGAACATTGTTGTGCTCGATGGAGATGAGAAGTCTCCGGTTGATCCTGCCGCTATTGTAGATTCCATTTCCAGCGATCAGCGCGCTTATGTGATCTATACCTCGGGATCCACGGGCATACCGAAAGGTGTTGAGGGAACACATCGCGCATCGATGAACCGGTTCTCGTGGATGTGGAGGACCTATCCCTTCAAAGCCGGCGATGTGTGCTGCCAAAAAACGAATCTCGGGTTCGTGGATTCGATCTGGGAGATTTTTGGACCGTTGTTGGCCGGGGTCCCCAACGTAATTATTCCGCAAGACGCGGTGCGGGATCCGGAGCTGTTTCTGCAAGTATTAGCTAGAGAACACGTCACTCGCATTGTGCTGGTCCCTTCGCAACTGCGCGCGCTTCTGGAGCATGCTCCAAACCTGCAGAGCCGGGTCCCGGACCTGAAATTCTGGTCTTGCAGCGGTGAAGTATTGCCGCCCGAAGTGGCAAAACAGTTTCGTGCAGCTTTTCCGGACGCGATGCTACTGAATATCTACGGCTCGTCCGAGGTCGCGGCCGACGCCACTTGCCATAGGGTAGAGGAGCGCGATATCGCCCTATCAGTGGCGATTGGAAAGCCGATCAGCAATACGCAAGTTTATCTTGTCGATGCATGTTCGAACCCGGCTCCTATCGGAACTCGGGGCGAGATCTACATTGGCGGGGAAGGACTGGCGCGGGGTTATCTGAACCGGCCGGAACTGACAGCCGAGCGCTTCGTCCCCAACTGGCTGGCTCCTGAGCAGTCGCCACGACTCTATCGCACTGGAGATTTGGGCCGCTATCGTAACGATGGTGCGATCGAATATTTGGGACGGGTGGACTCGCAGATCAAGTTGCGCGGAATGCGCATCGAGTTGGGAGAGATCGAGTCCGTGCTGGCCAGCCATAGCGCCGTTCGCGAAGCGGTGGTGACGGTGACTGGTGCCGGGGAGCAGCAGAAACTGGCGGCCTACCTGGTATTCAAAGATGCGACCGCCAAGCCGCATGTTGGGGAATTGCGGCGTTATCTGCGGACCAAGCTGCCGGAGCACATGGTGCCGTCTGGATATTGGCAAATCGAGAAGGTGCCGCTATTACCAAGCGGCAAGGTGAACCGGGCAGCGTTGGCGAACTGCGGGGGGATCGGGTTGACGGATCGGGAAGAGTGGGCCGGGCCGCGAACGGAAAGTGAAGTGCGGCTGGCTGAGATCTGGCGGGAGTTATTGAAGGTCGAAGCGGTGGGAAGGGAACAGAACTTTTTCGAGTTGGGTGGACACTCGCTGCTGGTGCTGCAGATGACAGCGCGGATCCGGCGGAATCTGGAAGTGGAACTGCCCGTGCGGACGGTGTTCGAAGCGCCCACGATTGCTGCCCTGGCGCGAGAGGTGGAGCAAGCCCGAGCTCTGGGACTCAAAGCGCACACGCCTATTCTGCAACGCCGGCCGCGGGTTTCCGCCGAAGCCAACCGCGAGGAATTGCTGGCCAAGCTGGGCACTCTATCGGCAGCAGATTTGCAAAACGTTTTGCAACGTGTTCTGGAGGGGGGGACGCCTGGGGATGGAACTCCGACGAACGGGTCTGGGGTTTCGTGAATTTCGTTCCCACGCAGATGATCTAGCAATATGTGCGTACATCATTTGATCGAAGCGCAGGCGAAGAAATCGCCCAATGCCATTGCTGTTGTAGCCGGAGATCTCAGGCTCACCTATGGTGAACTTGACGCTCGTGGCGGCGAATTAGCGTCGCTGCTGCAATCCCATGGGTTAGGGCCGAACAAGATTGTCGCGCTTTGTATGCACCGATCGGCGGCCTTGGTTGTGAGTGCGCTGGGAATTCTGAAAGCCGGGGCAGCATACTTGCCCCTGGACCCGTCAGATCCCCCAGCCAGATTGGAAATGCTGTTAGAAGATTCCGGAACCCGAGTCGTGGTGACCGAGAAGAGTGTGGCGGGGCTGCTGCCATCAGGAAACTGGAAGAGCATTATTGTGGGCGAAGATGGTGTCCTCCCGTCCTCCCATTTACAGGTACCCTGCGTAAGTTCTGCGAGTGCGTCGGATTTGGCCTACGTCATCTTTACGTCCGGCTCGACGGGCCGTCCAAAAGGTGTCGAGATCACGCATACCAACCTGCTCAATCTGATCCGCTGGCACACTCGCGCATTTCAAGTCACATCCGCGGATCAAGCCACACTGCACGCCAGTCCGGGGTTCGACGCTGCGGTTTGGGAACTCTGGCCTTACCTGGCGGCGGGAGCTACCGTCCAAGTTGTGGCTAAAGCTGTCCGCACGACACCGCACCTGCTTCGCGACTGGATTGTGGCAAATGGGATTACAGTCAGCTTTGTTCCCACAGCGCTAGCCGAGGCCATGATCACATTGCCGTGGCCCGAGGAGACTTCTCTGCGGTTCCTCTTGACCGGCGCTGATGTGCTGAGGCGTCATCCTCGGCCTCGTCTGCCTTTTGTGCTCGTGAATAATTACGGACCGACAGAGTGCACCGTGGTGGCAACCTCGGGCGAAATCGCCGCGAATCCAGAATCGGATCACATTCCCAGCATCGGATGCGCCATCGACGGTGCTCAGATCTACATTGTTGATGAGCAGCTAAAGCGCATTCCAGACGGTCAGTGCGGCGAACTTGTGATTGGAGGCGCGGGTGTGGGCCGAGGCTACCTCAATCGGCCTGAACTAACGGCGCAAAAATTTGTGGCTGACCCATTTTCTGGAATGGAAGGATCTCGCCTCTATCGCACAGGAGATCTGGCGCGGGTAGGGCCCGACGGGAACATCACTTTTCTCGGACGGCTTGACGAGCAGGTGAAGATTCGAGGTTACCGCATCGAACCCGGTGAAATCGCCGCAGTGGTAAATCGCTATCCGAGCATAGAGACGAGCTTCGTTACCACTCAGGCCGAGCCATCCGGTACGCGTCTTATTACTTACATCGTCGCGAAATCCGGTACTCGCGTCCAAGCCAGCGAACTGCGAGCGTTTCTGGCAGATCGCCTTCCCGATTACATGGTCCCCTCGATCTTCGTAAAAATTGAGCGTCTACCATTAACGGCACATGGAAAAGTGGATCGGGAGGCGCTCCCTGCGCCGGCGCCTAACAACGTTCTCGGTGACGAATCGTACGATCCGCCGCAAAATGAAATCGAACAATGGCTCGCGGAACTCCTGATGGGCCTGCTCGGCGTGAATCGGATCAGCCGGGACGATAACTTCTTCAGGCTTGGCGGCCACTCTCTACTGGGAGCCCAGCTGATTGCAAAGATTCAACAGAGGTTCGGAGTGGAGCTCGCTCTGCGGAGCCTGTTCGATCACCCCAGTGTGCAGGGCATCGCGGTAGAGATCGAATCTCTCATCCGCACTCATCTCGAAACCATGACTGATCAGGAAGCGCAGCATCTTCTCGAGTCGCTCTCCGGCGGTATTTCAGTATGAGTGCCAGTATTGCGCCCTCGTCCAGCGATACAGTCCCTTCTCGCGAGCTTAGCCTTTACCATCTGTTGGATCCCGAGGTGCTCGCGAACCCTTATCCGCTTTATCGGCAACTCCGCAGCGAAGATCCGGTTCACTGGGATCCTTTCTTGCACGCGTGGGTCGTCACCCGATACGACGATGTAGTGCACGTGTTGCATCATTTCTCGGCCCAGCGTACGCCGACCCCCGAGCAGTTGAGCGCTTTGAATTTATCGGCGCTGAATCCGATCGCCGCCGTGATGGTGAGGCAAATGCTGTTTCTGGATCCTCCCGCTCACACCCGGCTGCGTGCGCTGGCTTCCGCGGCGTTTACGCCTCGCCGAGTCGAGCAGCTCCGGTCCCACATTTGCGAGGTGATGGATGGTTTGCTCGATAGGGTAGCTGACCAGGGCCACATGGACGTGATTGCCGACTTCGCCGGTCCCGCTCCGGCCATCGTGACGGCAGAGATGCTGGGCGTTCCCACTGAGGATCACGCGGAACTGAAGGAATGGTCGCAGGACTTCGCAGAAATGTTAGGCAACTTCCAGCACAATCCCGAGCGCTTCACTCGCGTCCTTCGCAGCGTTGAGAACTTGTGCGAGTACTTCCGCCGAGCGATGCAGGAACAACGAGCGCATCCCCGCGTCGGTTTGATTCAGGCCATGATGACGGCCGAGGTGGAGGGAGCGCGACTTACAGAAGAGGAAATCATCGCTAATCTGATTGTGACGATGGTGGGAGGCCAGGAAACCACGACAAACTTGATCGGCAACGGAGTGCTCACGTTGCTGCGGCATCCACAAGACCTGGAGCGCTTGCGCGCCGATTCATCTCTGATTCCTTCAGCCGTTGAAGAATTGCTCCGTTATGAGAGTCCCAGCCAGCATACCGCCCGACTTGCCCCGGCAGACGTGCAGTTAGGAGGCAAGCAGATTCGCCAACGGCAAGCAGTGATCGCGGTAATGGGTGCCGGAAATCGAGATCCTGATCGGTTTTCGGATCCCGACCGTCTCGACCTCGCGCGCAAAGATAATCGGCATCTGGCGTTCGGGTGGGCTGCGCACTTCTGTTTTGGTGCTGCGCTCGCCCGCATGGAGGGACAGATCGCTTTCGAGAGAATTATTTCCCGGCTTGCAAATCTTCAGCTCGATACTCGGACGAGTCTTCAATGGCAGCAAAACCTGGGGCTGCGCGGGCTGACGGCGCTCCCTGTTCTGTTTGACGCGAGCAAGGCGAGAGCGAAATCTTTGACTGCGACGTGAGGGGCCAGATGTCTGTCGAGCATTCGGAGGCGAAACGCAAGCTGCTTGAGAAATATCTCCGGGGTGAATTAGGAGCAGGCGCAGAGAGCCGGAGGATCCCACCGCGCACGCCGGGAGAGCGCATTCCTCTATCTCACGCCCAAGAACAAGTCTGGCTGCATTCGCAGTTGGCCCCGGAACTTCCTCTGTATAACGAGCCTGTAACGATTCACTACGACGGCCCGCTCAATGTCCCCGCGCTGGAGCGCAGTTTCAACGAAATCCTTCGCCGCCACGAAGCCTGGCGCACCGCCTTCAAGGTTGTCGACGGCGAGCCTGTTCAAGAAATTCAGGAGAATCTCACCATTTCTATTCCGCTGATCGATCTCAGCGGGTTGCCCCGCGCTCAACGAGAAATCACCGCTTTACAAATCGCCACTGAGGATGCACGAATCCCCCTGGATCTGGGTCAAGCACCATTGTTTCGAGCCAGGTTAATGCGGCTCGACCAGAATCAGTACCGGCTCTACCTCGCGCTGAGTCACATCATCTTCGACGGCGTAGCCATCTATCGCGTCTTTCTGCCTGAACTGTCCACCCTATACAAGGCGTATTCGTCCGGCGATCCCAGTCCATTACCGGAACTTCCCATCCAATATCCGGATTATGCCTGCTGGGAGCGGCGAAGCCTTACTCCGGAATTGCTGGCCAAAGAAATCGAGTATTGGCGGGAACACCTTCACGGGCCTCTGCCCGAAATTTATCTCCCGGCCGACCATCGCTACAAGCGCTCGCGGACATTTCGCGGCTCCATGTATCCCTTCCGCTTGCGGCCTCCGCTGACAATCGCGCTCCGCGATTTTTGCCGGAAGGAAGGAGTCTCCTTATTTGCCGTGTTGCTGGCCGGCTTTGCAGCCCTGGTGCAACGCTATTCGGGCGAGGACCGGATTCCGATTGGAACCGTTACCGCCGGCAGGAATCGCACAGAGACCGAGCGCCTCCTGGGATATTTTCTTAATACGATGGTAGTCCCCGCCGACCTTTCCGGAGATCCCAGTTTTCGCACTCTAGTCCATCGTGCCCGGAACTGGAGCATTGCTGCGCTCGACCACGATCGCATGCCGTTTGAAACCCTGGTTCGAGAGTTGGGCGTCCAACGCGATCCGGGCCGCAATCCGTTATTCCAGGCGCTCTTTTCCCTCGAACCGCCGCTGCCGGAAGTCGATCCCAATTGGCGGCTCACTCAGATGGATGTGGACACCGGCACCACCAAGTATGACCTCTACTTGGAGTTGGACGATCGTACCGAACTAGTGCTGGCCCGCTTCCACTACAGTACCGACCTGTTCGAGCGCGAAACCATAGCCCGAATGGCGATGCATTGGAAGACGCTGCTGTGTGAAGGCGTGCGCAATCCGGAACAAAACCTCTCGCAATTACCACTCTTGACTTCCCGTGAGCGGCGTCGGTTGCTGCGATGGAATGAACCTGAGCAGCAGGTTCTGAAAGAGTGCGTTCACGAATTAATCGAGTTCCAGGCGCAACGTGTTCCGGATGCAGTCGCGGTCGTCTCTCACGGCCGCTTTCTCTCTTACAAGGAACTGAACGAGCGTGGAAACCAGATCGCCTGTTTTCTCCGGAAGCACGGTGTCGGGCCCGGTCAACCCGTGGCGTTGTGCCTCAAGCGGGGACCCGCCATGGTGATTTCCCTGCTCGGCATTCTGAAGGCCGGAGGCGCTTACGTTCCCCTTGATCCCAATCTGCCGGATGAACGTCTGGCCTACCTGCTGGAAGATTCAAAACCCGTAGCTGTGCTCGTTGACGACAGTTCCTACCGGCCGTTGTTTGGCGCCGATGCCATTATTTTGGATCCAGACTGGAAGTTCATCGACAAGGAAAGCCGCTCCAATCCAGGTTCCACAGTCAGTTCGAACAATGTGGCGTACGTCATGTACACGTCCGGTTCCACTGGAAAGCCGAAGGGCGTCGCCATCGAACACCACAGCCTGATGAATGTGCTTCGATCGATGCAATCCGAGCCAGGGCTGAGTCCTGAAGATGTTCTTCTCGCGGTGACGACTCTTTCCTTCGATATCGCCGGCCTGGAGCTTTTCCTGCCTCTCATGTCGGGAGCACGGTTGGTCATCGCGGATTCCGCAGCTGTCGTCGATGGAACCCGCCTCAAAGACCTGCTGGCGGAAAGCAAAGCAACGATCATGCAAGCCACCCCCGCCACTTGGCGCCTGCTCATCGAAGCAGGGTGGCAAGGGAACAATAAATTAAAAATTCTTTGCGGAGGCGAAGCGCTTTCTCCGGAATTGGCGAGAGATCTGACGCGTCGAGCCGGTTCTGTTTGGAATGTTTACGGTCCCACTGAAACCACCATCTGGTCCTCTGTTTACCGAGTGACTGGGGAAGAGCAAGACACGATTCCTATCGGCAGGCCAATCGCCAACACGTCGATCTACGTGGTTGATAAGCACGGGAACGTAACACCTGTAAATGTGGCCGGCGAAATTTACATTGGCGGGGAAGGACTGGCGCGAGGTTATCTGAACCGGCCGGAACTGACAGCCGAGCGCTTCGTGCCCAACTGGCTGGCTCCCGAGCAGTCGCCTCGACTCTATCGCACTGGAGATTTGGGCCGTTATCGCAACGATGGTGCGATCGAATATCTGGGACGTGTGGACTCGCAGATCAAGCTGCGCGGAATGCGCATCGAGTTGGGAGAAATCGAGTCCGTGCTTGCCAGCCACAGCGCCGTTCGAGAAGCGGTGGTGACGGTGACTGGTGCCGGGGAGCAGCAGAAACTGGCGGCCTACCTGGTGTTCAAAGATGCGACCGCCACGCCGAATGTCGGAGAATTACGGCGTTATCTGCGGACCAAGCTGCCCGAGCACATGGTGCCGTCGGGGTATTGGCAAATCGAGAAGGTGCCGCTGTTACCGAGCGGGAAGGTGAACCGGGCAGCGTTGGCGAACAGCGGCGGGATTGGGCTTACGGATCGGGAAGAGTGGGCCGCGCCGCGAACGGAGAGTGAAGTGCGGCTGGCTGAGATCTGGCGGGAATTATTGAAGGTAGAAGCGGTCGGGCGGGAGCAGAACTTTTTCGAGTTGGGTGGACACTCGCTGCTGGTGCTGCAGATGACGGCGCGGATACGACGGAACCTGGAAGTGGAACTGCCTGTGCGGACGGTATTCGAAGCGCCCACGATCGCTGCCCTGGCGCGCGAGGTGGAGCAAGCCCGAGCTCTGGGACTCAAAGCGCATACGCCTATTCTGCAACGCCGGCCGCGGGCTTCCGCCGGCGGGGAAGATGAAGCCCTTCTTGTTCAATTAGACCGGCTGCCAACGGATGAAGCCAGTCGTATCGTGGCGGCCATCCTGCAAGGCAAACAAACCTAAGTCATTTTCAGAGCCCACTTGGTTGCTGGCAATTGCCGGCGGGCGCGTGCCAGTTGGGCATGTACTTTTGTGTTCGCCGATGTACTAGCGAGTCTCCCGTTTCCGCCACGCTTCGGCGAAAATCTCACCTGTAAGAGTTTTTGAGCAGTCCCAGCAAGCTCAGTCCCTGAAAGCTCGTTCGGATAATCACAATTTAGGTTTCAAAGGAGTATCGCATGCACTCATTCCTGCGGCCTTCCTGTCATTCGCAGCGGTTTGTTCTCGTTGCTTCGATGGCTATTATTCTCATTGGCTTTACCGCTTGCGGAACCCCCGGCGCGACAGTCGGATCTCCTAAAACTGTAACCGCAACGGTGGATTCGGCAGGCACTCCTTCGACCACTTCCATCATTCTCTTCAACGGGACCGGTACTTCTTCCTCGGATGTTTCTGCCGTCGAAGCCATTCTTACCGCAAATAATCTCGGCTACATAACGAAGAATTCTTCCCAGATCGAAGCCATGTCGGAGTCTCAGCTGGCGGGGTACAAGCTTTTGATCGTTCCCGGCGGCAACTCCATTACGATCGGTGACAATCTCACAACCGCCGCGACCACCAACATTCACAACGCCGTCACCAAGGACGGAATGCATTATCTGGGGATCTGCGCGGGTGGATTCTTTGGCGGATATTCGATCTACAACGGCCTGAATCTCACTTCCGGCGTCTGGTTTAATTTTTATGAAGAGTACGACGATGGCTATCACAAATTGGCCGTCAATATTTCTGCCCCGACCGGAAGTCCGCTGGATCAGTACTGGCAGGATGGCCCAGAGTTTACCGGCTGGGGCTCCATCGTGGGCAAGTATCCGGATGGTACCCCGGCGATCGTCGAAGGAAGCTCCGGAAACGGCTGGGTTATTCTCTCGGGTGTACATCCGGAGGCTCCCGCCAGCTGGAGAACCGGGATGACCTTCACCACCTCGGTAGCCACCGACAATGCATATGCCGGAACTCTGATCCTCGCCGCCCTCAATCGAACGACATTGTCGCACTACTGAGTCGCAAGAGATTACTGCTCCCAGTCTGAACTACGGTCGGCCGGTGTTCACCTTCCCAGGCGCTCTCGACAGCTGTATCGTAATTTCAGCGGAGGAGAGACATGTCAGCTCTTGCCAGTAAGCTTACCGTTTACGAGAAGCCCACTTGAAGCACGTGTCGCGAGGTCAAGCGGGTCTTGACTGCCAAGGGAATTTCATTTGAGAGCGTCGACTATGTTCGCGATCATGCGCTTTCCGCAAATGAACTAAAACGCCTGCTCCACTCCGCCGGCCTCAAGCCTCAGGAAGTGTTGCGCACGAAGGAGCCTGCGTATCATGAATATGTGGCGGGTCGCGATCTGAACGATGAGCAGTTGCTGCGCGTCATGGCGGAGCATCCGGAACTGATTCAGAGGCCGATCGTGGTGCGGGGCAACAAAGCGGTCTTAGCGCGGCCCGTACAGAATCTTGCGAAGTTGGGAATCAGGTGATTTAAGTCGAACCGCCAAGCGACAAAACATCGAAGTGGCGAGCGGTTAGCGTCGCACAACGCCTGCATCTGCGATTGCGCTGCAGAGCCGCCGGACGTCTTCCTCGAGTACCACAGACAGCTGATATTCACTTTTTTCAGCAGATCCCATGGAAACGCGCGGATTTTGGTGCCGCATCGGGCTGGGAATGCACGTTCGCAGGCCGACATGGATCTCCCTGACGCCGGTTTCTTCCAGCAAGCGACGGGCATTGTCCGGCTTGATGCCGCTGCCGGCCATGATCGCGATCCTACCTCGAGCTTTCTCGACTAACTCGCCAATCTTCTTCTGACCGAGCAGGGCAGTTTGCTCACCCCCGGAGGTGAGCACTCGTTCAATACCCAGCGTGCACAAGTCTTCGAGAGCGCAAAACAGATCGGCAGCCATGTCGAAGGCACGATGGAACGTTGTGGATAAAGGCCGCGCCAGCTCTGCCACTTGCCGAGTGCGGGCGAGGTCCACGTTTCCATCCACGTTGAGCATACCGAACACAATTCCTTTGGCGCCGAGGTGTTTGGCGATGGCGATGTCGCGCTGCATAGCTTCAAACTCGTGCTGGTTGTAGAAAAAGTCTCCCCCGCGCGGCCGGATCATCACGTGCATGGGGATTGAGATCGCAGCGCGGGTAGTTTCGATGAGGCCGGCGCTGGGCGTCACTCCGCCCTCAATCAGGCTGCTGCAGAGCTCAACGCGCGTTGCTCCTCCACGTTCTGCCGCAATGGCGGAAGGCACGGAATCTACGCAGACTTCAACTTGGATCTTGTCAGTGGCGATAACCTGCTCCCATTTCGCGCGATTGCTTTCCACTGGCAGATGGGATCGACGTCGTCCAGATCACCAGCGTCGCTCTATTCAATTCCTAATTGCCGTTGAATCTGCTCCAGCGGTATGCCCTTAGTTTCGGGAACCATCGTGCTCACCCAGATCAATTGCAGGACCATCATGCCCGTAAAGAACGAGAAAACGTAGCCGGGAGGAAATGCGGCGACCATCTTTGGAAAGAACGTGGTGAGCGTGGCGGCAAAAATCCAATGAGTAAAGCTGCCCAGCGTTTGACCTTCAGCACGATGGCGATTGGGAAAGATTTCGGAGATAAAGACCCAGATGACAGCTCCCTGGCCGATGGCGTGGGCGGCGATAAAGGCGAAGATGCATGCCGGCACAATGGAATAATGCTGCGTGAAGAACGCCCATGCGACCAGGCCCAGAGAAGCGATATAGCCGAACGAGCCGATATAAAGCAGCGTACGCCGGCCAAGTTTGTCGATCAGCCAGAGTCCGACAAATGTGAACACCAGGTTAGTGATACCGATGCCGACCGATTGCAGCAGCGCAGCTTTTGCACCCAAGCCCGTTAGTTCGAAAATGCGTGGTGCGAAATATAAAATCGCGTTGATCCCCGACATCTGGTTGAAGAATGCGATCAGGATCGCGAGCAGGATCGGTTTGCTCAGACGGTGTGTCCAGAAATGGCCGGTGGCGGCCTGCTCGGAACTCGATGCCGCGGCGATTTCGTCGGCCTGGGCCGCGATTTCCTCTGGGGAAAGGTCGGGTTCCGTTCGTTGCAACACCTCGAGTGCCGCCACGCGATCGCCCTTCCGGCTCAGCAGCCAACGCGGACTCTCGGGAAGAGAGAAGCAGAAAACCGCATAGAGAAATGAGGGGAACGCGGCCACGCCCAGCATCCAGCGCCAGGCATTCTCGCCGATGCCGGCCAGAAGTGCATTCGACACGAAGGCGATCAGGATGCCGAAAACAATATTGAACTGGAACATGCCCGCGAGCCGTCCGCGATGTTTCGGGGGCGCGATCTCGGAAATGTACATGGGCGCAACCACGGTGGAGATGCCAATCCCAAGTCCGCCAATCACGCGTGCGGCAATAAATATGCCCACATTCGTAGCCATGGCCGAGCCAACTGCGCCGACAAAATAAAGCACGCCAATCCAAAGCAGTGTAGCTTTCCGCCCGAATCGATCGGCAGGCCAGCCACCCATCAAAGAGCCAACGACGGTCCCGTAGAGAGCCGAGGCCATGGCGATGCCGTGTACCCCAGGGCTGAGCCCCCAAAGTGTCTGAATAGTTTTTTCGGCACCGGAGATGACAACCGTATCGAACCCGAAAAGAAATCCGGCCAGTGCCGAGGTCAAGGACCAGAAAAAGATGCGACCGTTCATGGAGGCCGACTTTACCACGGCCTGACCGGTTTGCCCTGCAATTTTGACCATGTCGCTCAATGGCGTCGCTCAATCCTTTTCGAGGGTGTAGCCTTTTTCACGCCAGCCGCGAATGCCGCCATCCATGGAGATGACGTTGGTGTAGCCCATCTTCTGCAGATTGTCGGCAGCCAGAGCGGAGCGATAACCGCCGCCACAATACAGGATCATTTCCTCGTCTAGCTCCGGAACGCGCTGCTCGATGTCCCGCTCAATGACGCCTTTACCCATGTGGATGGCGCCAGGCAGATGATCTTTCGCGAACTCACTTTCTTCGCGCACATCGACCAGCAGGAACTTGTCTCCGCGGTCCATCCTTTTCTTGACTTCTTCGACGTTGGTTTCGCGGACGCGGCCGCGCGCGTCGTCCACAATTTTGAGAAAGCGCGGGGGGTGTTGGTGGGCCATAGGACTCCTTTACCTTGGATTCCGGCAGGGTGCCGCAACCATAGTATCAAGGCGCTGGCGGACCATCCATGGAGCCAGTGGGCATAGGCGGAGAAGGCAATCTGCGGTGGGACGTTTCTCCGCGCTCCAGCGCTGATCTACGCGAACTCCGCGGTAAAACACCGTGCCGCCGAATCGCCGGAAACTCCGTTGCCGGCTGAGCAACCCCGTTACGGCGAACTGCCAAGCGCTTCGGTTAGCATGAAGCCGTGGATCGGGAATCAAACAGAAAAGTGGGCGCGGCGCGCGCCTTATCGAAGCTGGGATACTGCTCGCGATCCGAAGCTGCACAATTGATTCGCGAAGGCCGCGTCCGGGTGAACGGCGCGTTGTGCCGTGATCCGGAATCTCCAGTGCGCCTGGGGCAGGACCGGATTGCGGTGAACGGGCAGCCCCTTGTAGGCGGGCCAAAGATCTATCTGATGATGAACAAGCCTCGCGGCCTGATCACGACCACCTCGGACGAGAAGGGCCGCGAGACTGTGTATTCAGTCTTAGGCGATGAGCGGTTGCCTTGGGTCGCTCCGGTTGGGCGGCTCGATAAGGCGAGTGAAGGCTTGCTTCTATTGACCAATGACTCCGAGTGGGGAGCGTGTGTCTCCGCACCCGGGACGCATCTGGAAAAAACGTATCACGTGCAAATCGACAGGGTCGCCGATCAAGAGCTTATGCGTGCGCTGGCTGGCGGCGTTAAGACCGAGGATGGTAACTTGTTGTGCGCGGCTAAGTGCCGGCTGCTTCGCTCCGGCGCAAAGAACTGCTGGCTCGAAATCATCCTCGACGAGGGCAAGAACCGCCACATCCGGCGTATGCTGCAGGCGCTTGGAGTGGACGTGTTACGGCTGGTGCGAGTGGCGATTGGCCCGCTACAACTGGGCAACCTGGCAAAGGGAACCTTCCGCCATCTGACAGCCGAAGAGAAGATATCCCTGGATCAATCGATGGAAAAAACCGTGAAACCAGGAAGGCCATGAACGCGGTGCAGGTCTTCGATCGTAATCCTTCGTGTCCTTATTAGTTTCTGCGTTGTATCGTGCTAGACTCGCCCTTCTAAAACCGTATGACCCCCGATCTTACCTTTCTTCCTGCTGGAGAGATGGCCCGGCTCATCCGTGAAAAGAGGATCTCTCCGGTTGAACTGGCCGACGCGCACCTGGCGAAAATCGAAAGACTGAATCCTAAGCTAAATGCCTTCGTGCACGTAAATGCGGAGTTTGTGCAACGGGAAGCGCGGCGGGCCGAGCTTGCAGTGATGAAGGATCACAAGGTAGGGCCGCTGCACGGTGTGCCCATCAGCATCAAGAGCTCCATCGAGGTCGCGGGCATGCGCTGGGAGGCGGGCACCCGGCTTCGAACGGGAGTCGTTGCCGCGCGAGATGCCCCGCTCGTCACGCGCTTGCGCAACGCAGGGGCAAACCTTCTGGGCGTGACCAATACGCCGGAACTGCTGATGGCGTGGGAAACGGACAATGTGCTTTACGGCCGCACCAACGGTCCTTGGGATCCAAAACGCACGCCGGGAGGATCCAGCGGCGGAGAGGCGGCCGCGATTGCCGCGGGAATGTCGGCGGCGGGCGTGGGCAGCGATGGCGGAGGATCCATCCGCGTGCCCGCACATTTCAGCGGCATCTGTGGACTCAAGCCAACGCCGGGGCGCATTCCTTCGACCGGGCATTTCCCCCCATCAGGCGGACCCTTCGCGCTGATTGGAGTGGTGGGTCCGATGGCGCGCACAGTTTCCGACCTGAAGCTCTTGTTCGAAATTACGCAAGGTCCGGATGATGGCGACACATGCGCCGCTCCTGTTGCTCCGCGCTGGCCGTCCAACGAGGAACTCAAACGTATCCGCATTGGCTACTTTGAAGAGGACGGCCGCACAGCTGTTATGCCGGAAATTCGTCAGGCAGTCCACACTGCCGCGGAGGCGTTGTGCCAAGCAGGATTTCACGTCGAGCCGTTTCGTCCCGAAGGTCTCGAACAAGCGCACTTGCTCTGGAAACGATTCTTCGTGAAAATGGGCGGGAAGTTGCTGGGTCCAATGTTTGCTGGGCATGAGCAGGAACAAAGCCCGATCATGAAACAGTTTCTGGAGTGGTCCGCAGCCGAGCCCGAACTTACTGCCGCTGCGGTTCTCGACACTTGGATTCAGCGCGACGCCGTGCGCGCGAGCTTCCTCGAGCAGATGCAACGCTTCCCCATTCTGGTGTGTCCCCCAGCCGCGATTCCCGCGTTTCACCATGGCGAGCGAAGCTGGACTGTTGACGGAAAGCGCGTGCACTACCTCGACGCGTGGTCCTATACAGCGTGGTTCAATCTGCTCGGGAATCCTGCCGCTGTGATTCCCATAGGCCACTCCTCCGACGGGTTGCCGATCGGAGTACAGATTGTTGGCCGGCCATGGGAAGAAGAAGCGGTTCTAGCCATCGCTAGCGTGATCGAGCAGGAATGTAACGCGTGGAAGGTACCCCCAATTCACTAGCGCAGGTGGAGGCTAATCTTTTTCTATTATTTCGCTGCTCTGCCGCTCTGTATAACTTTATGTACGCTGGATTTCAGCCACTGTGGGGCTGATTCGTTCACTCGTCGTCCACGCCTCCGCCCATGCGCGAACCAGGCCTATCTCGCGGATTCTTGAGCAGGGCTCTGTCCTGGCTCATTGTTTTTCTGTCTGTGTCCGCCGCATATCTTTACACCTTTCCGCAACCGAATCTTCCGTACGCAGGAGTGGTTCTACTGCACGCTATTGGAGGCCTGATCGCTTCAGCCCTGCTGGCCCCGATACTCATTCGCCTGTTGCGGACGGGAACTATTTCTTCGCGCCTGGGCTGGCTGCTGGTCGCAACCGGGGCGCTGGTCGGCCTGGTACTGATCAAAACCGGAACGCCGCGCTTGGAGTGGAACAAGCTTTATCTACACATTGTGCTCTCGATGGCCGGGGTTGGGCTTCTGCTTGCCGACTGGCTGGGCAACCGAAGCAGAGCCGAAAACAGTCAGCACTCGGTTGTTGTAGCAATCGCCCGGGCCGCCGTTTGCCTGGCGGTGCTCGCTGCTCTCGGCTATGGTGCGCGCTATGTGCGTGAAAGTTGGCAGACGCGCAGCCGCATTCAGAATCCCACCATGCCGCCCGACACCATGAATGGCGAAGGCGATGGGCCGGAAGGCTCATTCTTCCCTAGTTCGGCGCAGGTTTACGGCAGGCAAAAGATTCCCAGCAAGTTTTTCATGGAGTCCGACTCCTGCAAGCGTTGCCACGAGGATATCTACAACCAGTGGTTCAGCTCGGCCCACCATTTTTCGTCATTCAACAATCAGTGGTACCGCAAGTCGATCGAATACATGCAGGACACGATCGGCACCAAGCCTTCGAAATGGTGCGGCGGATGCCACGATCCCGCGGTGCTGTATGCCGGGATGATGGATACCCCCATCAAGCAAATCGTGCATCGTCCCGAAGCGCAGGCGGGTCTGGGTTGCATGATGTGCCATTCCATCGCCAACGTGAAGAGCACGATGGGGCAGGGAGATTTTTACCTGGAGTATCCCAAGCTGCACGAGTTGGCGGCCACCAAGAATCCCATCGCGCGCGAGCTGCATGATTTCCTGATCAAGTTGAATCCCGAGCCGCACCGGCGCGTGTTTCTGAAGCCCTTTATGCGCGATCAGACCGCGGAGTTCTGCTCCTCATGCCACAAAGTACATCTGGATGTGCCGGTCAACAGCTATCGTTGGTTCCGCGGATTCAATGAATACGACAACTGGCAGGCCAGCGGCGTTTCTGGGCAGGGAGCGCGGTCGTTCTACTATCCGCCGAAGCCGCAGCAGTGCGCCGATTGTCACATGCCGGCTGAAGCGTCGAAGGACATGGGCAACATCAACGGCTTCGTGCACTCGCATCGCTTTCCGGCGGCGAATACGGCAATCCCGACTGCAAATGAAGACGCAGCCCAGCTCAAACTGACCGAAGACTTCCTGAAGAATGGTGCTCTGACTGTGGACATTTTCGCCCTCTCACCCGCGCAGGCTCCTCTAAAAGCGGGCGCGACTGCGCAGGCGGATCTTTCGACAACCTTTGCGGTCGGAGAAGAAGCAGAGAGCAAAATTAACGCAGAATCCACAGGCGAGGCCGCTCCCATCACGGCGCCGCTGAACCGCGTGCAGCCGCCCTTGCGGCGCGGCGATACAGTGCGCGTGGACGTGGTCGTGCGTACGAAAAAGGTCGGCCACTTTTTCCCCGGTGGCACCGTGGATGCCTACGATACGTGGCTGGAACTGAAGGGCACCGACGATAAAGGCCAGACCATCTTCTGGAGCGGCATGGTGGAGGACAATGGCCATGGCCCGGTAGAGAAGGGAGCGCACTTCTACCGCTCGCTGCAGATTGATGCGCACGGCAATCCCATCAACAAGCGCAACGCCTGGGCCACGCGCGCCGTCGTCTACGTGAGGTTGATTCCGCCGGGCGCCGCCGACACTGTTCACTATCGCATGCACATCCCGGAAAATGCGGGCAACAGGATCACGCTGCATGCGCGCCTCTGCTACCGCAAGTTCTCCTGGTATGGCACGCATTTTTCGTTTGCCGGAGAGCCGGATCCTTCCAAGCCAAACGAGGTTACGCCGGACTACGACGATCGTCCGACAGTCTTTACCGCATCGCTCAAAGGTGTATCGGCGAAAGAAGAAAAGATTCCTGATCTGCCGATCGTTGCCCTGGCCGAAGACGAGGTCACACTGCCGGTGATCGCTCATAGTGCGCACGCCCCCGGGCCAAAGACAATTCCGCTGAAGGAAGAATGGCAGCGCTGGAATGATTACGGCATTGGTTTGTTCCTGCAGGGAGATTTGAAAGGCGCGGCAGCGGCTTTTGAGAGGGTCACCGAGGCGGATCCGAAGAATCCCGATGGTTGGGTGAACATTGGCCGTTGCGCCGTGCAGGAAGGTGACATGGCGCGGGCCCGCACCGTGCTCGAAAAAGCGCTGGCTTTGTCTCCAAAACTGGCGCGGGCGAACTTCTTCTACGCGAAAGTTCTGCGCTCTGACGGCAACTATGACGGGGCGGCGGCTCGCTTGCAGATTGTTCTGTCGCAATATCCGCGGGACCGGGTCGCGTTAAACGATCTCGGCCGCATTCTTTTCCTGCAGCGCAAATACGTGGAGGCAGTGAAAGTCCTGCAATCCGTGTTGTCGATCGATCCCGAAGACTTGCAGGCGCACTACAACCTCATGCTCTGCTACAACGGGCTAGGGAATGAGAAGTTGGCCAAGGAACATCAGGCGCGCTACATGCGCTTCAAGGCTGACGAATCGTCGCAGGCGATTACGGGACCATATCGCCAACTTCATCCCGAAGATAACAATGAGCGGCAGGCAGTGCATGAACACATGTCAGTTCCTCTGCCTCCCGCTGCCAAGCATTTGGGGACGGCCGCTTCGGCTGTCCAGTCGGTGAAACTCCAGCCTTCTTCCGCCGGGGCCTCAAGATAAATGATTTTTCCAAGCAAGAAATTCACCACAGAGTCACGGAGTTACAGAGAAGAATCTGGAATTCTTCTTTCCTTGTTTCTCTGTGCCTCTGTGTCTCTGTGGTTCGTGGCTTTGGGAACGGCGGCAAGCCAGGCCCAGTCCGTGCACTTCCGAGACATCACCGCGCAAGCCGGCATTCACTTCACCCACAACAATGGAGCCTTCGGAAAGAAATGGTTGCCCGAGACAATGGGCCCTGGGTGCGCGTTCATCGATTACGACAACGACGGCTATCCCGACATTGTTCTGATCAATGGGGATGACTTCGCGGGCCATCCGCACGCCGGTGCGACCACGCTGAAGCTTTATCACAACAATCACGATGGCACTTTCACGGATGTCACGCGCAAAGCGGGGCTGGCCATTCCGATCTACGGATTGGGCGTAGCCATTGGCGATTACGATAACGACGGGTTCGACGATATCTTCATCTCCGCGCTCGGCCAGAGCCATCTGTTCCACAACAACGGCAACGGTACGTTCACCGACGTCACGAAATCCGCCGGAATGTGGGGACCGAACGAGTTCTCCACCAGCGCCGCATGGGTCGACTACGACCGCGACGGCAAGCTCGATCTCGTCGTCGCGAACTACGTGCAGTGGAGCGAACAGGGCGATCTTTACTGCACCATCGATGGCGCACACAAATCTTACTGCACGCCCGAATCTTACAAAGGCACGTCACTGCGTCTGTGGCACAACCTGGGTGGCGGCAGGTTCGAAGACGCGACGCAGAAATCGGGCATGGGCGACCCCACGTCCAAGAGCCTGGGCATCACGATTCTCGACTACAACGGAGACGGTTGGCCCGACATACTGATCGCCAACGACACCCAGCCGAACAAACTCTACCTGAACAAGAAAGACGGAACATTCGAAGAACGTGGAGTGGCGGCGGGAATTGGTTTCAGTGAGGACGGGGTCGCGCGCGCGGGGATGGGCGCAGATGCCGCCGACTATGACCGCAGCGGCCACGCCAGCGTGCTGATCAGCAACTTCGCCAACCAGATGGTTTCGCTCTACCACAACGAGGGCAACGGTCTGTTCGTCGACGAAGCTCCGCAATCGGAGGTGGGGCGGGCAACGCTGGTAACGCTGGGATTCGGCTGCTTCTTTTTCGATTACGACAATGATGGCTGGCCCGACATTTTCGTCGCCGACGGCCACATTGAAGATCAGATCGAGCGCGTGCAGAAACGCGTGAGCTACGCCGAGCCTCCCCATCTGTTCCGCAACCTGGGCGGCGGCAAGTTCACCGAGATAACGGAGCACATGGGGAAAACTTTCGACGCACCGAAAGTGGCGCGGGCCGCGGCTTATGGCGATATCGACAACGACGGCTTTCCCGACATCCTACTGACTACGAATGCAGGTCCCGCGTATCTGTTCCACAACGAAGGTGGAAACAATCACAGCCTGCGAATCAAACTGGTTGGCACCAAGTCCAATCGCGACGGCATCGGCGCGGTAGTACGCCTAAGCGCCGGGGCCGACAAGCAGTGGAAGATGCTGCGCTCGGGATCGAGCTACCTGGCGCAGAGCGAACTGGTGCTGACCTTCGGCCTGGCCGCGCAAACCAAAGCTGACACCGTTGAGATTCAATGGCCCAGCGGGCAGGTGGATAAGCTTTCGAACCTCAATGCGGGCCAGACGGTCACAATTCAAGAAGGGAAGGGAATTGTGAGTGCGCGCCGGTACAGTCCGCCGCACACCTACCGCTCCATAATGCAGGCAAAGCGATAGCAACCGTTGTTTCCTTCGTGTGCCTTCGTGTCCTTTGTGGTTAAATTTCAAACGAAATGAATCTCAAGATTTCAGCCGCTCTCTCCGCCGCCATCCTTGCGGCGCTCGGACTGTTCGCTCCCGCGTCCCAGCCCAATCCGCTTGAGGCCGCTCGCCTGAACAACCTAGGCTGCGCCTACATGAACCAGCAACTCTTCGAAAAGGCCTTGAAATCGTTCCAACAGGCGCTCCAGGCCGACCCCAAGTTCGCGATTGCTCGGCTGAATGAAGGTGTTGCCTACCTGAATTTGCAGAAAGTGGAGGATGCCAAGCCAGCGCTGGAAGATGCGCTCAAACAAGATCCAAAGAATCCGAACGCCTGGTACAGCCTTGGCCTGCTGGCGAAGAACTCAGGCGATGCGCAGGACTCAATCGATGCGTTCAAGCACGTCGCCGAGATCGAACCGGACGACGCTGACACGTGGTATTTCCTGGGCACAGCCTACTCACAGGCTAAGGAATTCCCGCAAGCAATCGAATCATTCCATCACGCGTTGAAGATCAATCCTCTGCACGCCTCGGCGGAGTTCGGCTTGTCGCGCGCCTATCAGCAATCCGGCGACACCGAGCAGGCCCGCGAGCACCTGAAAAGATTCCAGTACATCACGCAAAACAAGATCGGCGCGCCCATGAGCCTCGCCTATGGCGAGCAGGGCCAGTACTCGCGTGCCCTGGAGTCTCCGCAAGCGCAACTGAAACCACCGGCTCAGATCAAGGTGCAGTTTGTGGATGCGACGAGGGAAGCGGGAATTACGTCAACACCTTCAATTCGTCCAACCAAAGACGGCGCATCGTTTGTTGGTCCAGGTGCGTGTTTTCTGGATTTTGACAACGATGGAAATATCGATCTGCTGTTGCCAGACAACGGAACTCAGGGCTCACTGTCGCTGTACCACAATCTCGGAAACGGCAAATTCGAGGACGTGACCAAGAAGGCGGGGTTAGATGGGTACGGACCGGCGATTTCCTGCACCGCAGGAGACTATGACAACGATGGCTTCACCGACCTTGCCGTGGGTTTTGGCAATCGCGTTCTCCTTCTTCACAATGAAAAGAACGGAACGTTCCGCGATGTGACGGAACAATCTGGAATCAACACAGAGAAGAATGTGCCGTCGGCTATCCCCGCCGCGGGGAAGCCCGAAGTCACCGGTCTGACATTTGTCGATTACGACCATGACGGTGATCTCGACCTGTATGTTACTCGATTGACTCCACAGAGTTCTGAGATCTGCTCCGATAAGAAAGTCTCGTCTCCAGGCAAGAACGTGATGTGGCGCAACAATGGAAACAGCACATTTACAGACGTCACTGAAACTACGGGGCTCGGGGGCTTGGGCTCTAGTATCGCTGCGAATGGTACTGATTTTAACAATGATCGAGCCGTGGACATTGTGACGACCGGAGATGCGTGTCGGGGCGGGGCCGTGGGTTTATACGGCCGAAAATTCCCGATTATGTTCGAAAATCCGAGGGAAGGACGCTTCCGTCAACTGTCGCCAATCAAGTCAGGGGAGACCTACGGTGTTGCTCCCCTCGACTTCAAGCACGACGGCTGGATGGACCTCGCCTTCACGGAGTTTGGTGATGGGATCACTCTTTGGCGGAACAATCAAGGCAAGACCTTCGAGCAGGTTCAACTACCCGAGTACGACTGGCAACGCGGTTGGGGCGTGGTCGCCTTCGACTATGACAACGACGGGTGGGTTGATCTGGCTTTCGTTGGCCAGAGATCAATACTGAAGAATGAAGAGAACAGGTATGAAGTCCGCCTCTTCCGCAATCTGGGCCCCGACGGCTTCAAAGACGTCACCGCTGACGTCGGGCTCGACAAGATTCAGCTCAAAGATCCTCGCGCCATCATTACCGGCGACTACGACAATGACGGTGCCACCGACCTGCTCATCACGCAGAATCACGGCCCCGCAGTCCTTTTGCGCAACGAAGGAGGCAATCAGAATCACTGGCTGCGGCTTGCGCTCAAGGGATTGAACGATAACAAGTCTGCCATCGGCACCAAGGTCGAAGTGTTCTCCGGAGGCAACCGGCAGAAATTTGAAATCTACGGATCGAACGGTTACCTCGGCCAGAATTCGCCGTATCTCACCGTCGGTCTCGGCGATGCCAAGGAAGCCGATATCGTGCGCATGCTCTGGCCCACGGGCGTGTTGCAGGATGAGATCCAGGTCGCCGGCGACAAGCAGCAGGATTTCCTCGAGATCGATCGCCGCGGCAGTTCCTGCCCGACGTTGTTCGCGTGGAACGGCGAGCGCTACGAATTTGTCGCTGACACGCTGGGAGCCGCTGTAGTCGGGCATTGGGTCGGGCCGGGGCAGCGCGACATTCCGCGACCGGTCGAGTACGTCAAGATCAACCGCAATACCGTTCGCGAGAAGAATGGAAAACTCAGCTTCCGCTTCATGGAGCCGCTTGAGGAGGCCGTGTACCTCGACCAGGTGCGGCTCTTTGCCGTCGATCATCCGGCTGACGTGGACGTTTACCCCAATGAATATTTCGCGTCTAACCCGCCGTATCCAGAGTTCAAAGTAGTGGTGAGCCATGATGCGCAGGCTCCTGCGGGCGCCTGGGACGAGCACGGCCACGATCTGCTGCCTGATTTGCTCGCGCATCGTTACGTCGGCGATTTCGCGCTGACCCAGTTCCAGGGATTCGCCAAGCCGCACAGCCTGACCCTCGACTTGGGCCAGCCATATGACGGCGGCCCTCTCTGGCTGCTGATGCACGGTGAGATCGAGTACTTCACTGCGAATAGCATGTACGCCGCAGCGCAAGCGGGTCTCGAGCCCGCGGCCCCGTACGTCGAAGCGCTGGATTCCACTGGAAAGTGGAAGCGAGTAGTCGACGATATGGGCTTTCCCGCCGGCGGCCCGCGCACCATAACTGCCGACTTAACCGGCAAGCTGCCTCGCGGCACGCAGCAGATCCGCATCACGACGAACCTACAAGTCTACTGGGACAACATTCTCATCAACCGCACGCCGCAGGCCGTAGCGCCGGCGTTCCGCCGGCTGTCGCGGAGGCGTCCCGCCCCCGCAGCATCGGACAAAATTACTAAGCGTTATGCCACGGTCAGCGGTGAGGGCGAGACGCCCTCAGGACAGTCGGCCGGAGGCCCGCGGTACGCGATCAGCCCTGTCCCGCTCGTCCGCGCCGATCTCGAATTTCACGGCTACCCCTACAAGATCGAAGGCGCTCCTCCGGGCAACGTGCAGTACATCTACGAGAAAGCGAGCGCCACAGGCCCCTATACCCGCCCGGTGGGAACCTACGCGCGCTACGGTGATGTGCTGCCTCTTTTGACCGCAACAGATGACAAACTGGCGGTCTTTGGCTCGGGAGATGAAGTGCGCCTCGACTTCGATCCTGCGCATCTGCCCGCACTGCCGAAAGGGTGGGTGCGCGATTATTTCTTCGCCGCCAACGGCTACGAAAAAGACATGGACTTCTACGCCGCCGATGGCAACTTCGTCGCGCCGCTGCCCTTCCTGAGCATGGGCGAGTATCCCTATTCCCCGAAAAAGGCGTTCCCCCTCGACGACGCGCACCTGAAGTATCTGCTGGAATACAACACGCGCCATATGTCAGGAAACGAGCAGCGGGGATACTGGTTCGACTACGGCTCACAGTAACGATACCGAGTTTCAAGTTTCATGTTTCGAGTTTCGAGAACGGTTCTTGAAACTTGAAACCTGAACCTCGAAGCTGAATTATGCAATCGTTTTAATATTGACATTTTCGGGCCATCCATAATCCAATAGCCGGACTCATGGAAACATCAACTCCCGCTCCTGCTGCCGTACCGCGCCTGCGCCGCACGCTGACCCTTTGGGACCTGATTTTCTACGGTATCGTCCTCATCCAGCCCATTGCGCCAGTGCCGCTCTACGGCGTGGCGCAGAAGCTTTCCGATGGCCATTTCGTGACCATCATTCTGATCGCTTTATTCGCCATGCTGATCACGGCCGTCAGCTACGGGCGCATGGGCACGCTGTATCCGACCGCGGGCTCCGCCTACACCTACGTGGGCAAGGGCTTAAGCCCGCATCTTGGTTTCCTTGCCGGCTGGGCGATGATTCTCGACTATCTGCTGCAGCCGTTGATTAACACCGTGTGGATCTCGACTGCGCTCCACGAGCGCTATGTGCATCAGATTCCTTTCGTGGTTTGGGCCTTGCTGATCGCGGGCATCATGACCGTGCTGAACCTGATTGGCGTCAAGGCCTCCGCAAACGCAAACAAGGTGCTCCTCGCAGTCATGTCGGTCGTCGTTGTGGCTTTTATCGCGCTGGCTCTGAAATTTCTGTATGGCGGGCAGGGATGGGCGGGGCTGTTTTCCTTGCAACCGCTGTATGATCCGAAGACCTTCAACTCGCACAAAATTCTGACGGCGACTTCGTTCGCCGCCTTGACCTACATCGGCTTCGATGGCGTTACGACCCTGGCGGAAGACGTCGAGAACCCCAAGCGCAACGTGCTGCTGGCAGTGGTGCTGACCTGCGTTTTTGCCGGCGTGTGCAGTGGTGTGGAAGCGTATCTGGGCGCGCGCGTTTGGCCCGACTGGCGCTCGTTCCCGAATCTTGAAACCGCATTCATGGACATCTGCAGCCGCGTCGGCGGGCGGTTCTTATTTAATGCCATGGGCGCGATTCTGATTGTCGCGGCATTTGGCAGTGGACTGACCGGCACGCTCGGTGCGGCTCGCCTGTTGTTCGGCATGGGACGCGACAACGTTTTGCCGAAGAAGTTTTTTGGAAGGCTCAAACCGGGCACGAGCACTCCGACCAACAACATTCTGCTGATCGGCGGACTGGCGTTTCTTGGGGCCGTAATGCTGAACTCTATCGGCAGCGCTTATGAGCACGCCGGAGAATTGCTGAATTTCGGTGCGTTCCTGGCTTTCATGGGAGTGAATTTCGCCTGCTTCTGGCAATTTTCCATCAGGCGGCAAGCGGGAGCCCCGCGCCGAATTCTGGCCGACGCGATTCTGCCGCTGATTGGTTTCCTTTTCTGTGGCCTGATCTGGTTCAACCTGAATATCATCGCCAAAACCGTCGGCGGCATCTGGTTCGCGATCGGAATCCTCTACGTCGGCTATAAGACGAACTGGTTCCGTTCCGCCCCGGTGATGATCGATTTCAGCGATTCGTAAAAGAATTGAGTAATTTAGTAATTTGGTAATTAAGTAATTTAAAAACCCCAGAGCATTGTCGATGCTTTGGGGTTTAAATTTCTCAATTACTAAATTTCTCAATTACTCAATCCGCTACTCCACGTTCCAGCCTTCGATCTCGACCGTGGGCTTGGCCGTTCCCAGTTCGCTGGCACGATAGGTCGCGGTGACGGTGCGCTTCTCTCCGGGCAACAGGGAAATGTAATTGTCTTCCCAGACGACGGGCAGAATCTCCTCTCCCTTCGGGCCCTTGTCAACTTTCAAGCGCACAAAGAACGCCAGGCTTTTGCTCGGATTCTCCAAGGTTACGTGCGTCATTTCGTCCTCGCCTTTGCGCTCACTATGCTCCGTCACTCTCAGTTTTACCTTCTCCAGTTGCGAAATTGCGGTGAAGTCAGCATATGACGCTGTCGGCGTCATCCACCACGTCGTCTTTGCCCAATCGAGTGTTTCCGGCTTCGTCGAGAGCCAGTAGAAATTAGAGCCAACGAGTTTGCCGGTCGAATCCTCCAGCCGCAGGAGCAGGAAATAGGTTGGGCTTAGGCCAGACACATCCGGCAGCGTGAGGATTTTCGCAGTGCTGTCGGCCGCAGCATCGACCGGGCTGTCCTGCGTGAACTTCTCGCTCATGTCGAGGTTGTAGATTTTCGTTGCGAGCTTCAGTCCCTTCACATCGGTGTACTGTCTGCTGACCACCCAGATGGAATGATCGTCGTACCCGTAGATCGGATGTAGCGCTTCCATGGCTCGCTTGGCGCCGAAATAGCCGCCGCCCGGACGCAGGTAGTAGTCGTACAGATGCCATATCATCGAAGGCCAGGCGTTGTTCAGCATCCACTGGATCACGCCGGTCGCTTCGTACTTATTACGGCTATACGCCTCGTACATGGCGCGCACGCCTTCGTAAGTCTGCATCTGCGACTTGACGGCATAGTCCTCCACGTTGTCCGATTTGCCATAGCGGTTTGCCAGCGCCTCGGTGAAGGCATCGATGGTTTTGAATTCGCCGCCCCCAGCGTGGAAGTTCCACACCTCGTCGATCGGCCACATGTGATCTTTGCCGACCATGGCGCGAATGCTTTCCACGGGCGGAACTGCCTCTCCCATGCTGGTTTCGGTGTTGAACCCGTAAGCGCCCCCGCAGCCTCCCGGATTGCATTGCTTGCGGCCCGGTTGGCCCTGAGGCGTGTCTTCCTCCCAGTACTTGGGCGCGATGTACCCGTACGGTCCGGTCATCTTCACGCCGCTGTCGCCGGTCACGCTGGTTTGCTTTCCGGTTGCTGACGACACCACGGGATTCGGCCAGAACAGATCCTTTTCCACGCCGAGATACATCTGCTCCACATCCGGCGGCGGTGGATTGTCGCTGCCATTCAGCCACATGACCAGGCTGGGATGGCTGCGCAGGCGATAAATCTGATCGCGCAACGATTCCTTTGCGATTTCGAAGTCCGCCGGCTTCCAGCGCGGCCAGCGCTCCCAGAAATCGCAGCAGCACCATCCTGCCATCACTAGAATGCCGTCTTTGTCCGCTAAATCGAAAAATTCCTTCGTTTCCAGCTTGCCTTCCAGACGGATCGTGTTCAGCCCCATATCGCGCACGTAGCGCAACTCATCGTGCAGACGCTGGGAGTTCTCCCGCAACATCATGTCGGGACTCCAGCCCCCGCCACGAATCAGAATGTTTTTGCCATTGATGTGGAATTCGCGCCCGCCAATCGAATTGAAGTCCGACGTGATTTCGCGGATGCCGAACTCAGAACTCGAGTGGTCGCTTACGGCACCCTCTACCGTGAACTCCATCGCGAGCTTATACAGATTCGGTGTGCCCATCTGAATCGGCCACCACAGGCGCGGACCGGTAAACACGAGCTGGCTGAATTTATCCGGCGTGAAAGTGACATCTTTCATCTCGTTGGGAGCCAGTTCCACGTTCTGCTCGAAGCTAATGTCCTCGATCTGCCCTTTGAGCTTGCCCTTCACGGGCTGGTTGGTGCCGTTTTTCACTTGCGCAGTGACCGTGAGTTGAGCGCTGTCGTTGGCGGGCGGATCCAGCTTCGACACCACCGTGGGATAGCGAAGCGCCACAGGGCCGCTGCTGGTGAGATAGACCTCGCGCCACAATCCCATGTCTTTATCCGGGGGCGCAGGATTCCAATCCACAAATGTGATCGCCAGATCGTGATCCGTCGGCGCGAAGACCTGTACCGCAAGCACGTTCTGCGCTCCGGGTTTGGCCGACGAGGTCACATTGAACTCGTACGTCCGCCAGGCTCCCGCGACCTCGTCCGAGTTCGCCACCTGCTTGCCGTTCAGCCAGATGTTTGCGCGATAGTTGATTCCATCGAAATTCAACCAGATCGTTTTTCCCTTGTACCCAGCGGGAATCGCGAAAGATTTCCGATACCACCAGGAGACGGCATACGGGCTATCCGGCGCCATCGGGATATTGGAAAAGTTGCCGCCAATCGGATAATTCACCCCAGCAAAACTCCGCAGGTTCATCGCGAAATATGGGTCGGGCAGCGTCTTATCCTTCACCAGTGCGGCCACGACGGTGGTAGGAACCGTGACCTCGTGCCAGCCTTTGGGGGTAAAGGCCGGAGTGGAAAGGACCTCTCCTTTGGCCTCGACCTTTGTGGAGGTTTGCAGGGACCAGCCCTCATGCAGCGGAAGGCGAGCCTCACTGGCATGCCCAGCCGGAGCAGCCGCCTTGTGCTCAGGAGTTTTGTTTTGCGCGGTAACGAATGAAACCAGAATGAGCGGGACGAAAACGAACGAGGGAATTGCCAGCTTCCGTGAGTTCATGATGCTCCTTGGCGAAGCGTGCCTCTCAGCTAAGTGCAAGCCAGGCAAAAAGCCCAGCAGCAATGGATAACACTTCTATTAATTCGTTTCAATAGCCGGAACCGAACAGGCCGTGGATACTGGGTCCGTATGCTGCGGCGTCTCTCTTGCGTCCCCGCCCGCTGACCCCAAGCAAAGTGACGCTCGAGGATCTTACAACTGATCTCCACCCCGTACCCAGCTCGCACCAAACACTCCCCAAGTCCGCAACCCATTCGTTTATAATCGAGTATTCGCCTCTCTACTCTGGAGTGATAAGACATGATTCGTTTTCTGCAAACCCCTGGCCCGGTGAAGAAGTATCTGCTCGGCGGTCTGCTTCTGCTCATCACCGTCTCGATGGTATGGTACCTGGTCCCAAGCAGCGGAAACTCGGGCTACAACTTTGGTGGCACCAAGCAAGGTGTCGTGGCCCAGGTAGGCGGCGCGGACATTACAGCCGACGAAGTCCGTACCGCTGCCCGCCAGATGCTCCAGCAGCAGATGCCCCAGGGTGGCGCCAATATGGCCATGCTGCTCCCTTATTTCACCCGCCGGGCGGCCGAGCAACTGATTGAGCGTCAGGCACTCCTCGCCGAAGCCAGCCGTATCGGTCTGCGCGTCACTCCTGATGAGGTCAAAGACGAACTCCAGCATGGTCGCTACTCTGCGACATTCTTCCCCAATGGCACCTTTATCGGCGAGCAGGAGTATGAAGACATGCTCCAGCGCGCCAATATGACTCCGGCCAAGTTCGAACAGAACGTCGGCGACGATATTCTTTTGACCAAGCTGCAGGCCCTGATTTCCGGCACCGCCGGGGTTAGCGAAGATGAGATTCACAAGGAATTCGTCAAGCAGAACACCAAGGTCAAGTTCGACTATGCCGTTTTGAAGCAGGACGATATCAAGAAGGGCCTGCACCCTACCGAAGAAGAGCTCAAGGCCTATTACGAGAGCCATAAGACGAGCTACGCGAATTCAATTCCAGAAAAGCGCAAGATCAAGTACGCCGTTGTCGACACCAGCAAGCTCGAAGCCAACGTTCAGGTCACGCAAGACGATTTGCGCTCCTACTACCAGGCCCATCGCGACCAGTATCACGTCCCCGACCAGATCAAGGTCAGCCACATCTGGATCAAGATGCCTTTGCCCGACGACAAGGGCCAAGTCGACCAGAAAAAGGTCGCCGAAGCGCAGGGCCGGGCCGATGACATTTTGAAGCAGCTGAAGAATGGGGCCAAATTCGAAGACCTCGCCAAGAAATATTCCGAAGATCCCGGCAGCGCCAACGTTGGCGGCTCGCTCGGCTGGATTGGCAACGGGCAGATGACCGCAGAGTTCGAAAAGGCCGCCAATTCTCTGTCTAAAGGGCAGGTCAGCGACGTTGTGAAGACACCCGATGGCTTCCACATCATCCGCCTCGATGACAAGCAGGAGGCGCACACGAAATCGCTCGAAGAGGTGAAATCGCAGATCGAGCCCATCGTGAAACATCAGAAGGCGCAACAGATGGCCCAGCAGAGTGCTGAGCAGTTGCTCAACAAGGCTCAAACGCAAGGCTTGGATGCTGCCGCAGCGGCCCAGAGTATTCCCGTCATCACCTCCGACTTTTTCTCGCGTAAAGACATGCTGCCCGGCATCGGTCCTTCGCCACAGTTCATGGACGCGGTCTTTTCCGCCCAGGAAAAGTCTCCACCGGATGTGGCGCAGACTTCGCAGGGAATCGTGGTGTTTCAGTTGATCGGCGTCAAGCCCCCGGCCACGCCGACTTTCGATGAGATTCGCACTCGGGTCGAAGAAGAGTTCAAGAACGAGCGCTCCCGCACTCTTCTCGCGCAGAAAGTGGAGGAACTTTCCGACCGCGCCAAGGCCGAGCACGATCTGAAGCGCGCCGCCAAGGAACTCGGCGCCACCATGAAGACCAGCGACTTGGTTCTGCCGGATGCGCAGGTTCCCGATGTGGGCTCCATGTCTGGTGAAGCGTCTGTCGCCTTCAGCATGAAGCCGGGAGAGATCAGCGGCCCCATCCACAGCGGCTCCGACGCCGCGGTGTTGCAGTTGGTTGAAAGCCAGCAGCCTTCCGAGGCCGAGTATGCCGCCAAACGCGATCAGATTCGCGACCAATTGCTCCAATCCAAGCAGCAGGAGCGCTTCGGCCTGTTCGTTTCGAACTTGCTGGACGAGATGACCAAAGCGGGCAAGGTCAAGCGCAACGAAGAGGAATTGAAGGCGCTCAGCCGCTCCGGTACCGAGACAGGAATGTAGTGGCGGTTTATGTCCTTTCCGCGCGCTGCAGGAATTTTGTTGCACCCCACGTCGCTGCCCTCGCGCGGCGGGATCGGCGATTTCGGTCCGGCGGCGTACCGCTTCGTAGATTTTCTTGCCTCCGCGCGCCAGGGCATATGGCAGGTCCTGCCACTCGGACCGGTGGGCTACGGCAACTCGCCGTATTCCTCCACCTCCGCCTTTGCCGGCAATCCGCTTCTAATCAGCTTGGAGCGCCTCGCCGATCACGGCTGGCTCCATCGTGCCAAGCTCGACGCCTTGAGCGCGCCTTCGGATTCCGTCGACTACGAACAGGTCTTCGCCCGCAAATTGCCGCTGCTGTTTGAAGCCGGCCGAAACTTCCTGCGCACCGCTTCCAGCGATGCCTTACGTCAGTTTGATTTGTTCCAACAAGAGAATGCCTGGTGGCTCGACGACTTCGTGCTATTCGATGCTCTCCGTGCCCGGCACAAACTGGAGCCTTGGAATCGCTGGCCGCGGGAACTGGCACACTGCGATCCGACCTCGCTCGAGAAAGTTCGAAAGGAGCTAGCCGACGACCTCCGCATCCGCAGCGCCTTGCAATTCGCCTTTTCCGAACAGTGGAAGGCCTTGCGTTGCTACTGCGCCGAGCGTTCCATCCGGATCGTCGGCGACGTCGCCATCTTCGTGAACTACGATAGTGCAGATGTCTGGACCAATCGGGAACTTTTCCGCCTGAACGCCGACTTCGAGCCTGAAGTAGTCGCCGGCGTTCCTCCCGACTTTTTCAGCAAGACCGGGCAGCGTTGGGGCAATCCCCTCTACCGCTGGGATGTGATGAAGGATCGCGGATATCAGTGGTGGATCCATCGCTTGCGCTGCGCCACGCAGAACTGCGATTACATCCGCCTCGACCACTTTCGCGGCTTTGACCAGTTCTGGGAGATTCCCGCCGGCGACACTACCGCCGTAAACGGTCGCTGGGTCGACGGCCCGCGTGACGACCTCTTCCTGAAGCTCCGCGAAGCCTTGGGAGGATTGCCTTTCTTTGCCGAGGATCTCGGCTATATCACTCCCGAGGTGCATGCTCTCCGCGATCGCCTGAAAATTCCCGGCATGGCGGTTCTGCAGTTCGGTTTCGGCGATACCGGCGCTCACATGTATCTTCCGCACCGTGCGGAAGGCAAGGTCATCTATACCGGCACCCACGATAACGACACAGTCGTGGGCTGGTGGAACTCCGGCGCCGCCGAACACGAGCGTCGCAATGCCGAGTGCTACCTGGGTCGGTCCGACGACGGAATTCACTGGGCGTTCATTCGTTCTGCGCTTTGTTCGCCCGCGAGCCTCGGCGTGATTCCGCTGCAGGATGTACTCGGGTTAGGCAGCGAGGCCCGCATGAACACGCCCAGCCTGGATGGCGGGAACTGGCGCTGGCGTTTCCAGGAAAATCAGCTCGATGGAATGGATGCCGCAAAGCTCGCCCAATTGGTGGAGTTGAGCGATCGAGTTCCCCTGGCAGTCACCGCTCCCCACTGCGACAACTTTTTCGCCTGATCATTCTCCTAGTCGCGTTAATTCTGCGAATTGCTGCCGCAGCCGTTATATCAGTTTCAATTGCCGCGGCTGCACCGGCGTGACTCGCACGCGCTCTACTTTGCGATCGGTAGAATCGAGAACCTCAAAGCGCAACCCGTCGTCTTCAATGACTTCGCCTTTGCGTGGAATTCTGCCCGCCAACTCGCTCACCAGGCCCGCAATCGTCGCCGATTCTTTGCCTTCCGGCCGGGTGCCGAAGAGTTCGTTCAGGCGGTCCACATCCATCCCTCCAGCAACGATGAACGAGCGCTCTCCGTCGCGCACCACTTCGGGTTTATCGCGATCATCGCGGATCTCTCCCACGATCTCTTCCACCAGGTCCTCGATCGTGACCAATCCTGCAACTCCTCCGTATTCATCCACGACAATGGCCATGCGGATGTTCTGTTTCTGCATCTCCCGAAGCAAGTCGCTTCCCAACTTGCTCTCCGGAACGAAATGAACATCGCGGCGCATGATCGTGTCCAGTGTGCGCGCGTGCGCCTCGCTGTCTGGCACTTGCAGCACATCCTGCGTGTAGACGATGCCTTTAATATTGTGAATGCTGCCGTCGTAAACCGGCACCCTCGAATAGTGCTTGGTACGCAACATCTCGATGAAGCGCTCCACGGTGGTATTCGACGGCACTGCGAACATGGCCGGGCGGGGCTTCATCGCCTCGCGCACCGTCTTGCCGCTGAATTCCACGACCGATTGGATCAGATCGCGGTCTCCTTCCTGAATGATTCCTTCTTCCTGACCGGCTTCGATCAACGCATCCACCGCTTCTGCCGAGGTCTCAGGCTCCTCGCTCGTGTTCTGCTTGGTCAGCGATGCGACAGACTGCAGAAATCCCAGAACCAGCGTGACCGGACGTACCAGGTACATCAGAATCTTGACGAACGGCGTCCAACGAATCAGCCATCCGCCCTTGGTCCGCGAGAAGAATACAAAGGGCAGGAATCGGTTGCACAAAATTACGATCAGCAACAAGACGATCGTCGCCTGCAAAATCTCGTAAATATTCCAGAATGGATCGGTGAAGACCAGGTATCCGATCAGAAACGCGATCGCCGCCAGCGTTAGTTGCGTGAGAACAGCCATCGCGAGTGATGCGCGGCTGCGGCCCACGCCCAGCTTTGGCTCGATCCTCTGTTCGAAAACGTCGATATTGTCCTGGAATTCGCGGGAGAGAAATTTACCCGCCTCCTGGTAGACGCGATCCACATATGAGACCAGCGTCAGAAGGCCCATCAGGACAAACAACGCGATGAAGACGCCAAGATTCATGCCGTCCTCTTACTGGACCTGGGGCCCCCTGGAGCTTTCATCGCTCCCGAACCGCTCCGCTCAATCAAGGCCGTGGGGAGCCTGAGCAGGCTTCGTAAATGTGCTTCCTTCCGCGCCATCCGACCATTATCTCGCTCGTGGTCGAACCCCGCCAGATGCAGAATCCCATGCAACGCCAACACCTTGATTTCCAACGGTGTAGAGTGCCCCAGTCGCGTGGCATTCTGAAGAGCGATATCCGCCGAAATTGCGATCTCGCCGGCGAATCCCGCATGCTTCCCGGGCTTGTGAGATGCGGGTTCCGCAGGAAACGACAGAACGTCTGTAGGCTTGTTTTTCCCACGAAAACGCAAATTCAGTGACCGCATCACGGTGCTGCTGGTGACCAGCACATCGACTTTTCCGCGCAACCGTGCTGCGCGCCGCGCCTGCAGCACAAAACGGCTCAGCGTTTTTTCGTTTAATCCCGCCACTTTCTTTTCCAAGATCACCAAGTTCCGGGCCCCTCATTACCTGCAAAGCAAGCAGGAGGGCCGCAGCCCTCCCGCTTTCCTGCCTGAAACTTATTGCTTCGATCCAGATGGACCTGCTCTTTCATCCGTTGCCGCGGCCGATACCCTCTCCCCGGCACTAGTCGCCTCTTCTCCTTTGGGTTCGGCCAGCAACAGCATCTGGTCTTCCGCGATCCTCGCCTTGTGCTCGTCATAGGCGCGGACGATGCGCTGAACCAGATGATGCCGCACCACATCGCCCTCGTCGAAGTGGACGAACGCCAGTCCCTCGACGTTCTTCAGAACGTCGATTGCCTCCAGCAAGCCACTGCGCCGCGCGTTCGGCAGGTCAATTTGCGTGACATCGCCGGTGATCACCGCCTTCGAGTTGAATCCCAGCCGCGTCACGAACATCTTCATCTGTTCCGACGTAGTATTCTGCGCTTCATCGAGGATCACGAATGAATCGTTTAGAGTGCGCCCGCGCATGAAGGCAATGGGCGCGATCTCGATGACATTTTTTTCCAGATAACGGTCCACTTTCTCCGGATCGAGCATGTCATACAGCGCGTCATACAGAGGCCGCAAATAGGGATCAATCTTGTCCTGCAATGTCCCCGGCAGGAATCCCAGCCTCTCACCCGCCTCCACCGCTGGCCGGGCAAGGATAATGCGGTTCACCCGTTTAGCCAGCAATGCCGAGATGGCCATCGCCACCGCGAGATAGGTTTTCCCTGTTCCAGCCGGGCCAATGCCGAACACCATGTCGTGCTTCTCGATCGCTTCCAGATAACGCCGCTGGTTGCTGCTCTTGGGCTGGACGGTCCGGCGGCCAAACGAGCGCTGGCGGCCTGCATCCGCCAAGCCACGCAAGGTCGACGTGGGATCCGATGTCAGCACCCGCATCATGCTGTTGAGGTCGCCATTATTGAAGCTGTAGCCTGACCGCTGCAGGCTTTCATAATCGGCAAACACCTGCTCGGCCCGCGCTACATCCCGCGGCGCGCCCTCCAGTTCGATGGCATTCGACCGCAGGTTAATGGTGATGTTCAGCCCGTCTTCGAGCAAGCGCACGTTCTCGTCGCGCGTGCCAAAAAGCGTCTCGATGTTGGGACTAATCCCGATGTTCTTTTTCATGCTTGTAAGTTCAAAAAGGTGTGGCTCTCGGTTCCGAACGGCGAGGACACCGTCCAGTCCTTCCCCTGGGGAGAACACTGGGTGCTCTCCTGCGAAACAAAACTATGCTTTGAGACGGGATCAATCGGAATGCGGATGCCCGGTGGGCAAGTCACTACCATTAAATGAAAGCCTACCCCGGCGCAAAGGGCACGTCAATAAGAGGATATCCTCAGGCTTTTGCAGTATCTGCCTCGGCAACGGATGCCGGCACGGCCCGGGTTCTCGCCCATTCGCGCAAGGCTGCAATTTCTTCCGCCCGCGTAGTTGAAAGGGGTACCGTCTGGGTTAAGGCATCGACCAGCAATTGCGTATTCAGCGCCTTCTTTTCCGAGTACGCAGCGTATAACGCGCCCTGCACGGCTGCATCGATCTCAGCTCCGGAGTATCCCTTGGCAGCGGCGGCGACTCTTTCCAGATCAAAGTCGGCTGGATTGCGCTTGCGCTTCGCCAGTTGGATCACGAATATCTGCTTCCGTTCCGCCTGGTTCGGCAAGTCCACGAAGAACAATTCATCGAACCGCCCCTTGCGGATCAGTTCCGGCGGCAGCACTGTCACGTTGTTGCAGGTTGCAGCAACGAAGACAGGCGATTTTCGATCCTGCATCCACGATAAAAACGACGCCAGCAGTCGCGAGGAAACTCCGGCGTCGGCGGACGCAGAATCCGGGCCGCTGCCCGCAAACACTTTCTCCAATTCATCAATCCACAACACACAGGGAGCCAGTCCCTCGGCCACCTGGAACACTTTGCGAATCCGCTTCTCTGTCTCCCCAATGTACTTGTCGTACACCCCCGAGGTATCGAACTTCACGAGCGGCAGCTTCCATTCTCCGGCCACGGCCCGCGCACACAGGGACTTGCCGCAGCCCTGCACGCCCAGAATGATCATCCCCTTCGGCGCTTCCAGACCGAACTCGCGCGCCGAATCTTCCCACGCGCCCTTTCGTTGCCCCAACCAATGCTTCAGGTTCTCCAAGCCTCCTACCGTACCCATATTGTCTGAGGCCTCAATAAACTCCAGCATCCCCGAATGCCGCAGCAGTTGCTTCTTGGCCTCGAGGACGTCGGTCACCGTATCGGGGCAAAGCGCATACCGGGTTACCAGAGCTTGCGACACGGCCCGCTCCGCCTCTTCCTCTGTAAGTCCGCGCAGGTTGGCGGACATTGCGTCAACGCCCGCAGCATCCAACTCTAGCTTCAGGGTGTAAGTCTTCGCCAGCCGGGTGAAAGTTTCGTGCACAATCTCGTGCAGGCGCTCCCGGTCCGGTAGCGGCAGATCGAAATACTCGACCAGTGTTGTCAATTCCGCCGGCACCGAGAGTTCGGGCGCTGTGATTACGACAGTGCGCCGGTTCGCCGAAAACTTCTGGCCCACATCGCGCAGGCGCCGTATCACCACGGGATCGTCCATGTGGCGGTGAAAATCCTTGAGAATGAACACCGCTTCAACTGTCATCGACTCCATGTTGGCCAAGGCCTGCACTGGCTCGCGCGTGTTGTAGATGGAACCGCCCGCTGCCGCAGTGGCCGCCTCAGGACCCACCGAAGCCATCATCGCGCGCGTGAGCCGCTCCGCTTCTGCCCCCGAGGGACTGAGAACGCTTCGACTCTGCGCCTGAGGGCGATTGCCTTGTGCCCAACCCGTAACCTGATCGATGCGCGCTTGCAGCGGAATCTTCTGACCTTCGGGAGCGGTATGCGATCCCGAGTGCACCAGGCCATCGGCGATGCTCCATTCGAAGGTCGACATGTTCAACTCGGCACAGGCCGCGCGCACCAAGTTCACGGCGTGCATCTCCTCCGACGTCTCCATCACCACAATGGGCGTCGAGGAGTTGATGAGCACTTTCAGACGATCCAGTCCGTCAGTCATAAAGTTAGTCACCCGGAAATAGGCCATCCGGAGGTGGTTGTCATCCCGAACGTCCGGCGCAGTTCAGCCGGCGGAGGGATCTCCCGCAGAACTTCAATCCGGTTGCGATCCTTCGCTCCGAAAAGTGGGCTCCGCTCAGAGTGCCCTCTTTTCTCTTATCTCTGGACTCCCACCCTGCTCGTTTGACCCGCCGCGAATCGCTACCCTATAATAAGTAATTCGGACCCACCCGAATATCTCTCTGATTACACGAAGGTAACGAACCAGATATGGCAAATCATCTTTCGGCGCTGAAGCGCGCCCGCCAGACCGAACACCGCACGGTGCGTAATCGCGCCAATGCCTCCGCGTTGCGCTCGCAACTCCGCGACCTGCGTGAGGCCATCGCCAAAGGCGACAAAGCCGTCGCCGAGCAGATGTATCGCAAGACCGTCTGCGCCCTGGATAAGGCCATCCAGAAGGGCACGCTGCACGAGAACACCGCCTCACGCTATAAGTCCCGCCTGAGCGTGCGCGTTAGCGCGATGAAGTAGGCCCTCCGGCGGTTGAGCGGGAGCCTCCGGTCGTGTCAGTTCCCATCCAGTTCGACTTTACTTCGCCGGCGCGAGGATTGCGTCCAGCCGGTCGGGGGTGTTCTCGACTCTTTTCAGGTGCGGGTGGCGCATTCCGCCGTGGTAATCGAGAGAGACTGTCAAGAATTCGTCGCCACGCTTTAGCAAGATCTTGATTGGATTCTTGCCTTGTTCCGCCGCGAGGATGGTTTCGCGCAGGCCAGCCGCCGTATATTTCTGATCGTTGATAGCTTGCAACTGCATATCCGGCGTGATGCCTGCTTTGAAGGCTGGACTATCCCACCAAACGCCATCAAGACCACCGTCCTGTCTTACAGAGAAGCCCAGAGATGTCGCGAAGCTCGTCGGACGAGTGGGGTCAGCCTTTTTCATCCAATCAGGTTCGTTATCGTTGTAGACAAGCCGATAGCCGCCCTGCGTAAACCCGTTTTCCGGAACGCTGGGATTAACATCGAAGACACGCGTGCGGAAAAAACCGGCCCAATCGTAAGGCTGCACCGTGGTCAATGCCTTTACAACGTCCTCGAGGGTGTAAGTAACGGTCACGTAGCTGCCGTTATCGATTCCGAAAAAGAGCTTGGCGAAATCATCGAGAGATTTCTGTCCCCCGCTCAACTCGCGAATCTTGGTGTCGGCGTCGAGCCAGATAAGATCCGACTCCGGATAATAATCGTAACCACGCTGAAAGCTCGGCCATGCATCCTGGATAGCCCCGTGAGATGAGATGATGGGCTCGTTCGTAGTGTCTTCCAACGAGCGCCACGTGCGCCCCGGACTGATTTCAAAAAACGCGGCGATTTGAGCCCATACATCGCGGGCCTGCTCTGGAGTACGCATTCCGGAACGCGCGGTGAGCACGTTGCCGTAATAGTCCGTCAGACCCTCATAAATCCACAGCAGGCTGTTGCGCATGGGTACATTGAAGTTAGGAGTCCACAAATCCGCTGGCCGCCGGAATTTGCCGTTCCAGGAGTGCGTGTATTCGTGCGGCAGCAGAGCCCGGCTGGGAATCCCGGCACTCCAGTCTGTAAAGTAATTGGCGCGAGACCCATCCTCGCTGGATTGGTGGTGCTCCAGGCCCTTGCCGCTGACAATGTCGCTGACCGAAAAAAGAAAATCGTAATGATCGTAGTGACGCGAATGGAAAAGCTTCTGCGCCTCGGTCACAAGATTCTTATGAAACTGCAGTTCTTCCGGAGTGATCTCGAGATCGGCGGGTTTATCGGCAAAAACGTCGAGATATACCGGGTTGTCCTGCCCCGACGAAAGGTCCACGCGTTTGAAGTAGACGCCAGCGTATAGCGGCGCATCGGCCAGCGTGTTCAGGGAAGTTTCCTTGAATTCAATCTGGCTGCCGTTCTGCGACTTCACGTCGAGCGCGCACGCGAATTTCCATCCTTCCGGCAGACGGATCGTAGTGTCGAATTTGATGTCGCGCGAGAAGTATCCCGCCGGATAGAGCAGGACGCTGTTCCAGGTAACATCCGCGAACGTCGAGGAAATACGGCTTCGTTTCGGATCCTGCGGGGCCAGAAAGTCGAAGTTCACCTCCAGCGCCTTTGCGTCGGGCGGCGCCTCGACGTGGAACGCGTACATGTCTACTGCATCGCGCACCCACGGGATGCGCTTGCCATTCGCGGTGACCACCAGGCCGGCAAGTTCGGCGACCGGGTCCGATGGCGAGTGCGCGCCAGGATGCCACTCTGGGTAAAGCAGCGTAATATCTCGTCCTTTGATCGGGATCGTTTCGTGCACCGTGAAGATGCGATCCTTGACGTTGGTGGTATCAACAGAGAGCGAGATCGTGCCCGGATAAGGAGTGTCCACCGGCGCAGCAATAGGCGGAGGCAGCGGAACCGGCCGTGGCCCCGGTGAATTCTGTGCCGGCAGGTTTGTCGTTAAGGCAAGGCACATCGCTGCACAGAGTGCGGCGTATGGACGACAGCAAGATGAATGAGCCATGCAGATCCTCCGAAATCACAAAGAGACAATGTACACCGCGTTGTAGCAGGGCGGCAAAGCACCGTTGCCGGAGTGCCGGCATCTTGGCCGTCGCGAGGTCCGCGCCCTCGCGTGTTGGAATCGGGAACGCGCTTATGTTTTAGATTCTGCTAAAGGCGGATTCCGAAGTGTTCATGGAGCACTTCCATCCGCTCTTTCTCCGAAGAGAGAATGCGTTCGTCGCGCCCTCCATCCCGCTTCACAATCAACTTCATTTCCGACAACGTGATGCGGCCCTCAGGTGTGGCTCGCGTGCAGATGCGGTTCTGTGTGAACGATGATTCGTGCGAAGTCTGATGGTAATGGCACATTGCCGCGAAGTCCTGCAGGTTCCTGGGTTGCAGCGCGAACGAATAAAGTCGCTTCCATTCGCCATTCCGTCCGGCTTGCTCCAGTTGATAGCGTTCCCCGCGTTGCAGGAGGCGAAATCTTCCCGCCGGATCTACTTGTTCCGTTCCAGCCTCCATCCGCAGCGGCTGCAGAAACGATTCTCCGAACCCGACATCTGCCAGCCACGGCTCCTGTAGATCAACACGCAGCGCCAAATGATCGAACTCCAGCCCTTCGCCGCCCTGTTGGCGAGCTACTCTCGCAGACAGCAGCGTGACCTCGAAGCCAAGCGCACGCAGCAGCGCCGCAAATGCTCCGTTGAGTTCGTAGCAAAAACCTCCCCGCCGCAAGTCCACTATCTTGTGAAGAGTGACACTGTCGTCGACCACAATCTTGCGCCCCAGAGCGATATCCAGGTTTTCAAAAGGAACCGACAGCATATGTGCCCGGTGGATCGCGCGAAGAGTGCTGCAGGTAGGTTCAGTGGAACCGGAATATCCAATACGACCGAGATAGGCGGCTACGTCCAGCATGACCAAATGATTACTGACAGCTGATGACTGACCGCTGACCCCTGACTTCCTACACCGGGAGCTGTTCCTGCATCCATCCCGGCGTTTCCAGTTTGGGCTCAGTCGTCAGATCGATCACAAGCCGCTCGAGCACCATGCGCTTGCTTACCGGATTCGAACGTAGCGCCAGATCGGCCTTCGCGACCAACCGGATCGCCCGGGTCAGCTCGCGGCGGTTCTTGTAGCGGCGTGCCTGTTTGATAATGTCGTCGGCCGCAAATGGAGGTACCCGGAATCCCTGCCATAGCGCCGCCCACAGCATCCGCTGGTCGCGGACGTTGCGCTCCAGAATCACCAGCATCTGCCGAAAAGTTTTCGCCAGCATGTACACGTGGCCGATCGAGGCTTCCTCTCCTTCACCCGACGCCAGAATCGCATCCAGCACCTCAAGAGCGCGCACCCGGTCTTTGCTCGAGATCGCGTCTGTCAGTTCATACAGTGAGCGTTGCTTGGCGGCCAGTACCATCGTTTCCACATCGCCCAGCGTGATCCTCTTCTTCTCGCCGACGTAGAGAATCAGCTTCTCGAGCTCGTTGGAAATCATCATCATGTCGCCGCCGAGCGCATCCACGAGCTCCCGCGCGCCATCGGCCTCGACCTTCACGCCGCGGCCGGTGCAGTAGTCGGTAATCCAGCGGACCGCTTCGCCCTCTTCCACCCGAGCCAGTTCAACGATCCCGCAGTACTGCCCCAGGGTGTCGCGAATGCGTTGGTAGCGATCTTTGTCCTGCATCTCGATCTTGCGGACATCGGCCGGAATACTGATATGGTCAGCTACGAAGATCAGCAGCGCGTCCGGATTGGGGTTTTTGCAGTACTCTTCGATGGCCGCGAGTTTCTCTTCGTTCGAGCCGCGTCCGAAAAGATTTTTCACACCGCGCACAAAGAAAACTTGGAACGGAGCCATCAGCGAGGGCGTCCGGGCACGGTCGAGAACTTCCGCGAGATCCGTCTCAGCGAGATCGAATTCAAACAAGCTGAAGTCCCGCAGGTCGGCAGGAACCAGATGCTCAAGAATGGCATCGCGAAATCGCTTGCGAAAGAACGCCTCATCCCCCACAAACACATAGGCCGCGCGCATCTTCCGCGATTCCAGTTCGCTTACGAAACGTTCGGCTTGGGCAAAGGCGCGCATTCAGAGATTCACCAGCTGATTGTTTTCATCTCGACAGCGTGAAATCGGGCTGTGGGACGCCGGACCGCAGAATCCCCCGGTCCACCCATCGGAATGACAAATGCGATCGCCATCGCTCTCGACTCTAGCATTGGGTGTTCGATTCGCCTAGTGAGCACACGTGAACCGCTACAACTTGCTCAGAAACTGCAGAACCTCGGGCGTATTCCAATCAACCGCACCAATAAACTTGCGGCGCATCACACCCTGGCGGTCAATGATGTAAGTTTCCGGCCAACCCGAAGTCCCATATATCCCAGCCACCTTCTGCTCCGGATCGCGTACGGTTAGAAAATTGATGCCGTGTTGCCTGAGAAACCGATGATAAGCGTCCTGATCCACATCGATGCTCACGCCCAGCACCACGATTCCTTTGCCCCGCAACTGCTCCTGCATCGTCATCAGAGATGGCAATTCTTCTACACAGGGTGGGCACCATGTCGCCCAAAAGTTCAGCACCACGACCTGCCCGCGAAACTGATCCAGGCTTACCTTGCGATCAGAATCCTGCACGCTGAAGTCTTTGGCAGCCGAGCCCACGTGCGGCGGCCTCGACCCGGTGTAGCATCCCGAGGCAAGCAGGCATGCCGTTAACATCAAAACACAGCCAAACTGCTTCACTCTAGAATCCCTCCAGGATGTTGGAAACCAGCGTGCGAGCGAAATCCTGCGAAAGCCTGCGGAAGGCCGGGGAGTCCTCCTCAAAGAAACTAGCTAGGTCCTGCGAAACTTCATACTGCTCGCGGAACAGATACGCGGGATTCTGATATAAAACTTTTCCGTCCCGGTCAACCAGAGTCACCTTCATGCTGACGACGACCATCACGCTGGCGGCCCGCCCCGTTGCCGTGTCATAGGTCAGGGGAGAAGCCACAGTCGAAAGCACCGTCCCGCGCAGGGTGGCATCGGGATCGCTCGCCGTATCGTTCACAATGCGATAATGCGTCCGCGTTGTGAACTCGCGTACCACCGAGGCGGTCAGCATCTGCTCAATGCGGTAGGTCAGCGTCTCATTCTTGAATGCCGGAACTGCGATGGTCTTGACGTTCTCAGGAAGTTGAACGGCATGTCCAGCGGTGTGATAGCCGCATCCTGTGAGGCAGGCGAGCAGGATCGCTGCCAGGCTCCAGCCCTTCATTGAATCTTCCCCGTAGGACGCGTGGCTGCCATGCTTTCGGCGCACTCCACTGCGGTCAGGGCCGAGATGCGAAGGTTGTCGGCCGCCGCCCAGAGCCAAACTCCGTTCGCTTGCGCGGGATCCGCCTTCAGCAACAATTGAATATCCCCCTGCCCGGCCGAACTCACATTGCTGGGCGCATCCTGCTCGGCGTTGGTGATAAGCACATGATCGCCCGCGAGAACAGCGGATAATGCGGATAGATCCGCTGGCGACTCCGTTTCCACAAAGACCGCCAACGCGTGCCCGTGAAAGATCGGAGCCTGCAGCAGAAAAACTGACGGCTGCGGGGCGTCATCTCCCGCAATCTTGTGATAATGACGAAGCACGCGAGCTTCCACCGAATCGAGCGCCGGCTGTGACTTCTGCCCGTAGCGCGCCACCATATTGAAGGCCACCTGCGCGTCGAAAACATCTTTCGGCAAGGGTTGGAATGACAGCAGATTTACCGTCTGCTGGTGCAGTTCATCCATGCCGCGCTGTCCGTGTTCGGAGGCCGGCTCAAAGATTGTAGCCACGATCCGCCGGACCGTCCCTGCTTTTCCCGCACGCAACACCAGCAGCGCCAGTGTCACTGCCACCGGATGTGCCGTCACACACGGCCCGGGCTGCAACTCCGGGCGCGCGACTTGTCCTCTCTCGCGTTCGATCCACAGGGAACGCACGGTAGCCCCCGCAATGTCCTCGAGCGCCGCCGACATGTCAACAATCGCGCTGCCCGCGTCCCGGGCGTCTTTCCAGCTGCGCCGCGTGCTCTCCTGGTCTGAGGCAAAGAAAGTGAAGTCCACACGATCGAACTGCTCGGCGCGTACTCGTTGGATGAAGCTGATCTCGTCGCCCATCGCCTCCAACTGTCCCAGCGACTCATCATCGTCGAGCAGGCGAATATCCGCCGCGGGAAAGTTGCGCTCGTTCAGAACCTCCGCAATCTCTTTGCCTTTGAGCGAAGCTGCTCCCACGATCGCGGCGCGATACAGTTTTGGCCGCGTTGCGACCTGCTGGGAAGCTGGAGTGGGTCTCGCGGGCTCACTCATGATGCGTGCGTTGCCTCCCGGTAAGGTGGAGGAGGCGGGCCGGAACGTTTCCGGAAGATCCACTGCAGGCGCCAGAACACTCCGGAAACCATGTAGAGCAATGCCACAAAGAACAGCACTGGACGGGAGAAGAACCAGACCCCCGCAAACAATGCCGCCAGGATCACGATCACTCGAAACGGGTGTCGCGAGCGGAAATCGATGTCCTTGAAACTATAGAATCGCCAGGTGCTGACCATGAGGTAGCCTACGGTCGTTACCATGGCCAGCCAGGCCATCGCTGTGTAGATGGAGACCAGCGGATCGCCACCCTCGAAGTGCACGACCGCCGCTACTACGCCTGCGCCCGCAGGGATCGGCATGCCAACAAAATATTTCTTTCCCGGACGGCCCGGATTCGAAGGCTGCGGATTGCTGGTGATGTTGAAGCGTGCCAGCCGGCTCGCACCGGCAATCAGAAACAGAAAACTGGCAATCGCTCCCAGTTGCGTCAACTTGATCTGCCACTGTCCCTGCGTCAGCAGCACAGCCGGCATCAGGTGGAAGCCCCAGGTCCACGCCAGCATAGCCGGCGCCGCCCCGAATGTAATCACGTCGGCTAGGGAATCCAATTCACGCCCGAAGTCGCTGCTCGTGCCTGTCATACGCGCGATGCGCCCATCCAGGCCATCGAACAGCACCGCAAATCCGATCGCCTTTGCAGCGTTATCAAGATGCCAGTAATCGATTGCGGTCGCGTGCAGGACCTCAAGGATGGCGTAGAAACCGAGCGCCATGTTCGCGGTGGTGAACAGAGACGGCAGGATATACATCCCTTTGCTCAGCCTCTGCCGTGGTTTTCGACTGGCCGGTTCCATCAACGCGTCCTCTCGCCCGCCGAAACCGTTCCCACGGTCGCCGGAACTCCCTGCGGCTGCAAATAAGCCAGCACGCTGGCGCCGCCTTTCACTCGATCGCCAACTTTCACAGTGACTCGCGCCGAGGCGTCGAAAAGCACGTCCACTCGTGATCCAAATTTGATCAGGCCCACACGCTGCCCGCGTTCCACCCGGTCGCCGATCTTGGGACTGAAAACAATTCGCCGCGCCAGCAACCCGGCAATTTGCTTAAAGACGACGCTCTGGCCGTCTTCCTCGACAGTGACGACGTTCTGCTCATTTTGCTCGGCGCAGGTGGCGCTCATTGCGTTCAAAAACTTACCCCGCTGGTAGCGCACGTCTCGAATAATGCCTGCAATCGGAGTCCGGTTCACGTGCACATCAAAGACGCTGAGAAAGATGCTGATCCGCAGTTGCTTGCCATTTCCGCCAGCCAATGTGGCCACGTCGGTCACTTTTCCGTCGCCCGGCGAAACCACCGCTCCCGGGTCGGTTGGGATCGCCCTTTCCGGGTCACGGAAAAACCAGAGAAAAAAGGCAGCCAGCAGAAAAGGAATGATCGCCCAGGCAGGCCGCGTCAGCCAGCCCAGCAGAACGCCGGCGGCAACAAGAAATAGACCGTAATAATACCCATCACGAACCATAGGGGAGGCATTTCAATTATAGCTGTCCGCAACTGAACCGCACGAAGCGCCCCGGCGTTGCCAAGGCCTTTGTAAGTATAAATAAAAAAAGGCGCTTTATCGCGCCTTGCGGTAGAAACATTGCCCCCGGGGCGGCATCCCGCCCAGGGGTTAGCCAATGAGGAGCTTACGCTACGTTAACGCCGTACTGTTGCCGGTACTCCCGCTCGATCGATTCCATCTGATCTTTGAGCCGGAGTTTCAGCTTTTTGAGGCGAACTTCTTCGAGTTTTTCGTCTTCGCTGAGGTAGCGTTTTTGGGTGAGTGTATCGAGACGTTGTGCATACTGCGTATGCTCCTGAGCCAGCCGACGAAACTCTTCATGACTGGTCAGGAGTTGGTCTCTTGAAGTCAGCATCCAGCAGACCTCCAACCGGGATTATGAGGCCAAGGTAGCACAGCCCAAAAACTGGTTCAATGCCAAAAAAGTAGTGCAGTCTCAGTATGAGAACGGCTCAACGCAGGTCGAAACGGTACAAAAGCGCGTCTTCCACGGGACCTTGGTAGTAGGACTTGCGGTGGCCGACCTGCCGAAAACCGCTTTTCTCGTAGAAAGCGCGTGCTGCGGTATTGGAGTCGCGAACCTCGAGAAAGACCGATTCGCTGTTTGTCTGTCTCGCCTTATCCAGCAAGGCTTTCAGAAGCTGCCGGCCAATTCGGGTGCGTTGGGACGCTGGGGCGACGACGATGTTTTCCAGTTCCCACTCAGGCGAGATTCGGCGCGCGACGAGAAAGCCCAGGAGGGATGGCTGGTTCGCGAGATGCGGCTTTGAGGAAGCCGCTTCGGCCAGCAGAATCAAATTTTGAACTCCGCTCATCGATGGCGAAAAAAGTGCCTGGTATTGCGATTCCGTCCAGTGAGCGGCGGAAGCTGCGGCGCGTTCAAGAGCGATGATCGAAGGAATGTCGCCGGGGGTCGCGTCGCGAATCTTCAAGAGGGTTGGGGACGCGGGCATCAGGAGTTCATCTTGACAAAAATCTCGGCATCGGACCGGCGAATGTAGTTGGCATCCAACTGCCCGGGACTAACGGTTTCATGCGCCTGCAGTTTTTGCCAGCCTCGGATGGCGATCATTTCGGCGCTGATCGTGTCCACTTTGAGAGGCATCGTGCCCGCTTGGCCGGCGATCGATGGCTCAGGGGTGGATAAGTGAAAACCTGAAGCAGCGGGCGATAAATCTGCCTTGGGAATCAACTGCTCGCGAAGAAGTCTTGCGGACTGACCGGTGATCTCGTATTCGCCGGCGTAGACTTCTGCGCGTCCGGCATCCAACGCCGCCAGGACCGTGCCCTGCTTTCCGCTCGCCAGCGCGACGACTTCCAGCAATGAGACCGGCACGATGGGCTTGGCTAGAATTTCCGCCAGCGCCTTGATGGCGGCCAGGCCGACGCGCAGTCCGGTGAACGATCCCGGTCCCGAAACCACAACGAATGCGCCGATATCGAATTTCTTGAATTCGTGCTTTTCGAGGAGCGCGGCAATCTGCGGTACAAGTTGCGCCGAAAACGTTCCGCCAGTAAGAGGCACGGATTCGATCACGCGGACTTCGTCTGGTCTCGTCTCACCGGCGAGTGCCAGAGCCACGCTGCCATTCTTGCCCGATGTGTCGGTGACCAGAAGAAGCATGATCCGTGAGAATCCGCAAAATTGGTGGCTAGCCCTGCACCAGTTCCAGCAGCACGCCGCCGGTGCTCGCGGGGTGCACAAAGACGTACCGGTGGCCGCCGGCGCCGATTTTTATCTCTTCTGAAACGAGGCGGACGCCATCTTTTTTGAGCCGCTCGACGGCTGCAGGCAGGTCAGGAACTTTCAGGCAGACGTGGTGCAGTCCTTCGCCGCGCTTAGCAATGAACTTGGCGATGGTCGAATTCTCGGAGGTCGCTTCGAGCAGTTCCAGACGGCTCTCGCCGACAGGGACCATCACCAGCCGAACCTGTTCCTGTTCGACGGTTTCCTCGGGCGAGACGCTGAGGCCGAGCTTTTCGTAAATGGCCTTGGCCGAGGACAGCGACTTGACCGCGATGCCGAGATGGTCAATGAGATAAGCCACATTCCCTCAAATTCGAATCAGTTTGCACTTCGCAGATCGTAAAACATCTGACTTCGCATCATTCCACCTCAAGTAATAGCGAAAGCCTTTCAATCTGCAATCTGCAATCTAAAATCTGCAATCTGAACTTTCCTACGAGTCTACTTCCCAAACCTGCCCACGATCTCCTCGACGAGAGTATAAGGATCGCGCCTGTGCTGAGCGACTTCCTGGGCAAGGCGCGCCACATTGCCGTCTGCCAGTTGCGCCTGCGCTTTTTCGAGCATCGCATCGCGGAGCATTTCGATCAATCGCTCCTGCCAGTTCTCAACACTCTTTTTCAGGGCGCGATCTCCCTTGTGCAGATAACTCTCGTAGTCGGCGATGGCCGAAATCAGTTCCTGCACGCCCGCCCCTTCGCTGGCTACGGTCTTGATGATTGGGGGCGTCCAGCCGTCATGCCGCATGGCCAAAGTTTGCAGGGCGCGGATCTCGCGCTCAACGCGCTCGGCGCCCTCGCGGTCGCTTTTGTTAATGACGAAGATGTCGGCGATCTCCATGATGCCGGCTTTGATGGTCTGCACATCGTCGCCCATGCCTGGAACAAGAATGACCACGGTGATGTCGGCGAGGCGGACGATATCCACTTCATCCTGGCCCACGCCGACGGTCTCGATCAGGATGACATCGCGCCCGGACGCGTCGAGCACGGTGGTGACGTCGGCAGTGGTGCGGGCGAGTCCGCCGAGCGAACCTCGGGTAGCCATACTGCGAATGTAAATGCCGGGGTCAGCAAAGTGCCCCTGCATGCGGATGCGGTCGCCGAGAATGGCGCCGCCGCTATAGGGACTGGTCGGGTCCACGGCGACGATTCCCACACTGCGGTTGTCTTTGCGGTAGATGCGAGCCACCTGATCGACCAGTGTGCTTTTGCCCGCACCCGGAGCGCCAGTGATGCCGATGACGCGCGCATGGCCTGAGTGCGGGAAGAGAGCTTTCAGCAAGTCGGACCATCCAGGCGTGCGATTTTCTACCGTGGAGATGGCCCGGGATAAAGCACGGGGATCGCCTGCGCGGAGTGAGTCAATCCATGCCCGGATTTCAGGATGCGAAGCGGAGTTCAAGCGACCAGTGTAAAGCACGCGACGCTGCCAAGGCGAAGGTGTCAGGGCGCTAATCTTTCAACAGTTGGCGCGCGATCACCAGGCGCTGAATCTCACTCGTCCCCTCGCCGATCGTGCACAGTTTCACGTCGCGGTAAAATTTTTCCGCCGGATAATCTTTGATGAAGCCGTAGCCCCCATGAATCTGGACGCCTTCGTTGGCGCACTTCACGGCGACTTCGCTGGCGTAGAGCTTGGCCATTGAAGATTCCTGGGTGGTCTTAAAGCCCGCATCTTTCATCGAGGCGGCGCGCATGGTGAGCAGCATGGCGGCATCGATCTCGGTGGCCATGTCCGCCAGCTTCCACTGGATCGCCTGAAAATCGCTGATGGCTTTTCCGAACTGGCGCCGCTGTTTCGAATACTTTAGAGCCGCATCGTACGCTCCTTCAGCCATACCCAGGGATAAAGCCGCAATCGAGATGCGCCCTCCGTCGAGCACGCGCATGGCGTCGGGAAATCCTTGGCCCTCCGCACCCAGCAGGTTTTCCGCGGGGACCACGCAATCTTCAAAGATCAACTCGGCCGTATCGCTGGCGCGTAGGCCGAGCTTGTTTTCTTTTTTTCCGGGCCGGAAACCCTTAGTGCCCTTTTCCACTGCAAATGCGGAAATTCCATGGGTGTGCGCGGTCTTGTCGGTGACCGCGAGTACCACGACTACGTCCGCGTAATGGCCGTTAGTGCAAAAAGTCTTGGTGCCGTTCAGCACCCACTCATTGCCTTTGCGAACGGCGGTCATGCGCGCGCTGCCGGCGTCCGATCCGGATGCGGGCTCGGTTAATCCCCAGGCGCCGATGAATTCTCCCGTGGCGAGTTTGCTGACGTATCTTTTCTTCTGCGCTTCGTTTCCGGCGAGAAAAATATGATTGCTGCACAGCGACGTGTGCGCGGCGACGATGATGCCAACTGAGCCGTCCACACGCGAGAGTTCCTCGATGGCGGTGACGTACTCCACGTAGCCCATGCCGGCGCCACCGTACTCCGGAGGAAAAATCATCCCCATCATTCCCAGTTTGCCCAGTTCCTTGATGGTCGCCATGGGGAATTCGCCGCTTTCGTCCCACTTCATGACGTTGGGCTTGATCTCGCGCTCGGCGAACTCACGCACACTCTTCTTCAGTTGCAGTTGCTCTTCATTCAGCAGGAAGTCCAAAGGTCCTCCAACCCACGCGGACGCTGCGCCTGCCAGCGCCGCAAAAGGGCGACATTCAGCCCGAATCTTTGATTAAAGCATAGCGCTGCATGGCGAAGAAGTTACGTCCGGAGGAGAAAGGAGAGGGGTGGCGGAAGGCACATGAACACTGGCGATTCTTCGCATTCCGTGATGCCACCCAACCGACCGGATGGTTTGGCAATTGGCCCGCAAACGCTCTTCTCGAACCAGCGCTCGAAGTCCAGCAACATTATACGCCGTGGCGTTAGGCGCGAGTTGGAACCGGGACGGGGGCGAGGAAGGCCTGGAACACTTCATTGGAAAGCAGGCGTCCGCGCGCGGTGAGGCGGACCGAATTGTTTTCTTTTTGCAGCAAGCCGGCTTGAACGAATTCAGCGATCGTGGCCTGAAGATTGTTGATGGTGCGTTGTCCGAAATGGTGAGCGATTTGTTGCAGATCAATGCCGCGATTGAGACGCAGGCCGAGGAAGAAATGTTCCTCGAGAGCCGTTGTTGTTGAGACCGCGGTTCTTTGCAGCGGTGAACCAGAAACGTATGTTTCCAGCACGTCCGCGGTGGCAAAGCGCACGGCTTCCGTCCCGTCGATGGCGGATTGCAGCATGGAATGCGCATCTACACCGAAGCCGAGATAGGGCTGGCGCGTCCAGTATTTGAGATTGTGCGTCGACTCGAAACCGGGGCGGGCGAAATTGGATATCTCATACTGAGGAATGCCCGCTGCCTCCAATTTTTCGCACGCCGCCAGATAAAAATCCGCCACAGCTTCCTCATCCGGGACGAAATGGGCATGGTAACGGGTGCCGCCTGCGATGAGCTCGCGTCCCAGGCGGGAATCTTCGTCTACTTCGAGCATGTAAACGCTGACGTGCGGGGCGTCTGTAGCTATGGTCTGATTCAGCGACTCCTGCCAGGAAGCGGCGGTCTGGTGCGGCAGTCCAGCAATGAGGTCAATGTTGATGTTGGCAATGCCGGCATCGCGCAGACGAGAGATGTCGTCTATAACTGTGGCGCGTTTGTGCAGGCGTCCGACCGCGGCGGCCTCTCTATCCACGAACGACTGCACTCCCAGGCTGACCCGGTTCACGCCACATTCAAGCAGCGTGTCAAGCACCTGCGAGGTCAGGGTTCCAGGGGCACACTCGACCGTAATTTCCGACGAGGAGTGAACGGAGAACTGCGTGCGGACGGCGTGGAAAATCTCGCGCAGTTGATTGGCATCGAGCACCGTCGGCGTGCCGCCGCCGAGATAGATCGAGTCCACATCGCTCTCAATGCGGCCGCCCATCTGTTGGGCGGTCCTGTGCGAATCGGCAATGTCGAGGCACACTCGATCCGCGTAGCGCTGGAACGCGGCTCGCGAAAACACGTCTGACGCGAAGTTGCAATAGCTGCACTTGGTGCGGCAGAACGGCACGGAAATGTAGATACCGAGGCTCACCGGTTCCATTATCCCATTGCAAAGCTTTTCCATCCTCTCGGGTCACGGAGCCATCTATTTGGGGTAGTCTGTTGAGAGTGCCCGGCGGCGTTATTCGCGCCCACGCTGCGCGGGCGGGGAAGCTCTCGCGACGCCGCCGACCCGGCGCTGCGGTCGCTGGGACAGCGCTACGGTTTGATCGGAATTGAATGGCTCAGGAAGAGGAAGTACTCGGGAAAGCTTATGACAGCCGGCTGATGCGGCGGTTGCTCACCTACCTCCGCCCCTATCGGTGGCAGGTGACGATCGCACTGGTGTCGATCGTGCTGAAATCGTTCGCCGACGTGCTGGGGCCGTATCTAGTCAAAGTCGCGATTGACCGATATTTAGCGCCCACCCACGCGTCGGTCTCCGGCCTGTGGAGTTGGCTCAGCCCGCGTCCCCTGCATGGCATCGCGCAGATTTCCGTCATCTATCTCTGCCTGCTAGTCCTGACGTTTGTTTTCGAATTCCTGCAGACCTACTTCATGCAGTGGACTGGACAGAAGGTGATGTTCGACCTCCGCAGCCAGATTTTCCGTCACCTGCAGCGAATGCACGTCGCGTTCTACGACAAGAATCCGGTCGGACGGCTGGTCACGCGCGTGACTACCGACGTCGATGCGCTGAACGACATGTTCACCTCGGGCGTGGTCTCGATCTTCGAAGACTGCTTTGTGCTGATCGGCATCCTGGGCATCATGTTGTGCATGAATTGGAAGCTGGCGCTGATCACGTTTGCCGTGCTGCCGTTCATCGTGTTCGCGACCAAGATTTTCCGTGACCGGGTGCGCGATTCGTACCGGCGAATTCGTACCGCCATCGCGCGCATTAATGCCTACCTCCAGGAGCACGTCAGCGGCATGGTCGTGCTGCAGCTCTTTAACCGCGAGCGCAAGGCGTACAACCGGTTTTCGGAAATCAACCGCCTGCACATGGACGCGTACAAAGACGCGATCCTGGCCTATGCGGTCTACTACCCGGTCGTGGATTTGTTCTCATCAATTGCAATCGCTTCGGTGATCTGGTGGGGCGGGCAGGACGTGATTCGCGGCGTCATTTCGAAGAGCGTGAGCATCGAGTTCAATCCTTCGACGCTGCTATCAGTTCATCTGGTCGCGACGGCGGCATCGCTGGGCGTGCTGATTGCGTTCACGCAATACGCGCAACGTTTCTTCCGTCCGATCATGGACTTCAGCGACAAGTACAACATTCTGCAGTCGGCGATGGCGGCCAGCGAGCGGATATTCAAACTGCTCGACGCGCCGGTGGAGGTCGTCTCGCCCGAGATGACCAGAAAGCCAACGGGCCCGGGCCGCATCGAATTCGATCATGTCTGGTTCGCGTACCGCGACGTGCCGGAAGAAAGTAAGAACCATGGCGATGCATCGGCACAACCCGACTGGGTTCTGCGCGACGTCAATTTTGCCATTGACCCCGGTGAGACTGTCGCGGTCGTCGGGCATACGGGCGCAGGCAAAACCACGCTGATTTCGCTGCTGCTACGCTTCTACGACGTACAGAAAGGCGCGGTGCGGATTGACGGGGTTGACGTAAAGGACATGGATCTCGCCGATCTGCGCAGCCGGTTCGGGGTTGTCTTGCAGGACCCATTCCTGTTTAGCGGCACGATCGGCGGGAATATCCGGCTGGGCACGGAGCGGATTCAGGATGCCCATGTCGCCCGCGCTGCGGAAGATGTCAATCTGGGAGATTTCATTCGCGCGCTGCCCAAAGGGTTCGAAGAAGAAGTCCGGGAGCGCGGCTCAACGCTTTCTACCGGGCAGAAGCAGCTGATTTCATTTGCCCGTGCTCTGGCGCATGAACCCAAGATTCTGATTCTGGACGAGGCTACTTCGAGCGTCGATACGGAAACCGAGTTTCGCGTGCGTGACGCGCTGGCGCGCATGGTCGAGGGGCGTACTTCGCTGATCATTGCCCATCGCCTGTCAACGATTCAGCGGGCTGACAAGATCATCGTCATGCATAAGGGACAGCTTCGTGAAATCGGCACGCACCAGGAGTTGTTGGCGCATCGCGGGATTTACTACAAGCTGTACCAGTTGCAGTACAAGGATCAGGAAGTTGAAGTAGGGCGGGTTTCTCCTGCGGATGCGGGCGAATCCACGGTTAGCGCGGATGATTAATTCGTTCGTACCGCAAGCCTAGTTCAAGCTTCCCTTACAATTGCTGCCGTGCTCGTCCTGATCTCGGCTGGCGAAGCTTCCGGTGAAATGTATGGCGCGCAGCTGATTGACGCGCTGCGGCGGGTTGCCGCGGCGCGTTCCGCCGAATTTCCCTTCCCTGGACAGCCGATGTCGGCTGTCCCCACGCAAGCAGACCAACTAACATTCTTCGGAGTCGGCGGGGAGCGCATGCGGGCTGCAGGGTGCGATACCGTTGTCGACGCCAAAGATCTTGCAGTGGTGGGCATCACAGAAATCCTCAGCCATCTGCCAAAAATTCTGCGGCTCTATAAACATCTGATCCGCGAAGCTGACCGGCGCAAACCCGATTTGGCCATCGTCATCGACTCGCCGGCATTCAACTGGCGGGTGGCGCGGCAGATGAAACGTCGCGGCATTCCCACCGTCTACTACGTCGCGCCGCAATTCTGGGCCTGGCGGCAGGGACGGGTCCGCCTGATTCGCGACTACATTGATAAGGCGCTGGTGATCTTCCCCTTCGAAGAAAAGTTCTATCGCGATCGCGGAGTGGATGCCACTTTCGTAGGCCACCCGCTGGCCGAGTTGCCCCATCCGGCCATCGAGCGCGAGGAGTATGCCCGGACATTCGACCTTGATCCCGCGAAGCCGTGGATCACGCTGATGCCCGGCAGCCGGGTAAAAGAAGTCCGCATGAACCTGCCGACTATCCTCGAAGCAGCGAGCCTGCTGGGTTCGGCTTATGAATATCTGCTTCCGGTTGCGCCGACCCTGGAGCCGGACTTTCTTCGTCGCCTGATCGGTTCGCACAGAATCACACTCGTACCGGAGGCACTGCCGGCGCTGTGGCATTCGCGCGCTGGAATCGTGGCCAGCGGGACGGCCACGGTGGAAGCGGCCCTGATGAATACGCCGTTCGTGATGGTATATCGTGTGTCACCCTTGACTTACCTGCTGGGCAAGCCACGGGTGAAGGTGCCCCGGTTCGCCATGGTGAACCTGGTTGCAGAGGAGGAAGTCGTCCCCGAACTCGTGCAGCAGGATTTCACCGCGCAGAACGTGGTCGACCGGTTGAAGGGGATTCTTGCGGATGGAGCGGTGCGAGAGCGCATGCTCGATGGGTTAGCGCGGGTAAAGACGCGGCTCCGGGCTGGGACGGGAAGCGGGGAGCATCCTGCGGATCGGGCGGCTGAGATCATTCTTTCATTGGCGTATGGGCGGACACAAACCGCAGATTCCATCTCACTTCGTTCGTCCGGAATGACAAAATAGAGTGCCAGACTGCCCGATTGGCTTGTGCTTGCAGCATCTTTTGCGTCAGAATCTTCATCATAGAAAATGAGTTATCATTTCCTGGAGACTCTCCTGCATGTCGATTGACCGGCGGCGCCGCCTGGGCGTCCTCACTCGTTCCCTGACCCTGATCGTATTCATGGCTCTGCCTTGCTGGGCGGCGGCCCCTGAAAAGGCTCACCTGCGGGTCGATGACTACCAGATTGAAGCCACTCTCGAGCCTCATCTGCACCAGATTTCAGCAAAGGCTAAGGTCAAATTCACTGCGCTGCAGGACCTGAGTGTCGCCGCTTTCGAACTGCACAACGACCTGCGAGTCACGAAAGTTCTCGACGAAAAGAACCAGCCGCTGTCGGCGGAGCGGGTTACGCAGGATTCGACGATCCGCGTGCCCTTGCCGAACGGGCTATCCAAAGACTCGTCAACCACGCTGACGTTCGAATACGAGGGGCAGCTGGAAAATGCGGATAATAGCCCGGTACCGGGCCTCAGCTTGGCCTACATCGGCGATGATACGAGCTATCTGTTGTATGCGGGACGCTGGTTCCCGGTGAATGGTTACGGACTGAACCGCTTCACGTCGACGATCAGCGTGACTGTTCCGGCTCACATGCTGGTGATCGGCAGTGGAAAGGTCACGGCTTCCGATGTTGCTCCGCCCAAGAAGCCGGCCGCGAGCGTCCTGCCGACGAAGACTTACACCTTTGTCTCCGACAAACCGAGTTTTCCCGGGACAATCATTGCCGGTGTCTTCCAGGAATACAAAAGCGACGAAGCTGGCATGGATCTGCATGTTTTCTTCAAGCCTACGCACCAGAACGTCGCGCCGGCCTATACCACGACCGCGGTCCAGGAGTTCACGTACTACATCACCCTGTATGGCCTCGCACCCTCGCAGCGCCTGAACCTTGTCGAGATCCCCGGCGACACGCTGCCCTACACGTGGGCCCCGGAGATCGTCGGCCTGGCGAGTCCGTCGATTACCGAGAAGACGAACTACCGCTTGCTGGCGGATGGGATTGCACATCAGTGGTGGGGAGTGTCGGTGAGTCCCGCTACCAAAGACGATTGGTGGATCGGCGACGGTTTCGCGCGCTACTCGGAAGCCATGTACGTTGAGAACGCCGCCGGAGCCGCCGGTCTGGAAGAGGCAGTGAAGGATATGTCCGTCGGCGCGCTGGCTTACGACACGGTGCCGTTGTCGAGCGCCAGCAAGCTGGATATTTTCTCAACAGAATTTCAATCGCTCACGACGGATAAGGGAGCGATGATCCTGCACATGTTGCGCTGGGTGATGGGGGAGGATAAGTACAACAAGACGATGCGCGAGTTCGCCGCCGAATACGCGGGCAAATCGGCGACGACCGACGATTTCCGTGCCGTCGCTGAGAAAAATTACGGCGAGCAACTTACCTGGTTCTTCTCGCAGTGGCTGGATTCCACCGGTGCCCCCGAGTTCAAAGTGAAATATACGACGTACCGGCTGGGTGGCTCGGCGGCGCAGAATCCGAAGGACGAGAAGGCTCCTGGATTCCGCATTACCGGCGAGATTTCGCAAGACCTAGACCTATTCCGGATGCCTGTGGACCTGCGAATTGATACGGATGGAAAAACCGAGAACAAGCGCATTGAGGTGGTGGGCACGGATTCGCCCTTCGCGATTGAGACATTCGGACGGCCGCGGCGCATTTCGATTGATCCGGATCATCACGTGCTGACCAACTCAAGCGACGTCAAGCTGCGGTCGTCGATTCTGCGCGGCCAGGCTTTGCAGCAGCAAGGGGATCTTTCCGGCGCTCTGACCGAATTCAACAAGGCACTCGATCTCAACAAGAACAGCTCGCTGGCGCACTATCGCATTGCCGAGGTTTTCTTCCTGCAGCGCAATTACCAGTCTTCCGCCAACGCCTACCGCGCGGCCATTAACGGCGACGGTGACCCGCGCTGGACCGAAGTCTGGAGTCGCATCCAACTCGGCAAAATTTTCGACATTACCGGCCAGCGCGAGCGCGCGGTTAACGAATACCGCCAGGCTCTGCAGACCAACGACAATACGTTCGGCGCTCTGGAAGAAGCACGGAAATACATGCAGAAGGCTTACGAGCGACCGAAACAGACACCACAACAGTAAATCGTCAGGCCGGCACATCGCTCTCTATGAGTGCCGGCTAACCTTTTTCCTACCTGCGGGGTCTAAGTAAATACATTTCAGCAGCGGAACTTTCATGAGTTCATCTGCGTATTTCTGATCAGATGGTTGGGCGGGATTGAGACCCCTCGCCTGAACGTTACCCGGGTGCCCTCACGCCCCTCCCCGGAGGCGTGAGGGCATTATTTTGTGTGTCGAATGCAGGGTAGTTGCTGTGGTTGAGAGGTTCGCGGTTTCGCTACAATCGCCGTGTGCCCCAAGCTACTCGTCTCGAACGCGTCAATGCCCAACTGAGACTCTACGAACATCCGCTGCTGGAGTTTTCGGCGCGCGCGAAAGGCGATGGCGTCGAGGTCATCATTCAATTCAAGGATGCTTCTGTTCCCGTGCACACGTATTATTTCGACCTGCATCCCCGCGACCTGGACGACGCGCAATTCGAATGGAGCTTCCAGCGGCAGCTTTATGACGCGCTGCACGACTATTTCGTCGAGATGTTCATCCGCACGCCTCAAGACCGCGCAGACCGCCAGAAGAAGGGGTTGTGAAGGAACTCCGCGAAATTATTCAGCAGGAAATCCAAGAGCGCGGACCCATTCGCTTTTCGCGTTATATGGAGTTGTGTCTCTATCATCCCGAACTCGGCTACTACTCGCGCCACGCGGCTCAGTTTGGCAAGGCCGGAGACTTCTACACTTCGAGCGATGTGCATGCGGTCTTCGGACGCTTGCTGTCGCGCCAGTTCGATGAAATGTGGCGGACACTGGGATCGCCGCCCGAGATTACGTTGAAAGAACTTGGCCCGGGACGCGGATTGTTCGCGCAGGATGTGCTCGATTGGTCGGAGAAGAAATTTCCCGAGTTCTTCCGTGCACTGCGGTATCTTCTGGTCGAACAGTCGCCGGCATTGCGCGAGCGGATCGCAGAGACACTGAAGGGTCACTTCGATTGTGGTAAGGCCGCGTTTGCAACATCCCTACTTCTCGCCCAAGACCCGACAGTTGGTTCACTCCCGGCATTTCCGACAATCGTGTTCGCCAATGAATTCTTCGATGCCATTCCCGTTGAGATCGTCAGCGACAAGGGATCGCTGCGCATCGGAGTAGAGCACGGCCGGTTCGTCGAGAGCTGGGTTGCCTCTTCGCCAGAGGAGCTGGAATTCCTGGACCGGTACTCGATTCATCCAGAAGCAGGAGAGCGAGTGGAAGTTCCGCTGCAATCTCAGGAGATATTGCGTGACGCGGTTGACTTCGAGCGTGGATTCACTGTGCTGGTCGATTATGGCTACACGCGCGCGGAACAGCTCGCGGGCCGGCATCGCGGCACGCTGAAAGCGATTCGGCAACATTCGGTGAGCGCGAATCCCTATGAGGCTCCTGGCGAGCAGGACATCACGGCAGGCGTGAACTTCACCGCGCTTGCAGCCGTGGCCGAAGAGCAAGGAATGCGGGCTGAAAAGCTCATCACGCAATCGCAATTTCTCATGGGAATCGGTGAGGCCAACCAGTTTGCCGACGCGTTTGAAGACTGTCTTTTGCCTCAGGAACGGGCGAAAGTCGCGCTTGAACTGAAACACCTGGTCACACCTGCGGGGATGGGCGAGAGTTTTCACGTGCTGATGGCGAGCAAGGGGGTTGCGGCGGAGAAGGTGCAGGCATTCGCGGGTTTGGGTTTCGGGCGGCGATAAACAACTTCACAATTCTATACAGACTCTTGGACAACTCGGCTGGAGGGCTGCCGCTTCCGATTGGACAGAAGTCGCACCAGCCGATCTCGAGGCGAAGGAGGAATCATGAGCCGGTCTGCTGTTCGCGTACTACCACTGGCTATTGCTCTGGCCATCAACGTGTGCATCCTATCCAGCGCTGAAGCGCAATCCGCAAAGGAAGACAACAGCGCGCGAGACACTCACCGCCCGATCGTCTATGTGATGCCGAACGCTGTCACCAATCCCGGGGCCGGCGACAATTCCCAGGTAGTGGTGGACTCGTCGCATAACGGCAAGGAACCCCAAGTGGCGAAGATTTATCAGGAACTGCAGCGTAGGAAGGAATGTCAGCCGTTTTCGGAGAACATGATTCGGGAAAAGGCAGACTACTTTCTGCTGCTGCAACATGGCGGAGGCAAGGGGAACCGGTGGGCAGTTTCCGATCGAGACGGCACGGTGATCGCATCGGGCGACTCGATGATGCTGGGAAATTCCGTAAAGGATGCGTGTCTTGCCATGGAGAAGGATTGGCAGCATCGGCGCAACCCGGCCGGTAAGTAATTCGAGCGGCGTCTATTTCAGCCGAAAAACCTTCTGCCGGATATCGGGCCAGAACTCTTTCACGACATTATTGAGGGCGGCGGATTCCATCTGAGTGCCCCAATCGCGCAGAGTCTGATATCCGCCACGCTCCTGCGGCGGATAGTAGAGATTCGATAGAGCAGCTTCACATGCATTGCCGCCGACTTCGGACCAATTGAAATCGGTGCCGCCGGAATCAGTCTTGGTGAGGACCGTGCGGGATAAGGAATACGCCATGCGATGAAAAAATCCGCCCCGCCCCAGCGTGTAGTAGCGAGGATCTTCATGCGAGATCACCGGCACAATGGCTTCGGTGAAGTAAGTTCCCGAAACGCCGTCGACGAATCCGCGCCAATAGTAGCGTGCGTATCCGGCGAATCCATGGCCTAGTTCAGGGTCGGAATTCAACGCCAGGCTCTGGGCGGCCAGGATTCCTGTCCACACGAAACCTGAGTAATCGAAGCTGTCGTGCCAGGCCAACACGAATTTTCCGTGGGGCGACAAGGGCGGAAGCTGCGTGTTCGGGCTCACCGCCGCGAAATTAGGAACCACCCAGAACATGCGCTTGGTTTGGCGTAATGCCCGCTCATGCTCTTTCTCCTTCTGCTTGGACTGATTCTCTAGTTCAATGGAAGGCGAGTCCGGGGGAGTCTCCGAGACGGGACTGGATGCGCCATGCGCCTGGGGAGATTGCAACTGGGGTTCCAACCGGATCCCGGTTTGGGGCCAGGCCGCAGCAGAGAATAAGAGCACAAAGGGAAGGCAACTGGTTGCAATCCGCGCCAAGGGAGAATACTTGCTTTCACTCGTTAATCGAAATGGCCGGAACTGCACCGCTATCGGATGCTGAAGCGCGGGCAAGTCGTTGGCGGGAATTGAAGGAAGAACACTGTATTTCGGCCTGGCACACGCGGCATCCCGAAACGCGACACCAGATAAGATGCCGGCGCTACCTTCTCAACGCTGCGATTTCGCGACTGGCTCGGCTTGTGCCTTGATTTTTGGGGAATTCAACTCGTCGGGATATTCATAGACGCCCCGGCCCGATTTGCGGCCCAGGCGGCCCGCTTTGACGTATTGAACCAGGAGCGGCGCGGGACGGTATTTTTCGCCTAGCGATTTGTGCAGGTATTCGAGGATGCTGAGGCGCGTGTCCAAGCCTACAAGATCTACCAGTTCGAACGGACCCATGGGGTGATTCAGGCCGAGCTTCAAAGCTTTGTCGATGTCGGCGGCCGAGGCGATTCCTTCCTGCAGCATGTAAAAGGCTTCGTTGCCGATCATGGCGTTGATGCGGCTGGTAATGAAGCCCGGGGATTCTTTGATCACCACCACTTCTTTACGCATGCGTTTGCCGACTTCGACCGCGGTGGCCAGGGTATCGTCGTCGGTCTCGAGCGCTCGGACGACCTCAAGCAACTTCATCTTGTGTACGGGATTAAAGAAGTGCATGCCCAGGCACTTCTTGGCGCGATACGTGACGCTGGCAATTTCGGTCACACTGAGCGACGAAGTATTTGAGGCGAGAATCGTAGTCGGACGGCAGATCTTGTCGAGCAGGGTGAAGATCTCGATCTTCGACTCCATCTCCTCGGGGACTGCTTCGATCACGAGATCCGATTCACGCGCGGCTTCCTCGACCGAACCGGCGTACTCCAAGCGGCGGAAGGCAGCGTCGGCATCCGGAGCGCTGACCTTTCCGAGTTCCACAGCCTTGTCGAGATTGGCGCGTATCTCGCTCTCTGCCTTGCGCAGCGCGTTGGGTAGCAAGTCCTCGAGAATGGTGCGGTAGCCGCCGAGTGCCGCAGCATGGGCAATGCCGCGCCCCATGATGCCGGCGCCGATGACCGCGATCGTCTCGACTTGCACCGCTACTTGTCCGCCTTTTCGAGATCGGCGATTGCGGCATTGACCGATGCCGCGGCTCCGCGCAACGACTCGGCGAGACGCTTGCGCTCCTCGGGACTCATGTTAGGAATGTAAATGCAGATGCGGCGCAGGGTCGTGGTTATGTCTTCCACGTAGTTCATTGCTCGAATGAGTTCACCAGTGGCAACTACCATGAGACTCCTCTTTCCTGGATTTTTCGATGCGGCTGGCATCGCCGAATTCGGCGCTACGAGCCGGACCATCTATTTTGGACGCGCACATGAATTTAGTAAAGCCGACGGAAAACCTTCGGCCACAGGACACGGAGCTTCACAGAAGTGGCGCGGCATATAATCCCCATCAAATGTTTTTATGGGGCATTCGCCGTCCGCGCGAATCGAATAGCCTATGGCAGACAATGCTTTGAAACGTTATATCTTTGCGAGCGACTTCGATCAGACGCTCACGTTTAACGATTCCGGCTATGTTCTGGCGGAACTGGTCGGCATTCCCGTAGAGGATTTTGAGCGCAAGGCGAAGGGAATGGCCAAAATCAACCTGGTGCAGCAGGGGGCGGAACTCGCTTATCTGCTGCTGCACGATCCCGAGTTTCGCGCCAAGGTGCGCAAAGAGCACCTGCGCGAGGTCGGCAAACGCATCCGTCTGAAGGACAACATCAAGCTGCTTTATCAGTTGCTGGATGCCGGCATTGATGGACACCATTTCGACTTCTACGTGCTGTCGGCAGCGCCGGTGGAGATTGTGCACTCGGCGCTCGAGGATATCGTGCCCTCGGATCACATTTACGGCACCCAATTCCGTTATAAACCGACGGGCGAGATTGACACCATCGTGCGAGCGACCGCTGGATACGGGAAGGTTGCGGTGCTCGACAATCTGTTAGTAGAGCAGGTGATCGGGCCGGATCATGTGATTTATACCGGCGACGGCAGCTCTGATATTCACGTGATGTTGCACATCAATGCGCGCGATGGGCTGACCATAGCGGTTTCTGAATCGCGCAACGTGTCGCAGATTGCCAAGCGCACGGTGCTCAGCACGAGCGCGCTGGCGGTGCTGGCGCCCATTCTGGAGGAAGTGTTGGGCTGGCCGCGATATCGCATCCGCGCTTTCTTCGAAGCGAATGGCATGCTGATCCAGGAATGGGAGCGTGTGCGCACGGACTGGCTGACCGTGCGCGCCGCCGAACCCGCGCCGGCAGAGAGCGAGACGGTCGAACCGGCATCCTGATGAGATGATCATGCTGTACGCGACAAGGCTTGATGCCGCGATCCCGCCACCAACGGTACGCCCGCCATAGGCGCAGGGGGCGCAGCAAACAATTGCAACATCGCCTAAGATGAAAAGACCAAGCTTTCTTAGCCAAAGCCTAAAAGCTAAGAGCTAAAAGCTGAGAGCTGAGAGCAAAAAGCTTTCTTTATGCCCTTTCGATCCGGTTTCGTTTGCATCCTTGGACGCCCGAACGCGGGCAAGTCCACTTTGCTGAATGCACTGGTAGGCGAGAAGCTCGCGATCATCTCTCCCAAGCCGCAAACCACGCGGAACCGCATACAGGGCGTGGTTCACATTCCAAAAAAGAAAGGGAAGGGGGGCGGGCAGATCGTCCTCATTGACACTCCTGGCGTGCACAAGCCCGATAGCTCGCTGGGGCGCAAGATGATGGTGGAAGTGCGAGAGGCCATGGAGGGCTGTGACCTGGTGCTCGTGATCATGGACGTCACTCGCAAACTCGATCCGCGCGACGAATTTGCCTTGGAATTGCTAAAACGCTCGGGCACGAAGGCATTTTTAATCCTGAACAAGATTGACGTGATCCGGGAAAAGTCGAAGTTGTTGCCGCTGATCGAGGGATATCGGTCTCTTTATGATTTTGCAGAAGTGATTCCGATCTCAGCGCTGAAGCGGAATGGCCTGGATGTGCTGTTGGATCGTGTACTCCAAGCGTTGCCCGCTGGGCCCGCGTACTTTCCCGAGGATCAGGTCACAGATCAGCCGGCGCGGTTCATGGCTGCAGAGATCATCCGCGAGCAGGTATTGCTCAATACCAGCGAAGAGATTCCTTATGCGACTACGGTGATTGTCGACAGCTTCGAAGAAGGTAAGCGCCTCACGAGGATTGCGGCCACGATTTATTGCGAACGAGAGGGGCAGAAGGGAATTCTTGTCGGCAAGGGCGGCCGGATGCTGAAGAAGATCGGCACCTCGGCGCGAATCCAGATCGAGCGCATGCTGGGCACAAAAGTCTTCCTGGAACTTTATGTTAAGGCGGAGCCGGGATGGCGCGATTCGCGGCACTTTGTGGATGAATTGGACTGGCGCCGGCAATTGGAGCATCGCATGTTTGAACAGGGGGCCGAGAATCTCAGCGATTCTTCTCCAGATACGGCTTACACAAAAGACTGACGTTGTGATATGGTATCCGGGCTTCAGATCACGCCTTCATTGCCCAGTCCCAGTCGTTGCACATAGAATCAGGAAGTCCGAGGATGAGGGCGGAGCGAACGAGCGAACCATGCAACCTGGGGATTCTCCCGAACAGCACTACCCGGAGTACGATTTCGATCCAGAGAAGCTTAACCTGCGCGTGCGCGTCACGCTCGCGGCGGATCGCAAAGCGGTGGATCCAGTCGTAGAGCAAGTGATGCAAGCCGTCCGCGAAATGAAGTGCGTGAACGGCAAAGAAGACGCCATTGAACTGGCGCTGCAGGAAGCTCTGGCCAACGCCGTGGTTCACGGCGCCAAAGAAGATCCCAGCAAGACCGTCGAATGCCTCGTGGCCTGCGACGAGCAGCGAGGCATTCTCATCATCGTGCGCGATCCCGGTCCCGGCTTCGATCCCGCCGCAATTCCCAGTTGCACGATGGGAGAGAACCTGTTTTCAAATCACGGGCGGGGAATTTTCCTCATCAACCAACTGATGGACGAGGTCAAGTTCCACAAGAACGGGACCGAGATTCACATGGTGAAACGCTAGCCCGGTTCCTCCTGCAGCGTCTTGCCTGAGACGTATTCGATGGCGAGGAACTGCGTATCTGAGCGTTCGCCAATTTCGTAAAACACCGCACCCGGGATGATTCAGAGCGGCGACTGCGCGCTTCCTGCCCGATCATGAGAGCAAAACCCGTGAATGCCCGGCTATGGTAGGACGGGGCGCGCCCTAAGTCAAAGTATGTGCAGTTATTCTTTGGCGGCGATTCCCAGAGCTTTCATCTTTCGGTAAAGATGGCTGCGCTCGAGCCCGAGCACCTCGGCGGCGCGGGTGACATTGCCGTGATTTTCATCAAGTTTCTTCAGGATGTAGTCGCGTTCGTAAGCGTCGCGCGCCTGGTGCAGAGTGGAAAATTCGCTTTTGGGGCGGCGGCTGCCATCGCGGTACACCAGTGGAGGAAGATGTTTGGCATCGAAACGGGTAGTCGTGGGGTTCATTATGACGATGCGCTCGATTACATTGCGAAGCTCGCGCACATTGCCGGGCCAGGAATAGCGCATCAGAATTTCGATCGCATCGTCGGTGATTTCGCGCGGACGCCGGCCATATGTCGCCGCCAGCTCTTTCAGGAAATGCCGGGTAAATAGCGGGATATCTTCCTTGCGTTCGCGCAGCGGCGGGACAAAGAAGGGAATGACATTCAGCCGGTAGAAAAGATCTTCGCGGAAGTTGCCGCGCGAAATCTCCTCTTCAAGATCTTTGTTGGTCGAGGCAATCACGCGCACGTCAACCGTAATGGTTTCGTTGCTTCCAACCGGAGTGAATCTCTGTTCTTCCAGCGTACGGAGCACTTTGGATTGCGTCTTCAGGCTCATGTCGCCGACTTCGTCAAGAAACAGCGTGCCTCCGTGGGCTTTTTGGAATTTGCCCTCTTTATCGGCGGCAGCGCCGGGAAATGATCCTTTGTGGTGACCGAACAGTTCGCTCTCAATCAGGTCTTCGGGAATTGCGGCGCAGTTGACCTCGACGAAGGTTTCGTCCTTGCGCAGGCTCTGCGCGTGTATGGCGTGCGCTACCAGCTCCTTGCCGGTGCCCGATTCGCCATAAATCAGCACGCGCCCGTTGGTTGGCGCCATCAACCCAATTTGCTGCCGAAGCGCCTTCATGGGAATGCTGTCGCCGACAATCAAGCTCTTGGTTTGAAGCTGCTTCTTCAAGTCTACGTTTTCCCGCTGCAGCTTCTTCGACTCGATGGCATTCTTTACGACGATCAGGGTCCGCTCGATGCGCAACGGTTTTTCTAGAAAGTCGTAAGCGCCGAGTTTGGTGGCGCGTACTGCGGTCTCGATCGTTCCATGCCCGGAGATCATGATGACTTCGGGCGGATTCTCGATTTCGCGGATCTTGGCCAGGGTGTCCAGGCCGTCGATGCCCGGAAGCCAGATATCGAGCAGAAGTACGTCGAAGGCGGTCTTGCGGACCAGATCGAGCGCAGCTTCGCCGCTTTCGACCGCGCTCGCAGAGTAGCCTTCGTCGGCCAGAATGCCGGCCAGAGAATCGCGAATGCCGGCTTCGTCGTCAACAATGAGGATCTTATGCATGCTGGGGGACGGCGGCCGCTGGGGTAGCTTCGGGTACTACCGGAAGTTCGACGATAAAGCGGGCTCCTACGGGACGATTTTCTTCCACGCGGATCGAGCCATGGTGATCTTCCACGATGCGGCTCACGATCGCAAGCCCCAGGCCCGTCCCCCGCTTCTTGGTAGAGAAATACGGCAGAAAGAGCTTCTCTTTGAGTTCGCGGGAGACTCCGTGGCCGGTATCGGCAACCGTGATCTCGACGGCATCGCGGCTCGCCACAAGAGCCGTGGAAATTTGGATCTCACGAACGACCGAGTCCTGCGAGGCTTCCGCGGCATTATCCACCAGGTTCGCAACGGCACGCTTGATCGCCTCATTGTCGGCCAGCACCTTGGGTAAGTCGGAGGCCAGCGCCTTCCGTACCGCAACGCCATCGAGACGCCCGTTGAACATGGACAGGGCGCTTTCGATGATCTCGTTGATGTTGGCAGGCTCCGGCTTGGCGATGGGAAAGCGGGCGAGGGTGGAGAACTCGTCCACCAGCCGGCGCACCGTCTCGACGGCTCCGGCTATCGTTTCCGCCGAGGAACGCACGATGCTGAGAGACGCAGGGTCCTCGGGCGTCGAGCGATCGAGATGGCGCTGGATGCGCTCGGCCGAGAGCGCGATCGGAGTAAGCGGGTTCTTGATTTCGTGCGCTACCCGGCGGGCCACTTCGCGCCACGCGGCTTGCTTCTGTCCTTTCAGCAAATCCGAAAGATCTTCGAATACCACGACGTAGCCGGAGCGTTCGCCCTGGTGCCTCAAAGTTGCGATCGTCACCGCAACGTTCAAAGTTCCGCGAGGCAGCTGGATTTCCATCTGGCTCGTGGTCATGCCCATGCGGTCGCCACGCCGGAGGAGAGGCTCGAAATCTTCTAGGACTTCTGGCGGGAAAAGTTCGGCGAGCGATGCTCCCAGCAGAATCTGGGGCGCAGCTTCGTGTCCCGAGTCGGGATGGAACATGCGCAACAAGGCTTGATTCACATGCGTGACGCGGCGGTTCGCATCCAGCGAAAGTACTCCAGTGGGGATGTTCTCGAGGATCGTTTCCATGTGCCGCCGGCGTTGATTAACTTCTTCATTCGCTGCGCTCAAGTCCCGAGTGGAGGATTCGAGTTGTTTCCGGCTGCCTTCCAGATCCTCAGCCATCCGGTTGAAGGACCGTACGAGGTCCCCGATTTCATCGGCTGAACTGACGTCTACGCGATAATCGAGGCGTCCCCGCGATATTGCCTGGGTAGCTTCTGCGAGAGCCGAAAGGGGGCGGGTGACGATTTTCGAAAGAAACAAGGCGAGCCATGTCGTGACGAAAAGAACCGTCATCGTCAACAACAGCAGCAAGCCCATATAGGTGCGGCGCACCACCCGGCGCTCGCGTGCCAGATCGTAATAACGCTTTTGGCTGGCTTCCACCTGGTGAACGGTCTGCGAAAACTCAGGGGGCAGCGGAATCGCAACCAGAATCAAGCCTCCGCCATCCACCGCGGCGCTCCCCAGGCTGTAGTCGGTTTGCCCCCAAGTGAATTGGGCGGGACGTCCCGCTTGCGCCTCCGCAATCGGCAACGTCGATTTAAGTACAGACCAGGGTGCGGGGGCGTTGAAAGCGGCCTCTTCGTTTCCGTCGCGCACCGCCAGCGCGAAGCCTCCCTGCAGAGTCGGTTCGTGATGTTGGAATTCGGTGATTACTCCTGAGAAGCCATGGCCGGAAAAGGCGGACTCGATCTCTGCGGATTGCGCGATCGAGAATGCTTCCGCGCGGGCATTTTGCATGGCATATCCGGCGAGCAGGGTCGCCATGGCATGGGTATCGGCGCGTACTTCTTCGACCGGCGTGGAGAACCACTTGTCGATCGAACGGTTCATCAGGCCATAAGCGAACCAGTACATGACAACCACGGGAAGCGAGGACAACAGAAGCGCGCCGGCAACCATTCGCGTGCGAAATTTCGAACCCAAAACTCCCAGGCGACGTTCCGCGAACAGCTTCAGCAGATTGCGCATCAGCACGAAGGTGAGCGCGACAAAGAGCAGGAAGATTAGCGCTGAGAGGGCAGAGAATACGACAATATCTTGATTGTTGCCTGGGTGAAGAAAATTCAGATCAAACGCTGTTTCGGAAACCAGGATGGCGAGAAGAAGAAATACGGAGATCGAGAGCAGGATGATGACCTGCTTGCGGTAGGAGGCCTTCGATCGGATTGCGCCCGATTCTGCCATTAATTTGTCCTGATAGAATCCGGTCGCCATCCGCCGGAGGCTTGCAAGTCATTATAGATGCACAAGGATTCGCCTAAGCTGCATGAAGGGGCCCGGCCAACTTTGGTCAACAGCAGCGATAAAGCTCACCACAGGAAGCACAAAGATTCAGGGTGAAAAGGCTGGCATTTAGTCGGGCTTTGTACGCGTTGAGAGTGCCTCAACGGTTGCGTAGTAGGCCGGCTTGGGCTTGTAGGCTCGATCGAACAGGAGTGCGGCGCCCTCTGTATGGTGAGAGTGCGAAACGATCCAGGAATATTTGTCGGTGAACCCCCAGGTTTGGACGGCGGTGCATCCCTGATTTTGCCTGCAGGCCCGGACTATGCCGCGATAAATGTCAGCTTGTTTTTGCACATCATCGCCTTGAGCCTGGCCCGTTGAATCCGTGGGTAGGGCGACATCAAGTTCCGTGATGTGAACCTGCAGTCCTAGTGCCGTCAGACGCGCGATGTTCGCAGCAAGTGCAGCCGAATCGAACTCCAAATGTGAAATGTGCGTTTGCAGTCCAACCCCGTCAATCGGAACACCACGTCGCCTGAAATCCTTCACCATGGCGTAGAGCGCGTCCGATTTGCGGTTCAGCCCTTCGCCACCGCCGTCGTTATAGAACAGCAGGGCATGGCGATCGGTTTCGTGTGCCCAGCGAAACGCCTGCTCGACGTAGGCTGTCTGTTTTCCCGCGAGTCCTATCCCCGGCTGGTTGTACCAAATAGAATCTTTCACCTGGCCGTTTTCGTCGAAGGCTTCATTGACTACATCCCACGCGAAGACCTGGCCGGCGTAATGCTTCATCACGGTGCTGATGTGGTCGTGCATCAGGTCCGCGAGTTGAGCGGGAGTGAAGTGAGATTGCGCGAGCCACTGCGGATTGTCGTTTCCCCAGACGAGGCAGTGGCCGCGAACTTTCATCCCATGAGCGTGGGCAAAGCGGACGACCTGGTCGCCCGGAGCAAAATCGAATGCGCCTGGGTTTCGCCGCACGACCCACCACTTCATCACGTCCTCGGGTTCGATCATGTTGAATTCGCGGGCAAGGGTCTGGGCGTAGGCCGGCTCGGAGAATAAGTCCGGCCGAACTGCCGTGCTGACAAGCATGCCGGTAGAATTCGCGGCATCGCGCAAGGTCTGCGGACTTCCGCCGATCAGGATTGTCCCGCTGATAAGCCAGCCGGCTAGGCGGAGAAAAATCTGCCCGTTCATTTCAAGCCTTGAAGGCCATCGGGGCCGCAAAAGCGGTGTTGCGTGAATGCCGCGCGTTGAATTGCGACGTTCCCCTCACTGCTGAGGAGCGTCATATTCCTCTCCGCGAGGCACCGCAAATTGTAGGTCTGCTGCGACCACCGGTAAAGCAGTCGAAAGTATACATCTGGTTCTCGAACGGGTGCGGTCACTTCAAAGGAAGAAAAGGCTGCAGCGGGCAGCCTTCGCAGGCGGCCTTTGATTTTCGACAGTACTGCTTCCCCACGCCAACGATCAGGCCATGCATCTCGTTGTAGACCTGAACCAGGGCGACGCGCGTTGCGGTGCTCATCGGCGAGGGCGGATGCGCCGCACCGCGAAATCCCGATTCCAGATTCGCTTTGACTACGGGAGATTTTAGTTCCTGCCGTTCCCCAACTTGAGCCAAAGAGCGTTGGAACAATTCGCGAATCTCTTCATAGTTGGTTTTCTCCGGCAGAATTCCGTGGCGATCGAGAATACGCCGTGTATAGGCGTCAACCACGAACACGGGATGATTGCCGGCATAGAGCAGAATCGAATCGGCAGTCTCGGGCCCCACGCCGTTCAGCCCAAGCAGTTGTTCGCGCAATTTTTCTGTCGGCTGAGAAAACATCCGGTCGAGGGAGCCGCGGTACTCCTTGTCCAGGAAGGCGACAAAGGTCTTGAGTCGTTGCGCCTTTTGACGGAAATATCCCGAGGGGCGGATGAGGCGTTCCAGCCGGGGCCTTCGCGTCTTGCGGATTCCTTCGATATTCAGCAAACCCGCGCCACGCAGATTACTCAAAGCGCGTTCGACATTGGTCCAGGCGGTGTTCTGGGTCAGATACGCACCCACGATCACTTCAAACTGGGTCTCCGCCGGCCACCAGTGCTGCGCTCCCCAAGCGCCAAAGAGCACGTCGTAGTAACCGCGAATCTGCTCTTGGTGCGGATCTGTCTGCAAAACAGCGACTCCTTAAATCGAGTCTAATTGAGGTCATCCTCGATGCGGAAAGGTTTGCCCCAGAGCGCGATCTTCGGAGTACTGAAGTGCATGTACCCGGGCGGGAAGTCCGGTCAAGAAAACGCTGAAAATAGCCCATTCTCGCCCTTTTTTCGCTCTGGGAGGCTACTGCTCACAAGAGTTTCCGTCAGGTGCAAGTACTTAAGTAAGTGGTGCGGTAATCCGCTTGCGTTGACAATTTATGTCAACGCGAATGAGCTGCGTTTTCTCTCCCATTGATGGGCGGCCGTGCGCGCTGTGTCTGCACGCAAGTCAGGCATCGTTCTATCCACGTGGTTAGGAGATCAGCGTATGTCTCAACGGCTGGGTGACCTTCTCGTCAAAGAGAAGATCATTACCCCAGAGCAGTTGGAACAAGCGAATAAGGTGCAGAAAGAACAGAGCTGCCGCCTGGGCTCGGCCCTGGTGAAGCTCGGCTTCCTCACCGATGAAGACGTCACTAACTTTCTCTCCCGGCAATACGGCGTTCCCGCTATTAATCTGTCTTACTTCGAAATTGATCCCGCGGTCGTCAAACTGATTCCCTTCGAGACCGCGAAGCGCTACCAGATTCTTCCGCTGAGCCGCGTGGGCGCATCGCTCACCATCGCCATGGTCGATCCGACGAACGTGTTCGCCATGGACGACATCAAGTTCATGACCGGATTCAACATCGAGCCGGTCGTCGCCTCGGAAAGCTCGATTCTGGCGGGGATTGAGAAAGCTTACGGATCGACTAAGGAAGAAGATCTTGAAGCTGTGATGCAGTCGATGTCAGAGATGAATGACAGCGACGTCGAACTGCAATCGGAAGAGCAGCAAATCGAACTCGCGGAGCTGGAGAAGGCTGCCGACGAAGCTCCCGTCGTAAAACTGGTGAACGTTGTCCTCGGCGACGCCGTCAAGCGCGGGGCAAGCGACATTCACATTGAGCCCTACGAAAAGGAATTTCGAGTTCGGTTCCGTATTGACGGCGTGCTGCAGTCGATTATGACGCCGCCGTTGAAGTTGAAAGATGCGATCACCTCTCGCCTGAAGATCATGGCAAAGCTCGACATCAGCGAAAAGCGGCTGCCGCAAGATGGCCGCATCATGCTGAAGATGAATGTGGGAGGGCGCAAGAAGCAGCTAGATTTCCGCGTCAGCACGCTGCCGACCCTGTGGGGCGAGAAGATCGTGCTCCGCTTGCTCGACAAAGAGAACCTGCGCCTCGATATGACCAAGCTCGGCTTTGAAGCCGAGTCGCTGGTGAAGTTCGAGAAAGCCATCCTCAAGCCTTACGGCATGGTGCTGGTCACCGGCCCGACCGGATCGGGCAAGACCAACACTCTTTACTCTTCCATTTCGCGCCTGAATCAGCCGGACACGAACATCATGACGGCGGAGGATCCGGTCGAATTCCAGCTGCAGGGCGTCAACCAGGTGCAGATGAAAGAGCAGATCGGATTGAACTTTGCCGCCGCTTTGAGATCGTTCTTGCGGCAAGACCCAAACATCATCCTGGTGGGCGAGATCCGCGACTTTGAAACCGCGGAAATCGCCATTAAAGCCGCTCTTACCGGTCACCTTGTGCTCTCGACTCTGCACACCAACGGAGCGCCCGAAACCATTACGCGATTGATGAATATGGGCATCGAGCCCTTCCTGGTGGCAACGTCGGTGCACTTGATCTGCGCGCAACGACTGGTCCGTCGAATCTGCAAGGACTGCATTGAGCCGATCGAGGTGCCGCCGCAGACGCTCATTGATGCGGGATTCACTCCGGAAGAGTCCAAAACCATAAAGATTCAGAAGGGCAAAGGCTGCGGTGTCTGCAACAACACCGGCTATAAGGGCCGTTGCGGCTTATACGAAGTGATGGAAGTGGACGATGAAATTCGTGAACTGGTTCTGGTGGGTGCGTCAGCATTGGAGTTGAAGAAGAAGGCGATCGAGCGCGGCATGATTACCCTGCGCCGCAGCGGCCTGATCAAGGTTGCGGCGGGAATGACCACGCTCGAGGAAGTGGCGCGCGAAACGATTCATTAACGGACCAGATGTGAAGTGAAGATCGAGAAATCAGGAAGGAACTTGCTATGGGTTTGTCGTTAAGCGATCTGCTCAAACGAATGCTGGAGATGAACGGCAGCGATCTGCACATCACCACCAATTCGCCGCCGCAAATCCGTGTGCACGGCCATCTGGTGCCGTTGGATTTGCCGCAGATGACGCCGGCGGAGACCAAGCAGCTGGCCTACAGCGTGATGACCGATTCGCAGAAGCACCGTTTCGAAGAGAGTCTGGAACTCGACTTCTCTTTCGGGTTGAAGGGACTGGCCCGCTTCCGTGCCAATGTCTTCAACCAGCGCGGCGCGACGGCCGCTGTGTTTCGCGTCATTCCCTTTGAAATCAAATCGTTCAATCAATTGGGCCTGGCCCCGGTAGTCAGCAAGCTTTGCGACAAGCCGAGGGGACTGGTGCTGGTGACGGGACCGACCGGGTCGGGCAAGTCCACGACGCTCGCCGCCATGATCGACAAGATCAACAGCGAACGGCACGATCACATTCTGACCATCGAGGACCCGATCGAATTCGTCCACATGAACAAGAACTGCGTGGTCAACCAGCGCGAACTCCACGCCGACACCAAGAGTTTCACCGACGCCTTGCGCGCCGCGCTCCGTGAAGATCCCGACGTCGTGCTGATCGGCGAAATGCGCGACCTGGAGACGATCGAATCGGCCCTGCGCATTGCGGAAACAGGACACTTGACTTTCGGTACCTTGCACACCAACTCGGCAACCTCGACCATCAACCGCGTCATTGACGTGTTCCCAGCCCACCAGCAGGCGCAGATTCGCGCCCAGTTGTCGCTGGTGCTGGAAGGAATCATGTGTCAGAGCCTGGTGCCCAAGATCGACGGCAAAGGGCGCGCCATGATCATGGAGATCCTGGTGCCTAACGCCGCGGTGCGGAACCTGATTCGAGAGGACAAGATTCACCAGATTTATTCGTCCATGCAGTCAGGTCAGGAAAAGTTCGGGATGCAGACGTTCAACCAATCGCTCGCGACCGCCTATTTCCAGAAGCAGATCTCGATGGAAACGGCGATAGCGCGTTCCAGCAATGTGGATGAATTGACGGAAATGATCAACCGCGGCGCCAGCCTGTTGAACCGGTCGACAACGGCAGGAACAACGCAGGCCCGGGGAGCAGCGTCCTCCAAGCACTGAGCGCAGGTGGAGGCAATGCAAGTTTGAAGAAGCAAGAATTTCACGGACGAGCAACGACAGTCAGGAGAAGCTAAACCATGCCAGTCTTTACATTTTCGGGGAAAGATGCGTCGGGACAGAAGATTTCCGGGGAACGGATGGCGGTGAACAAGCAGGCTCTGGCGCAGGCTTTGCGCCGCGAGCGTATTACGCCGGGCGCCATTCGCGAAAAAGGCAAAGAGTTCTCGATGCCCACGTTCGGATCGGGGAAAGTCTCGACCAAAGACATCGCGATCTTCTTCCGCCAGTTTTCGGTCATGATCGACGCTGGCTTGCCGCTGGTGCAGTGTCTGGAAATCCTGGCGGCCAACCAGGAGAACCAGGCCTTCCAGAAGATTCTGACTGGCGTGCGGACGACCGTCGAGGGCGGCGCTACCCTGGCGAATGCCATGCGCCAATACCCCCTGGTATTTGATGACCTGACCACGAACATGATCGAGGCCGGCGAGACCGGCGGTATTCTCGACATCATTTTGCAACGCTTGGCGACTTACGTCGAAAAAGCTGTCCGGCTGAGAGCCGCGGTGAAATCGGCGTTGATCTACCCTGTGGCCGTCGTAGGTATGGCCACGCTGATCGTCGGCGCGCTGCTCAAGTGGGTCGTGCCCATTTTTGCCAACCTGTTTGCCGGACTGGGAGTCAACTTGCCGCTGCCCACGCGCATCGTGATGGGGCTGAGCGCCTTCGTTCAGACTTTCTGGTGGATCTTCGGCGTGGGCGCCTTCGGCATATTTTTCGGCGTCAAGCAGATCCGCAAACACCCGCGCGGCAAGTACTACTTCGACAAAATGCTGCTCCACCTGCCCGTGATCGGCGGACTGCTCCGCAAGATCGCGGTCGGTCGCTTTACCCGGACACTGGGAACGCTGATCACCTCGGGCGTGCCGATTCTCGAAGGCTTGAGCATCACGGCGAAAACTTCGGGCAATGCCGTATTGGAAGAGGCGCTGATGAAGGTGCGCAAAGCCATCGAAGAAGGCCGCACCATTGTCGACCCGCTGCGCGAATGCGGAGTGTTCCCCAACATGGTCACGCAGATGATCGGCGTCGGCGAAGCGACCGGCGCAATGGATTCGATGCTGCAGAAGATTGCCGATTTCTACGAAGAAGAGGTGGATGCGGCGACCAAAGACATGCTGGCCATGCTGGAACCGGTCATCATCGGAATCCTCGGCGTTTCCATCGGCGGCATCGTCATTTCGCTCTACATGCCGCTGTTCGCCATGATCGCCAAGTTGGCTGGCTAGGAACAGGTTTCAAAGCGAAAAGGTTTCAAGGTTTCAAGTTGCGAGACTTTGAAACCTTGAAACTCTAAAACTTTGAAACTTTGAAACGGTCTTCTCCATGCAATCGACGTTCGACGAGCGCAATTGGCTATCCTGGCTGGTTCGAGTCCGGATTTTCATCCTGACCTTGCTGCTGGCCATCGAGTTGGCGGTGGCGCAGATCAGTCCCGCCCCGGTGCCGATGCGGCTCTTCATCGCCAGCATGCTTTTCTGGTTCACCCTGTCCCTTTTTTACGTGCTGTTGCTCTCCTTGTGGCAAGACCACCGGCTGCAGGCTTCGCTGCAGGTCGTGACCGATCTGCTGATGGTCAGCCTGGTCGTTCACGAAACCGGGGGGTTGGACAGCTCGCTGAATTTCCTGTATCCGCTGGTGATCATTGTCGCCAGCGTCCTTCTGCCGCGGGTGTGGGCATATCTTGTGGCTGCCCTCGCTTTCATCCTTTACGGCACGGTGCTCGATCTGAATTATTACGGCGTCGTGCACTCCTACGGCACTACGCATCCGGCATTGAAAACCCTGCAGGGAATCATTTTTGTGAATCTGTTCGCGTTCCTCGCGGTTGCCTATCTGGCGAGCCTGCTCACGGCAAAGCTGCAGCAGGCCAGGGTGCAGCTGAAAGATACCAGCGGTGCGCTGGAAAGCCTGCAAGCGCTCCATGAAAACATCATTCATTCGATCAGCAGCGGTCTGATCACCACCGGTCTCGATGGCCGCATTACAGTAGTCAATGCGGCCGCTCAGCGCCTCCTCGAACGCACGCCCGGTGAACTGCTGGGCGGGCCTGTTTCTCAGCTGTTTCTCGACCCTCTGCCCACGGTTGAGTCGCCGCAGAGCCATGGCGAGGTGCGCTTCGATATCCCGGGCCGCTTCCGCAGGACGGTGCGAGTGCGCGTATCCGCATTAACCGTGCCGGAGCGCGGAGATCTCGGCTATGTGTACGTTTTCGACGACCTCACAGAGATCCGGCGGCTGGAGCGCGAGGTGCGCATGCAGGACAGGCTGGCGGCCGTCGGCCGTTTAGCCGCAGCCATCGCACACGAAATCCGCAATCCGCTGACCTCGATTGCTGGATCGGTCAGCATGCTTTCGGGGCTGCCGGAGATGAACCAGGACCATCGCCGGCTGCTTGACATCGTGACCCGCGAATCGCAGCGGCTCAACGCCATCATCACCGACTTCCTTGCCTATTCGCGGACCAAGCAATACCACTTTGCCAAGGTCGACCTGATCCATCTCGTCGAAGACACTTTAACCCTGATGGAACATCGCATGACCGCTGAAAAGACCGACATCCGGATCCAGCGATCCTTCCCTTCCGAGCCGGCCTGGGCCCTGGCCGATGGCGACAAGCTCAAGCAGGTGTTCTGGAATTTATGTGAGAACGCCGTCCGTGCCATGAAGGGTGGAGGCACGTTGACCGTCAGCATTGAGCCACTTGGGGATGATTGGCAGATCGGATTCAACGACACTGGGCCGGGAATCACACCCCAGCTTACAGAGAAGATTTTTGAGCCCTTCCAATCCGGCTTTGAGGGTGGGACGGGACTGGGCCTCGCGATCGTTTACCAGATCATGCAGGCTCACGAAGGCAAGGTGTGGGCGCGTTCCAAACCTGGGCAGGGAACTACGATCGTGCTCAGGCTGCACCGACTCGATGCGGCGTGGCGGGCATCAGCCGACGTCACTGTGCTCGCGAGCGAGCAACTCGCTGCCACTGCGGCAGGAGGCGGTTCGCGTGGCTAATATCCTGGTTTGCGACGATGAGCGCTCGATTTGTGAAATGCTCGACATCTCTCTGCGCCGCGAAGGGCATAAGGTCGAAACGGTGCAATCGGGGCAGGCGGCCAAGAGCAAAATCGATGGCGCTCTGTACGACGTCATCATCACTGATATCAAGATGCCGACCATCGATGGCATCGAAGTGCTGCGTCATGCTCACCGCGTCTCACCCGATTCTGCCGTCATCCTGATCACCGCGGTCGACGACTATGAAGCCGCGGTCGAAGCGGTGAAAGCCGGAGGCGCATCCGACTATATCCGCAAGAGCCCTGGGCTGGTGGACGAGATCAAGATGGCGATCAAGCGCGCGCTTGAGAAACTGGTCCTCAGTAAGCAGAACTTTGCTCTGCGCCGCGACGCCGCCACGCGAAACTCCCTGGACAACATCATCGGTTCCAGCCCGGCCATGGACAAACTGAAGCAGACTGTCCGCACCGTGGCTGCGACCGCCAGCACCGTGTTGATCCATGGAGAAAGCGGCACCGGAAAAGAGTTGGTGGCGCGCGCGGTTCATGTCTGCTCGCCGCGGGCCGCGGACTCGTTCGTTTCCGTGAACTGCGGAGCGTTTCCAGAGACCCTCCTCGAAAGCGAGCTGTTTGGGTACGTGAAAGGCGCGTTCACCGGAGCGAATCAGAATAAACGCGGGCTCTTCGAGGTCGCCGACGGAGGCACGATCTTCCTGGACGAGATCAGCGAGATGACCGTGGCCATGCAGGTGAAGTTGCTGCGCGTGTTGCAGGAGCGCACCGTGCGTCCGGTCGGCGGTACCAGCGAAATCTCCATCGATGTGCGAGTGATTGCCGCCACCAATCGTGAATTGGACAAAGCAGTGGCCGAGAATTTATTCCGCGAAGATCTGTATTATCGTTTGAACGTCATTCCCATTCGCGTGCCTCCGCTACGCGAACGCCACGAAGACATACCGATGTTGGTGAATCACTTCCTCAAGAAGTACGCGAGCGCGGCAGGACGCAGCATCCTGCGCGTGCATGCGCCTTCGCTCGAAGCTCTGTGCGGCTACGAGTGGCCGGGAAATGTCCGGCAGTTGGAGAACACGGTAGAGCGGGCGGTAGCTCTTGAAACCTCCAACGAACTTCACGTTGAGCTTCCTGCCGAACGCCCCAAGGCGAAAGCGGCGGCTGCATCGGCCAACGGTGGGGCGCTGTCCGAACTCGGGCCAGAAATGTCTCTTCCCGAGGGTGTCGGTATGGAGACGTACGTCGCCGCCATCGAAAGAACTCTGCTCCAAAGTGCCTTGACCCAAAGCGGAGGCGTACAGACCAGAGCCGCCGAGATTCTCGGAATTTCCTACCGTTCGTTCCGCCATCTCATGAAAAAATACGGGCTATAATGTGGCTCAGTCTTCCTGCCCTGATCTGAATCCTCCGGTGGAAATTCACAGCCCGATGGGCTTGCGGTATGCAAACCTGAGGCGAAGCGTGTAATTTGTGCCAGAGTTCCCTGTATTGCGGGAAATTTCGACTAAGGTGTTTACCTGAAAGTAATCCCCTTCCTTTGTACCTCGATTATCGACTTTCAGCTCCTTCGATTTTTTCCATTTTGGGCACAGAGCCGGGAAAGCACAGCAAGCCCGAGCGCTTTCTCCAACCTTCGTGCCCCCGTGCGGAGCTCAGGCGTGATTTGGCGCAGGGTATAGGCGAAATTCCGGTGTACCAATCCATGTAGGAGAGCTTCAGAGGTCACGGATATGCAGGCTCTGATCCTTGCAAGTCACTGTGGAAAATGGTTTTCCACGTAATTCATAGCCGTGTGGGAAGACTATGGCAATGTGGATGCTATGTAAATCAACAAAGCTAGACTAGCCGATTCGGCAAACAATACCAAAAAGGGGGGACGAGATGAAGGAACAGACTGTTCGGCTCGGTCCGCGCGAACAGCAAATCGTTGACCTGCTCTTGCAAGGTTGTGACAATGCCGAGATTGCCACCCAATTGAATATGGCGCGGCGAACGGTAAAAGCCCATTTCAACCGGTTGTTTTTACGGTTCGGAATCACCGGCGGTATCAAACGAGTCAAACTCGCGACCCTGTTGTACCGGAGACAATCATGTCTGCAAATGGACGTTTTGGGAACCGCATCCCGAGTGAACGTGAGCACCGAGTCATCCAACTCGTTGCCGAAGGCCTGAAAAACCGCGAAGTTGCCCACGAGATTGGGACCACCGAGCATGTCGTAAAGAATTACCTACGTGTCATCTACGACAAGCTTGGGCTGTGGAATCGCGTCGAACTTGCGCTGTGGTACGAGTCGCGACGCAATCCCTCGGTCTTGTTAACCCAGTAATCTTCAAAAGCAGGCGAGCGGTCTCGCACTCCAGCGCCCTTGAGGCGTATGGAGTGCGGCTGCACGCCCTCGAAAACCCGCCAAAGCGCATTTCAGCCTTAAGAATTCCTTTCCGGCGCCGGGCAATTCGCACTAGAATGGTCCGTTCGGCAGGCGGAAAGCCGGTTTGACGCGGCATTCCGGAGTTCTGTGGAGGTTCTGTGCACGTCCTGGTTACGGCGGACTCTTTTTCTGGTTCCTGGACCTATGCCCGCGAACTGGTAACTGGGTTAGTAACGCGCGGCGTGCACGTCACCCTGGTCAGCTTCGGCGAGATCCCGTTGCCCGACCAGACTTCGTGGATGGACCACCTGCACGGCCTGGACTACCGTCCTACTGCGTTCCGTCTCGAGTGGATGCAAGAAGCCGAACAAGACCTGCCCGAATCGTCCGATTTTCTGCTCTCGCTAGTGCGGGAACTGCGCCCCGACGTTCTGCACCTCAACCAATTCTGTTACGGCAATCTTCCGGTGGATGTGCCCCGCCTGGTGATGGCGCAGGGCGATCTGATCACATGGACTCAGGCGGTCCACGACCGGCCCCCGCATGCTGCGCGTTCCTTGAATTGGTATCGCAGGACCGTGCTCAACGGCTTGGCGGGAGCTGATGCTGTCGTAGCACCCTCCGCCTGGATGCTTGATCGTATTTCCGCATGCTACGGCCGCCCCCGGCGCGGGGAGGTGATCTACCCCGGCCGCAATCCCATCTTCTTCAACCCTTACGTCAGCAAAGATGATTGCGTGCTGGCGGTCGGCCGCCTGGTAGATGCCAGCAAGCAGGTATTTCTGCTCACGCAGCAGCCTCATCCGCTTCCGGTGTGCATCGTCGGGGCGGAGCAAACTGTGCCGATGCCGCGCATTCCCATTCGCGCCGATGTAAAGGTCGCGACGGAACAAACCTCGGTGGCGATTCGTGGACCCCAGACTGACGCTCAGTTGCGCGCACTCTACAGCCGTGCCGCCATCTATGCCGCCACCTCGCGCTACGAGCCTTTGGGCATGCCCGCCCTGGAAGCCGCTTTTTCACGCTGCGCCATTGTCGCCAACGACATTCCCAGCTATCGCGAAGTCTGGGGAGATGCGGCTCTCTACTTCCGCACCAATGACGCTGCCAGCCTGGCCGAAAACATCCGCCTGCTCAACGAAGACCGGCCCATGCGCCGCGCCTATGCCGAACTCGCCTATACCCGCGCCCGCGAACGCTTCACTACCAAGCGCATGATCGATCAGTGCCTGGAACTGTATCGCAGCTTGATTTCAGTCAGATCGCTCGCAGCGTAGCCGAGTTCAGCCGCTTACCTTTGAGTGAGGCAAACGTCCTTCAGGTATTGCGGAGAACCCAAGCCCGTGCACATCCTGGTGCAAGAATTTCGCTATGCCGTCCGCCAGTTGTACAACTCTCCCGGATTTGCTGTCACGGTGGTGCTCACGCTGGCCCTCGGCATCGGCGTCAATAGCGCAATCTTCAGCGTGATGAATGCCGTGCTGCTGCGCGGCCTGCCAGTGCCCAATCCGCAGGAGCTTGTATATCTTCACGTGCCCACGGGCCAACCCGATGGAGCTGGCAATACGGGGAACTCTTCCACCTCGTTTTCCGAGCCTGTCTTCGAAGACCTTCGGCAGGACCACCATGCCTTCGCGGACTTGATCGCGTTCGTTCCGCTCGCGATCGGCAAAGTGGCCGTGCGCTTTGGCGACACTCCCGAGGAAGCTGAAGGTGACATGGTGAGTGGCAATTTCTTTTCCGGCCTCGGCATCTCTCCGGCTCGAGGGCGCGGCTTCACTCTCGACGACGAAAGAGCGCACTCCCAGGTCGTTGTTCTCAGTTACTCCTATTGGACCCGGCGCTTCGCGCGGAATCCCTCCGTTCTGGGTCAAACGTTCTTCATCAAAGGCATCGCTTTCACCATCACCGGCATAGGTCCGGAAAAATTCTTCGGAGTCGATCCGGGACAGTCCACGGACTTCTGGATTCCTCTCCAGAATCGGCCCGACTTAAATGCCTGGGGCACTCCTCCCGAGTACAACACTCTTTACGGCACGCCGACCTGGTGGTGCCTGGAATTGATTGCGCGCCTGGCGCCTGGGGTTTCTCAATCGCGGGCCCTGGCTGAGGTGACGCCACGCTTCGAGCGCGTCGCTTATACCGGGTTGACCGCGCCCGACTCGAAGGCTCCGAAGGTCACCTTGGCTTTGCAGCCCGCTCGTGGCATAGAGGGCCTCGATACCGGCAGCAACTACAAAACAGGGGTGACCGTCTTGATGACGCTGGTCAGCCTGGTGCTCGTGATCGCCTGTACCAATGTCGCCATGCTGCTGGTCGCCAAAAAGAGTGCCCGGCAGCGCGAGTTCAGCCTTCGCCTCGCTCTGGGCGCCAGTTGGTTGCAAATCTTCCGCCAACTCCTTCTGGAAAGCATCCTGCTCGTCGGCATCGGCGGAATACTGGGATGGATGTTTGCGCTCGCGGCAACCCACGCGCTCGCTGCCTGGTCGCAGATCGAAAGCGGCCTGGATCCCGATGCGAGTGTTCTGCTGTTCACATTGGTGATCTGTGGGGTGGCTTCGCTCGTGTTCGGTCTGGCTCCGCTCATCCCCGCGTTGCGCGTCCCGGTGGCAGGCGCGTTGAAGGCCTCGGCTTCTACTTCCTACCGGACTCGTATAGGACGATGGGGCGGCAAAGCAGTGATTGTGATGCAGATGACCTTCTGCTTCGTACTGCTGGTCGCCGCAGGATTATTGCTGCGCACCCTCAAGAATTACCAGTCCACCAATCTCGGGATGCGTGCCCATGGTCTACTCGTATTTGGCATTACGCCGCAGAAAACGGCCAGCACCAGCCAGAACGTGCAGTTCTATCGCGCTTTGCTCGATCGCCTGCGGACTCTGCCCGGAGTTGAATCGGCTACCTATGCAGAGAATCGCCCGGGTTCGGGCTGGAGCGACAACAACGCTGCCGTGATCGACGGCGTAAAACGGCCGTACTCGGAAGCTCCTCTCCGTTCCAACGATGTCGGCCCAGATTTCTTTCATGTGCTCGGCGTGCCGGTGGTCGAGGGACGAGACCTCTCTGATGCCGACACCGAAGCCTCAGCGCGGGTCGCCGTAGTCAATGAAACCTTCGGCAAGAAGTTGATGCCCGGCGTGAATCCCATCGGTCACCAACTGGGTGACAAAACTCGACGCACCATCGTGGGCGTTGTGAAGGACAGCAAGTACACGAGCGTCGACGAGTCTCCTATTCCCATAGCTTATTACCCGTACACACAAGTCAATGGAGTGACGCACCTTGAGGTTGAAGTGCGCGTTTCCGGTCGCGCCACCGAACTGCTGCCCTCCGTCCAGCGCGCCATTCACGCCCTTGATCCCAACCTGCCACTCGAGAATCCCATGACGCAAGACGCTGTTTTCGAGCAGTCGTATTCTCAGCAGCGGATGTTTTCCAGGCTGTCAGCATTTTTCGGACTGCTGGCGGCGTTCCTGGTCGCCGTCGGCCTGTACGGCACGCTGGCTTACCGCCTCGCACGCCGCACCTCCGAAATTGGAGTCCGCATGGCTTTGGGTGCGCGTCCGTCCGGCATTCTCTGGATGGTCCTGCGCGAGAACCTGCAGTTGACGGCTATCGGGCTCGCCTTCGGACTCCTTATCGCGATCATTTCAGTGGGGCTCATTAAGTCGCTGCTCTACGGCTTACAACCCCACGATCCCATCACTTTCGTGACAGCCTTTGTCATGGTGATCATGGTGTCGCTGGCCGCGAGTTTCCTGCCGGCCCGGTACGCCGCGTCCATTGCCCCGATGCAGGCTCTCCGAATCGAATAACACTTCCCGCGCCCTAACCGTCGCACCATCCGGGCTGGGCTTTTCCATGGTATCTTTGCTAGGCTTACTAGAAACCCGTAAGGTTGGAGGCATGCATGGCTCAAGTAAAGATCACCGTCAGGCCCAATGGGCCGTATCGCGTCGAAGCTCCGGAAGGCACCGTGGAACTCGTCGACATTAACGGCACTCAGTTCGACCTCACCGGCAAACCTGCCTTCTCCCTCTGCCGCTGCGGTGGTTCCGTCAACAAGCCTTTCTGCGATGGAACGCACAGCCGCATCGGTTTTCAGGGAGCTGAACTGGCAGTCAAGAAATCCGAAGGCTAGTCCACATTCAAACCATTATCCGTTTCAATTGCTGGGGAGCGATTAGGGGAGGAGATCGTGAATTCACGGGACCGGGAACTGGGGATGCATCGCAAGATCACGCGCCGCGATTTCATCAACGGCGTGGCAGTAACCGCTGGCGCGGCCATGATGCCCTGGCATCTGTTCGGCGCAAACGCAGAGCAAAGTTCCCCCACCTATTATCCTCCCGCACTCACCGGCCTGCGCGGCAGCCACCCCGGATCGTTTGAAACGGCGCATAGCGTTCGCGATGGCACATTCTGGGATTCAGCCGGCAAACCCGAAGAAACCGGCGAGAGCTACGATCTCATCGTCGTAGGAGGCGGCATCAGCGGCCTCTCCGCCGCTCATTTCTACCGCAGGGCCACTGGCGGCAAAGCCCGCGTTCTCATTCTTGACAATCACGATGACTTTGGCGGTCATGCCAAGCGCAATGAGTTCAGAGTCAATAACGCCTTTCGCCTCGGCTTTGGCGGCACTTTCTCCATCGAGAGCCCTGCTCCCTACAGCGCCGTTGCCAAGGGGCTGATCCAGGAACTCGGCATTGACGTTCCTTCGTACTCAAAATACTTCGCCAGGGATCTTTATCCTTCCTTTGGACTGCGCCCCAAGATTTTCTTTGATAAGGAAACGTTCGGCGCCGACAAACTGGTCGTCAATTTCACAACGCGCGGCTGGAATGAGAGTGAAGATGCCGAAAACCACTCCCCGAAATTGTTGAAAGAATTTCTCTCCGAAGCTCCCATTGCCGAGCAAGCCAAACACGATCTGCAGCGCCTGTACGAGGAGCCAAAGGATTATTTCCCGGGCCTGACTTCAGACGAGAAGAAGGCGAAGCTGGCTCGCATCAGTTATGCCAACTATCTCCGCGATGTCGCGGGGGTCCACGAAGACATCGTCAAGATCTATCAGGCGGTGGTGCACGGACTTTTTGGCGTGGGCATCGACGCCGTCGCCGCACAGGACGCCTGGGGATTCGATCTGCCCGGCTTTGCTGGACTCAAACTCGATCCGACGCCTGGAAAAGGCATGAACCGCGATGCCATTCCCAACGCGGAAGCAGAAAAATACTTTTTCCATTTTCCTGACGGTAACGCCAGCATCGCGCGCCTGCTGGTGCGCCAGTTGATTCCAGACGCAATCCCGGGCGGTTCGTCTACTGACATTGTTCTAGCCAAAGCCAATTACGCAAAACTCGATCGGAAAGATTCGCCGGTCCGCATTCGCCTGAACAGTACAGCGGTTCGGGTGAAGCACATGGGCGAGGCCGCCGGCGCGAAAGAGGTGGAAGTTACCTACGCTCGGGCCGGAAAGGTTTACACCGCCAGGGCGAAGAATGCCGTGCTCGCGTGCTGGCACGTGATGATCCCATATATCTGCGAAGAACTACCTGCGAAGCAGAAAGAAGCGTTGGCTTCGGCGCAAAAAGTTCCCCTGCTCTACACCAATGTCCTGGTTCGCAGCTGGACTTCGTTTCAGAAGCTCGGAGCCAATGCGGTGTACGCTCCGGGGATGTACCACACGAGCCTGAATCTCGACCTGCCGGTCAGCATGGGCGGATATGAATGTGCCCAGAAACCCGAAGACCCGATTGTCGTGCACATGATGAAGGCAGCCTGTCACCCCGGTCTTCCGGCGCGGCAGCAACATGTCTACGGCCGCATGGAGCTTTACACCACCACCTTCGAGACCATGGAGCGGAACATTCGCGATCAGTTGTCGCGCACGCTCGGCGCCGGAGGTTTCGATCCTGCCCGCGACATTGCCGCGATCACCGTCAACCGCTGGCCTCACGGCTACGCTTACGAATACAACTCGCTGTTCGATTCCTTCTGGCTCGAGGGCGGCGAGACTCCGTGCGAAGTGGCACGCAAGCCCCACGGCCGCATCGCCATTGCTAACGCTGACGCAGGCGCCTACGCCTACACAGACGAGGCCATCAACCAGGCGTATCGCGCAGTAACCGAGCTAACAAAGAGTTAGTCTGGTGAGTTTTGTGCATCGCTTTGGGGAACCATGGAAGAGCAGCCCAACATGAAACCCCGACAGCACCGTGGAAGAGCGGCCCTTCAGGGCCGCGTTGATGTCTCCAAATGATTCCGGGCTTTAGCCCCTGTGGTCAGTAGCCCTACTAATCCGCATGCCCGCCCTTTAACTGCGCTGCCCGATTTCTCGCCTCCTGCGCCTGTTGCGTCATCCCCTTCGCCTGATATGCCTCCGCCAACGCAAGCTCCACGTCCGGATCGTCCCCATTCTTCTCCTTCTCCGTCTCATAGGACTTGATCGCGTCGTCATACATCTTCATCTTGGCGTAAGCATTTCCCATCTCAAAAAAAATTCCTGAAATGCGCGGATCGGCCTCCGCCGCAGCTTTGAATTCCGCAATCGCCTCCTGATATTTCTCCTGATTCGCCAGAACCAGACCCAGGCCATAGTGCCCGTCCGCGCTGTTGGCATCCTGGGCGAGCATTTCGCGGAAGGTTGTCATCGCCTCATCCGGGCGCTTCTCATTCAAATACGTTATGCCAAGGTCAAAGCGCGCTCCGGTATTCTTGGGCTGCAATTCCACCACTCGCTTGAATTCCGCTTCGGCTTGCGGATACTGCTGGCTGCTGAAGTACGCCTGGGCCAGCGCGAAATGCGCCTGCGGCGAATTGGGCTGCTCGCGCACGACTAATTGCATCTGGGCCACCGGATTCCCTCGGGCGTCCTGGAATGCCCGGGCGATGCGCATCGGACCGCCCCGCCACTGCCGCACGAACAATCCTCCGCCCAGAACTGCCAGGGCCACAGCCGTCAGAACGGCCAGTCGGCGCGCATCATGCCCCGGAGCGAAGCGCGCAATAAGTGCGCCCACCAGCAGACCGCTGATCAGTCCTCCGACGTGCGCGCCGTTGTCGACTCCGCCATTCCCGCCCAGGAAAATGTTATAGCCGATGCCGAAAAGAACGTTGAAGCCAATGAAGAAGACCAGGCTCCGCAGTGCCGGCCGGATGGCCTCGCTGGGCAGTGAGAACTCGCCCAGATAGTACGAAGCCGCGAGTGCGCCGGCCAAACCGAAGATGGCGCCGGATGCCCCAACGCTCATTACCCCTGGATTCCAGCCCACGCTGGTCAACCCCGCCGCAATGCCGGTGATGAAGTAGATCGCGGCATAGGTCCAGCGTCCGTAAAGCGATTCGCAGAGCTGCCCCAGATCCCAGAGGCACCACATATTAAAAACGATGTGCCAGATGCCGCCATGGAGAAACATGTACGTCACCAGGCGCCACCACTGCCCCGACAACGTGTAGAGCCCGTAGTTGGCTCCAAAAGGAATGATGACCGACCCGGGAAAATCGTCGATCCTGCCGCTGGCCAGCGCCATCGCTAGAAAGACAGCGACGTTCGCGCCGAACAGCACATGCGTCAGGGTGATAGTGGACTCGCGCTGGACCCACGGCGCAGGCATCACCCTTTGCCGTACTTCATCCGCGTCTTCGCCCCGCTGCGCCGCCTCGTGCTGCACACACCACTGGCAGATCTTCTTAAATGTGAAAGGGGGAAGCTGCCGCCCGCATCGAATACAGTTCGCCATGTGCTATTGAGAAAGATTATCAGTAGTGGACGAGCTTGTGTGGAGGGACCGCCCAAACACGCTTCGCGGGACGGAAGAATGCGTCAGTCCACACGTGAAGATTTCCTTAGTGAACCTTCGTGACCTTAGTGGTTATTGATTTCACTCTCAGTAGTCGACGAGCTTGTGTGGAGACACCGACCAAACACGCTTCGCGGGACGGAAGAATGCGTCAATCCACACGTGAAGATTTCCTTAGTGAACCTTCGTGACCTTAGTGGTTATTGATTTCACTCAATGAATGGTCTTCGTCTTCCGCGACATGTAATCCATCAGCAGATACTGCCCCAGCGTATACGGAGTCGTGAAATACGCTTTGCCGCGGCACATCTCCGTCACCTTCTGCACGAACTGCACCAGCCCATAATCCGACGCCAGCATGAACGTATTGATCAGCACGCCCGCCCGCTTGCACTTGGAAACTTCCTCGAGGGTCTGGCTCACTACCAGCGGATCGAGCCCGAACGCATTCTTATAAATCCGCCCATCTTCGAGCGTGAGCGCCGACGGCTTCCCATCCGTGATCATCACGATCTGCTTCATGTCTTTTCGCTGCCGCTGCAGAATCCGCTGCGCCAGCCGCAGTCCCTCGCGCGTGTTGGTGTAGTAAGGGCCGACCTTCACCCGCGCTAATTGCGATAATGGAATCTCTTCCGCCGAATCGTGAAACAGCACCAGCGACAACGAATCCCCGGGATACTGCGTGCGAATCAAGTGCGACAGCGCCATTGCCACTTTCTTTGCCGGTGTGAACCTGTCCTCTCCGTACAGAATCATGGAGTGTGAGCAGTCCAGCATCAGTACCGTCGCACACGAGGACTGGTACTCGCACTGATGCACCTGCAGATCGGAATATTCGATGTTCAGTGGCAGCGTGAGCCCCTCCCGGTGGATCGCGCTCGACAGCGTTGCCGTGATGTCCAGGTTCAGCGTATCTCCGAACTCGTAAGTCTTCGATGACCCGCTGGCCTCGATGCCGGTGGCGAGATCGCGCGTATCGTGCCGCCCGAAACTCGACTTACCCAAAGATCCCAGCAGGTTGCGCAGTGACTTGAAACCGAGAAAGTCGAGGCTCTTGTCGGTAATCTCGAACCTCGCTTGCTGCGCCTCTCCCGTTTGCCCGCCTACACTCGACTGGCGCGCCGGATCGTGCGGCTCATCCACCGAGATGTAATCCTCCTGCTGCATGCGCTCGATGAGTTTTTCGATCAGTTCGTCGAGCTGGCCGTCGGCCATCATCTGTTCGATCTGCTCGCGTAAATTCTCGTCGAACATCTCCCCGTTCATCAGCGCCTCTTCGATGGCGCGCTTGAGGTCGTCAATCGTGTGCTCTCCCTGCGGCATCTCGTACCACATGGAATCCTGAAACCCGCTCTGCAGCAGGTAATCCGCCAGGGCGCCGAGCAGATCCTCCATGCTCATCTCCCCCGCAGGATCGGGCACGTATTTGGAGTAGCGGATGCGTTTCATAAAAGAAGTGTTCAGTGGTTGGTGATTAGTGGTTAGTAGGATGCTTCTAACTGACCACTGACCACTGACCACTAGCCCCTGACCACTATCAATTAAACTGCCTTCTCGGCCGGTAGGGCCTTTCATCCGGCTCGAACGATTTCTCCCGCACGGCCTCAGGCTTCTTCTCGCCTGCCTTGAATACGCGTTCTTCGGTGCGCCCGATGCGTTTGTGCGCGTGTAACCCTTCCAGGATGAACTCCGCCGCCGACACCTGCTGCTCAGGGCTGTCCTTTGTGGAAACCTGCAACGGGCCTAGCTTCTCGACAAGTCCCTGAATGCCTTTGAGATTCTCCAGAGCTTCAACCGCTGGGACGGAATCCGACAGCTGAATCTCACCGCCCAGATCGAACCACTGCACAATCTGCTGCACGTTGGCGCCGGTGTAATACTCGTCGTAAGTCTTCGCGATCGCCGACCGAATCAGCTCCCGTCCAACGAAGTCCGCGCCCTTCATCTCGCCTTCGTACTCCAATTCGAGCTTGCCTGTAATCGCGGGAAGCGCCGCGTAGATGTCGCTGATGCGGGGTACGACGACCTTCTCGTTATTACGAATCGCGCGTCTTTCCGCATTCGACACCACATTTTCCATGGCAGAAATAGGCAACCTCTGGCTCACGCCCGAGCGCTTGTCGATCTTCTTATCTTCGCGTGCGGCAAACGCAACGCGTTCGATCACTTCCTGCACGTAGCTGGGGAGGTGCATCGCATGGCCATTGCGCCGGGTCCAGGCTTCCTGCGCCGTAATTGCAATGCCTTCCTCCACCGTCGCTGGATAATGCGTGCGAATCTCCGATCCAATACGGTCTTTCAACGGAGTAATAATCTTTCCGCGAGCCGTGTAGTCCTCCGGATTCGCGCTGAATACCAGGGCAACATCCAGGGGCAGCCGGATGGGGTATCCCTTAATCTGCACGTCGCCTTCCTGCATAATGTTGAACAACCCGACCTGAATCTTTCCCGCCAGGTCCGGCAGTTCGTTAATGGCGAAAATCCCCCGGTTGGCCCGCGGCAGCAAGCCGTAGTGCACCGTCAACTCGCTCGAGAGTTCGTGGCCGCCTCGCGCCGCTTTGATGGGATCGATATCGCCAATCAGATCGGCAATGGTGACGTCAGGCGTGGCGAGTTTCTCTACGTAACGCTCCTCGGGAGTCAGGTAGGCAATCTGCGCGGCATCGCGGAGCCGCGACACCTCCTCGCGGCAGCGGCGGCAGATCGGCTCATAGGGATTGTCATGAATCTCGCAACCCGCCAGGTACGGCATCTGCGGATCGAGCAGTGTCGTGAGTGCCCGCAGAATACGGCTTTTGGCCTGTCCTCGCAGGCCGAGCAGGATGAAGTTGTGGCGCGACAGGATCGCGTTGATAATCTGCGGCACCACCGTATCGTCATAGCCCACAATGCCTGGAAACACCCCGGCGTCACCCGTCTCGCGCAGCCGCGCGACCAGGTTGTCTCTCAATTCGTCCTTCACTCGGCGCGTGCGCAAACGCTCTTCGGAAAAGTTGCTGCGGCGCAGATCACCCAGCGTGCGCGGAACACTCATGAAAGGAACCCCCCACAAACTACTTTCCCTGATTATACCCGCGATTCCCAGCGAGGCGCGCAGTCAGCCTGGGTTTCAAATCGTTCGCCAGCTTGCTTCTTCCTTCGATTTACAAATTCCTTGACACCGCCCGGGCAAATGCGGAAAATCTCCCGTCCTACCTGATCGTCCTGGCGGGTCCCAGTTCCAGGTGGCTTCTGCCACCGCCAGCCAACCGCAAGCCAAAATTGTTCAGTGGAGTAGTACAGATGACACTTCGCGGTAGAAGAGATTTTCTGAAAGGCGGTAGCCTTGCCGTAGGGGTTTTCGCGGCTCAAGGCTGTGCTGTGTCCAGTGCAGCAGCGCCCGCGTCGGCTTCGGCTTCGCAAGTCGCGTCGTTTGGATGGGAAGCAGCAAACCTCTCCGGAAACGGCGTCAACATGTCGGTCAAAATTCTGAATAATATCTTCTTGCAAACCGTAAACGCCGATCTTTCCGCCACGATTCTTTCCGCCAAGGCAGCCGGCTTTGCCGAGATTCTGTGTGTCGGCGGCGTTTCACGGCAGGGGGGACCCTCATTCGACAGTTCGCCACAAGCTTACGTCAGCTTTCCTCCCAGTTCGCATTTCGGTGCCGTCACGGCAGACAATCCGAACAACCTTACTCTCGCTTACGATCACGCGATGTCCGACGGCCAATTCCTGGCAGTTATTCTGAAAACGTGGGTTCCGGCAGACGGAACGGCATGCGCCACTTCCCGCCAAGTGCTCGCCTATCCATCTTTGAACCTGAATGCGGGTGACTACCTCGTCTTTCACATGGATCATCTGGGAGTTGGTGTGGACGCAGAAATGCAGATTGTGATGACCTACACCTTGCTCTAGTGCTCGTGAATGGAGATCAAGACATAACCCGCGATCAGTGTCCGTGACCGTTGCCCCCGGCTTTCTCCCGGGCTTTCGCCACGCGGCGCAGCTTCGGCAAGATGCCTTCGAGATATGCCGCCACCGCCTGGATGCGCTCGCCCTCGGACCGCATGGCTAACAGCTTTTGCTTGAAGTCCAAATCAAGCGGCAGCGATCCCGCTAAATAGAACGACAGCTGGTTCTGGTCTGCCGCGGAGAGATCTTGCACCGCACCGGCGAGCGACAGAATCTCCAGGTGAAGCTGGATGGCCTTAATTCGTTCCTCCTGCGCCGCCGCTCCCGGTTCATCCGGCACGAGCAAAACCTCGGCGCGCAAAAAGGAACGCTCTTCATTCAATTCCACCACTTCAAACCGCTTGCGGCCTTCCGCGATCAAATCCAGACGGCCGTCGGGATATTCCTTGGTCACCGTAATGATCTCTGCCGTGCACCCGACTTCCGCAATGCCCTGTTCCAGCGCGCGGATCACGCCGAAAGGCGCTTCGTTGTTCAGGCATTCCCGAATCATCTCTTTGTAGCGTGGTTCGAAGATATGCAAGGGCAGGGGAGTGCCAGGTAGCAGAACCACTTCGAGCGGGAATAAAGGAAGAAGAGCCAAGCATCTCCTCGCCATCAGGAGGCACTTCGATTGTACGACACAGGTCGGGCTTCGATCTTGACTTGCTCCGCTGCGTCGAATACAACCCGAGCATGGAAATCGCGGGGAAAATTGTGGTGGTCACTGGCGCTTCGATGGGCATCGGCGAGGCCATTGCCAAAAAATTTGCGGACGAAGGCGCCAGCGTGGTCCTGCTCTCGCGCGATACCGCCCGCTCCGAGGCGGCGCGCACCCGCGTCGGTCATCCCGATCGCACAGTCGCTCTCTCTTGCGACGTCCGCAACTCCGAAGAGATCGATCGCGTGCTCGCCCTTACCCTGCACCATTTCAAGCGCGTTGACATCTGGGTAAATAACGCCGGGCAAGGCATCCTCGATTCCGTTGCCCAAGTGGATATGCACGCCTACCACGACGTATTCGAGACCAACTTCTTCGGCGCGCTTTCCGCGATGCAGGCCGTCATTCCCGTCATGCGCCAGCAAGGCGGTGGAACCATCATCAATATCTCCAGCGTGGCCGGTCACATCCCCGTGCCCTTTCATGCGCCGTACAGCGCGACCAAGTTTGCCCTCAATGCGATCGGCAAGGCCGCGGGAGTCGAATTGAAACAAGATGGAATCCACGTGCTCACGGTCTGTCCCGGCTACGTGCGTACCGCATTTGGCGAGAACGCGATCCGTGGAAACGAATTGAAACGAGTGCGCCCAACCTCCGTACGAGGTATCACCCCCGAGCGCGTAGCCCAAGCCACACTGCAGGGATACCTCAAGCAGAAAAGAGAAGTGATCGTCCCCTGGACGATGCACATCCCAGTGAAGCTATATCAGCTTTTTCCAGGTCTGGTCGAACGGGCGATGGGAAGAATGGCGAAGTAAAAACGATTACACGTTGCTTGAGTGTTTGCTTGGTGCGGCTGAATCGAAGAATCTGCAATATGCAATCTTCATTCTGCATTTTTCATTCTGCAATCTTCAATCGGCAATCTAAAATCAGGCTAGCTCCCCTAGCATGGCTTCCATCTCCGACTGCGCATGCAGATTCCCAGTGCGCCGCGCCGAAGCGATGCCCTCCTGCAACATCTTTTTTGCTTCCTCGGGACGCTCAGCACGCACCAGCGTTTGCGCCGCCATGAAATATCCCGCGGTGTAGTCCGGATGATTCTCCAGCAGAATCGAGAACTCGGCCAGCGCCCGGTCGAAGTCGCCCTGCTTGGAGTACTCCATCGCCAGGCCATACCGCGCAAACGCATCCTTCGGATTTTCGGTCAGCACCTCGTTCAGTGCCGCAATACGGTCCATGCCTCAGCGCCCCTGGAGACGAGATTACTACAAAGCGCAGCTGGTAATGCCACGATCGAACCGCGAATGGTTTCCTTCGTGAACCTTAGTGTCCTTCGTGGTTCATGAACTTCCACGCAGGCGCCGAGAGATGAAGCTGGTCAGACCTCTCTCCGCTGATTACAATGGCGATTCCCATCACTTCGAAGCCCGGGGAACTCAGAACTTGGCCTGCCCATTTTTCATGCCGGTATCGAAACTGGAAAACGGCAGCTGGCCTCATCCGTCGCGTCTTCCGTTGGGCGGCGGATGGACAGGCCACTGCACAGCCCCAGGCCACGAAGCCCAAACTCCGGCACAGGGCATTGTGGAATCCTTCTGTAATTTGGGTTATGCCGACGGCTGCAGTTGGGCGCCGTCGCAGCGCGCCTGGGACTCTGTGCGTTTCGCCGTCTCCTCACCCCGCGCGACAAACAGGAACACCGCAGATTTTCCCCGGCGCACCCTTCGCGTGCTCTACGTTTGTGAACGCGATCATCGTCCCATCACGCATGGCGAACTGACATTTGATCTCGCCACGTCCACTTGGCTCTGCCGCCACGATGAACCGCCCGTCCAGAAAATGGCGGAATGTTTTCTCGATTCGTACCTGAACAAGAAGGCTTGAGAAAAACACGACGCAAAGGAAGATGAATGACTGACGCCCTGACTCCCCGCCCCGTCCGCGACTCGCAGTCCGAGATGGCGGAAATCGTGCTGCCCAATGACGCCAACCCACTCGCAGCTCTTCTCGGCGGACGCCTCATGCATTGGATCGATCTCGCCGGCGCCATGGCCGCCCACCGCCATTCACGAAATTACGTTGTGACCGCCTCCGTCGATCACATCGATTTCCTCGTGCCCGTGCGCGTCGGCGATCTCGTGATCCTGCGTTCGTCGGTCAATCGGGTCTTCCAGACCTCGATGGAAGTCGGCGTAAAAGTTTACGTGGAGAACTACATCGCAGACACCGCGCAGCACGTCGCCTCCGCCTACCTGACTTTCGTGGCGATCGACCCTGCCGGCAAGCACCTGAAGGTCGCCGCTGTTATTCCCGAGACCGATGACCAGCGCCGACGCTACGACGACGCCGGGCGCCGCCGTGACGTCCGACGTTCCGAGTTGGAAAGACGGCGCAAGAGCGGCCGCTAAATCCCCGCACTAAATTGTGATCAGAGTCACATCCAGCTGCCTCCTCAGTCATTAAGCTAGACCGTATTTCGAGGATGCTTATGGATAGTGCCCTCCTGGTTCACCGGCTTCACTTCGCTTTCACCGTAACTTTCCACTACCTCTTCCCGCAACTGACCATGGGCCTGGCGCCGCTCATTGTGCTGCTCAAGACGGTTGCCCTTCGGCGCAACGACGAGCGCTACAACCGCGCTGCCCGCTTCTGGGCCCGCATCTTTGGCATCAATTTCGTGTTCGGCGTGGTGACCGGCATCCCCATGGAATTTCAGTTCGGCACCAACTGGTCGCACTTCTCCCGCTTTGCAGGAGGCGTGATCGGCCAGACCCTGGGTATGGAAGGCATGTTTGCCTTCTTCCTCGAGTCTGCCTTTCTCGGCCTGTTCCTTTATGGCGAGAAGCGCCTGAGCCCCCGTGCGCACTGGTGGTCGGCGATGGCCGTATTTCTGGGTTCGTGGCTTTCGGGATTTTTCATCGTCGCCACCGATGCCTGGATGCAGCATCCCGTGGGCTATGCCAAAGCCGCTGATGGTTCCGTCCAACTCACCAGTTTTTGGGCGCTGGTGCTGAATCCCTGGGCATGGTGGCAGTATGCGCACAACATGAGCGGAGCCGTGATCACCGGCGCACTCGTCATGGCCTCGGTCGGCGCCTTTTACCTGCTATGGGACAAGTTTCAAGAGTACGGACGCATCTTCGTCCGCGTCGGCGTCGCTGCGGGCCTTCTCGCCAGCGTCTTGCAATTGTTTCCGACCGGTGATGGGCAGGGACGCTTGATCGCCTACAACCAGCCGGTAACTCTAGCCGCAATGGAGGCCCTCTTTACCGGACAGCCAGGAGCGCCCCTCGTCCTGGTCGGACAGCCAAACGTCGCCGAGAAGAAAATCGACAATCCACTCGTCATCCCCAACGCCCTGAGCTTCCTGACGTATCGCGCCTGGAAAGCGGAAGTAAAAGGCCTTAACGCCTTTCCGCAGGACGAGTGGCCGAGCAATATCGAGCTGCTCTACTACAGCTACCACATCATGGTGGGCCTCGGAACGATCTTCATCGCCGTAACGATTCTCGCAGCCCTCCTGTTGTGGCGCGGCAAGCTCTTCCAGAATCGCTGGATGCTCTGGATTCTCTTACTGGCTCTGCCGTTCCCCTACATCGCGAATACGGCCGGATGGATCACCGCCGAAATCGGGCGTCAGCCCTGGCTCGTGTATGCGCTGATGCGCACCGCCGATGGCTACTCGAAAACCGTCTCGGCGGGCAACGGAATGTTCACGCTTCTGGGATTTATGGGAATGTATACGGTGCTCGGCATCCTGTTCCTGTTCTTAGTACGCCGCGAGATCGAGCATGGCCCGGAAGAGGAGCCGCATCCGCCCGACAAATTCTCGGGCGACTCCTTTCGCGAAGAACACGAAGCAGCCCTGACGCACTGAGAACCCGAAGCTGCTCCTGCACAGAGCGGGCGGCGGAGTGAGAAACGAACGACGGAAGCGCGGAGCCAAGGACCGATCTCGGCAGCACCGTGGAAGAGCGGCCCTTTAGGGCCGCGTTAAGGTGAACAAAATTTAAGGGCTTTAGCCCCTGAACAACGCAAGAGGCTTTATGCAAACTCTTTGGTTCATGATCGTCGCAGTCATGGTTGCCACCTACGTTGTGCTCGACGGATTCGATCTCGGCGCCGGCGTCATCTATTTGGGCGCCGCCAAGACCGCCTTCGAGCGCCGCAAAATCATGGGCGCCATCGGTCCTGTCTGGGACGGCAATGAAGTCTGGCTCCTCGCCGCCGGAGGCACCCTCTACTTCGCCTTTCCTCTGCTCTACGCTTCCAGCTTCAGCGGCTTCTACCTTCCGCTCATGATGGTGCTCTGGCTGCTCATGCTGCGCGGCATCGGCATCGAGCTGCGCCATCACATGCACAATCCCGTCTGGGTCGGATTCTTCGACGTGATCTTCAGCGTCTCCAGCACCCTGCTCTGCATCTTCTTCGGGGCCGCCCTGGGCAACGTGGTGCGCGGTGTCCCTCTCGCCGCCGACCAGTACTTTTTTGAGCCGCTCTGGACCAACTTCCGCGTGAACTACGGTACGGGCACGCTCAACGGCATCCTCGACTGGTACACGGTACTCACTGGCGTGATCGCGCTGGTCACACTTACCGCGCACGGATCGCTCTACATCGCCACCAAAGCGGAAGACGATCTGAATCATCGCGCCCGCACCATAGCGATGTGGGCCTGGCCCATACAATTGCTGTTGACCTTCATCGGATTGATCGCAACCGTCTCCATCCGTCCCGGCGTCCTCGATAATTACAGGCACCATTACATCGGATTTCTTATCCCGGTGGTTGTGTTCGCCGCTCTCGGAGTCATGATGCACGGCATGATCAGACACTTCGACAAGATGGCCTTCGTTGCCTCGGCCATCTACATTGTCGCCATGCTGGTCGGAGCCGCATTCGCACTGTATCCCGTGGTCCTGCCGGCCAGCACCAACTCAGCCTTAAATTTGACCATCTACAACACCGCTGCCGGCGAGCACGGCCTCGCCGTCGGCTTCGCCTGGTGGAGTCTCGGCGCCATCCTCGCGTTCGGCTACTTCTTCTACTTGTTCCGCATGTTCCGGGGAAAAGTCAGGCTGGAAGGGGAGGGATACTGAATGCCCTTCGCAAGCGTGGCTTAGGATCACAATTCCCGAAAAATGCGACATCCGTCCATCGATTTCCTAACCCTCATCCGCCTATTTCGATAACCTATCTTCTGTCCGAATCCGAAAAAAGCTGACCAGAATTGGACGCCCTCCAAGCCGTGCACCTCGGAGTTGACAATCGATCACAAAGAAAATAAAGGTTCTCCGGCATGCGCAGCCTTGGACGGACAAGTGCTTACCTTCTCTAATTCGTAACGGAGAGAACCGCGATGAACCTCGGCCAAGATCTGCGCTATGCACTGCGGCAGTTGCGCAACAATCCAGCGTTTACTACCGTCACGGTTCTCACTCTGGCCTTGGGCATCGGCGCTAACACCGCTATTTTTACGGTCGTGAATGCCGTCCTGTTGAGTCATCTCCCGGTCAAACATCCTGAGCAGCTGGTTTTCTTGACCAATCCCGACGAACAGGGGATGCAAATAGGGTTCGCAGATGGCGACCGAGACCTTCTTACCTATCCCGAATTTCAGGAACTGGCGCGCAACAATGAGGCCTTCTCCGGCCTTCTTGCCGCTTCCAGTCAAACGCCAGACTTTTTGGTAGAGACCGACATGTCAGGCGCGGGGGGCGAAGCTGCGAGGGCGAAGGTCAGCCTTGTGAGCGGCTCATATTTTTCTGTGCTGGGGGTAGATCCTATTCTCGGCAGGGCGTTTACTGCTGAAGTCGATAACGTTCGCGACGCAAATCCGGTTGCGGTCATCAGCTACCGTTTCTGGCAAGACCGGTTTGCCGGCGATCCCAATGTGCTCGGACGTAGGCTGCGAATTCATAATACGAGTTTCGACATTATTGGAGTCGCCTCCCCGCGATTCCACGGCGAGACCGTCGGAGTTTCCCCCGACGTTTGGATCCCGCTCAGCATGCAGTCTGAAATCTATCCAGGACGCGACTTTCTTTCGCAGGAAGCCAAGCCGTTTCACAAAACCGAATGGCTGCACGTCATGGGACGGTTAAAGCCGGGTACCAGCCTTGCCCGGGCCAAAGCCATCATCAATGCCGAATTTCAGCAACTTTTGCTATCGCAAACAACGGGTATGTCGGCCGACGACCAGCATCGCTTCTTGAATCAGCACCTCGCGGTGGTGGAAGGAAGCCGCGGCGCCTCCACCGTGCGGGCCGATTTCGGCAAGCCGTTGCGGATCCTGATGGCCGTGGTCGGGATGATTCTCCTGATTGCGTGCGCCAATGTCGCCAATCTCTTGCTCGCCCGTTCCACTGCCCGCCGCAGGGAAATCGCTGTGCGTGTCGCCATGGGCGCCGGCGCCCGCCGGCTCTTTCGCGAAGTGCTGACCCAAAGCATTCTCCTGGCTTCCATCGGTGGCGTAGTCGGGCTTCTGCTCGCCTACTGGGCCGACGCCGCTTTGCTCCGGATGGTTTCCAGCGGACCCATTCCCCTTCCTCTCGACGTGCGTCCGGATGCGAAAGTTCTGGCCTTCACATTCGCCGTTTCCGTGCTCACGGGCGTGTTATTCGGACTAGTTCCAGCACTCCGGGCCGGCCAAGTGGACCTCAGTTCCGTCCTGAAAGGGACATCCCGCACGGTCGCTGGCTCGGCTACTCACGGTGGCCGACTGCCGGTTGGAAAAACTCTCGTGGTCGCACAAGTCGCATTGTCCGTCGTTCTACTGGCCGTCGCCGGATTATTTGTTCGCAGTTTTCAGAAACTGGTCTCAGTGCAGCTGGGTTACGATCGCGATCATCTGTTGTTCTTCGGCATCAATCCGTTGTCGTATGGCTACAAACACGCCGAGATCCCTCAACTCTACAACGACATGCTTGCGCGCATTGTTGCCATCCCTGGCGTGCGCGGCGCTTCTTTCTCTGACAATGGATTACTCAGCGGCCGGGACTCCAGTTCGCCCGTCACCATCGAAGGAGAACAACCAAAGTCCGGGTCCACTCATCCTCATTGGGATACGGTCGGACCGTACTTCTTCTCGGCGACTGGCATCCCCCTACTCTACGGTCGTGAAATCGGGCCGCAGGACACAGCTGCAAGCCAGCGCGTAGGCGTGATCAACGCAACCTTTGCCCGGGAATATTTCGGCGATTCCAATCCCATCGGCAGGCGGGCTCGTGTACACACGACATTCACTGATGAGGACTTCGTCATTGTTGGTGTCGTAGCAGATTCAAAACATGGTAGCGTTCGCGAAAAACCGCGTCCGCGTTTTTATGTTCCGTTCCTGAATCCCATCGGTGAGGCGGATTCGGCCAACATATTGGTTCGGACCTCTGGCGATCCCTCGGCCGTGACTGCTGCGATTCGCGAGGCCGTAAAGCAAACCGCCGCAACCCTGCCGCCTGTAGAAATCGAAACCCTGAAGCAGCGCGTGGCGGACTCGCTGACCTCCGACATCATGATCACCGAACTCGCAGGAGCTTTCGGCATGCTTGCCGTCGTGCTGGTGTGCATCGGGCTTTACGGAATCATGGCTTATGCCGTTTCCGGCCGTACCAACGAGATCGGGCTCCGCATGGCCTTAGGCGCGCAACGCAGCAATGTTCTTTGGCTGATTCTGGGAGAATCGCTCCTGCTCGTTCTGATTGGAGTCGCCATTGGCCTACCCGTGGTATTTGGAGCAGGGAAATGGGTTGCGAGCCTGCTGTTTGGTGTGAAGCCGGCCGATATCCTTACCCTGGCCACGGCAACGGCATTGATGTTCGTGGTCGGCACTGGTGCGTGCTACATCCCGGCGCGGCGCGCCATGCGAGTCGACCCCATGGAGGCGCTCAGGGACGAATAAATCGCACGAGCACTGGCGGGAGTAGTTCGTTCCGGAGTGTGATCCTTTCAGCGCACATACACCGCATCAGCACGGGTAACCACGCTGTCGGTGAACGTGGCTGTTGCCCTTGCCAAGATCGGACACAAGGTCGCGTTTCTCAAGGCATCGCTGCATGAATGCCGAGACTCTCAGCTAGTTTCCGCAGCCTCCGGTCGCTTGTCCAGAGCAGCGTTGGTGGGCTGATAAGCACCGACGCGATCAAATGCGCGTCGGTCAAACCGATGCCTATGTTGTAGAGACGACGGGCTTCGATCAGGTGCCGCAATTCACTCGGTTGCGCAACCCGCAACTGCGGTAGCAGATCAAGAGTAGCCAAAGTCTTGGTGCGATCTCGCAGCGATCCCAGCGCGAGTTCCGCGATAATCCAAGGGTGGATTACAATTCGTCCTCCATTCAGGGCCCTTTGCAGTTCTTTGTTCCCGGAACGGAAGTGCTCGATCCAAACGGAGGTGTCGGCGAGAATCAACTCTGCCTTGTACGGCGTCGTGGAATACTTTTCAATCCCGGCATTGAGCCGCCCAAAGATGCAAGCCTGCGCGCGCTTTCCCGCTCGATCAGCGCTTTAAGCGCTTCGCGGATCAAAGCCGCTTTCTCGGAGACCCCGGTGAATTCCTGGGCGGTTCGCACGAGTTCGTCATCCAGTGCAATGGTCGTTCTCATTTCAAAATCTCCATGAATTCCCAACACTCATTATAGCATCAAAATGATGCTAAATCCGTGCCTCGTCGATTGGGCCGGTCCAGCGAAATAATTTTATTCCTGTATAATCGAATAAGATTCATATCCGGAGCACTCCATTGAGCGCACATACGCCGCATCAGCACGGGCAAGGTCCCGCGCAGCAAGGCCCGCAGCCGCTGCCCGGGGTAGACGCCATCATCGCCGTCGGTTCGGGCAAGGGAGGCGTCGGCAAGACCACGCTGTCGGTGAACCTTGCCGTCGCTCTCGCCAAGATGGGACACAAGGTCGGCCTGCTCGACGCCGATGTCTACGGCCCCAATGTTCCGCTGATGCTGGGCGTGAACTCGCAGCCGCGCATGGTCGGCGAAAACCGCATCGAGCCGCTCGAAGCCTTCGGTGTGAAAGTCATCTCGGTGGGATTCCTCAACCCCGGCGACAAGCCCGTCATCTGGCGCGGACCGATGCTGCACCAGATAATTCGCCAGTTCCTAGGCCTGGTCGAATGGGGACACCTCGACTACATGGTGGTCGACTTGCCCCCAGGTACCGGCGACATCGCTCTTTCGCTGGTGCAGACGGTGCCGCTGACGGGTGCGATTGTGGTCTCGACTCCTTCAGACGTTTCCCTGCAGGACGCGCGCAAAGCCATCGAAATGTTCCGCCAGATGAAGGTGGACATCGCCGGCGTGGTCGAGAACATGAGCTATTTCGTGTGCCCGCACTGCCAGCACGAAGTAGACATCTTTTCGCGAGGCGGGGCAGAACTGATGGCTAAGCGCTTCGAGGTACCTTTTCTGGGAAATATCGCTCTCGATCCGGAAGTGCGCAAATCCGGGGATGGCGGCAAGCCGGTCGTGCTCGAAGGCGAGAACTCACCGCACGCGAAGTCAATCTACGAGTTCGCGCGGAAGGTAGTCGATCGCGTCACCGAAATCAAAGCCAACGCACCCGCCAACGTAATCCAGATCCAATAAAAACAAAACCACAGAGGTCACAGGGTTTCACAGAGGATTTCCTCTGTGCTCCCCCGTGTCCTCTGTGGTTAGTTTCTTGAATGTGTCTTCCTTCGTGTTACTTCGTGTCCTTTGTGGTTAGCTTTTTTCAAGGGTTTTCCCCTGTGTTCCCCGTGCCCTCTGTGGTTAGCTCTCCTTGAATCTCTCCAGCCGCCAAATCGCGGCCGGCGTTCGATCCCTCAGTATCAACTCCGCCATCATCTCCCCGACCGCCGGCCCGTGCTTGAACCCATGCCCGGACCCTCCCCCGACCACCCACACATTCTCACTCCCTGGATGCCGGTCCACAATGAAGTGACTGTCGGGCGTCTGCTCATACTGGCACACGCGAGTCTCAACCAGAGGCGCATCGCGCAGTGCAGGGAATCGGAAGCCCACATATTCGCGAATGTCCTTCAACGGTTCCGGGCTCACAACCCGCTCCCCGTAAGTCGGATCGAACTCCGCCCCCCGCGTGTCGTCGGCAATCTTGAACCCGCGCCGGTCGCTGCCGGGGATGCCATACCGGAATCGTCCGCGATGATCGGCCCACACCGGCATGTGCGCATCGCTAAAGCGCGGATCGCCCGCCGGAGTCCCGAAGAAAAACACATCCTGCTTGGTAGCCTGGACCAGCTTGCCAATTGTCCGTGGGAACAACTTCCCCAGCCACGGACCGCAGGCAAACACGAACCCGTCAGCTCTAAGCGATGACCCGTCGGAAAGCGTGATCCTCCGCAATTGTGCATCTTCGAGACCGTCCGCAATCACCGAACCCTGACGGTACTTGCCCCCCGCCGCGACGAAAGCCTCCACCACCGCCTGACAACTGGCCCGTGCCTCCAGATACCCGCACTCAGGCTCGAAGATCCCCCACTGAATGCCTTCAAAATTGATCTGCGGCCAGCGCTTCCTCATCTGCGCCGCCGACAGTTCCTGATACTTGATCTTCGCCGCCCGCAACATTTCCACCGAGCCGCGCTCGAACGCATCATCGCGCCCAGCCGCCATCCACAACACGCCCGTCCGATGCAGAAATTGCCGCTTCCACCTCCGCTCATATTTCGCCCACAGCTTCAGCGCCCGGGCCGCCATCTCGGTGTAAGGCTGGTCCGGCCCATACGTTCCGCGCATGACGCGAGTCTCTCCGCCTGAAGAAGCCCGCGAATTCCCCGGCCCCCAGGCATCCAATAACGTGACCCGAGCCCCGCGTTCCAGCAATTGCAACGCAGTCCATCCCCCAAACGCCCCAGCTCCAATCACAGCAATGTAAGGTTTCGCTTTCATGGCCAGAAAGAGGATAGCAGCCCGCACGGCGTCATCCTGACCGGAGCCGGTTTTCAGGCGGAGGGAAGGATCTCCAAAGATAAGCTCGTGTCGTGCGTTCAATGCGCAGAGATCCCTCGCCCCGCTCGTGAAAGCGCGGGTTCTTCGGGATGACACCGTAAAGGCATTAGGGTTAACCGACTTGACGCCAAGGTCCGCCGTTCCTACAATCCAAACTTTGATCCAAAACCTAAGCTTCTGCATCTAAAATAGTTAGGTAAAATAGACACGGATGCAGTTTCTCCCCTCGGCTCCGCCGCTCGGATTGAGACAACTGACAGATTGATGTATGCCCGCTGACCCCAATATCGGGAACCGCGAACGCGAAATTCTGACCGCCATCGTCGAAACCTTCATCTCGACGGGCGAGCCGGTCGGCTCGCGTACACTCGCGCGCTCCAACCGCGAAGGCCTGAGTCCGGCCTCCATTCGCAACGTAATGGCCGACCTCTCGGACGCGGGATTTCTTGAGCAGCCCCACGCCTCCGCTGGCCGGGTTCCCACCACGGAAGCCTACCGCTACTACGTCGAGCAGATCTCGGGCAACGCCCGCCTCGCCCCGCAGGAGGAGACGCTGATCTCCGACTCGCTGGCCGGCATCACCGACGTCCAGGAATTCATGGAACGCACCTCCCACGTGCTCTCGCTGATATCGCGCAATGTCGGCGTAACCGTTGCCACCAGCGGTCCGAAAAACGCGTTGGAGCATGTCTACTTCTCGCGTCTCGGCGAACAGAAAGTCTTGGCGGTGCTCGTGACCCGCTCCGGCCTGGTGCGGGACCGCGTCCTCCGCCTTGATCTGCCGCAAGCCGATCTCGACCTTGCCGCCCGCTACATCAATGAAAATTTTCGCGGCTGGACCATGGAATCCATGCGCTCCGAGCTCTCCCGCCGCATCGAAAAAGAGCGTAGCGAGTACGACCGGCTGATGAATTCCATCGAGCAGCTCTATAAGCAGGGAGCGCTCGCCGCCGAGCAGGGAACCCAGGTCGTATTCGTCGAAGGTGCGGCCAACCTGGTTACGGGCGAGCAGGACCGCCAGCGCCTGCAGGAGATGCTGAAAACGCTCGAGGAAAAAGAAAAAGTGATCCAGCTCTTGGGCGCCTACCTCGACGTCAAGCAGGAGGCAGTCCGCGTGGTGATCGGACTCGACCAGGCTCTGCCCTCGATGCAGAATTTCGTGCTGATCGGCGCCCCCGCTCACGCCGGAAATGAAGTCATGGGATCGCTGGCTGTGATCGGTCCGACACGCATGGACTACCAGCACACCATCACCGCAGTGTCATACATTGCGCGCCTCTTCGACAAAATTTTGAATGAATCGGAGTAATACCGCAGTCATGGCGAAATCAAACGGAAAATCACAAGCAGAAGACACCGGACTCGACCTCGAGCACGAACTTCCCGCCGGAGATGGCGACGATCGATCGTCCCCGTCGAACGCGGGGACGGCCGCATCTGCCGGCGAAGTGTCCGCGGGCGATGCGGAATTGCAGAAAGTGAAGGCGGAACGTGATTCGCTGCTGGACCGTCTGGCACGCGCACAGGCCGAATTCGAAAATGCCCGCCGCCGCGCCGCCAAGGAACAGCAGGATTTTCGCGACTTCGCCACCGTAGACGCCATCAAATCCTTGCTTCCCGTAATCGACAGCTTCGAGCGCGCCTTGCAAGCCAAGTCCGAGCCGGGCGACTTTCGTTCCGGCGTCGAACTCATCTACAAGCAATTGCAGGATGTGCTGGCCAAGCTGGGAGTTCGGCCCATTCAGACGAAGGGACAGCAGTTCGATCCGCATGTGCACGAGGCCATCGAAATGGTCGAAACTCCGGACGCCGCCGACCACGAAGTGATCGAAGAATGGCAGCGTGGCTACAAGTTTAAAGATCGCCTGCTGCGTCCTGCGATGGTCAAGGTCGCGAAGAATCCCGGGAAATAAAAAGTTCGGCGTTCATCATTCGGTCCTGTCAGTTCTCAAGTCTGTTTTAATAACGAAGGATATTTTTGACCACCAACGCAAAACGCGATTACTACGAAGTTCTGGGCGTGACCCGCACGGTCACCGATGTGGAACTCAAGTCCGCCTATCGCAAACTCGCGCTGCAATACCATCCCGACCGCAATCCCAACAATCCGGACGCTGAAGAAAAGTTCAAAGAAGTGAGCGAGGCCTATGCCGTGCTCGCGGACTCCGATAAACGAGCAGCCTACGACCGCTTTGGCCATGCCGGACTCGGCGGAGCGGCGGGAGCGGGCGCGGGCTTCGATCCCTCCGTCTTCCAGGATTTCAGCGATATCTTCGGCGAGTTCTTCGGCTTCGGAGACATGTTCGGAGGTAGCCAGGGACGCCGCCGTAGCCGCGTGCAGCGCGGCGCCGATCTGCGCGAAGATTTGACCCTCGAATTCGAACAAGCATTCTTCGGGACTGAAACTCGCGTCACCGTGCGCCGTCACGAAGCCTGCGAGGAATGTCACGGCTCCGGCGCAGCTCCCGGCAAAGGCCCCACGACCTGCCGCTCTTGCAATGGCCGCGGCCAGGTCCGCTACCAGCAGGGATTCTTCAGCATCGCCCGCACCTGCCCCACCTGTCAGGGCTCCGGCAATGTGATTACCGATCCCTGCCCCAAGTGCAAAGGCGAAGGCCGCTTGCTTCGCCAGCGCACCGTGGACGCCAAAGTCCCCGCGGGAGTGGAAGACGGAACTCGCATTCGCTTTGCCGGCGGTGGCGAAGTCGGACCTTTCGGCGGTCCAGCCGGAGACTTATATGTCGTCCTGCATGTGAAGGAGCATCCCTTCTTCGCGCGCGAGGGCAACGATCTGCATTGCGTCGTTCCTATCTCGGTGGCGCAAGCTGCGATGGGCGCCGAAATTCGCGTCCCCACGATGGACGGCGAGCACACCCTGAAGATTCCCGAAGGCACGCAGCCCAGCACCACCTTCCGCATCCGCAACAAAGGCGTACCCGTTCTTAATGGGCACGGCAAGGGCGATCTCTATGTCGAAGTACGGGTGCTGGTTCCGACTAAGCTGAACAAGCGCCAAAAAGAACTGCTGCAGGAACTCGACGCCTTGTCGAAGGTCGACAACCAACCGCTGCTCCGCTCTTTACTTGGCAGGGTGAAAGACATCTTCGGATGAGCTCGCCGTCCACGCGTGAGTCGTCAGAACGTGGAAGAGCGGCCCTTCAGGGCCGCGACAGGGCGTAAGGAGATATCGGGCTTTAGCCCCCGTGTTTGGTCGTCCACGAAACGCATGACCCGCCGCCAATGGATTGCCGACGAAGTCTCCAACGATCGCGCCGCCCTCA
>DATGFC010000083.1:0-3607 GCA_035309485.1 Candidatus Sulfotelmatobacter sp.
GAAGAGATGGCTGGGTCGGACCGAGTTCCTGACCCGAACGATTCAAAGCGAGCCCCGGTTGGAAACGCGCAAACCATCCACTAGAGCGAAATGGCGCTCTTCTCTGAGTGCATGCTCTCGTGTGCTCAAAAGTGCTTGACACAGGCCGACATTGTTAGAGATCGAGATTTATCTCCAACCATCATCCTTGTCCGACTCGCCTTCGTTTTCTGGCAAACCTACCTTATAGGTGCAGAGCGACTTTGCTTCGGGCATACTGAAGTCCGGCAGAGAATCGCTTTGCTTATTCTATGGAGCTATTTGGGATCGCTCTCTCAATTCCTGTTGCGCTTGTGGCCAGCATGCTGTACTGCTTCTTTCTGGACCGCGTAGTGCTGAAGTTCGAGCGACCCCGCCGCTGGCTCCGTTTCACATCCTATTTCGTACTGGCATTGTTCGTTGCGGAGCTTGCCATGTTGCTTACTCTGGGGGCCGTGCGCAGCCGTGCGATTCTCGGACCCAGTTTCTATGTTGCTCACTTAATCCTCTTCTTTATTAGTGTTCCGGCGTTGGCAAATTTTCTTGTTCTGAGGCAGCGTCGTGGATTCGTTGCTAGTTGGTACATCGCTGGTGCGTTGTGTACCGTATTTGCCTTCTTCTTGGTGCTGCTCCAGTACGGCGTTTCAGAGGCGCTCTTCGGGATCGAATGAGAACGGCTCCGTACAACTAAAAGTGGTGAGGTTGATATCTGTCGAGAACACGCCATAGCCCCTCAGCCTCCCCGGTCAGGGATCGGCGACCATCCTCCCCAAATGGAGATTTCAAGTACTTGACGCGCACGGGCACCTTACACTCAAGCGTTTGCCCAAGAGGACGACGAGTGCTATCGAGGTGGAACAACAACAATCGCTTGCTTGGCCTGCATCCCCAAGTCAAACTCTAGTTGTTGTTATCCGAAGAAGCCGGTTCCGGCGCAGGCGCTGGCTCAGGAGCCGGAATCGGTTCCGTGGTCGCAGCCGGCGCTGGCGCAGGGGCAGGTTCAATACTCTGCCTTCCCGCGTTCGCGGTCATCTCCAGCGGACGATTCAATTCCAGCGTGAGTTCGGTGCCCGAGGGCAATGTGGCCGACCGGTGCTTGGCCAGCCAGTGCGCCGTAGTCGATCCCGCCCCTACCGCTCCGCCCACCAGAATTCCCGCCGGACCGCCGATCAATCCGCCAATCAGCATGCCGCCGGCCGTGCCCCCGCCTTCTTCTATCGTATCGCGCCGGTCGTGGCCTGATCCCTTGAATTGGCCTTCACTGTTCACGTCGCTTCCCGGGACATTCGCATCCGTCAGCGTCGCGTCCAGGTAATAGCGCTCGCCACTCGGCAGGATCACGGCTTCCGGAAGAATCCCGATGGTAGGCTTGCCTGAAATCCGCCGCGGTTCGCTCACCTTGGTCACCCGGCCCTCGACCACGGTTCCCGCCGGCAACAGAGTCTGTCCGTTCACCACCACCGGTTGCGTGATGCTGCCGCGGAACGGATCGCCCGCCCGGTTGCTGAAAGTTGCGAGCGTGGTTTCAAGCCGCACCATCAAGGCTGTGCCGGCTGGAACAGGCGCACTGGTCTGGGCCGCGAGCGCGGACGCCAGCAACGTGCACGGCAATAACATCCACTTCTTCATACCGCCTCCTGCTTCTACTTCCAAAGCTTCTCTTGACTGTAGCCCACTCCGCAAGCCGCGACAAGCGCCTGCCAGTCTATGGGGAACCAGCACCGATACGAGGGACGCGCTATCGGCCGAATGGACAGTGCCAGATTCTAAAGAAGGCTTTTCCAACTGCGTCTGAAGTCACTTTGCTCCCACTCTGATCCGTTATAATCGTTGGTTCCGCAAAACAAGTCTTAGTCCCTCAGAAGTTTCAAGCCCGCATAAGCCAAGTTGAAACTCTGAAACTTGAAACCCGAAACTTGAAACTTGAAACTGAACTCGACTGAACTCATACCCTTTAGAAAGAGACTCTCCCCATGTCAAACATCGCAGCCATTCATGCTCGAGAAGTTCTGGATTCGCGTGGCAATCCTACCGTAGAAGCAGAAGTATTTCTGGCAGACGGCTCCATGGGCCGTGCCATCGTGCCTAGCGGCGCCTCCACCGGCGAACATGAAGCCGTCGAGTTGCGCGACGAAGATAACAACCGTTTCGTGGGCAAAGGCGTGCTAAAGGCCGTCGAGAACGTCAACGGCGAGATCGCCGAAGCCCTCGCCAACTGGGATGCATTCGATCAGCGCGGCCTCGACGCCAAAATGATCGAACTCGACGGCACCGGCAACAAGGCGCGCCTGGGCGCAAATGCCATTCTGGCTGTCTCCATGGCCGCGGCCCGCGCCTCCGCGCTGAGCTTCGATACTCCGCTCTATCGTTATCTCGGTGGCGCCGGCGCGAATACTCTGCCCACCCCCATGATGAACATCCTGAACGGCGGCGCGCACGCCGACAACAACGTCGACTTCCAGGAGTTCATGGTCATGCCCGTGGGTGCGCCCTCGTTTTCCGAGGCCCTGCGCTGGGGCGTGGAAGTTTTCCATACGTTAAAGGGAGTTCTGAAGAAGCGCGGCTACAACACCGCGGTCGGCGACGAAGGCGGGTTTGCGCCCTCGGTCAAATCGAACGTCGAAGCCATTGAAGTCGTGCTCGAGGCGATCTCCAAGGCCGGGTACAAGCCCGGAGAGGAAATTGCCATCGCTCTCGATCCCGCCGCCAGCGAGTTCTATCAGGACGAAAAGTACGTTTTCAAAAAGTCCGACAAGTCGGCCCGGAGTTCCGACGACATGGTCAAGTATTGGGCGAAGTGGGTGAACGACTATCCCATCGTCTCGCTCGAAGACGGCCTGGCCGAGAACGATTGGGACGGCTGGCAGAACCTCACCCGCGAATTGGGAGACAAGGTTCAGTTGGTCGGCGATGACCTTTTCGTCACCAACGTCCAGTTCCTGCAGGAAGGCATCGACAGGAACGTCGCCAATTCGATTCTGGTCAAAGTCAACCAGATCGGCACCGTCAGCGAGACTTTGGACGCGATCGATCTGGCGCGCCGCAACGGGTATACCTCGGTCATCTCGCATCGCTCCGGCGAAACCGAAGACACCTTTATCGCGGATCTCGCCGTAGCCACCGGGGCCGGGCAGATCAAGACCGGATCGGCATCGCGCACCGACCGCATCGCGAAATATAACCAGCTGCTGCGGATCGAGGAAGAATTAGGTGGGACGGCGCGATTCCTCGGCCTGAAGGCCCTGAATTACAAGGGATCGCTTCTCACGCACACCGCGGTGTGACCACGGTCCTTGCGTTCCACAGCTCGAAACGCCGATCATTGCAGTCGGGGAACGGGGATCATATCGTAGCTAAGTCATGTGTTTCCAAGATTTTGCCTGTAAACTCTTGATTCCAAGAGATTACTTGTCGTTTTCTCGGCAACATCATGATTCCAATAGATCGGGGGGGGGTAATAATTGACTTGACTCATCCATTGTAGTACGGTGTGAGCATGGAATCAATTATTCCGGGAGAGGAAATGATTGCTATCGGGAAAATTGCCCTGTCCGGGAGAGCGCCCCAAGAGCATTCTGGGAAAGTTCCT